>JBEIJY010000011.1:0-65212 GCA_040380025.1 Bdellovibrionales bacterium | reverse complement strand
GGTTGGAATGATTCAGTTTTTGCCGACTCTCGCGAGCCAGGATGGCGAGAGCGAGGCCGGAGGATCCGGCTCGGAGGCAAAAACGGAATCATTCCAACCCCCTCCGCCGAATCTGGCTCCCACAAAAGCACAATGAAAGGGGGCAGTTTGTGCTATCCTCCCGCCATCGTGTCAGAATTCCTCCATCAACTCGAAGACCAGGTCCGGCGCCGGCGAACCTTCGCGATCATCTCGCATCCCGATGCCGGTAAAACCACCCTTACCGAAAAGCTCCTCCTTTACGGCGGAGCGATCCACCTTGCCGGGGCCGTCCGCGCGAAGGCGAACCAGCGCCACACCACCTCGGACTGGATGGAGATCGAAAAGCAACGGGGAATCTCGATCAGCACCTCGGTTCTGCAGTTCGAGTTCAACGGAACCATCATCAACCTTCTCGATACGCCCGGGCACAAGGACTTCTCCGAAGACACCTACCGGACCCTCATGGCCGCCGATGCCGCCGTGATGCTGATCGACGCCGCCAAGGGTGTCGAGCCGCAAACCCGCAAGCTCTTCGAGGTGTGCCGTCTGCGGGGCATTCCGATCTTCACGTTCATCAACAAAATGGACCGACCCTCGCGCGAGCCGCTCGACCTGCTCGATGAGCTCGAGAAAATCCTCGGCATCCGCTCGTGCCCGATGACCTGGCCCATCGGCTCCGGCGACCGCTTTCGCGGCGTCTACGACCGCCAGTCGCAAGAGATCCACTTTTTTCAGCGCGATTCCGAATCGAAGGGCAAAAAAATCGAGTCGCAAAAAATGTCGGGCATCGACGACCCCGGGTTCCTGAAGGCCCTCGCGGGTGAGCGCGACGACCAATACGAGGCCGAAGAACTCTACGGCCAGTTTAAAACCGAGCTCGAGCTCCTCGAAATGGCGGGAGATCCCTTCGATCTTGACCGTGTCCTGAAGGGCCAGCTGAGTCCCGTGTTCTTCGGCTCCGCGATGAACAACTTCGGGGTCGAGCGGTTTCTTACGCGCTTCATCGAGCTCGCCCCCTCGCCGGCTCCGCGGGTTTCGAACGGGCAGGAGATCCTTCCGACCGAACCGAAATTTTCGGCCTTCGTGTTCAAGATCCAAGCAAACATGGACCCCTCCCATCGCGATCGCGTGGCCTTCATTCGCATCTGCTCGGGACACTTCTCGCGCAACATGATCGTGAAGCACTCGCGCCTCGAAAAAGACCTGAAGCTCGCCATGCCGGTGAGCTTCTTCGGCCAGGAGCGGGTCGTGGTCGAAGAGGCTTGGCCCGGCGATGTGATCGGGCTCGTCGACACGACGGGCTCGCTCCGGATCGGCGACACGATCTCTGAGAAAAAGGGCCTCGAATACACGGGCGTTCCCTCGTTCTCGCCCGAGCACTTCTCGTCGGTCACGATCCTCGACCCCATGAAGCGAAAACAGCTTCAAAAAGGCCTCGAACAGCTTTCCGAAGAAGGGGTCGTGCAGATTTACCGGCAACGCGGGTTCGGCGATCGGGATCCGGTGCTCGGCGCGGTCGGAGCCCTGCAGTTCGAGGTGCTCCAGCATCGCCTAAAGGCCGAGTACGCCGTCGATGTCCGGATCGACAAGCTCCCCTTCACGCACGCGCGCTGGGTGACCGGCGGATCTGCCGATTCGCTCGAGCAGTTCGACCGCCGCGAGGATTCGCGCTGTCTGCTCGATCGCGATGATCACCCCGTGGTGCTCTTCAAGAGCGAATGGGCGATGAAGTGGGCGATCGACAATCAAAAGACCCTGCAGTTTTTGACGACCGCGCCCGCGAAGTCTTCCTGAATTCTGATTCCATCCAAGCCATCAGGCGAAAAAATCCGAGATCTCCCCGCGCCGGGCGAGCGTATCCTCGTAGCCGAGATCCGCGAGTTGCGTGGTGTACGATTGTTCAAACGCCAGATACGAAACCAGGTCCCAGCCCTGATCCTCCTTCGCACCGACCCCACGAAGCAAAAAGCGAATCAGCGAGGGAAACTCCCTCAGCGCTCCCGAGGCAAGCTGGCCGAGATCGCGACTCGGCCGAAGCGTCATCACCGGAATGATCTTCAAGGGAGAGGCAAGGCGTGACTTCTGTTCATCGGACATCAAGGAGATGGTGCGGTTGATCCGCTCCAGCCTCTCGATGTCGGTTTCGAGCGAATCCAAAAAAACAGCATTCAGGAGCACTCCGCCGATCTCGGCAATCGAGAGCTCCTCGCGGGTGAGCGTCCGGTTCAGCTCCACAGTTTGCTCGTTCGTCCGAAAATACCGGATTCCCACGCATAAAATGCGATCCGCGCCGAGGTGAATCGCGGGACTCACCGGCGAGGTGAGCCGGATGCAGCCGTCGCCGTACAAGGCGCCTTCGATTCGCGCGGGCGGAAAAAAAACCGGAATCGCGCTCGAAGCCATCACATGATCTACCGTGAGCCTCGAGCGCACCCCGAGCCGGGTCGAACGGACCCAGGGCTCCACCGATTCGTCTCCATCGAAAAAACTGATCGCAGTGCCGGTCAGATAATTCGTGGCCGAAAACGCAGCCCCCCTCAAAATGCCGCTCCGGATGAATTCAGGAACCTTTTCGAGCGAGAGCTCGCGCTCCAGGAGTTCTCGCAGGGGCCGGGTGCTCAGCAAATGATTGGCGCGTGTTCCACCAAATCCACCCAATCCGAGCGTTCTAAGCCAGCGTGATCCGAGCGAGGCAACCGAAACTGGATCCGACCGGTACACGCTTTCAGAATGAAGATTCCGCCAAAGAGTCGAAAGATCCCGGACCGCAAGATCGAACCGGTCGGCCCGCGAGGCAAGGTAGGCCCCGTTGATGGCACCCGCTGAAACGCCCGTAATGATCCGAAACGGTGACTCCCGCGTGCCTGTGATTTCTGCGATCGCCTCAAGCACTCCCACCTGATATGCGGCCCGGGCTCCTCCCCCTGTCAGAACCAGTCCCGTGTTCATGGAATCAGCTTACCTCGAACTGCAAATCGATGAAATGCCGGAAGGACTGCTGGATCTTCGCACGGTCGATTTTTTGCGTTTGCTTCAGCTCTTTTTGATCCTGCGAGAAATCGCGCGAGAGGATCACGAAGCGGTCCACCCGCTCCGGAAGCCTCTTTTGCTCATAAAGCATCCGGATCTGACTGCGGATTCTGGCCTTCAAGGTTTCGTCCTCGACCGTAAGTCCCTCGATCGCCCCCGGAGTGAACCGCAAGTCGACCAGCACCTGCTCCTTTAACGTCAGAAGGGCAAGAACCGAGGACTTCCCCTCGCCCACCACACAGGCGTTCGAGATCTCGGGAAGCTCCTTCAGCGCATTCTCGATCGGAAGAGGCGCAACCATACGGCCGCTCGAGAGCTTGATGATGTCGTGATTCCGCCCGAGGATCATCAGCTCGGGACGAAGCTCTCCGAGATCACCCGTCTTAAGCCAGCCATCCGGCAGAAGCACCTCGCGCGTCGCCTCTTCGTTGTTCCAATAGCCCTGGAAGACGTTCTTCCCGCGAAGCAAAATCTCGCCGTCCATCGCGATCCGGAGCTCGATTCCGACCGGAGCCCGCCCGACGGAACGGTATTCGCGGCGCGGAGGATGCGTGAGCGCGATCAGCCCGCAGGATTCGTTCATGCCGTAAATTTCCTGAATGTCGATTCCGATCTTGCGGAACCACTCGCCAGTCGTCGGGGGGAGTTTCGCCGCTCCCGATACGGCAAAGCGCAGCTGATCGAGCCCGAGCTGCTCGCGGACCTGGCCCAAGTACAGCTTCTCGGCAAAACGCCCGACGCGCTCGACTTCCATGAGGCGCTGAAAAAGCTTGGGTTTTCCGTTCTCGGCCTCTTCTTTGATTCGCTCCCAGACTCTCGGCACGGCAAGCAAAAGTGACGGCCGGACCTCCCGAAGCTCCGGGAAAAACCGCTCGTAGCTCGAATTGAACCAGACCGGGTACCGCTGATTGATCGCAACAGCCAGGGTCTGGATCTTCTCGGCCACACCGGCCAGCGGCAAAAACGAAAACAGCCGTCCGTCCATGTACGGGAGGCGCCACTCCCGCGACAGCACATCGGCAACGAAGGTGAGCTGGGAAAGTCCCATTTTCACGCCCTTCGGAGTGCCCATGCTTCCGGAGGTGAACAGAATCATCGCAGTGTCGTCGGGATTCAAACGCGAGAGCAAGATCGAACCCCGCTCTTCGAGCTCGTCATCGGACCATCCCCTAAGCCCGAGCATGCGCTCGAGCACCTCATGAAACGTCAGCATCAAAGAAGGATCGACCGATTCCCACCCGGGGGTGGCGCGATGGGCGTCCGACTCGACGAGCACGAGTGCGGGCGAGCTCTGCCCCACCATGCTCCTGAGCTCGTCTGCGCCCAAGTGCGGAGGAACTCCGACCGAGATTGCCCCCGAAAGCCAGACGGCGAGCTCCCACTGCACCCACTCCGGAGAATTCGACGCGTACAAAAACACGCGATCCCCGCGTTGAACGCCAAAGTCCTTCAGCGCGACCGCAAAGCGCACCACTTGTCGCCAGTAGCCCGAGGCGCTGATCGAAGACCAGCCCGACTCGTCTTCACGAAAGCAGAGAGCCTGGCTGACCGGTTGGTCATGGGCCCAGAGTTTCAGTCGATGCAGAATGGTGGAATTGTCTCTCATGATGATCCTGTTCCGCTCACTGGCTCTTCAGGCCCTGGAACTCGGCATCCCCCGCGCGGGACATCTCGGGCCCCCGGACCTGGTCTCCGTAGATCTTCGAATACCAATAATAGTTGCGACCGATCAAGGTCACATAATTGCGGGTTTCGGCGTAGGGCATAAGGTCCAAGAACAAAAGCCGGTTTCGGGTCGGGTACCGCCGTCTCCAGCGCTCGACCACTTCGCTTCCCGCATTGTACGAGGCGAGCGCAAGCTCGACATCGCCATCGAAACGATCCACCAGCATCTGAAAATACCGGATTCCGAGGCGGATGTTCACCTCAGGCCGAACGAGATCCTTCTTCGTCACCTTCCGGTCCATGAGCCGCGCGGTCGCGGGCATGAGCTGCATGAGTCCCGTGGCCCCCACTCTCGAGCGCGCGTCTTCTTGAAAGGCGCTCTCCTGCCGGATGAGTGCTGCGATCAGGAGCGGATTCAAGCGGCCGGCATGGGCCGTAATGCGATCGAGATGCTTCAGTGGGTAAAACAGCTTCAGCGTCGAATCGACCACATACTCGGACTGGGTGCGGAACACGCTGTCGAGCATCCGAAAGAGCGAGATCATGTCGCGCGCACGATACGCGAAGGTCGCAAGATACAGCCGCACGCCGGCCTCGAGCCGGAGCAAGGACTCGGGATTCTTCCGCGCGGGCAACAGCAGCGACCGGACCATGCCGGAATCGCCCCTGCGGTCGTATTCCTCGATCAGGCGGATCCAAAGATTGAAGTGGCCCTCCTGCGAGGTGCGTCTCAGCACCACCGGATCGATCGGAGAGCTCAGGTTCTCGACCAGGACGGAATCGCCGTTGTTGATCGAGAGCGTGTGGAACCCAAGGGGATTCGTGCGAAACAGAAGATCGAAGTTCTCAAAGAAGTCTTCTTTTTTGGACTCCGAGCGGGCGCAGTAGGCCCCCCAGTAAAGGGCGCGGGTGGAATAGTCGCTAACACCCATTCGTGCGAGGCGCTGGAACACGGGCCTCGCCTCTTTGCAGTCATTCCGCAGAATCGAAAGAAGCCCGAGCCGGAACCGCCCGAGCTGAAGATACTTGCTTGCACCAGCGGTGGACTCACACTCATCGCTCTTGCGGTACAGCTCGAGCGCGCGGGTCACCATCTCTTCGTTCGGAAAATACTCCTCGGCCTTGAGTCCCAGATAAACATACAACTCGGGGTCCGAGCACGACTGGCGCACCAGCCGTTTCGAGAGCTCCTCGAGCTCAGGGGTCCAGGAGTCGAAGCGTTTCAGCGCGCGGTAATAATCGCCCTCGACCTGCCCCTCCTGACGCTCGACGATTCCCTTTGTAAGATTCTGCTGAATGGTTGCGATCACGTGGGCGTGGCGGTTCCGAAGCGAGGCCGGGAGCTTGGTCTTCGTGCCCCGCTGCGAGACCTTGAGCGCGGTTTCGCTCTCACCCTCTTCGACGAGGGTCTCGTCCTCAAAAAACAATTCCGACCATCCTGGCTTCAAAAAGGCGCACTCGGGGGCGGCATCGAATTTCTTCTCGCACTCGGCATAAAAAGAAGTCTTGGCGGAGTTGCGCGATTTTTTGAGGTAATTCAGCAGGTCTTCGCGCTTTTTTTCGGGCTTGCCCGCGGGCGTCTCTTCAGAAAGATTCTTCTTGAGCGCCTCCGACAAGCGGACACCCTCGCCCTGTCCGACCTTGCTCGCATCGGGACGCCGGAGCCGCATCTCGCCCGAGTAGTCCTCATTCGCCGTGACCGGCGGACGGGAACCACAGCCGATTCCCGCGATTCCGGCCAATCCGGCAACAAACCCCGCGCCGAGAAAGAACGACTTTGAGCTACTCAAAAAACCCATTCTTCCGTACCCTTCCCTCATGGTGCAAAATCCATCGGTGAACTTTTCCCTGCTTTGGATCACGGATCCGTGGGAAACCCTCGATCTCGGACAGGATACCACGCTCCGCTTGGGCTCTGAAGCGTGGAATCGATCGATTCCTTCTTACTGGAGCAGTCCCGCGCTTTTGCTCGACGCGCCCCGAGGACATCTTCGGGTCATTCCCTTTCCCGATGCAGGGAATCCTGACGCATCGATGGTCCTGCCGGTCGAGGCGTTCTCGCAAATTCATTACCGCATCGATCCTCCGGTCGATGAATCGTATCGGGCGCTTTTGGAAGACCTGAAACAGCAGGGCGTGCATCCCGGGCAAATCCTGAACCCGCCCGATCTCATCGCCTTCCAGAGCGAGAAGCTCCCGCCGCCCGACCTGCTCGATCTCGCCCCTCGACATCAGATCATCCGAAACGAGCAAGAGGCTCACGCGGCGTTCTTGAACCTTGCCTCACAGGGCCCTTGGGTCAAAAAACCGATGAACCTCGCGCAAAGCATCGGGGTGGAGCGCTTCGAGCGCACTCTCGATTTTGGCGGGTTCCTCGGGCAAATCCGGACCGAAACCGCGGATTTCACGAATCCCCTCCTAGTCGAGGAATATCTTCCTGCGGTGATGACCGGAGAGGTGCGCCTTTGGTTTGCGATGGGGGAATTCGTGGCGGCGTTAAAAAAATTCCCGAAAGCGGGAGATTTTCGGGTGCTCATCGACCAGGGTTCCCGGATCGAAGCGCACATGCCGAACCCGCGGGAGCGAGCGATCGCGTCCCGAATCGGGGGCTCGCTGAAGAGCCAGGGAATCGCGCTCGCGGCGGTCGATCTGATCGAAGAGAAGATCTCGGACTACAACATCACGAGCCCGGGGCTGCTGGTACAGCTCGAACGCGTGCACGGGAATGCGACTCTTGCGGGAAAAGTCATCGAACTCTTACTGCGTGGGTTTTAATCCGGGGACGTCGAGTCCTGCGGCCTTCGGGTCGCGGATGAGTTCCTGGAGCTCGCGGGCCTTTTTTTCGAGCACGGCGATGCGGTCCTTCGCGATGATCGAACCCGGACCGATCACGCCCGGATCGGGCTGTTGCAAAAGCTGATTCAGCGTCTGACGGAGGTTCCCGGTTTTCCGGAGCTCCGCGATTTTCTTTTTCGCCCCTTCGATCGAGTAGCGCTCGATGTAAAGCAAGTGCTTCACGAGGACGAGCATCTCGATCTGCGACCGCTGGTACACGCGCTGGCCGGAAGCACCTTTTTGGGGCGTCAAGAAGGGGAACTCCCCCTCCCAATACCGGATGACATACGTCTTGAGGCCCAGGATGTCTGCGACCTCGCCGATCCTGAAAAAAATCCTCCCCGGAATCTGCACCACGGTCAGGCCTCGTCTTCTTCTTTTTGATTGCGCCTGCGAATCATCTCTTCGGTGATGGGCTTGCCCGAGAGGGTGTCGTTCACTTCGGATCGCAGCACCTGCGAGGGCTTGAAGGTCAGCACTCGCCGAGCCGAGATCTCGATCGCCTGACCGGTCTGGGGGTTGCGTCCCGTGCGCGCGCGCTTTTCGCGGACGACGAAGTTTCCGAATCCCGAGATCTTGATCTTGTCGCCATCCGAGAGTGCGGTCTTCATCGTGTCAAAAATCAACTCGACGATGTCAGACGCTTCTTTCTTCGAAAAACCGATTTTTTCGTGAATCGAATCTACCAAATCTGCTTTCGTCAATGCCACGGTGCCTCCTCCACTCCCGCTTTATCTCAAGCTTGCTCCGAACTCCTCGCTCCACTTCCTTACGATCAGTTCGGAACACTGATCGACCTGCTTTTCTTCCAGGCTCTTCGACTCGTCCGAAAAAATCACCCGGATTCCGATGCTGATCTTTCCTTCCGGTACGGGAGAACCTTTATAAGTATCAAAAATCTTTATGACTTTTGCAATCGGCTTCCCGCTCTTTAACGCACTTTGCACCAGATTTTCGGCCGCCACCCCATCATCGACCAAGAGCGCATAATCGCGCTCCACGGTCGGGAATCCCGACCATGCCTTGAACGAGACTTCCTTTTCTGGCGTCAAAGAAATGACAGGCTCCAAATCGAGTTCTCCCCAAAACACCGGCCGCGAGAGCTTGAGCTCGCTTTCGAGCTTGGGATGAATCCGTCCGATCCAACCGATCGGGTCCTTGCCGGCCGAGAACTGCAAGCTCTGCCCGGGGTGGAAGAGCCGCACCGACTCCCCGAGGAGCTTCGAGTCGCCAACCCGGGTGCGGATGCCCTTGGTGCGGAGTTGTTCTAAGAGCGACTCGACCACGGCCTTCAGGTCAAAAAAATCAACCTCTCCGCGTTCGCTCTTTAAGGCCTGATCAAACCGGGGACCGCTCAAAAGAAGCGACACCCGCATTTTTTCGACCACGCCCGTTTCGGACTCGCCCACCGCCTCGATCGCCTCGGCACGCGCCGAGAACACGGGGCGCACCTCGAAGAGGCGCACCGAAAGGGGCTCCGACCCGAAATGATGCCGCTCGTTTTCTTGAAACGCCTTCAGCATGCCGGGCAGAAGCGACGGCACCAGGTAGCCCTGCTCTTCGGAGAGCGGATTCAAAATCCGCGCAGTCGAGCGCATGCCAAACCGCGAAAGCCAGGTCTCGCTCTGAAACGCATAGGTGAGCACCTCATGCAAACCCTCGCTTGCCAGGATATCCTTCACCCGATCAATCACCTGTGCACGATGTCTTCTCGGGTCGGACTTCCGGCTCTTCGGCATTCCGCTCAAAGCGGGAATCGTGGTCGGAATCGCATCATACCCGATCGTCCGGGCAAGCTCCTCGGCATAGTCCTCGCGAAGATTCAAATCGAGCCGGTAGCTCGGCGCCGTAAGCTCGAGCTCATCGTCGTTTCGGTTCACCCGGCAATGGAGCGACTCGAAGATCGAGACCATCGTTTCGACCGAAACATCGGTTCCGAGGAACCCGTTCAAGAAGGCTCCACTGGTAACGACCGTTTTTTTGCCCGCAGTCATCGGGATTTCGGCAGCACTCCCGCCCGTGCACTCGCCCTCGGCGAGCTTTGCCACCAAATCGATGAGCCGGCCGATCGCCTCGCGGTGGCCTTCGGGGTCGATTCCCTTTTCAAAACGCAAAGAGGCCTCTGATCTTCGACCAAAGCGGAAGGCCGCCCTTCTGACCAGTGTGGGATGAAACTCCGCACACTCCAAGAACACGTTCTTGGTGTCGTCACTGACCTCGGAGTTCCCGCCGCCCATGACGCCCGCAAGACCCACGGTCTTCGCGCCATCGGCGATGACGAGTTCTTCGCCGGTAAGCTCGACTTCGCCGCCATCGAGAAGCGGAAGCTTCTCGCCTGCTTTGGAACGGCACACGCGAATCACGCCGCCTTCGAGCTTGTCGGCGTCGTAAATGTGAACGGGGAATCCGTATTCGAACATTAAGTAATTGCTGGCATCGACCAGGTTATTGATCGACCGCTGACCGATCGACTCGAGCCGCGCCTTCAGCCACTCGGGCGAGGGCTTTACTTTCACGCCCGTCATGTGGGCCCCGAAGAATCGTGGAGCATCCGCGCCTGCCTCGAGCTCGACCCGGATCGGCGATCCGCTCGCGCGGAATTCGGTGACTTTCGGGGATTTCAGGGGCTTTCTGAGAGCGGCCGCCACTTCGCGTGCGATGCCCCGATGACTCAGGCAATCGCCGCGGTTCGCGGTGAGCTTGATCTCGAGAATCGTGTCATCGAGTCCGAGCACATCGGCGAGCTTCCAGCCGACCGGGGTCTTGGGCGGAAGAATCAGAATCCCATCGGATTCTTTTGCGAACCCGAGCTCGGACTCCGAGCAGAGCATGCCCATCGACACCGCTCCGCGGATTTTTCCTTTTTCGATTTTCATGCCGTTCGGGAGCTTCGCCCCGATCTGGGCAAGCGCCACCACATCGCCGACCTTCATGTTCTGCGCACCACAGACGATGTCGAGGTACTCGGCCCCGCCGCCCGGATTCACCTTGCAGAGCGAGAGGCGATCGGCCTCGGGGTGCTTGTCTTTTAGAATGATCTGCGCCGAGATCACCTTCTCGAGGCCCTCATCTTGCCGTTGGATGCTCTCGACCTCGAGCCCCCGCGCCGTCAACAGCTCGGCGAGCGCCGCAGGCCCCGCGATGTCGCTCAGATCGACCCATTCATTGATCCATTTGTACGAGATTTTCATGTTGTGTCTGCTCTTTCGTGCTCGCTAAAACTGGCCTAAAAACCGCTGATCGCCTTGGAACATCAGACGAAGATCGGGGATGTCATGCAGAAGCATCGCGATCCGCTCGACGCCCATTCCGAATGCGAACCCGCTCACCTCGTGCGGCTGGTAGCCTGCAAGCTCAAAAAGCCGCGGGTGCACCATGCCGGCACCCAGGATTTCGAGCCAGCCGGTTCCCTTGCAGACCGGGCAATGGGGGTTGCGTCCGGCGCAAATCGCGCAACTCACATCGACCTCGGCCCCCGGCTCGACGAAGGGAAAATAACTCGGACGAAGCCGGACCTTGACCTGCGAGCCGAAGGTCTCTTTTGCAAAAAAATCGAGCACGCCTTTCAGGTCGGCCATCGAGACCTTGCGATCGACCCAGAGGCCCTCGATTTGATGGAACATCGGCGAGTGGGTGGCATCGGAATCGCAGCGATACACGGCCCCCGGGCAGAGAATCCGCACCGGCCAGCCCTGTTCGCGCATGGTGCGCATTTGCACGGGGGAGGTCTGCGAGCGAAGCACCACTCCGGGCCCGAGAAAAAACGTGTCCTGCATGTCGCGGGCGGGATGATCTTTCGGGATGTTCACCGCCTCGAAGTTCATAAAGTCGGTCTCGACTTCGGGGCCGGTGGTCACATCGAAGCCGATGCGTCCGAGCGTCTCGGAGATCTTGCGAATGGTCGCGGTGATCGGATGGAGCGAACCCCGGTGGACTTTTCGCGCAGGGAGAGTCACATCGATGCGGGTTTTTTTCAGGTCTTCTTCGATTTTCTTTTCTTCGAGCAGGGATTTTCGCGCCTCGATGGCGGCCTCAAGGCGGGCCTTCCATTCGTTGGCGAGGGCCCCGAGCTTCGGGCGCTCCTCGGGCGGGACTTGCCCCAGTTGCTTCAGGGCCTCGCTCAAAGCGCCCTTTTTTCCGAGCGCCGAGACCCGGCACGCGTCCAGCTCTTCGAGATTCCCGGCCTGCTCGATCCGCACGAGGGCGGACTTTCCCTTTTCTTCGATTTCGAGATGCACACTCATTGTGCCGTGAAAATAGCAAAGGCCCCGTTCAAATTGAAGGAGCCTTTGCAAAAAATTCAGTATTTTCGGGCCTTAGGCCCGAAGTGACTTTGATCGGCCTTAGATCGCCGGAGCAAGCGTACGAACCTGATTCACGATGGCTTCGAAAGCCTTCGGATCATGGATCGCGATCTCAGAAAGCATCTTGCGGTTCAGAAGAACCTTTGCTTTTTTGAGCGCCGATACGAGACGGCTGTAGCTGATATCAGCACCATTGGAAGCGGCCGACAGGCGGGCGATCCAGAGAGTGCGGAAGTCGCGTTTCTTCACGCGACGGTCGCGATAGGCATACACGCCCGCGCGATCGACGGCTTCGGAAGTTCTGCGGATCTGGCTACCCAGTCCCAGAACAAAGCCTTCTGCTTTGTTTCTGATCTTATTGTGACGACGACGACGTTTAAATCCACGTTTTGCGCGAGGCATAGTTACTCCTTAGTCAATAAAACTGTTCAGCCCGTTCGACCCTTTGGCTCATTCGCCGTAGGGCATGCACTTCCTGACGTGCTTGGAATCCCCGTCGGTCATGTAGCCATCCGCGCGGAGGGCGAGCATCTTGACGTTGGATTTCTTGCTGAGGATGTGGCGACGGCCCGCGCGACGGAACTTCACTTTGCCGGTCGCAGAGAAGCTGAATCGCTTGGCTGCTGCTTTTTTGGTTTTCAATTTCATAGAGCGTCAGAGCCTACTAAAAAACAGAACGGGATTCAAGGATGATTTTTTTATACCAGAATCTGACGGAGCGCGACCCTCATGAAGTGGCCGATCGCGGTCCAAAATGCCTTGCCCCACACGAGCCCGGGCACGATTCCGATGGCAAGAAGCCAGTAGAGTCCCGAGATCCAGGCCTGGGCGAGCATTTTTTTGGGCAATGTTTCTAGTTGTGCGAGCTTCTTGGCCCGGAACCCCCATAGGGCGAGCACGAGCACGAACTCGACCGCCAGGAACTGGCCCACGGTTCCGAGGTCGGCCATCTGCAGAACCGAGGAGGTGAAGTCGTGATCTTGAATGAGGGTGGCGCCGATTTTGGCGACGGGGTTCGGGATTGGGTTTGCGAAGGTGTTGGAATCCACCGAATTCGCCACCGCAAGGGCGGTGTCTTTTAGTTCTTTTACGGCCTCTGCCGGGGCTTCAAACGAATCGTGTCCTGCCATATCCAAAAGAATAAGGCAGGACACGCAAAGGGTCGAGTGTTTTCGTTTTCAGGTTACTTCTTCTTGAACGCGGGATTCGGCGAAAGAATCATCATGAGCTTCTTTCCCTCGAGCTTCGGATGAAGCTCGACGATCGCGGCCTCGCCGATGCGCTCGATCACTTCTTTGCACATCTTGAAGCCGGGTTCGGTGTGGGCGATTTCGCGGCCCCGGAAGAGGATCGTGAACTTCACCTTGTCGCCCTCTTCGATGAACTCCTGGGCGTTTTTGATCTTGTACGAGAGGTCATGCTCGTCGGTGTTGGGACGGAGCTGGACTTCTTTTACCTTGACCACCACCTGGTTCTTGCGAGCCTGGGCTTCTTTCTTTTTCTTTTCGTATTTGAACTTGCCGTAATCGCAGATTTTGCAAACCGGCGGAGACGCGTTCGCCGCGACCTCCATGAGGTCGAGGCCCTTGTCGCGGGCCATTTGCAGGGCTTGATGGGTCGGAACAATGCCGACCTGCCCGCCGTTTTCGTCGATCAGACGGACCTGGGGAACGCGGATGCGCTCGTTCAATCGGACATCGTCTTTGTCGTCTTTGTTGAAGTTGCGATCCCGGGGAGGGTAAGGCCTTGCGCCTGGGGATCGGGTTTGGAAGGTTCCGCTGGGACGGGAGGAGGTCCCGGAGGTGTTCGGGGTAATCACCCCGCCTGTCGGAGGAGTGGGGTTGTTGGTTTTCAATGCCATTTGAGTGTGTTCTGTTTCCTTTCCCGCGGGGATGATAAGCCCGCATCCCTTAAGGGTTACCGAAACCAACCAAAACTGTCAAGTGGGACAGAAAACCAAGTCCCTATTTGGCCTCAACAGTTCTGTTCCGCTCCGCGCGATCTGCCTCGAATTGGTTGGCTTTTCCTGCCACGGATTGCTGGCAGGCACGAATTGCCTCATTGGTGCACTTTTGGGCAGCATTCACTTTAGTCAAAGCTTCTTTCACATCTGCAAAGATCTTCCGGTTCGCTTGGTTTGTGGCGCTAGCTTCGCTCTCCGTAGTAGATTCTCCGGACAAAGCGACCAGTCCATCCTCAATACTAATGATGAGTTGCTCAAGGGTCTGATTACCCTGAGAAGCAACTACTGTTGTTTTTTCACACGCATTCAAAAACTCCTCGCACGACACCCCCGGCTCATTCTTGACATTGTCCGGCGCGTACTGGTCATAACAGTCCTTCCTTAAATCGCTCAGCTTGTCGGCCCTCTCGGTGTAGGGCTCCAAGCCTTCTTTCGAGTCTTTTTTCTTTTCTTGAATCGCTTCTGCCGCATCGGCGAGCGCCGCGTTCAAGCCGGTGTCGCCAAAATCGATCAGCCCGCCCGGCTGTACCACACCCGCCAGAACTTGATTCGCGTTCTTGGGCAGATTCACAGGGCATGGCTTCAAGGCCCCCTCCGGGCAATCCTCGCTCAGAGGCTCTTGCTCTTTGACCCGATTCAGAGCATCGGGGATGTTCTTGCCGCCGACCTTGGTCAAAAGGCCGGCAACGATCTTGTACTGGGCATCGGCCTGCGCCTGGAGCGAACCCAAGAATTGTCCGAATTCCCCGATCTTGGCCCGAATGCCCTGGTTTCCGTTGTTCACATACTGGGCCCGGGCGTTCACGGTTTGCTGAACGACCTCTTTTAGATTCCTTCGCACCTTGCTAAAGACCGTCACGCACGAATCGATCCCTTTGCAGTTTACCGTAAAATTCGGCACTCCGAACGGCGGCGGAGCCGGAAGCCCGCGAATCACCCGCGACATCGGCGCCACACCCGTTCCGTCCTTCAAACCCTGAACGCCCTGCCGAACCCTCGAAAAACAATTCAAGAGGGCCACAGGGTCGCCCTGGGTGCACTTCGAAAGATCAAGACCCGCGGCGATCGCATCATTGCTCAAAACCGCCATGGACTGCGAGTACGCATCCCGAACCTCGTTCAGCGAATTCTGAATCTCTCCGGCCAAAGCAATCCTGTCGTCGCTGTATTTTTCGAGGTCGCGCTGGAAGGCAGAATCCGACCCCAGGGATTTTTCGCGGGCGCGCAAATTGTCTCCCAGACGAAAACAGGTTTGTGCGACCTGGGTCAGCTTTGTTTTGAAATCAAACCGGATGCCGCGTTTTTTCAGCTCGCTCTGAAGCTGATCAATGCGGGTCCGGACTCCGCGCGGGAGCTGATCCCATGAGGTGAACTGCGGCGCGAGGTTATCTTCCTCGGCAGCACCGCCTCCCGAATTCAGGCTAAACGCCCCGGCCAACTCGCCCTGAATTTGCTGAAACACATTGCCGAATCGATCGGCGGCCTGAATCCGCTGCGACGATGCCTTGATGATGTTCCCTTTGGAATCCTGAAAGGCCGCCTGACGCAGAAGGGTCTCGATGTACTGCATGGCCCCGCAAGGCTTGTTAACAAACCGATTCCCCTCATTGACCCGACAGGTGTACGAACCGGCCGCCCCGGGACCGCCCGCATCTGCGACCATGCACTTGCCGACCGCCTGCATTCGTCGGGCTTCGAGCTTTTGCTCAATGATGGCGGGCATTCGACCGATCCGCGCCACTTTCGAGATGTAGCCGCCTCCTTCGCCCGTCCCCTTCTCGAGGGCATTCCACTTCGAGAGGCCTTCCTGCAGTCGCTTTTGAATGCCGAACAAGCCCCCGAACTGGGCGCTTGAATCTCCTCCCATCTTGGTCACGGGGTCATCCGGATCGTCCCCGAGAACCTGAACCACCTGGCCCAACTGTTGCTGAACGCCGTTCACGGCCTGGTCGTAGCCCTTCGCGGTCACCTGATTCGCGTTGATCGCCTTGATGAGCTCTTCTCCGGCCACCTTCGAAGCGTTCGCGAGAACCTTTAGCTGGCACTGAAGATACTCCTTCTCGACATCCAACAGTTTTTTATCGCCTTCCTCGCACTCTGCGAGTTTGAATTCTTGGAACGCGAGGTAGGTCTCGTACTTTTTGCGATCGCTCAAAATCGCGTCGAGTCCTTTTTCGAGCGCGTCTTTGTTCACTTTACCGGTCGCATTTCCGAAATATTGGTCACACGAAGGACTCGCCCCCAAGTCTGGTGCCTCGCACGACATGGAACACGAGAATTTGGTTTTTTTCTCTCTGGATTTTTTATTGTTGTTTATCTTTTCGTCGTCAGCGCCATAACAGTCTTTGGTTTTTTTGTTCTTTTTACCAGCCTTTTTGCTGTACGCATCGTTGGCGATTTTCAGTGCCTCGTCGGCAGAGATGACGGCATTCCGATCGGCCTGGCACGCGCGCAACTGTTCGGCGACCGCGCTCGAAAGCGCACCCAGCACGAGCTGCGTGGGGGGGACCTCGGGAATCGAGAACCCGGGCGTCTCCCCGTGCGAAGGACTCGCCGTTCCGATCATTCCGATCGTCACGAAAACCAGAACTGTTTTGGTGTGACTCATGAGCTATCCCCCTTGCACAAACCCCGTCCTATTTCATTAAAAAGCCTTTTGATCCGGATGACAATAAAAACTGATTAATTGAGTCAATAAATCACCAGAAACAACTAAATCAGTATAACAAAAACACCCCCCGAGCCCCCCTGACGCCCGTTTTTCCTTGAAAACCCGACCCCGATTGAAGTATAAATCGGCCAGATCCGAAAATTCAAAAGCATGCAAGCGGGTTCGATCGATCCCGCTTTTTTTTTGATTCTCGGCCGGTTTAAGGATGATGAACTCAAATACGACCTTCTCAGCAGACGCCTCCCCCCAGGCCTCGGGCACCACTCCCGAGACCAGGCTGATTGCGTTTTTGGAGAGCACTCTGGCCACGATCGGGTACGAGCTCGTGGCGATCGAAATCGTCAACCACCGCGAAAAAAAGCTCTGTATTTTCATCGACTTATTGCCACCTTCTGAAGAAGGCATCACGATCGAAGACTGCGTCCGCGCCACCCGCGAGCTCGACCAGCCCCTCGAAAGCCAGCCCGATGTGGCCCAGCTGTTCCAGGGGCCGTACGACCTGGAAGTCTCCTCGCCCGGCATCGACCGGCCGCTTCGCAAGCCTTCTGACTTCACCCGCTACGAGGGCGAGATCGCCCGCATTTCGACCTTCCGCCCCCTGACGGCCGAAGAGTCCGGAAACGACGAATATTCGGCAAAAAATCCGAAACAAAAAAACTTTTACGGGATCCTCCGCGGATACGATCCCGAATCCCGCGCGATTCTTTTCGGGATCATTCCCGAAGACGGGACCCGCGGCAAACCCACGAACAAAAAGAACCAGCCCCGACCCGAGGCTCGGATTCGCGTGCCCCATGACCTGGTGGCGAAGGCGAACCTCGAGCGCGAAGTCCGGGGACTGGAACGGTAAGGAGAACCAGAGCCATGAACCTGAGTGAATTGAGTCGAGTCATTGAATCGGTAGGCCGGGACCGCGGAATCAAGCGCGAAATCATCGTGAGCGCGATCGAACAGGCCGTCCTTGCGGCCGCACAAAAAAAATACGGACCCCATGCCATCCTCGAGGCCCACTACAACGAGGAATCGGGCGATGTCGATCTGTACCTCTTCAAAAAAGTGGTCGACAGCGATGACGAGATGCTCGAGGAATCCGAGGAAATCAAGATCCAGGACGCACTCGAACTCGATCCGCAGGCCCAGATCGGCGATGAGCTCGGCGTGAAAGTCGAGACTCCGCACTTCGGCCGTGTCGATGCGCAGACGGCAAAACAAATCATCTTCCAGAAAGTCCGCGAAGCCGAGCGCGACATCATCTTCAACGAGTTCCTCCCGCTCCGCGGCGAGATCGTCTCGGGGATTGCCCGCCGGATGGAGCGCGGAAGCCTCGTGATCGACCTCGGCAAGACCGAGGCCCACATGCCCCGCAACGAGATCATCCCGGGCGAGAACTACAAGCCCGGCGATCGCGTCCAGGCGATCCTGATCGACGTCATGACGACGACCAAGGGCCCCACCCTCTACATCAGCCGCACGAATCCAAAGTACCTGATGAAGCTGTTCGAGCAGGAAGTACCCGAGATCCGCGACGGAATCATCGAAATCAAGCAATGCGCGCGCGAGCCGGGCTCCCGCGCGAAAATGGCCGTGATCTCGAAAGATCGCGACATCGACCCGGTCGGCGCGTGCGTCGGCATGAAAGGGGTCCGCGTCCAGCAGGTCATTCAAGAACTGAAGGGCGAAAAAATCGACATCATCCCCTGGTCCGACAACCCGATGGTATTTGCCCGTTCGGCGCTCTCGCCGGCCGAAATCTCGTCGATTCGCATCGATGAGCGCAACAAGTCGATGGAGATCATGGTCGAAGACACCCAGCTTTCGCTTGCGATCGGAAAACGCGGCCAGAACGTAAGGCTCGCGGCCCAGATCACCGGCTGGAAGCTCGACATCATCTCGAAAACCAAGCTCCAGAAGCGGGTTGCCGATGCGATCGCGAACCTGATGATGATCGAAGGCATGGGCGACACCCAAGCTCGTGCGCTGGCCCAGGTCGGTGTGCTGAACATCCGCCAGTTCGCCGAAACCGCACCCGAGACGATCTTCAAGGTGCCCGGCTTTGAAGACCGCGAAGTGGCCGAGCGCCTGAAGGCGAGAGCCCAGGCCCTCGTCGAAGAAGGCGCCTCGTTCGTGAACGGCGTCCAGACCGTAACCACGACGATCACCCCCGAGAACGACGCCAAAGCCGTCGCATCCGAGAAACTGAAAGAAATGATTCAACAAGCAGAAGGCGCTTCTGCCGGAGGAACCACTGAATGACGGATCGTGAACCCCTCAAGGTGTACGAACTCGCCAAAGAGCTCGGAATCGATTCGATCTCGCTTGTCGACAAGCTGAAAAGTATCGACATCAACGTGAAGAACCACATGAGCGAGCTTGCCGACAACGATGCCGAAAAAGCCCGGAACCTGCTGAAGGCAGGAAAAGGTGTCGGCGCGCAAGCCGCTCCTGCCAAGGCGACTGCCGCGGCCGGAAAAAAGGTCGTGACGCGCAAGACGGCCGCCGGTGCGACGGCCGAAGAACCGGCAACGGCAAAACCCGTTCCGGCAAAACCCGCTCCGGCGAAGCCGGTCCGCAAGCGCGTCACTGCGACCAAAGAGGCGGCTCCGCCCGCTCCTCCCGCGTCGGCTCCCGAGACCTCTTCGACCAGCTCCACGGTGATCCGCAGACGGGTCCTCTCGGATGGGGCGACCCAGACCGTGACCTCAACCATTTCGACCGTGACCGGAACCGAAAGCACGCCTCCGCCTGCACCGACCCCGGCTCCTACGCCTGCTCCGGTGCTCGCGAAAGAGCCTCAGCATGTGGAACCGGTCGGCGCCGTTGATGTGGCCGAAGAACCCGCCGCAGTAGAGGTGATCGAAGCTCCGGCTCCCGAAGCGCCCGTAGCACCTGTCGCGGCCCCGGTTGCTCCCGAAGTCCCGGTGGCGGCGAAACCCGAGATCGTCGAAGCGCCTCCCGTGCAACAAAAAGTATCGAGCACCGCGGACGGCAATCGGGTCGAGACCGTACGGACCGAAGTGAAGACCGAAGGCGGAAAAATCACCACCTCGGTGATCCGCCGGACCGAAACGACCCTCACCACCTACAGCATGAAGGACTCGCTCCCGAAGCGCGGCGGGCTCCGGATCATCGAACAACCCAAGATCCTGCCGAAACCGGCAGTCCGCCCTGCCGACAAGGCTCCGGGCACGGGTCCGACCCTGGACGCCAAAGGAAAAGGCAGTTTCAAGTCCGATCGCGATGGCTTCAAGTTCGCACGGGTCGACAAAGAGAACCTCGACCGCATGGCCGAGGAAGAGGCGCGCAAGCGCGGTCCGAAGGCCTTTGACACCGTGATCAAACCCGAAGACGTCAAGTTCTCCGACTACCGGAAGAAAGAGATGATCTTCATTCCGAAGAAAAAGAAAGCGCCGGTGGGCAAAGACGTGAAGAGAACCGAAATCACCGTGGCGGCGGCCCATAAACGCGTGGTCGAGATGGGCGACACCATCAAGGTCTCGGATTTCGCGCAACAAATGAGCCTGAAATCCGGCGACGTGATCAAAAAGCTCATGAGCATGGGAACCATGGCGACCATGAACCAGTCGATCGATTTCGATACGGCGACCCTGGTGGCGTCCGAGTTCCAATTCGAAGTGAAGAACGTGGCATTCAAAGAAGAGGCCATGCTGACAGGTGCCGAAGACCGGCCCGAAGACCTCGAGTCGCGTCCTCCGGTCGTCACGATCATGGGACACGTCGACCACGGAAAGACCACCCTCCTTGATTCGATCCGCGAAGCCAACGTGGCCGCGGGCGAAGCCGGCGGAATCACCCAGCACATCGGTGCCTACACGATCGAAAAAGACGGCAAGCTCATCACCTTCATCGATACTCCCGGTCACGAGGCGTTCACGAGCATGCGTGCGCGCGGCGCGAACGCGACCGATATCGTCATCCTGGTCGTCTCGGCCGATGACGGCGTGATGCCGCAAACCCGCGAGGCCCTCTCGCACGCGAAGGCGGCCGGAGTGCCGATCATCGTGGCGGTGAACAAAATCGACAAACCGGGGGCGAACCCCGAGAAGATCAAGCAAGGCCTATCCGAGCTCGACCTTCTGGCCGAGGACTGGGGCGGAGACACGATCTTCGTGCCGGTATCGGCACTGAAAAAGCTGAATCTCGACAAGCTCCTCGAGAGCATTCTCCTCGTGGCCGAAGTGCAAGAGCTGAAAGCATCGCGCAAAGGACTGGCCCGCGGGGTCGTTCTTGAATCGCGGGTCGAAAAGGGCCGTGGTCCAGTGGCGAGCGTGCTCGTCGACCGCGGAACGCTTCGAATCGGCGACATCGTCGTCAGCGGTACCCAGTGGGGCCGCGTGAAGGCGATGACGAATCACTTGGGCGAATCGGTAAAAGAAGTCCTCCCCGGCATGGCTGCCGAGGTGCTGGGACTCGATGGCGTTCCGGTTGCAGGAGAGCCGCTCGATGCCGTGAAGGACGAGCGCGCGGCGACCACCCTGGTGGATCACCGCACGCAAGCCGCCCGCGACAAAAAACAAATGAGTTCGAAGGCCTCGATGGAAGACCTCTTTGCGCGCGCCCAAGCAGGCGAGCTGAAAGAGCTTCGCGTCGTGCTGAAGGCCGACGTGTTCGGCTCGGTCGAAGCGGTGAGGGACTCCCTGATCAAGCAGTCGACCGACAAGGTGAAGGTCAAGGTGATCCTCGCTGCTGCAGGAGGAATCACCGAGAGCGATGTGATGCTCGCCAACGCCTCGAATGCGGTGATCATCGGCTTCAACGTGCGTCCTGAAACCAAGGCACGCGCCCTGGCCGAAGCCGAGCACATCGAGATCAAGTGCTACAGCATCATTTACGAGCTCATCGACGAGGTGAAACTCTCGATGGCAGGACTCCTCGACAAGAAACGGGTCGAAAAGTATCTCGGCCGCGCCGAAGTCCGTCAGACCTTCAATCTTCCGAAGGCGGGAACCGTGGCCGGTTGCTTCGTGATCGACGGCAAGCTCGTCCGGAACGCGCAAGTGCGCCTCCTCCGCGACAGCCGCATCATCTTCGATGGCAAGCTGAACTCGCTCAAGCGCTTCAAGGACGACGCAAAAGAAGTCGCCCAAGGCTACGAGTGCGGGATGGGGCTCGAAGGGTACAATGACATCAAGATCGGTGACCTCATCGAGGCCTACCAGATCGAGATGGTCACCCAGGAGCTGTAAGCCATGGACGCGATTCGAATCCAGCGCATCCAGTCGATGATGAAGGACGAGCTTTCGCTACTGATCAATCAGGAGCTGAAAGACCCGCGCATTCCGTCGATCGCCGTGACCAAGGTCGAGCTGACCCGCGACGCAAAACAAGCGACCGTGTACATCTCGCTCATCTCGATGAATCAAACCCAGGGCGAGCCGGACCTGATGGCGGAATGCCTGCACGGTCTCGATCGTGCCAAGGGCTACATCAAGCGGTCGATCTCGAAGACGATGCAGTTGCGATTCATGCCGGAGTTTTTGTTTCGCGAAGACAAGGGGCTCGAAAACACCCTGCGCGTGCATGAGCTTTTGAAGCAGATCTCGGACGAGAAAAAACCTTCCTCGTGATGTCGACTCCGGTTTCGGGCGCGTTTGTCATCGACAAGCCAGAAGGCGCCTCTTCGAGCGAGGTCGTGACCAAGCTCAAATGGGCCCTGCTCCGCTCGGGCGCGGCTGAAAAGCCGCTGCGGATCGGCCACGGCGGCACGCTGGACCCTTTCGCGACCGGTGTTTTGATTGTCTTGTTCGGCGAAGCGACAAAACTCGCCGATTGTTACCTTCATTCCAAAAAGACCTATACCGGGATCATGCGCATGGGCATCGAGACCGATTCCGGCGACCTGACGGGCGAACCCACGGCGCACGCGCCGGTTTCTGCCCTCTCCCTTCCGGACTGGCGGGCCTTGGCGCAGGAATTCGTGCGCGGACCCTACCTTCAGACTCCTCCGATGCACTCGGCAAAAAAACGCGACGGCGTGGCCCTCTATGAGCTTGCCCGCAAGGGCACGGTCGTCGAACGCGAAGCGATTCTGAAGAGCATCGAATCGTTCACCGTGAGCGCGCCCGAGAACATCGCAATGCCCTTCGAAGAGCTCGGGTTCGAGGTCGCCTGCGAGAGCGGCACCTACGTGCGGGTCCTTGCCGCAGATCTTGCAAAAAAAGCGGGTACCCTTGCACACCTGAGCGCGCTTCGCAGGACCGCCTCGAGCGACCGGCGCATCGAGGAATCCCGCACGCTCGCAGACACGGTGAGCGCGATCGAATCGGGTGCCTCTCCCTCCTCGCTCTCGAACTATATCGCGCTCGACCGGCTCGCAAGCCATGTTCCCTCGGTTTCTGCAAACGACTCCGAGGCGCGGGCAATCCGACAAGGACTCATACAGGCCATCGACGAGCTGAAATCGCGGGCATTCCGGGCGAATCTTCCGGGGCGCTACGCGATGGTGCGGCTTCAGCAAAATCCGGTCGCGCTGTTGGAGCGCGCCTCCGCGGGGCAGGAGTACCGGCTTCAGCGGGTGTTTTTGTGAGCACGGGCGCGCCTCCCCGAACCGAAGCCTGGTGGCGCGATCTGGCCTATCATTATTGCTCGCGCCGCGAGACCTCGCGGGCGCGACTCAAGGCCTATTTTTTGCGCAAACTCCGGGGATTCAAACTGCAGGAAGAAGAGCTCCCCCAACACCTCGCGTGGATCGAAGCCGTGCTCGACCATTGCCAGCAAAAGGGGATCATCGACCACGACCGCTATGCGGGAATCCTGCAACGGGATCTGCAACGCCGGAACAAGGGCAAACGCTATGTCGCGCAGAAAATGAAGGAGCGCGGACTTTCGGAGGAATTCCGAAAAATCGAATTTGATCCCGAAGAGGAACTCACCCGCGCCGAGGCGCTCGCCGCGAAAACCCTCGAGCGCGGCTCGATCCGGAAGCTCGACGACCAGAGAAAAATCCGCGACAAGCTTTTGCAAAAACTCCTCGCAAGCGGATTCGAGCCCGGGATCGCAATCAAAGCGACCGATCGCGTTCTTCGCTCGCGGTAGCGCGCAAGATGTTCTGACACAAGCCCCGAAGAAGCGCGATCTCGCCACGCTGAAGCCCCGCCCGCTGGAAGATCTTCCGGAACTTCGACAGCACCCGTGCGGGGTTTCCCTCGCCCCGGTACCCGAGCGCAAGAAGCGCTTCTTCGAGATGCCGGAGCATGGGCTCGAGCTCGGCCATGGCAACGCCCGCGGATGGCTGTTTTTTGGGGGCGGATTCTTCGGAATACAGCCTCGACAACACCACGGCGACCGCGTGGCTTAGATTCAATGCAGGAAACCCCGGGCTCGAGTCGAGTGCGCAAAGATGGGTGCAAAGCTCGACTTCTTCGTCGAACAGGCACAGGTCCTCGCGCCCGAACACGAGCGCGACTTTTCCGCCGGCAACCGAGCCGTCAGGCGAGCCAGTAACCGAGCCAGTAAGCGAAGGGATCTGTTCGAGTGAGAGCGAGATCTTCCGAGTCTTCCCTGAGCGGGAGGTGAACCCCACCACCGTCGAACAATCGGCAATGGCTGCGGCCAGGGATTCATACAGGGGAATCGAGGCCAGACGCTCGCGCGAGGAACGGGTCGCCATCCACTGCGCGACTCCCTCTTGCCAGTCGCACCGGGGGGCGACGAGTCCCGCATCCGACACCGAGAAGTTCTCGAGAAGGCGCGCCACCGAGCCGAGATTCCCCGGAAACTTCGTTCCAACAAGAAGGACGCGATACCGGTCAAGGCTTCGTGAAGACATTTTTGTCGAAATCAAAAACGATCCGGTTCTTGCCACCCCTGCCGTTGTCTTTCCAGAAGCTGATTTCAACGCGTTTTCCTTTTCGACCATGCAAAATCGACTCGATTTCCTGCCGGGTCATGCCCGAGACGGGCCTGCCGTCAAGCTCGAGCACCCTGGTTCCCGAAAAGAAGCCAAGATCTTTTGCGAGGCCTTGATTCGCGCCATGAAGGCCCTTCACCTCGAGATCGCGTCCGAACGAAGAAAACTCAAACTGAAACACCGGATTCGCCTTTGCCACACGCGGTTCGAAGGGGGCGCCGTCGAAGCTCAGCCGGGCTTGTGTGAAATCGACCTCGAACGGGGTGACCGAAAGATCATAGCGACTCCCGCTTACTCGGACAATCTCGGAGCGGAGGGAAAACAGCGCGGCGAGGCTCTTTTCGAAATCGGCTTTTTTGCGGGCGCGCTTTTGCAGGGGGATGCCGGGTTTCTCGGCCTGCTCCACCCACTCGATGTGGGATGGATCACCGGGAACAAAGCGAAGCTTGAAGCGATCGAGGATGTCGCGCCCGATCACCCCGAAACAGCAGTTCTTCGGGTACTCCGGCGCCACCGCCCAATCGGAGCGGGCCCAAGCGAACTGCCGGGGACCGATGCTCACCCCCGAGAGAATCACCTCTTCGGCCTTCGAGGTTCTCGTATCCCACCCAGTATAGACAATCTGGCCCGGGTCGAGCGTGCTTTTTTCTTGATCGGGTTTGACCCAAACGGGAATCACGATCTTCTGACCTTGTTGCACGAGCGTCACCTTGATGCTGTATGCGCCGCTGTATCTCCTTGCGGGAGTGCGGAACTCCGCGGCCTCCACCGGAAGCGCGATCAGGAGCGCAAGCGCAATCCGGACCCACGCCTTCATATCGCCTCCTGCTTGGCCATCGCAAAGCGACGCACGCCGAGCTTTTGCGCGATCGACGAATCGAGCATCACTTGCAGAAAAATCCCTTTCTCGAGGTAGCGCGAATTCCGGATCGTGCCGAACTCGCGGATCTTCGCCTCGAGCTTTCCTTCGTGGTAGGGAATCAACAGGTCCCACGACTCCATCCGACCGCGAAAATGATCGAGGATCTTCTCGCGAAACTGCACGACCGCCTCGCGGTCGAATGCCGAAATGCGGATCGCGCCCGGAACGGCGATTCGCGCCTGATTGAGGGCCGCAGGGGTATTCAACAAATCGGCCTTGTTCAAAACGACCATCGTCTCTTTGCCCTCACAGCCGAGCTCCTTCAGGACCTCTTGCGTGGTCTCGAACTGCTCGCGGGCGCGCCCCGAAGAGGCATCGACGACATGAAGGATGAGATCCGCCTCGTGGATTTCTTCGAGCGTGGAGCGAAACGAGGCGATGAGATCGGTCGGAATCCGGCTGATGAACCCCACCGTGTCGATCGCCACCACCGGAGGATGACTGTCGGGGTTCAGCGCCCGAACGGTCGAATCGAGCGTGGCGAAGAGTTTGTCCTCGGCCAGGACATTGCTCTCGGTCAGGGCGTTCAACAAAGTGGACTTCCCCGCGTTCGTGTAGCCAACGAGGGCGACCTTCAGCAAATCCTCGCGCGATCCGCGCCGGACGGCCCGGTCTTTTTCGATCTCGCGAAGCCGATCGCGAAGAATCTGGATGCGTCGCTTGACGAGCCGGCGGTCGACTTCGAGCTGTTTCTCGCCCATTCCCTTGTTGCCGACTCCCCCGCCCCGCTGGCGTTCGAAGTGGTTCCACAAATGCGCGAGGCGCGGAAGCACATACTGGAGCTTGGCGAGTTCCACTTGGGTCTTCGCCTCGCGGGTCTTTGCATGACGCGAGAAGATTTCGAGAATCACACCCGTGCGATCGATGACCGGACGGCAGAGAATTTTTTCGATGTTCTGGAGCTGGCGCGGAGTCAGGTCGACATCCAAGACGAACAGATCGATCTTCGGATCGGCCGCCTCGGCCATGAGCCGGACTTCATCGAGCTTGCCGGTGCCGAAATACGTTCCGGCGACGATTTTGCGCACGGGAGCCTCGACGCGGATTCCGGTCTTGACCGACAGCGTGTCGAGGAGCCGGTCGAGCTCGTTCAAGGACTCAGTTTCGACACCCAAAGTGAGCGCGACGAGGGTGCCGGAGGGCAAGAGGGACTCTGAATTTTCGATCATAGAACTCTCATAAACCTGCTAGGATGGGGGGCATGAACACTCGGGGAACCCTCATCAATGTAAACGGCCAAATGATACCGGTAGACGAGGCAAAAGTCTCTGTTTTTGACAGGAGTTTTCTGTACGGGGACAGCCTGTACGAGGTGGTCCGGACCTACCACGGCAGGCCCTTCCGGCTGAAGGAGCACCTGGAGCGCATGGAACTGTCGGCCCGCCTCTGCCAGATGGAGCTTTCTCAGCCCACCGCCGAGTACGAACGCGAAATCTTAAGAACGATCGACGCGTATCGGGCCCAGCCCGGCAAGGGGCAAGAAGAAGTATATGCGCGGATTGTCGTCTCGCGAGGGAGCGGGAAGATCGGGTTCGGCCTGAAGAACCTCGAAACCCCCACTTTGTATGTGATTCTCGTCGAACCGCTCTCGATGTTCCCGAACCCGCCGTTCGAAAAGGGCACGAAGCTTCAGATTTCAAGCCGCATCCGGAATCACCCGAAGGCGCTGGATCCTGCAATGAAGTCCGGGAACTACCTGAACAGCCTTCTTGCGTATCTCTCTGCGGCCAAAGACGGCTTCGACGATGCCCTGATGGTCGACCAGCAGGGGTTTGTGACCGAAGGCACGACCTACAACGTGTTTTATGTGAACCGCGGAATCGTGGCCACGGCCCCCCTCGATGTCGGGATTTTGGACGGAATCACCCGCAGAGCGGTGATTGACCTCTGCATCGAGAATCGAATTCCCTGTCGCGAGGTGCGCTACCCGCCCGAATACCTGTATCGGGCCGACGAGGTGTTCGTGACGAGCTCGATTAAAGAGGTCCTGCCGGTGCTTGGCCTGAACGGCAAAACGGTCGGAAACGGCAAGGCCGGGCCGATTACCCGGAAGCTCGCGCAGGGGTTCAGCGCTCTGGTCGCCCGCCACTGAATCCTGATTCCTCTTGCAGAATCATGCGCCCCCTGATACACAGCGCGTTATGAAAACTTTATTCCTCCTCGCCGGTTTCACTGTTTTCGCCCTCCCCGCCTTTGCCACTCCGAATGAGACCCTGGTTTGCGACCTGAGCCAAACCAACTTCCTCGTGAAGTCGATCGCCGTCGAAGCGACCGATCTGGAGGGCCAGATTGAGGCGGTAACCCGTATGATCCAGCCTGATCATCATGAGGTCACCCTGTACCAAAGCAGCAACAACTCAATTCGTTCAGACCGGATTTTTCTGTTTCAATCGAGCTTGAACATCGGCCAAAGCGGGGTCGAAACCTTTCTGGTTCGCGAGGCCTCTGGTCAATATCACCTGGAGAGCGTTTCAGAGGGCCGTCGGGTCCGCGTCAGCGAGAGTTTTTCTTGCTCCATCCAGTAGTCAGTGGCGTTCTTCTCACTTGACTTGCTGCGTTATATTCTGATAGAAAGAGTCCACTATGAAAACACTCCTTTCTCTCGCCGTTCTCGTTCTTACATCGGCCCAAGCTCTTGCAGGGCAGGATCAGACTCTGACCTGCGTTGTGCCCGGAGAGATCGACACTCGAATCCAGAAGATCACCATCCAGGATGACTACCGGAATCACGATTTGACGGTACGGACCGCCTACACCATGGTGAATGACTCCCCGGCCGAAGCGGTCGAAAAGAGCAACAACAGCAGCATCGATGCCGATGAAATCTTCCTGTTCGAAGAGACGGCGACGAACAAACCCGTACGCCACTATCTCGAGCGCGAGAAGTCCGACCGCTACAATTATTTCACCATCGCAAGCTACCGCAACGGATCCCTGATCAAGAGAACCGATGCGTTTTACTGCTGGTACCGCGAGTAAACCTCGTCCGATCTCTTAGATCAATCGCCGGATCGCTCCGTGGAGCGCGCCGTTCGAGGCTAGAATTTCTCGCTGGAAGCCGTCGAATGTTCCGTTGGCAAAATCTGTGACGCGACCTCCGGCCTCGCGGACGAGCAGCATCCCTGCGGCAGTATCCCAGGGCGCGAGATTGCGCTCCCAGAAGCCATCAAAGACTCCGCGCGCGGTGTAGGCAAGATCGAGCGCGGCGCTGCCCGGGCGCCGAACAGCACGAGCCCCGCGACTGACCCGCTCGAACGAGGGCATCTCGGCCGAAAGGCTGTCGCTCGCCGAGTAGGCGAACCCGGTCGAAAGAAGCGCATCGCGGATGCGTGAGGTCTTCGAAACGTGCATTCGCTTTTTGTTCACGAATGCGCCCTTGCCGCGAATCGCCGTGTACAGCTCGTCCAAAATGGGGTGGTACGTGACCGCGATTTCGATCTGATCGCGATGCCAGAGCGCGATGTTCACGCAGAACATGGGGAATCGATGCACAAAATTCGTGGTTCCGTCCAAGGGGTCCACGATCCAGAGCCCATCTTGCCCCTCGGTGCGAACGCCTTGGGAGTGTGTCTCTTCTGACAGGAACTCAAACGTGGGCGCGCATTTCTTCAGGATCTTCAGCGCCGCGAGCTCGGCCTCGACATCGGCATTCGTGACCAGTCCGAGCTTGCCCTTCTCGCGGACGCGGATCGGCTTTGTGTAATACTTCCGGATCACAGCTCCGGCCCGAAAGGCCGCTTCGACCGCTCCGGCCAACCAATGTTCTTGATGTCGCATGGCCGCGATTTAAACCCATTTTATAGGGCCTCGTCCATGGTTTTCGTCAAGCTCCTGACCCTCCCTGCGGTTTGACACCAGCACGGGTTGTTTCGTACAATAATAGAAACGGGATTACCGGTCCAGGAGGGGCCTTCAAGCATGTCATCATTCATGTATCTCTATTCGAAATTCACGGAAGAGGTCCTGTTGTTGAGCGCCGCGACCCTGTTCACGCTCCTTGCGATGTATTGCTACCAGTGGGTGATCAAAAAACGCAGGCTCGGAGCCGCACGGAACCAAATCCCCGCATCCGTGGTGAAAGTGTATTTGAACCAGCTGATCGACGAAGCGCAGTTTGTGCGCACCCAACTGTTCGGCCTGATGAACGGCGGAACCGCGGGCGATCAGTCCGCCGCACCCACAGCTCCGCGCACGAAAGAAGCGGGAGCCGAAAGCGGCCCTTCGATCCTGAACCTCGGATCAGCCGTCCCCTCCGAGCTCGAAGAACGCCTGAAGGCCCTGCAAGCCCAGCTTTCTGAAAAAGAGAGCATCGTGGTGAACATCAACGTCGAAAAAACCAAACTTCTCGAAGAAATCGAGTCGCTCCGGCAGAATCAGAAATCACTGCAGGCCGCAGGCGGCGGAGCAGGATCGGATGATCTTGCCCGCAAGGTGAAAGAGCTCGAAGCCCGTCTCGAGGAATATTCTTTGTTCGAGGATGACCTTGCAAACCTGAAGCGACTTCAGCAAGAGAACCAGCAGCTGAAAAAGAAGCTCGAAGAACTCGGGTCGAATTTTTCTGCCGCTCCTACTCCTGCTCCCAATCCCGCTCCTACTCCCGCGGCTGCGCCCGCTCCAGAACCCGCACCCGCTCCGACTCTGACCGTAGTGCCGGATCCAGTACCCGATTCGGTGCCGGCATCAGTGCCAGACTCGGCGCCCGAAGCCGAGGCAAAACCGGCAGAAACACCGCTCGATCAGGCCGCCATCGATGCGCTCCTGGCGGGCAAACCCGCCACACCGCCCGAAACAGCCGCTCCTCCCGCCGCGCAAGATCCGGCTCCGGCCCCTGCTCCGGCGGTTGCGACTCCTCCTGCGACCGGAAAAGACGAGTTCGAGAATCTGGTGGGCTCGGTGCAAACCAGCCTCGAAACCGCACCTGCCGCCGAAGCAAAGGCTCCAGAAGCAACACCGGCACCTGCTCCGGCACCCGAAGCCGTGACTCCCGCTGCCGAGAACAAAACCGAAGCCTTGGCCGCCAAGACCGACGAAGAACTCCTGAAGGAGTTCGAAAACCTTCTCAATTCCTGATCAGCGGACCTCTTCGGGAACACGCTCCGATTCCGGCTCCAATTTGGGAAGATGAGCTTTCAGTCGCTGATTCTCGAGATCCTGGATTCTCAGGGCGATTTCGATCACCCGGCCGATACGATACAACAGTGAATTCTCTTGGATCCCGTCGCTCGGCTGATGGATCCACCCCTCCAGCACATCGCGCTGAACCTGTTGCTCTTTTTGTACCGTCACTTTGACCGAGGGGGCTCCGTTGTAAATGCCTTTGGAAAGCGTCACCTGGAATCGATACTGCGCCTTCAAGTAAGGATTCACGGACCCGGCCGCTTCGATCAGATTCCGGTCGGCGGTATTGTCCACCCACTGGGTCTGGATGGTGCCGTTTTCACGGTTGACGACCTCCATGGGCACAGCCTTCAGCGCATCGAGAGCGCCTTTCCAGGCGACCATGAAATCCGTCACAAAAATCCGGGAATGGACCCGATCTGCGTCCCCGCCCACGGACTTCAAATAGGCCGACATGCACCCCGGGAGAAGAATCGAAAAAAGCAAAATTTTCAGGGCAGATTTCATGGATTTTAGTGTAGCATACCGCCATGGAGTTCAAAGAGTTTTGCCGGGTGCTCCGGCTCGAATCCGAGGCGATCCGCCAGGCACTGTTGCGATTCGAGAACAGCGCCGAACACAAAAATTCGATCGAGTCCGCACTCTCCCTTCTGCTTGAAGGGACTCGCAAGAACGGCAAGGTCCTGGTGGCGGGCCTCGGAAAATCCGGGAAAATCGCTGCCAAAATCGCAGCCACCCTCTCGAGCACCGGAACCCCCGCTGTTTACGTTCATCCCACCGAGGCACTCCACGGGGACCTCGGCGTGGTGGGTCCCGAAGACGTCGTGATTGCGATCAGCCACACGGGGAACACCGAAGAGGTCGTCTCGCTTCTTCCTTTCTTCGAGAAGCGAGGATCGCCGATCATTGCGATGACCGGAAACGCCGACTCGAAGCTCGCGAAACGATCGCGCGTGGTGATCGACTGCTCGGTGAGCGAAGAAGCCTGCGCGCACAACCTCGCCCCCACCTCGAGCACCACACTCACCCTTGCCATCGGGGATGCGCTTTCGATCGCCCTGATGCGCGCGCGGGGATTCTCGGCTGAAGATTTTGCAAAGAATCATCCCGGCGGATCGCTCGGACGACGCCTTCAGCTTTTAGTGAGGGACCTGATGCACGCCCTGCCCGAGGCACCGGTCGTGAACGAGTCCGCTTCGATGCAAGAAGTGATCGAGCGCTTGACCGAGCGCAAACTCGGAGCCGTCCTGGTGTGCGATGGAGCGAGACTCCTCGGAATCATCACCGACGGGGACTTGCGCCGGGCCCTTCGCAAAAAAGAAGAATTCTTCGGGCTCTGCGCACGCGAAGTGATGACCCGTTCGCCGATCACGGTTTCTCCGGACTTGCTCGCATATGACGCATTGCGACTCATGGAGGAGCGTGAAAGCCAGATCAGCGTTCTTCCGGTGGTCGATCACGCGGGACACGCGCTCGGACTTCTTCGAATCCATGACCTTGTGCAAACCTTTTAGTTGGGCTAGCCTCTTTTTCAAGCAACGCTACGAAAGGACATAGCAAATGAACAAGAAACGTACACTGGGGATTCTCAGTGCCGCTCTCCTGACTGCAGCAGTCATGGTGGCCTGCACCGAAAACGCCAAGGCCAAGATCAACATGGTTTTCAAAGACGCAACCCAACCGGGGATTGTGGCGAAAATCAACGGAGAGGACATCACCGAAGAACAGCTCATCGGGGATGCGCAACTTGAGCTGATGCAACTGAAGAAGCAGGAATACGAGCTCAAGATGAATCAGCTGAACAAGCTCATCCAGGAGCGCGTTCTCGGCGCCGAGGCGAAAAAAGCCGGCCTCGCCTCTGCCGAAGAGTACGTCGAAAAGAAAATCCTGAAAGGCGAGATCAAGATCTCGGATGCGGAATTCCAGAAGTTCGTCAAAGAAAAGAACATCCCGAAGGACAACATCAACGATCAGGTCAAAGGTCGCATCTTCGACTACATGAAAGAGCAGAAAAAAGACGACATGATCAAATCGGTCGTCGCGAAGCTCACCAAGGGCGCACCGGTCGAAGTGTACTTCAAAAAGCCGAAGTCGAGCATCCAGGTGGATGTCGGCAACTCCCCCGTCATGGGCGGCGAATCGGCGAAAGTGACCATCGTCGAGTTCTCGGACTTCCAATGTCCGTTCTGCAGTCGCGCAGCCAAGACCGTGAGCGAACTGAAGAAGAAATACGGGAACAAGATCAAGGTCGCCTTCAAGCACTTCCCTCTTCCCATGCACTCGAACGCGGGCCCGACTTCCGAGGCTTCGATGTGCGTTCATGAGCAAGGCAAGGACAAGTTCTGGAAGTTCCACGATCTCGCGTTCGCGGCCCAAGACAAGCTCGATGCCGAGAACCTCACCAAGCTTGCAAAACAAGCTGGCGCGGACGAAGCGAAATTCAAAGAATGCTTCGAATCGAAGAAGTTCTCTGACTTCGTGAAGAGCGATCTGTCTTACGGCGAGAAACTCGGCGTGCGCTCCACTCCGACCTTCTTCGTAAACGGTCAGCTTTTGAGCGGCGCGCTCCCGATCGAGCAGTTCTCAGAAGTGATCGAAGAAGAACTCGACGCGAAGTAAGACCCAAAAAAGACTGTTTTGAAAACCCCCTGGTCCGCCGGATCAGGGGGTTTTTGTTTTGGTGCGATCTGGTAAGATCACTTCCATGAGTCTTTCTTTGAACACGACCGAAGCCGCGCGAATCCTGGGTCTCCCCGCCCCCTCCGCCCCGCTTGCCATCGACCGCATCACCACCGACTCCCGCGATGCGGGGCCCGGCTCGATGTTCGTCGCGATTCCGGGCGATCGCTTTGACGGGCATGATTTCATTCCGACCGCGATCGAGAAGGGCGCCGTCGCCATCGTGAGCGAGCGTCCGGGGAGCCATCCGACGGGGGCGTTTTTTCAGGTCCCCTCGACCATGAATGCGATTCGCGCACTCGCCCGCGCCCAACGAAAGAAATTCGAGATCCCCCTGATCGGCGTCGTGGGCGCGGTCGGAAAAACCACCACGAAGGAACTCATCGCAAGCGTTCTTGCCGGCCGCTACGGCTCGATCGTAAAGACCGAGGGCAGCCAGAACGGATTCCTGGGGATTCCGCTCACGCTGTTTGGCCTGAACGCATCGACCGAGGTCGGCGTGATCGAGATCGGAATCGACGAGATCGGCGCGATGGAACAACACATGGAACTCGTCGAGCCCACGCATGTGATCCTGACCCGCACCGGGCCCGAACATTTGCACCAGCTGAAGACGATCGAAATCGCGGCCGAAGAGGAGCTGAAGGCCTTCGACCACGCATTGGCCCGCAAAGTACCGATGGCGATCCATCTTGGCGATTCGTTTGTTTCGGAGTGGTACCGAAAAAACCGCGAGACGCTCAAAAGCACGCCCCACTTCACCTATTCGATGAATCCTGCCGATGGCGCAGATTTTACCGGGGTCTATGATGCGAAAGAGGCGCGCCTCACCGTGCGCAGGAGCTCAAGCGAGAAAGACGAGGCAATGGAGTTTGCCTGCCCCTTGCCGGGCGAACACCATGCCGAGAACCTTCTTGCCGCCGTGGTCGTGAGCCGGTTCTTTGGCTTGGATTCCTCAGAGATCGCGCGCGGAATTTCTACCTTCAAGACGGCCACGGGCCGGACCGAATTGCACTCCCTCGCCAACGGCATAAGCGTGATCGGCGACCATTACAACTCGAACCCCACCTCGCTTCGTGCGGCACTGAAGCTCTTGCGCGCCTCTGGTGCCACCGACGCAACGGGCGCGCTGGGCGGTCTTCATGCCGTGTTGGGCGACATGCTCGAACTCGGCGACAACGAGGAGCGATTCCATCGCGAGGCGGCTGATTCGGTGCTCGAGTTCGGCGTGAAGGATGTGTGGCTGTACGGGCCCCGCATGAAGTGGCTTTTGGATGAGCTGACCAAGCGGGGCCACACCGGAGCCCGCCACTTCGAGACCCATGACGAGCTCGTGCGCGCGCTTTTGCCGGCACTTCGTCCCGGGGCAAGGGTGCTCGTGAAGGGCTCGCGCGGAATGAAAATGGAGATGGTTCTTCGCGCGCTGATCGCGGGAGGCACATCGTCTTGAGGACCGAGATTCTTCAAAATTCCCCGGCCGACCTCGACCGCGCGTGCGAGCTTTTGTCGCGCGATGAAGTCGTGGCGCTCCCGACCGAGACCGTGTACGGGCTTGCGGGGAATGCGTTTTCTTCGAACGCGGTTCTCAAAATTTTCGCGGCAAAAGAGAGGCCTTCGTTTGATCCGCTCATTGTTCATGTGAGTGGCGCAGTCCTTGGCCACCCGAAAGGCCCGCTCGAGGCACTGATCGAACAGGGCGTGCTCTCGCCCGGGCTCAGGGAATCTTCGATGGGGGGCGCGATTGCTCGCGCGATGATGCGATTTTGGCCCGGTCCGCTGACCTTGGTTTTACCGAAGGGCCCGAAGATTCCGGGCGAAGTCTCGAGTGGTCTCGCGACGGTGGGAATCCGCATGCCGGCGCATCCGGTGTTTCAGCGAGTTTTGGAGCGGGTGGGATTCCCCCTGGCGGCCCCGAGCGCGAATCGCTTCGGACGGATCTCGCCCACGACCGCGAATCACGCCAAGACCGAGCTCGACGGACGGATCTCGGCGATTGTCGACGGAGGGTCGTGTGCTGTGGGGGTCGAGTCGACGATTTTAAAAATCGAGGAAGGCGCGCTTACGATTCTTCGTCCCGGCAAGATCGGGCACGAGGAGCTCGAGCGATTTTTTGGCATCCCGGTCGGGGTCAAAAAAGGCCTGATGGAGCAAGAATCCCCCGTCGCCCCGGGGCTGTTAGACCAGCACTATGCGCCCCGCAAGGCGCTCTATTTGCTTCCGGGCGAGGCGAAGTCTTTGGCCGAGGCCGAGGCCTTTGCGCGCAGTCTGGGCGCACAGGGGCGTGCGGGAGCGCTTCTTCAGCGGGATTTGTCGGGCACGGGATCGCTCGAGGAGGCGGCCCGAAGGCTGTTCTCGGAGCTTCGGCGCCTCGATGAGGACCCGTTTGTGGATTTTATTGTGGCGGACCTGCCAGAGCGGGTCGATTCGGGGCTCGGGGCCGCGATTGCGGATCGGCTGAATCGGGCGAGCGGGAATAAGCCCCTCGGGGGCCGTGACCCTTGACGAAAATCACCCGCATGGGTAGAACAGGGGCTCCCTGACGATCTTCAACCAATGCCCCATACGGGCACTCGCAGGAAAACCAGTTTCGTTGTTTCAGGAGAGGTGTGAGAGTGGTTGAATCAGCACGCCTCGAAAGCGTGTATACGGCAAAACCGTATCGAGGGTTCGAATCCCTCCCTCTCCGCCATTTTTTAAAAAGCCCTCGGAGCCAACGGTTCCGGGGGCTTTTTTAATTTCGGGGCGGGATGGAGTGGTAGCGATGGATCGAAAGGGACAAGAAACCAACACACAAAGCAGACACCACGAAATCACCTATGCTTTAAGCGCATGCACTTGCCTGTCTTTCACCAAAGTTAAAAAATCACCAAGGCTAATAACATCTTTACGTTGTGATGGGCTAAAAGGCTCGATCAACTCTTTCGGGAGCACAAGCTTCACACCGTGATCCTTCATTTCGTTAGTTTGATTCACACTAATTGGCTGTACTTACCCCCTCCTAGACCGGACAGTTTGATGTGCTCCTGAAGCCCACCCTGCCCCCGAATAACAGCTCACGCCCGCTACCACGATTGACTCTGGTGGTTTTGAATCTTATAGAGTGTGAAAACGATTCCCGCAGTCAGCATCACGGCTCCGAGCAACATGATCGCAAATCCCCATCGGACCCGTTTCAGGATCTGGGTCTGGGTCCCATCTGCGATGAGCAAACGATGCACCTCATCTTTCATGACCATCCCGCTCGAGCGAACCTTTCGCACAATGCCGGTCAAAGAGTCCGAAAGGTCCACCATGGGCTCACTGGCCCGTGTTTCGAATTTACCGATGACCAGTACCGACTCACCCACTGAAATCTTTTTTTCGATGATTCGCCACTTTCCGACGGCCATTTCCGAGACAAACCCGATATTTCCGCACGAATTCGACACGAATGCCGCTCTTCGATCGTCCGCGACACTCCGCCAGTCGGTGGTTTCCTTTTCCACGAAGAAATCCGCACCTTTGACGTTCACGTACGCAACGCCACTCGAATCCTCAAGCAAGAATTCCTCTCCCACTTCATAAGACCACCGGGTCGTCCAGCCCCCGCTCTTACCGGTTTTTAAAACCTGGACCTCAATCTTCGAATGGACCACCGCAGTTCCATCGAGGGCAACGAACACCTTTCCCTCGCAGGCTCTCGCGCGGCCCTGGAACTCGACGAGCCCTTGGACCGCTGTCCCTATTTTGCTCGTGGAAAGATCCTCGATCTGCCTTTTCGCTCGAAACATGCGGAAGCCTTCCCTCAGCAGTATTCCGCCGAAAAAATAACAACCGAAAATCACTATCCATCCATCTATCTCCCGGGCCATCGATCAAAGACCACGGTTCATCGATGAGTGAAAGAAGCGCTCGGGAAACTGCGAGATGCGGTCACGATCCACCCGGTTCTGGCGGGGGATGATCCCGTTATGAATCGAGATCAATGTCACGATCGCAATTCCGATCAGAAAAACCATGAAAAAACCGAAACCGATGAGCATCATACAGATTCCCTCCCCACGGATTGATGCTTTTATAATAACAGGGAGGAACCGAGAGTAAATGGTTCAGATGCAAGCGGAGCAAGCCCGGGGGAGCCGGATCAATAGCTGAATGCGACCCCGTAAAAATGGTTGCAAACCGAGGAATTTTCAAGGAGTTTCACCAACATGAACAAGAAAAGTCGAATGAATTCCTGAATGAAACAGAGAATACGAAATCGAGCGAGAACATGGTCGTTTGTTGAGCGGTGCAACAAGGGAGACATCTTCCACCCCGAAAATAGAATCAGAGAAAAACCGAAACCTGCAATACCTCAAGGACCGGGAAAGCCAACGTTCATCTCCGCCCGAAGGCCCGAAGAGTTCGACCTGAGAAATCCACCATGGAAGCAGAAGGGCAAGCCCGCAAGCAAGCCGGATACAAGCCAATTCGGCGATCATCATCTTTGGTATCACAAGCCATTTTTGCGAAAGTACCCCAAGAAATCGAAAGAGCGATGAGGAAGCAAATTTGCGTATTGTTGTCCGCCATCCCCAACGCACACAAATCTGGGCCAATGAATGGAGTATCCGGTACGACGGCGCTTGCATACTGCGGGATCCCCCACCAACACCACCTCAAGACTCACCCCCACCCGCTCGCAAAGCACCTTCAGGTTCGGTCTCGACCGTGCATGATTCGATCCCCCCTGCGACTCGGAGCTAAACCCTAGTAATCACGGAACTCGCGCTGGTGCCATTCCCGACTCCGGGGCCGCCAGTTTAATTTCGGGGCGGGATGGAGTGGTACCGATGTCTCGAAAAGGACAAAAGTCTCATTCAAACCACAGGTCCGAAAACCTTTCGATAAACCGGAGCTCTTACCGAAAATACAAGCACCAGAGGCGCATAGAGCACAAAATCGAGCAGTCGATTCCCTGAAGAATATTCGATCTCATCCAAGATCTCGGAAGTGCCCTTATTAGTTCGCTTGACCTCATGACGATGCTTCCATTCGCGCAAGGGGAAGGGGAGCGATTTCCCTTCGTCGACAAAGAGCCACGAGTCTTCGGTAAGTGCGTCCTCGGTGATCACGCTCACCCAAGGCTGAAGCAACCCCGGAATCCCCGTTCTCAGGTGAATCTCATCTCCCCTTGCACAGCCATCGAACCGATCCACAACCAACCGAAGGAAAGAAGGCTTGAGTTGCATAAAGAGATCCTGACTGAACCCTGATCGTACCTGTTCCAAAGAAGAGCTGACTTCGGTTTTAAATTTCAATTGCATATGTTCCCCGAATGATCGAATCCTTACCTCGCCTGCTCGGCAAACACGGGGGTGCTTTTTAAGATTTTCATGTCCAATTCATACTGAACTGGACGCTGACTCTCCACTCCGAAATCAGACAAGCCCCACCTGATCCAGTCGACCATGAAAACACATTTTACATTTGGTATAACCAAATGTAAAGTATACTTATGCATGTCTCAAGACCGTTCTGGGCGAAAAAAATCGAAAAAACCTGGCAGAGCGCCCCGATTGTCTGGCTGGCGGGGGTGCGAAGATCGGGCAAGTCCACTTTGGCGAAATCCTTCAAAGATGCCGCGTACTACAACTGCGACCTACCCTCGATTCAGGCCGAAATGAGAGACCCTGAGCTGTTTTTGAAGAGAGCCCCGGTCGGCACGTTGATTTTCGATGAGATTCATCAATTGCCCGAAGCGAGCATGTTGTTGAAAATCGCCGCAGACGAGAACCCCAACGTCCGGATTCTCGCCACAGGGTCCTCGACCCTCGTCGCAGGAAAAAAATTCAAGGACACTCTGACGGGAAGAAAAAGGGAAGTCCACTTTTTGCCTGTTCTCGTCGAGGAACTGCCAGGATTCAAAATCGATCTGGAACGGCGTATTCTACACGGGGGACTCCCCCCCGCTCTTCTCGCCCCCGTGCCCGACCACGACTTCTATGCCGAGTGGATGGATTCCTTCTACGCGAGAGACATCCAGGAGCTGTTCGCGATCGAAAAACGCCTGCCGTTCCTGAAGGCGCTCGAGTATCTTCTGGTTTCAAACTCGAGCTTGTTCGAACTCACCAAGCTGGCCCAAGCGAGCGGCGTATCCCGCCCCACGATGATCAAATATCTGGAGGCCCTCGAGGTCACAAAAGCCATTACGGTTTTGAGACCTTTTGCAAAAAATGCCGAGCAAGAACTGGTCAGTCAGCCCAAGATTTATGGCTTCGACACCGGTTTTTGCTCGTATGCGCAAGGAATTCGTCGCTTGGAATCGAGCGACAAAGGGCCTTTTTTGGAGAATCTCACCTTGGAAACCTTTCAGGCATTCGGATTCGGAAAGAGCATGCGTTTCTGGAGAACGAAGTCAAAAAAAGAAATCGATTTTGTTCTTGAGCTCGAACGGGGAACCACACTCGCGATCGAATGCAAGTGGAAGGAGAAGAGCTTCTCGGACGATGCGTTTTCTGTTTTCAGGGGCATTTATCCGTCGGGGAGGAATTGGGTCATCACCGGCGACTCCAAAACCCGCACCGAAAAACGAAAAAACATGGAAATCCGATTCATTCACATCGAAGACCTGTTCAAAGAAATCAACGACTCGCTCCGTCCCGAATCGCCTTGAGCTGTTCCAAGTGAACATAAGTATGGAACGCATAAAGCGCGCCCCATTCTTTTGCTGTCATCGCGCCAAACCAGGGATGATCGAAGGTCCGATCCGAATCAAGATCACCGACCGCGCCCCGAAGCCGCTCAAACAGGGTGTCACCGAAGGCAATGTACTCCGCCACACTCGAAGGGTCATTGTGCGAAAGCTCGGGTTTGACCGCCGCCGTGTCGGCCGCCTTCGAAATGGGGTCTCCCCGCGTGAGCTTGCCGATCATTTCTTCGATCTCGCTCCCGACGATACTCAGGTGGCGGGCACACATTGCGGCCGACCAGAAGCGGGAGCTGTCTTCGAGTCCTTTTTGGGGCGGAACGAGCACCCTTACGGTGAGGGATTCAGCCGGAACCGACAAAAGCTCGCGTTTGAATTTTTCATGCGCCTTCCGGAAGCGCCGTTCGGCATCGGCCCAAGAAATTCTTCGCAAAACGAACGGCTTCAACAGATATCGCCCGAGCATGCGATCGAAAAACGGAATTCCCGCTCCGGGGGGTTCCAGCGAAGCCTGAATTTCGTCGTCGGTTTTTTTCATTTCTGCTCCTTGCCATCAAAAACCTGAATGGATTTGCGGACGAGTTCCACCAAAAATCGGGCCCAGCCCTTGGCCTCATCGGCATCGGACTGTTCATAGAATTCCGAGGGAGTGAGATCTTCGGATCCGTAAAAAGAAAGCTCGCGATCCTTCCGGAGGGATTTCGAGATTTTTGTGATTTCGGCAAGATTCTTCCGGATTGGCTCGGGCAGAAGGGCCTTGTTCTCTTTCAGCACCTGACTCACATCGTGCGTGCGCGGAGGATCGATATTCGAGTGCCGCAAGACGGCCTTCAGGATCAACTCGACCACCTCCTGGGATTCGCGCACCACATCGGCCCAGTTCTTATCTCCGTACAACGATTCGATCGCCTTCAGGCGGGACTGCGACCGGACGATGTAATCCTCAACGAGGGATTTATTTTTCATTCTGCATCCAATACGGGTGGCCCGAGCTCATTTTTCGCACGTACTTTCCTGAACAAATCATTCGTTTCACCTCGCCCAACCAGGCATGGATCTCTTCGTTTTTCTTCCAAAGCACCCGGCCATCGAGAGCGATCTCGAACCAGAACCCGCTCACAGCGCCCCGGTCTTCGGGGATCCCGGCACAATGGATTGAATACCGGTCGTGCCCGGGTGCGGCCTCGAGAATGGCCTCGAACTTCCGGTAAAGCGAGCGCGTGATTTTCGTTCCGGCACAAAAAACGAGCAGAAGATCGATATCCGAAGACGCGGTTGCCTCCCCCCGCGACTGACTGCCAAACAGCACGATCGCCCGGAGTGCCCCGTCCCCATCCGCCCGGACAAGATCCCGGATCCACTTCCGGGCCGGCCCCCCATCGACCAGTCCGTCCTTGATGAAGCGGGAACAGAGCTCGTTCATCGACACATTCAGCGATTTCGACAACCGCACGAGGCGTTGATGGACCTCGGGGTCCAAGCGAAGAAGAAACCCGGTCTTTTGAGGATCGGTGCTCATGATATGATGATATCAGAATTAAAAAAAAGAATGCAACCAGCGCAAGCCCTTGTTTCTCATCCCTTTTTCCTCCTCTCGCGACACCCGAGCGAGAAATTCCCCAGATAGAGCCCCCGCCAGAGCGCCTCCATCGGCCCCGTCCGGAAGCGCGACATCCATGCCTGCGCAAGAAGAATTTGAAGTCCCCAGACCACCAAGCCCGCAATCCCGATCCACCTTGCCATTCGAAACGCCCGCCCGCCTTTTTCGAAACCTCCTGACCGGAGCGCGGCCAACCCAAGAAGCATGCAACCCGCGGCTTGCCAGCCGGACTCGAAAAGGGTTCCTTCGATTTGATTCGAAAACGAAAGCTCGGCACGAAGGGGAATCTGCTCGCGATACTCCGACCGAAACACCGCAAGGTGCCGGGCCACATCGACATCAGACACAATCGCAAACAATTCGCTTCGCACCGATTCAGGCAACTGTTCGAAGAGGAGCCCGAGAACGACATGCGAGACGATCGACCCCCGCGAATCCGCGGAGTGCGTCGATGCCATGGATCCGACCCGAATCAGGTTGAGTCATGATTCAGCACTATCGCAATCTTAAAAAAAAATGCAAATTTGTCGTTTCTGCACTCAGCTTGCCCTGATGTTCTCAGTCTGATTTCGAGATCCTGAATATCCCGGTTCTCCCGCAGGTCATTTCACGGTAAACCCGAACCATGACCAATCTCGATTCCTCCACGCCCCCTGATGGAATCCTCTGGTTCCACCGCGATCTTCGCGTGGCCGATCACAGTGGCTTGCTCGCCTGTTTGAATCGTGGCGGTCGCTGGATCGCGATCGTGGAATCTCCCCGCGACTCCAACGCTCCTACCGGGAGGTTCCGGCTTCAGTGCGAAGAAGAACTCCGGGAGAATCTCTCGGTGTTTGGAATTCCCCTTTTCGCCCTCCGCCCGGACGAGATCGCCCCCCGAATCGAGGAATCCCTGCGCGGGAACCCGGCTCTTTTGGTCTTCACCTCCCGGCGCTACAACCATCGCGATGAGGCATTTTTACAAAAATGCACTCGCATGCTGGCACCGAACCAGCTGTGCGTTTTCGATGAGGCGACGCTGTACCCGGAGCATGCACTGCCCTTCTCGCTACAAAACCTTCCCGCGACCTTCACGCCGTTTCAAAAGCGAATCGATGCGGCAAATCCCGAAGTCCGCACGCCTCTTCCGGCTCCCGCGTCTGCGGCCCCTCCCCTCACCAAAAAAACCAGTTTGGACGCTCCCGTTCGGCTGAACGGTCGAAACTTCGAGTTCACCGGTGGCGAATCGGCCGCCCATGCGCGGCTTCGGCATTATTTGTGGGATACGGCCGCAGTGGAGCACTACCACGAAACCCGAAACGGACTGCTCGCGGTCGACGATTCCTCGAAGCTCTCGCCCTATCTGGCCCAGGGGTGTCTATCGGCAAGGCAGATTCACCATGAGCTTTTGCGCTTCGAGAAGGCCCATGGCGCAGGCCCGGGAACAAAAGCGCTTCGATATGAGCTCCAATGGCGGGATTACTTCAAATTCCTCGCGCTTCGCTCGGGCGAACGGCTGCTTTCGTTCGGGGGGCTTCGGGACCGGGAACTGTCTGTGATTTCGGATGAGGAACTTTTTTTGCGCTGGTGCGAGGGGGAAACGGGAAATGCCTTCATCGATGCGAACATGCGGGAGCTGAAAGCAACGGGATGGATGTCAAATCGCGGGCGGCAGAATGTGGCGAGCTTTCTTGCCAAAACCCTGCGCCTCGAATGGACTCTCGGAGCTCGCTGGTTTGAAGAGAATCTGATCGACCTCGACCTCGAGACGAACCAAGGCAACTGGATGTATCTGGCCGGCGTGGGAACCGACCCGAGGGACCGGGTCTTCAATCCCGATCTTCAGGCGCAAAACTACGACGGCGATGGCCGTTATCGAAAACGCTGGGACTCCTTGCCCCCGCAGGAGTAATCTGCTCTCGATGGAATCCCTGTGGATTGATCTTCATGATGGTTGCGTGATCTGGATGAGCTCCCTGATCTGGCTCGTTCAGGTTTTGATTTATCCGAATTTTCGGTTCATTCCAGAAGCGGAGTTCCCGCGATTCCATAAACAACACTGCGACCGGATCGCGATTTTTGTCGCCCCCATGATGGTCCAGCCCTTTGCGGCGGCGATGGTGCTTCTATCCGGCACCAGACCCCAGGAGTGGATGCTTCACGCCTCATCCATCTTTTTAATTTATCTGATCACTGCCCTATTTTCAGCCCCCGAGCACAATCGGCTTCGGGCGCAAAAGAACCCCCGCTCGATCGAGCGCTTGATCGCCACGAACTGGGGCAGGACCCTACTTTGGACGGGGCAACTCGGGCTGATTCTCGTTCGTCGCTCGACCGGATAAAGCATTTGGCACCACAAAACAATTGACAAAAAAAGTTGCATGCTTTATTGTGCGGCGCATGAAAAAACTAATGATCCTTTCGTTACTCCTGCTGTCGTCCGTGGCTCAAGCCCAAACCATCACATCTCCTGCCCAGGTGGTGTATGAAAACAACCATCAAGTCGTGCGCTTAGAATTCCTCTGGGATACGAATAAAACCGCTACGGCAGTGGCGAATGCTCTAAAAGTGGAGTTGAATAAGCAGATCGGAAAAATGTCCAAAAGAAATGCATTCCGCACCAGCTGGAATCTGATCCTCAAAAACCTCGAAGCATCCATACTGAAAGTTGAAATCACCCAATTCCACCAGAACTCCGAATACCCAGAGGGTTACTATGAAGCGGAAGTTCGGGACTCAGGTGATCAAACCAATGATGCTGCGATTTTAATCGTGCGAAATTTGAGAACCCGGGATGAGTTCATTTTCATGACATCGAACCCGAATCTTTTGATGTGGGCCCCGCGGGGCGAAGACGTCATTTATCCGATCACGAAATTTTAATCCGGCCCGGGTTCAGACATACTGAAACAAGAAGGGAACCGGTGGCAACGCTGGTTCCCTTTTTTTGTCTCCGAACTTCGATCGAATTCCTCCCAGCTAAACAATTGACAAATTAAGTCAACATGGTATAATCAAAGCCGCTCGTGAGACCCTTCGTCTTCTTTGCATTTTTGCTCGCCTCGCCTCTCGCACAAGCCCAGCTGGTCACCCATTCCGCCCATTATTATGACCAAGAGACTCGGCGGGGTTAGGACGCCGTGGTTGAGCTTCGGCTCGAATGGGAGTCGCATCAAAAGCCCGCCAGAGTTGCAAAATCAATCATAACAGAGCTGAAAAAACTGAACGCGGAGGAGCTCGCCCGCTCCCCGGTGCTGAGTGCCGCTTGGCCCCTGGTTCTGAAAAACATCACAAAATTTGTCGAGTGGATCGACCAGTCTCGCCGGCATACCTCGATCTCGCATACCGACCCGTTTTTGATTCAGGTGATCGCATCCGGGCAGAGAACCCTATTCCGGATGAAAAACGAAACCAACAGGGCATGGTTCAGCATCGACACTTCCTCGCCCAATGTGGTTTGGTGGAAAACCCCTCAGATGCAGATTCTGTTTCGGTTTGAGTACTGAGGAAACAAACCCGCCCCAAGTCCGAAGCAGCCCATACAAATTCATGATCAACGAAAACCACAAAATATAAATTGACAATTACAGTCAGGAATAATATAATCCCGCGCATGAATAAACTCACTCTCCTTTCTTTGTTCTTATTGTCGTCCATGGCCCAAGCTCAGACCCTTGTGGAAGAAGCCTCGGTGATCGAAACCAATTCCCAGGTGGGCGTCACGCTTACGATCCACTGGGAAGAATCGGGCAGCGCGACAGACCTTGCAAAAGCGATCCGATCCGAATTTGCTACAAAAACGGTGGAAATTCTGGGCTTCGATCGACTGAGCAAGCAGTGGCCTGATCTGCTGAAAAATATCGAAACCTATGTGACGAACATCCAAAAAACCATCGATGAAATCACTTTTGACGACGTCTCAAAGGCGACCACTGGCGCCTATGTGGTGACCGTGGTCAATAACAAGAGATCCGAAACCATTTTTATGATGGTCAATGAGAACACACTGGATGCATACGCGATGGACATTCGAAAACCGAAAACAGTCATCCTGATCGCAGAACGCAACGGACGCAGAATCCAGATTCCGTTCAAACACTGATCAAAACCGGACCCATTCCTCGCTCACGGGCTGTGAGCCCTGCAAAGATTGCAATTTCAACACGGGGGCCGGATCTTGTCCGGGCTCCCGTGTTACCCGGTACTCGACACCGCGAACCTCTTTTTGAATCATCTCGCCCACCCGGATCGGATTCAACTTAAGATTTCTCCCCGCGCCCCCGACCACAAGGTATTGATCAAACACAATCACATCGGCATAATCCAAACGGGTTTGGCGCTCATTCCTCACGCGACCAAAGAACACCTTGGGACTCAGACGAGTGACTTGTTTTTTGCATCTGCCGTCCGAAAACTCCTCCAGTCGGATCAGCTCGTAGTTTAGCCGATATGCCGAAAAAACCAGATACTCGGCATAGCGACCCTCATCGGTGCCGGCCATGCCGCCAGAGTCCACTCCCAAAAGATAGTGGGTCATGGAGGCGTTAAGACCGTCCTCAGGCACGATGACCTTCGCGCTTTTTTCAAACAAGCGCGCGAGGGCCGAGATTTCCATGAATGCCAGATGGGACTCGCTATACGCACCCGCAGCACGAAGACGGATATCTTGATTCAAATCATGCCAGCAAAGCGAGAAGCCTTGGGCGTGTGAAGAATGGGCCCCGCCCGCAACCGCCACGACAGATGCCGCGAAAAAAAGAAAAAACTTCATGAATCTCCCCGAGGACCCGGTCTTTGGCACCCGTGGAAGATCTCCCGGGCGCCAAAGACGACAATCAGGTCCGAATTTAATGATCAGAATTACGCGATCACAGCTTTGCGATCAAAGGCGCGATCAGGAGCGAGACGACGCTCATCACCTTGATCAGAATCGCAATCCCCGGGCCGGAGGTATCCTTGAACGGATCTCCCACCATGTCGCCCACGACCGCGTTCTTGTGCACATCCCCGCCCTTTTTGTGGCCGGGAAGATTGCCCTTCTCAATGTACTTTTTGGCGTTATCCCAGGCTCCGCCCGCATTCGCCATGTAAAGAGACAGAGTCGCACCAACTGCAAGCGCACCCGCAAGGAGTCCGGCGAGAGCGGCGGGTCCGAGCAAATAGCCCACGAGCACCGGCGACACGACCGCGATCATGCCGGGAAGAATCATCTCGCGCAGCGCGGCCGCAGTTGCGATGTCGACAATCTTCTTCGGCTCGGGATCGGCCTTCAGTTCCATCAGGCCCGGAATCTCTTTGAACTGGCGACGGATCTCTTCGACAATCGCGCCCGCCGCGCGTCCTACCGCAAGCATCGTGGTCGAACCCACGAGGAACGGAAGAATCGAACCGACCAGGATCCCGATCAGGATGTTGGGATTCGTGATCTCAAGCGAGAGCTTCTCGAGCCCGGCACCTTCGCGCACATGGTTCACTTCCATGTTGAAGGCCGAGAACAGCGCAAGAACCGTCAGAATCGCCGATCCGATCGCAAAGCCTTTTCCGATCGCGGCCGTGGTGTTCCCCACCGCATCGAGCTCATCGGTGATATCGCGGACTTCTTTTCCGAGTCCGGACATCTCTGAAATCCCGCCGGCGTTATCCGAGATCGGGCCGTAGGCGTCGACCGTCATCACGACTGCCGTTCCACCCAGCATTCCGACCGCAGAGAGCGCGATTCCGTAGAGCCCGAGGTACTTGTTCGAAAGATAGGCCACCACTGCCACGACGAGCATCGGAATCGCGGTGGATTCCATCCCGACCGCAAGACCGCGGATCAGGTTGGTCCCGGCACCGGTCACCGAAGCTTCGGCAATCCGGGCAACCGGAGAGGCCGAGGTATAGTAGTCGGTGATCAAACCGATGATCGCTCCGCCCACTGCACCGAGAGCAAGAATTCCGGTTACGGATTGCGAGATTCCCAGAAGATTCATCACCCAGTACGACACGATCGCCAGAAGAATTGGAGGGAAAATCAGCGAGCCGCGAAGAACGGTTGCAGGATTCATCGATTTCATCGCGCGCGCGATGAAAATACAAATGATCGAAACACCGAGTCCGAGCCCCGAGAGCAAGAGCGGAAGCCCGATCGCGTAAACCTTGTTGGTCGCCTCATCGGCGCCTGCAACGAGAGCCGGAACGCCCGTACCGGTTGCGGTAAAGGCAATCGCCATCGCGGCCACGATCGCGGCCACCATGGACTCATAAATATCGGCACCCATACCGGCAACATCGCCCACATTGTCGCCCACGTTGTCAGCCACAACGCCCGGGTTTCTTGGATCATCTTCAGGGATGCCTTCGATGACTTTTCCGGCGATGTCAGAGCCCACATCGGCGGCTTTGGTGTAAATCCCGCCTCCGATCCGCGCAAACAGCGCGATCGACGAAGCACCCACTGCAAACGAGTGGAGGATCGGGCTGAACGCCTCATGATCCTTGAATACGGAGTAAACTGCTCCGAGCCCGATGAGCCCGAGTGCGGCGACCGAGAGTCCCATCACCGCTCCTCCGTCGAGGGCGGTCAAAAGCGCATTCGCCTTGATGCCGGTTCGAGCGGCTTCGGTGGTGCGAACGTTCGCATGGGTTGCGGCCTTCATGCCGACGAAGCCGGCAAGAAGACTCAAAAACGCGCCAAGAATGAACGACCCGGCCGAGATCCAGCCCAGGCTCAGGCCGATCGCGATTCCGACCACAACGGCGTACACCGCCAACACCTTATATTGGCGGGCCAGGAAGGCCATGGCGCCTTCGCGGATGTACCCGGCGATTCGCTGCATGGTTTCATTGCCGCCCGAGATGCCTTTGACCCGGAAATAAAAATAAGCGGCGATGGCAAGACCCACGACGCCAAAAATGATGGGCGAATTCATCCAAGAATTCCAAGATTCCATTTCTACTAATCTCCTTTAAGTATTGAATGTCCCGCAACTATTCCTTAAAACTGACGCGGTGTAAATACAGGAATGCCCGTGAAATCCGATTTTCAACCACACAACGAATCAAAGCTTGACTTCTCAACTACTTTCCGGCATCCCTAACCGTCTATGTACGCAGTTATCGAAACAGGTGGAAAGCAAGTTCGTGTCCAAGCAGGTGATTTCATCCAGGTAGAAAAGCTCACCGGTGACGTCGGCTCCAAGATCACGTTTGATAAAGTTTTGTTTGTCAGCTCCCCGTCCGAAACCAGCTCTGAGGTCGTTCTCGGCCAGCCCTACGTTGCGAATGCAAAAGTAGAAGCCGAAATCGTCGCCCAAGGCCGCGGGGAAAAAGTGACCATCATCAAGATGAAGCGCCGGAAGCAGTATCGCCGCACGCAAGGTCACCGTCAGGAACAAACCCAGCTTCTCGTGACGATCCTTACCGACGGCGCCAAGAAGACCGAGATCTCGGCGGCTGACAAAAAGGTCAAAATGGCGAAGTTCTTCACGAACCTGAAGCCGAAAGGACCTGCCAGCCAGACGAAAACTCTGGGCTCCCGCAAGAAATTGAACGCCGCTCGCAAGACGGCTTCGATCGCGGCGAAGGCGAAATCGAAATAATTCGAAACCAATTTCAGAGCCACGCCCGCGGATGGAGACATTCCTCCGGGGCAGCTCGTCGGCGTAAGGGGCCGATCTTGAGGTAAAAATCATGGCACACAAAAAAGCCGGTGGTAGTACAAAAAACGGACGCGACAGTAACCCGAAAATGCTCGGAGTGAAAATTTACGGCGGACAAGCTGTAAAATCCGGTCAGATCATTTGCCGTCAGCGCGGGACGAAGTTCCACGCGGGCAAGAACGTCGGAATCGGTCGTGACTTCACGATTTTCGCGATGATCGACGGCGTCGTGAAGTTCGAATACAAAGATCAGAAGCGCCAAAAAATCTCTGTTTACGCCGCCTGAACGGCGCGTGCGAACACGAGATTTCCCGGCCCGTCCGGTCCTTTGACCGGGCCAAGGCTTGAACCGGGAGGGTACAGCTTGCTGACCCTCCCGTTTTTTTTGAAATCCCAATACCGCCATGCGATTCATTGACGAAGCAAAAATCAAAATCATCTCAGGACACGGAGGACGCGGTTGCGTCTCTTTCCGGAGGGAGAAGTTCATTCCGCGCGGCGGTCCGGACGGGGGCGACGGCGGAAAAGGCGGAAGCGTGATTTTCGTCTCGACCTCGAACCTCTCGACCCTGCAGGACTTTCGCTTCAAACGCTCGTATCAGGCCGAAAACGGCCAGCCCGGGCAAGGAAAGAACAAAGCCGGGCGCGATGGCGAAGACATCGAGATTCTGATTCCCGTCGGAACCGTGGTGAAAGACCTCGACACCGGCGAGATCCTTTTCGACTTCGCCGAGCACGGCCAGCAATGGATTGCCGCAAAAGGCGGCCGCGGCGGAAAAGGCAATGCTCACTTTGTCACGGCGACCTTTCAGGCCCCGAAATTCGCCCAGCCCGGCGAAGAAGGCCAGAGCCGCGGACTCCACCTCGAGCTGAAGCTCCTTGCGGATGTGAGCCTCGTTGGCTACCCGAACGCGGGCAAATCGACGCTGATCTCGCGCATGAGCGCCGCCCACCCGAAGATCGCGGACTATCCCTTCACCACCCTGACTCCGAACCTGGGCGTGGTCAAAGTGGCCGACTACAAAAGCTTTGTCGTGGCCGACATTCCCGGCCTGATCGAAGGCGCGCACCGGGGCCTCGGACTCGGACACAAATTCCTGAAACACATCGAACGCACGCGGATTGCCGTGCACCTTCTGGACGGCGCGCATTTGCTCGATTTCACGACGATGCCCGACGAAGAAGAAGGCGCATCGGCAAAAAAAGGCGCGCAGGAACTGCATCGCCTGTACCTTGCGATCCGCAAGGAGCTCGAGCTCTACAACCCCGAGCTCGGAGAAAAAGACGAGATCATCGTCATCAACAAAGCCGATTTGTTCCTGGGCCAGCCGAAATTCCTTCAAGAAGTGAAGGCCGAATTCCGTGCGATTCTTGAATCCTCGCGCAAAAAAGGCGCGCGCAAGCTCCTTCCGCAAGAGCCCTGCTCGATTTCGTGCGCGTCCGGCGAAGGCATCCACGATTTGATCCACATCCTCTGGGAGAAGCTTTCGTCATGAGCACCTCGTTCGGGGCGCATGTCGCGCTCTTCGGGGGGAGCTTCAACCCTCCCCACCTGGGCCACGTGCATGCGGTCCGGGGCCTGAAGAAAAACCCGGGCGTTGGTCGTGTGGTGGTGGTTCCCTCGCGGGGTACGCCGCTGAAGACGGTGGATGTCGCATACGAAGACCGGCTTGAGATGGCGAAACTCGCCTTCGCGAGTGAGGCCGACGTGTCGGACATCGAGGGTCGCGAACAGCTGACCTTCACCTTTGAGCTCCTGGAGCGGTATCGTGCGATTGCACCGAAACTTGCGTTCGTGATCGGGACCGATCAGTTTTTGGGGTTTCGCGGGTGGAAGCGATTCCCGCAGGTGCTCTCGATGTGCGACTGGATCGTGCTTCTTCGAAAATCCGCTGATTCGGCCGCGGATTTGGCGGCAGTCACGGCCATGCAAGCGGCACTTCGGGATGAGGGCGTCCTGTCGACGACCAAGGACCCGTCAGAATGGCGGATCGCCGGTTCGGAGCGGGTGATGAGGTTTGTCGAAACCGACGCGCCCGAAATCTCGAGCACGAGGATTCGCGAAAATTTTGCGCTGAACCGGAGCCCTGAAAACGCGGCATGGATCCCCCGCCCGGTACTCGAATGGATCGAAAGGAAGCATATTTATGGCACCTGAACCCACCACCGTCATCGAAGTCGAAGAAGAATCCCTGGCGAAGGCATTTTTGAGCGTCCAGTCGGCCGCCAACAAAAAAGCCGAGAACATCAAGATTCTCGATCTCCGGGATCTTTCGTCGTTCACCGAGTACTTCATGATTTGCTCGGGAACCTCGGACCGCCAGGTCCAGGCGATCGCGGATTCGGTCGTGATCGACCTGAAGCAAAACGGCTTCGCGCCGATTTCGGTCGAAGGCTATCGCGAGGGCCGCTGGATCATCGTCGATTACGGCGATGCGGTCGTGCACGTGTTCCTCGATGCACTCCGGGATTTTTACAATCTCGAACAGCTTTGGGCGAACGCCAAGCGGGTACCGATCCCACAAGAGCTCTTCATCACCTCGATTCAGCACTGATCGCCCCATGCGGAAGATCACGCTCGTCTGCTTCGGAAAACTGAAAACCCCGGGCCTCGCCGAGGCCACAGGCGAATTCACGAAGCGGCTCGGGCGGTTCACCTCGTTCGAGGCGATCGAACTGAAGCCCCTTCCCGTGCCCGAGAAGTCCGAATCGAACCGCTCGCTCATTCCCGAAAAAGAAGGCGAAGTTCTGCTCGAGCTGATCCGGAGTCCCGCCTTTCGTGCGAAATCCGGACGGAATGCCGAACTCTGGTCCCTGGACGAAACCGGCAAGGCCATGCCCACCCGTGACTGGGCGGCGAACCTTTCGGAGATTTCTGAAAAAGGAAGCGGCGAGCTCGTGCTCGTGATCGGCGGGAGCCTGGGCCTCGGAGCGAATGTTCTTGCGGCCGCGAACCGAAAAATCAGTCTCGGACCCCAGACCCTTTCGCATGAGCTCGCGCGGCTTCTGGTCACCGAACAGCTCTATCGCGCGCTCTCGTATTCTGCCGGACACCCGTATCACAACGAGGGTTGAGCTCTCGCTTCTCGCCAGACCGCCCCGTTGGTGCGACATTTGCACTCCTTGCGGACATGATTCCAAAATTCTTTTTTTGTCGCGGATGCCGCTTCCCCACGAACTCAATTCTCTGCGGTGCCTGCCGGAATGCCCTGACCCGGAATGACCGGATCCTCCCCCCGCCTGTCGAGGGAATCCTCGGCGTGGCGCCGGTGCTGTTTTCGTTCGATTCGACCCAAAAAATCATTCGAAGTTGGAAGGAAGAAGGCGGAAGCGTGCTCGAACGCACGCTGTTTCAAATGGCCCCGGGTCTCAGGCGGGAACTGTTGAATATCGGGTTTTCGGCGATTGTTCCGATTCCCCAAAGCGCACGGCGCTCCTATCGGCGAGGACACGACTCGGCCCTCTCGGTTGCGCGCTACTTCTCGCGCCAGCTCCATGTGCCGGTGGTGTCGCTTCTTGAGCTCAAGAATCGCGATCCCGCCCGACAGACCGGGCAATCCAGGTTTGAGCGGGATTTTTCGCCGAATCCCTTTCGGGTGGGCGACCGGCACCTCGATGCGCTCGAGTCCGAAACGACATCGAAATTTTTGATCGTGGACGACCTGATGACGAGCGGAAGCACGCTCGCAAAGGCCGCGGCGCGGATTCACGAGAGGGAGCCTGAAGCTAGATGCTGGGGGGGAGCTCTGGGCTTTCGCCCTCGTACGGCGGCAAAGGTGCCGGTTCCGCCTGCGCTTCCGTGCCGGAATCCGACCCGGAATCCAATCCGAACTCCATCGCCGGAACCTCAAAATGACGGGCGATCTGCTCCAGCCCCCGGGACACTCCAAACGAGTCCGTAAGGAGCACGAAGTCGCCATTCGCCTCGCTCGCCCGCACTTCGCCCTCGGTGTAGAGGTAACTTGCTTCGAAGCGGACGGTTTCTTTCTCGACGGTCGCAGTGAATTCCTTCACTCCCTCAGGAAGAAACTCGGGCCCCTCGAAGGCGCGATTCAACGATTGCTTGAGCTTGCGAAGTTTTTTCATGATTTCGTGGTTTTCTTCGCACTCCGAGGGCTGAAGAAACACCGTCCAGACCGAACGAAGGGGCTCGATGAAGAACCCCATGACATCGCGATCGAACTCCTCGCCCGACTCGCGATTCATCGGGACCAGCACACCGCGGCTCATGAACTGCCGGAGCGGAACCGAATGCTGGAACACGACCTGAAGGGCCCCGTGGCGGGACGAGGCGCGGGCATCTTTGATTTGCCCTTTGAAGATCGACGCAAGCTTCGGAAACCCCCGCAGTGAACCGATATCGTCGCAAAAATAAAGCCGCTTGAACTCGCTCATGCGCCCGTCGGCGAACTGGATCTTGCCGCCTGCCGAGAACACCTCGAACTCAATGATCGGAGTGTTTTCGATTCGGGTGACCAGGGGATGGGTTTCGAGCTTCGCGCGAAGCGTTTCTTGAACCAGAGCCGGGTCCAGCCCTTCGACCCGCCGTTCATCCTCGCCCAAAAGCGCCTTTTCGGGGGCCCAGAGCTGGGCCTCGGCCTTCTTCCAGTTCGGCAAGCGAAACGCCTTCGTGCGGTAAATGCGATGACAAAGACCTCGTTCGACGGCCGATCCGTGCGGGATTCCCGCGAATTCCGCGGCCCGGGCAAGAAGCGCGAGGGCGGCATCGCCGCGAACATGGGGCATGGGCGAGAGGATCTTCGCTCCGGCTCCATCCACCCAGATCACCGGCTCTTCCCGACGGACCAGCTCCTGGATCACCGCAACTGCGGACAGACCTTCTCCCATGACAATCGTTGGTGCACTCATCATCAATAAAACCGCCTCTTTATTCTTGATTAGACCTAAAAACAACGAGCCGAGTCCAGTGAAAAATCGCCCCAAAAATCACTCCGAGGACGCGTGGCGTTGTGCTATGAAGGTCAGCATGCAAAATCTCTGGACTCGTGTGTTTTCGTCGCTCCAGCGTCTTGGCCAGGCCTTGATGGTTCCGGTGAGCGTGCTCCCGGCGGCCGGCCTCATGCTCGCTCTCGGACGGGTGCTCATCGAGAAGACCCCGAACGAGAATTCCCTGCCCTTTCAGATCGGAAAGATTCTGTACTCGGCCGGCTTGAGTGTTTTTGAACAACTTTCATTGATTTTCGCAGTCGGTGTCGCGATCGGATTCACCGGGAGCGCCGGGATCTCGGGCCTTGCGGCCGTGACCGGGTATTTTGCGTTCTCGACCGTTCTGAAGACTTCGCACGACATTCTTCATCTTCCGACCGAGATCAATGCGGGAGTTCTGGGCGGAATCGTGGTCGGGCTTGTGGTTGCTTCGCTTTATAACCGCTTCCACACCGTGAAGCTCCCTGCGTTCTTGGGATTCTTTTCAGGCAAACGCCTGATTCCGATTCTCTCGGTGGGCGCGTCGGTCTTGGTCGCATTCGGATTTGTGATGGTGTGGCCTCCGATTCAAGAGGGAATCAAGAGCTTCGGCGAGGCGGTCGTGGGCTCGGAGTTCGGACCAAGCATCTATGCCTCGGTGAAGCGCCTGCTGATTCCGGTCGGGTTGCATCACGTGTTCTATCCGAGCTTTTTGTATGAATTCGGCGAATTCACAACCGAAGCAGGCAAGGTCGTGCACGGAGACACCTACCGTTACTTCGCAGGCGACCCGACAGCAGGCCGTTTCATGGCCTCGGAGTTTCCGATCATGATCTTCGGGCTTCCGGCGGCGGCCCTTGCCATGACTCTTCGAGCGAAGCCCGAAAACCGCAAGATGATCGGCGGCGTGATGCTCTCGGCAGCACTCACCTCGATCATCACCGGCATCACCGAGCCGATCGAATTCGCCTACACCTTCGTGGCGCCTCCGCTTTACCTTGCTCATGCGGCGCTCACGTTTTTTGCGGGCTACCTGACGAGCCTGTTTGACATTCATCTGGGATTCACCTTCTCGGCCTCGCTGATCGACATCGGGATCGGCTGGTTCAATCAAAAAAACGTGCTGATTTTGTTTTTGGTGGTCGGACCGATCATCGCTCTCTCGTACTTCGGCGTCTTTTACTGGGCGATCGGGTTCTTCGACTTCAAAACTCCGGGACGCGAAGACGATGCGCCCGTGACGACCGAGTCTGTTGCTTCTTCGATTCCCTCATCCCTTCGCGACAAGGCCCGCGAGGTCCTGGCCGCCATCGGTGGCGCGGGGAATATCGTGAACCTCGATGCCTGCATCACCCGTTTGCGGCTTGTTTTGAAGGACGACAGCCTTGTGCAGGCTTCGGTGCTGAAGCGCCTCGGAGCCGCAGGCACGATGAAGGCCGGCGGCGGCAACGTGCAGATCGTATTCGGAGTCGAATCGGACTTTTTGAAGACCGAGATCGAATCGCTCATCAAAACCGCGGCACAGGACGGCCGGACGATCGCAAGCCCGATGGAGGGCACGCTCGTCGCGATCACCGAGATTCCGGACGAGACCTTCCGCTCGGAGATGATGGGAAAGACTCTTGCGATTCTTCCCTCTTCAGGAAAAGTCCTTGCTCCGTTTGACGGCGAGGTTTCGACACTGTTCCACACGAACCACGCGATCGGACTCACGAGCCAGGACGGCGTCGAGCTTTTGATCCATGTGGGAATCGACACCGTGAAGATGCAGGGCGAGGGCTTCAAGGCCCATGTGAAGTCCGGCGACCGGGTGTTGAAGGGCCAGGTGTTGCTCGAGTGTGATCTGAATTTGATCTCGAAAAAGGCCAAATCGGTGATCACGCCGGTCGTGGTGACGAACCCCCAACAGGTCCGGAACCTCACCGCCGTGGATTCCAAAAAACCCCTCACCCCAGGAGACTCACTATGGAACTACTCTTGAAAATCAAAAACAACGAAGGCCTTCATGCCCGCCCGGCCGGAATTCTTGCCAAAAAAGCGGCGGAATTCCAGTCGAACATCCAGATCATGGCCGGCGGCCAGCTCAAGAACGCGAAATCGATCATGGCGCTCATGAGCCTCGGACTGAAGAAAGACCAGGAATTCAAGCTCATCATTGACGGCCCCGACGCGGATGCCGCGTCGAAAGTGCTGAACGAGCTCGTCGACAACGAATTCAAGGCCTGAAGCCCATGACCGTGCCGAGCAGCCAGCACCCCTACCCCGCCCAGTGGATCGCGCACGGAATCTCAAAAGGGATTGCGGCGGGACCGGTGGTCGTTCTGCAAACCGAGAAAAAGCCCGACCTTTCGCGAAAGCACGAAGGCGCAGAGGCAGAACTTGCGCGTCTTGCTCGAGCGCATGAGACGGTTAAATCGACAATCCGTGGCCTCATTCAAAAAACATCCGATGAAATCGGTGCCGAAGAGGCCGCGATCTTCGAAGCGCACCTGATGATGATCGAGGACGAGGAGCTCATCGCTCCGATCCGTGCGATGGTGCGAGATCAATCCGAGATTCCCGAGACCGCGATTCGAAAAACATTCCAATCGCAGATCGAGATCTTCGAGTCTGCCGATTCGGACTACTTGCGCGAGCGCGCTCTCGATCTTCGGGACCTGGAGCGCCAGCTCACGAGCGCTCTGTTTGATGATGCCGGATCGAATGCCCCTGCGATTCGAGTTCCCTCGATTCTCGTGGCAGAGGACCTCACTCCCTCACAAACCTTGCTGCTTGATCGCACGAAAATCGTCGGGATCATCACCGAGAAGGGCGGCCCCACCTCGCACAGTGCGATCATTGCGCGAACGCTTGGAATCCCGGCGATCTCGGGACTTCCGCGGGCGACGGCTGTTTTGAAAGGCCTGCAAGAAATCGCACTCGACGGCCGGGAGGGCTCGATCTTTGCGGTCGAAAGCGACGAATGCCGGCAGTACTTTGAACTGCGTGCCGCTGAGTCCTTATCCGGGAAAACGGGTCTTCAGGATTTCAAGGGCAGGCCCTCGGTCACGCACGATCAGCACCCGGTGGCCCTCATGGGGAATATCGGCGGATCATCAGATGCCGAAGACGCACTCGAACACGACGCCGATGGCGTCGGGCTGTTTCGCACGGAGTTTTTGTTCATGGGCCGCTCGAAGGCCCCGACGCTCGAGGAACAGTGCGACGCCTATCGCAAGGTGCTCTCAATCCTGGCACCGAAAGAAGTCGTCATTCGAACGCTCGATGTGGGCGGCGACAAACCGATCGAGTACATTCCGATCGCAAAAGAAGAGAATCCCTTTTTGGGTGTTCGCGCGATCCGCTACTGCATGCGCGATCTGCCGCTATTCAAGACCCAGCTGAAGGCGATGCTTCTTGCAAACGAGTGGGGAAACCTCTCGATCATGTTCCCGATGGTGAGTCGTGCGAGCGAAGCCCATACCGCTCGCGCAATTCTGGACGAGTGTCATCAGGAGCTGTGCTCGGATCCGCGCTATCATAAAAAACCGTTCAAAGCGGGGACCATGGTCGAAATCCCCTCGCTTGTGTTCGAGCTCCGGGAGCTCAGGCCCTCGATGGACTTTGTGAGCGTAGGAACGAATGATCTCATGCAGTACTCGTTCGCGGTCGACCGGATGAATCCGGAATTGCGTTCGCTGTATACTCCATATGCTCCCGGATTTTTGCGCATGATGGATTTCTTGGCGCGCGAGGCGCGCGAGGCCGGACTCGGGCTTGGCATTTGTGGGGAACTCGGCGGCATGGACGAGATGATCCCTCTCTGGGTCGCGATGGGGTTTGAAAAGCTCAGCATGACTCCGAATGAAATTCTGCAAAAGCGGCGAGTGCTCTCGAAACTCAGTGTTCCCGAGTGCGAGGCGCTCCGGCGGGACGTGCTTGCGGCGGGCGATGCCTCCCAGGTGCAGGCCTTGCTCGAGGGGTTTCTCGGGTAACCCATCAAATTGACTCCCTTTCAGTAAGAGGGATTTTTATCTTGGTCAAAGAAGGTGCACGCTCTGAAAAAAGGTTTTTGCCTCCGAGCCGGATCCTCCGGCCTCGCTTTCGCCATCCTGGCTCGCGAGAGTCGGCAAAACTCTTTTTTCAGAGCGCGCCCATTCTCTTACCAATCGAAAATCATCCCTCTTACTCAAACGAGTCCATTGTGCGTGTCACCTGAGGACATGCCTCGAAGAAACTTCTTTCAAACCAAGGGATTGCCCCCCACATTGAAGGGCCGCGCGATTCGCGGTAAAATGAGAGAATCCTTATGAGAATTTCGTTTCGTAAATCCATGAAAGTCGGCCCCTTCCGCTTGAATTTCTCCAAATCAGGAGTCGGAGTCAGTGTCGGAGTCCGCGGCCTCAGGACCGGAATCAAGGCTGATGGGACCCGCTACACGGAAGCGTCGATTCCGGGCACGGGAATCTCCGCCCGAAGCCAGTCGAAGAGGCGAAGGACCGTGACACCGCCGACACAGTATTCCGCGCCTCAGGTTGCCCAAGAGGCGAGTCCAGAGAATTCCGGATCCGGATTTTGGACGTTCCTGATTCTTGCCGCGATCGTATTCGTGATCAGTGCGGTGATTGCGATTCGGTGAACCTCCTCAAGTTCCGTCAAACTCCTGCCGATAGGGAGGGCATCATGTCTGGCAGAAATGCTCAAGTCGCACGGATTTTAGTGATCATTGATCTTCTCGATAGCAGCAGGCTCGGGATGACCGTAGCCGAGATTCGAGAGAACCTGATCGGGCGGGATCACGAGGCTTCGAAGCGAACCGTGTATCGCGATCTTCAGGCTCTTTTGCAAGCGGGCTTCCCGCTGATTTGCGAGGGAAAAGGCGAGGCCGAGAAAAAATGGCGTTTGAAGCGCACTGCCAAGGTGAATCAGTACCTGCTTCTTACGGCGCGCGAGCTGTTTGCGCTCTTTCTGGCCCGCGGGGCGCTTGCTCCTCTTCAGAACACCCCGTTTTATCAGGATCTCGAGTGCATTTTCAAAAAGCTCGAAGACCGGCTCGGCGAAAAGCAAATCGAATATCTCGAAAGTCTCGAGCAGGAATTCCGCTTTGATCCCGGCCCCGCATGGGGTTTGGGCATTGACCCTGATACTCTTGAGACCCTGCGCTCGGCCTGCAGTGAGGGCCATGTGGTGACGGGCGTGTACTCGTCGGTAAACTCGAAGACCGAGCGAAAGCGAAGGCTAGGACCGCATTATCTGTACTATGCCAAGGGTGGGTTGTACCTGGTGGCAGAGGACCTCGAAGACAAAAAAATGAAGGTGTTCGCCGTCCCGCGATTCCAGTCGGCCGAGATGACCGAAGAGGCCTATGAAGCGAAGATCGTGACCCCCGAATCCTTTTTTCAGGGATCCATGAGCGTGTTCAACGGAACCGAACCTGAAGAGATCGTGATCGAGTTTGACGAGAGTGCCTCGCCCTATGTGAAGGAGCGGCGCTGGCATTCGTCACAACGAATCACAAACCTGAAAGACAAGCGCATCCGGCTCACTCTTGAGCTCGGATCGACGCCAGAACTTGTGGCGTGGATCTTGAGCTTCGGCCCGAGTGCGCAGGTGGTGAAGCCGAAGTCGCTTGCCATCGAGGTCGCAAAGAAAGCGGCCGAGACCACGAAGTTGTATAAAAGATCAGGGTGAGATTTTTTGATTTCCGACCGCAGGGTAGCCGGATCGGCGGAATCAGGACTCGAGAAATCCCAGTGGATCCCTCTCAAATTGGGCGTAATTCTCGGGCGTCACCAGGACCGGAATCGAGTTCGGAAAGCGATCTTGGAAAACCTGAAGACCGTTTCTCGATTTCTTTCTTCCTGACTTCACCTCGATCGCGAACACCTTTCTTCCTTTTTTCAATACGAAATCGACTTCCGCATTTTTTTCCCGCCAGTAGTAAAGCTCATACCCCGTCCGGACAAGCTGGGAACCCACCAGCAACTCAAAGGCCCTACCCCGATCCTCGGCACCATAATCCTCAAGAATGCTCGTATAAAAAAGTGCGGGAGCAAGCGGGAGGATCTTAGGGCTCGAAGAACGGGTGGTCAGGGGATGGGTCGAATACTTCTCGAGCGCCTTCACCAAAAACGCGCCCTCATACAGGCGAATGTAATGCTTGATCAGATCGGTGTTGCCGCGATCCTGAAGCTGTCCCAGTAGCTTCGTGTAACTGATTTCCTGCGCCGGATGAGCCATGAGAAGGTCAAACGCCTGCCGGAACAATGCGGGAGCCTTGACCGAGTGATTCAGAAGAATGTCCTTTTCGATCACGGTTTCGATGATCGAGTGCCGGAGATATCCGGCCCAGGAACGATCGTCCGGAATCAACGGGTATGACCCCGGATACCCGCCATACTTCAAAAAATCCTCGAACGAGATTCCGTAGCCTTCCTTCGATTCGGCAAAGTTCCAGTGATGGGCCCGCACAAGCTGGAATCTCCCGGTAAGACTCTCCGTTAGCCCCTTTTGAATTTCCAAAGAACTCGAACCGAGAAGAACACACCGGACTTTCCTGCCCTTGCTCCTGCGATCCTCGTCCCAAAGGCTCTTGATCGCCTCGGACCAATTCTCGATCTTTTGAATCTCATCGATCACGAGAAGTTTTCCCGAGCGCCTCGCCTCCATCCATTGTTCGCGAACCCACGAGGGAGAGGCGTGAAAGACCTTGTCGGCCGCCACATAAAGATGAGCATCCGGGTATTCGCGCTCAAGAAGGTTCAGGATGGTGGTGGTTTTTCCCACCTGACGGGGGCCGAGAATGACCTGAATCAGGGGGGATTCACTCGACAACTGATCGCGAACCCGCGAGGCCCAGGAGAGGGAAACCGTGCGCTTCATTTTACTAGATTAACCTAGTAAAATTGATAGATCAATCTAGTATTTTTACTAGGTGAACCTAGTAAAAAAAGAGAAAAGAGCCCTGATTTCAGAAATTTTAAAAAAACCCTCACCCATCCGACCGGCGTTTCCTGATCCGGGCCTGGCCCCCGACCAGCCAGATCCGATCATCGGGGAGACGGGATTGCTCGCCCACTTACGGAATCGGCCATCACCCTAGGCGGCCTCTTTCTCGATTCGTTCGGCGATCCAAATCTTGATCAGAGTCTGATAACCGATTTCACCTTTCCTTGCCGCAATTTTTCGAAGCTTCTCAACCATCGCACGGGGCAGACGAATGCTGGTGGAGAGCTCCGATGGTTTTCTTTTCTCCGGGGTTACCTCGACAGACTTCGAATCATCCCACTCCCCGGGCTCGTATTCTGACATGACTTTTCTTGAAGACTTTTTTTTCGCAGTCACATGCGTTCTTTTGGTCATTTTCCTCATAAATCCCACCCTGTGATCACTCTGGCGACTTTTCCACCCAGATCCTCGAAAATCACTCTGAGCATTCTCCCCGAATCGGTCGTACCATCAATCCTATACCGTTTCGGTCCATGTTGTTTTTTATTCGGGGTGATCACATAACGGTTAAAAAATAACTGTTCTGCCTCGAAATGCTCAACACCGTGTTCAGCCAAGTGGCCGATATTGTCTTCATCCCAAACGAAAAAATACCACCGCTTGCCAGTAAGGCCTGTCACTAGCTACATTGTAGCTACAAATGCATCTTTTGTCAAGGAAGCTTGGCATGCACCGCCAATCCAACCCCCGAACAAGCCATCGTTGCAATTGCCCATGAGCATGGAATCAAAGACTTCATTTTCTTCTCTTGCTCTTCCCGATCCCTTCGGCTAATCAGGATTCATCCATCAAGAGTGGCGGTCAAACGACCGTCCGGCAACCGAGCTGCTCCAGGAAACGTCTCCCGATCCAAAAGCAGTCGCGGTGCCAAAACCGATGGGGCTTATGAAAGGTAAGCAAAAATGAAGCAAAACACCTCTTTTCCTGAAATCAAAACCTCGTATCCGCATGTCGTGGTCCGCGTCTTACCGGGGATTTACGTCAAAAAGGCCGTGGTGTTCACAAAAGACCAACCCACCCTTTTGAACATGGGCGCCCCCGCTTTCATCGTTCATCATGATGGCGAGGCGTTCACCGAAGAAGGCAACCCGACCGACTCCGCCCTGGAGTCTTTAATGCAAGCGGTGGAGGCACAAATGCAAAGCTGGGGTTGGCGGTGCTGTGTCGTGCTCGGCAAAGAAGACTGCATCTATTTGGAGTTCGGAAAAAAACGGAACCGCTCGAAAGATGTTCCAAGCGGCGGAGTCCAGCTCGACCATCTGAACGGGGTAAGATCCGAGGAGTCCGCTCCTTCAAAGGACCGGAAATCAAACTAAGGAGAAACACCATGCACGCCAAAACCAGAAACGAACTCATGATCGCATACCTGAGGACCCTGTACGGGGTCCTCACTGCGGGAGGGGAGTTTTTCATCTCGCCTCTTTCCGAAAACCCGGAGCTCGCGGCCTTTTGCAAAGAGAACGGAATCGCCTACTGGGCCGTCATCACCCCGATGAATCCGGGCTCGAAGAATCTGCATTTTGATGAAAATGCCAAGCGTCTTCGAGAGTTCGCAGAAGAGCTAAAGGGCTTTGTGACCCTTTCATCGACCTCGAAACCCGCGCCCGATACCCATGCGATTGTGGGGGAGCCCGTGTCCGAGACGGGGTTTTTCATTCAGAATATCTTTCCGTGGGAGGCGGTGAAGCTCGGGGTCAAGTGGGGGCAAAACGCGATTCTGCTCGGCCGGGGGAACGGCGAAGCCGAGGTTGTCTGGACGGATCACGAGTCGGGAATCTGGTTTTCGCGGGGAGTATCGGGAGCGAGACACACACCCGAATGACCTCAGGTGACACGACTATCAGGTATGATCGAACCCAATGAATCAAATCCGCCCACTGTTTCGATTGTTCCAGGACTTCAGCCCCAAAGTTGCCTCACCGGACCAGGATTTCTGGCGCGGAGCCGATCTCGCCCTCACCTCGAGGCCCATTCACCCGGAATTCACAGGAAGCGATGAGCTCATTGTCCACCCCTTGGCCCATGAGGCGATTGCAGCTCTGAAGCCGGCGATTGGCGCTATCGCAGAGGACTCCGCGGTCGGCTATGATTACCAGAGCAAATTCAAGATCATCAAAGAACTTCTGCTCGGCCTGCCCATGAGGAACCCCGGGTTAGAGGTCTTAAAACGCGCGCTTTTCATCACGCTCAAGGCCCACGAGAGAACGCTCTACTTTGCCTACGGCTCGAACATGGATCTCGACCAAATGGCCGATCGCTGCCCCGGAGCGATCTTTCTCGGTCTTACATCTCTGCCTGACCGGCAATTTGTGATCAACTCGCGCGGGGTGGCGAGCATTCGAAGAGCCTTCGGCGCGCAGTGCGAGGGAGCGGTGTTTGCTCTCTCAAAATCGTGCATCCGCTCGCTTGACCGATACGAGGGAATTGCTCACGGGTTGTATCGAAAGGAATCGGCCTCAGACTCGAACGAGCTGGAACTGATGACCTATGTGGCAACTGACTCGGAGCCCTTTTATGGGCTGGATTCGGAGTATCTGGAGCGCATCCGGGTCGCAGCCGAGGATCTCGGAATTTCGAGGGAGCACCAGCGGTGGATCGCGAGTTTTGCGCGGGGGCGGTAGAGAAGATGCCCATGATCAACGCCCGAGAGAAAGCATCTCTCCCCACCTCTCCTTCTTTCGACCTCGCGACATTGATCGAGAGAGTGCGCTCGCACTTTGTTCTCGACTGGGATGGCATTCACGGACTCCCCCACTGGGACCGTGTCCATCGCCATGGCCTTGCGATCGCAGATCTTCGCGAAGCAGACATCGAGGTCATGAGCCTGTTTGCCTACCTTCATGATTCATGTCGGCATGATGACTCGTACGACCCCCTCCACGGACCCCGAGCGGCGGAGTTCGCCCGGAGCCTGAACCAGTCCGTGTTTGAGCTCTCGCCAAAACGATTGGATCTGCTGTGCTTTGCCATTCGGGATCACTCCGGGGGCGAGATTTCGGGCAACGCAACCATTCAAACCTGCTGGGACTCGGACCGGCTCGACCTGAGGCGCGTGGGCATTTGTCCGAGTCCGCGGTATTTGTCGAAGGAGGCGTGGTCATATCTGTTGACATAAACCAAAAAGAATCGAGAGAACTTTAAGAGCAATCTCTAAACCAACTCGCTATACCTACGCTAAACCACCTCAATTGGGACGAAACCCGACATCGGTTTGGGGATCAGCTTGAGATGGATTGCACGGCATCGATCTATGATTTCAGGATCTTCATAGCGACTCGTGACGAGAATCGAAGCTTCGACAATGCCAAACTCCTCCACCAAATCCAAACCGGTCACGCCCAAGGAATCAGAAATCTCATAATCAATAAAAAATTGAACTGTATTTAAATCAAGATAATGTTCTTTGAAAAATCCTTTCAATTCGTCAACAGAGCTCAAATGAACCGAAACGATCCCGTGATCAGACAAGTTCAGTGAGTCGAGCCTGCTTCGCCATATCTGGTGAATACTAAGGTCATCGTCAAATACGACCACAACTGTTCCGGGTTTAATTTTTATTCGATGAACGAACCATTCAGGAGGATCAGTTTTGGGAACAAGAATTTTTACGATTGTCCCCTCACCCTCCGCTGACTGGATGTCAATTGACCCTCCCGATCGGGAGAGAAAATCCACTGCATGAGCCAGTCCGAGACCGGACCCACCTGACTTTTTGAAAGAGGCACCGCGTTTGCCGATCTTTGACAAAGTCACCGGATCCATACCCTCACCATTGTCTTCAATGGCAATAGCCACGAAACCCGATTCCGTCGAACCAACCCTAATCCGAACCAATCCATTTCGGTGCTTAATCGATTCCACCGAATTGTTCAAGACATTGGAAATCACGCGTTTGAAGGATGCAACCTCGAGCAGTCCCGCCAATCCGTAGGATTCACGAGACTGCTCATACTCGAACGTGACATGTCCTTTACTCGCAAACTCCAGTCTTTTTTCGGTCACCAGCATATCAACAACTGGAGCGATCAAAATCGCCTCAATATCGAACTTCACGAAATCATGATGCGCCGTAAGCCTGGTGCTTCCACTCAAAGAATTCGCAATGTCTCGGATTCTTCCAATCGAACTCCGTATAATTGTCCTTTGGTCTTCAGGAAGATCTCCCAAGTTTGCTGAATGCACAATTTCCTCATTCGGAGCCACCTGATTTCCAGTGATGGGATCCGCCCGATTTCCTCGGTGGGAGCCACTCGGAGCGTCAGCGGCGTGTTTTAGCCTGTTTTTTCTCCGGCTGCTATCTTTGCCTTCCTCGGGCGGTAGCTTTCTCCGGTGATC
>JBEIJY010000010.1:0-67637 GCA_040380025.1 Bdellovibrionales bacterium | reverse complement strand
GTATTTCTTATGACTCAAATTGAATTGAATTCAGGCGGCTCCGGTCTGTAAAAGCACCGAAACCCATAGGCCCGTCTTCTCTTTCAAATATTTCATCGTCATCACTGAATCCCTCCCATCAAAGCAGCCAAACTGGCCACCCAGACCGGGGATTCATTGAGTTTCAGGTTTTCAAAGAACAATACCGATCGAACCACCCCGGAGACGAGCTCTCTTGACGAGAATCCCTTTCCGGGCTGCCCTGCTTTGAACCGTTACGGCGTCAAATTCGGTAGACCACTAGAGGTACTCGGATAGGCCGAAGTTGGCAATAGGTTTCTTCAAAAAAAGTGAATAAAAATAAAATCCTGTTTAATTACAACAAGTTTCAGCGGAGTCTTCGGGATCAAAGAATCGGGCGAAGTTGGGAAGAAGGTCACGGAACCGCAAAGTGTGCCCATTGGAGCGCCGGATTCCGTCCACCAGGAGCTCGAGAACCTCACTTCCTTTCCGGGTTTCACACGACTCCTCGAGGAATTGCGCCGCTTTTTCGGAGATTCTCTTGATTGGCACCTCTGTGATCCGGCTGGCCTCATCGATCAGGCCGTGCACACGGGAGTTGATTTCCTCGCAGGGAGGGACCCCACCGCCGACCGGGACAATGCAGGGCTGGAGTCGATGGATTTTCTGCAATTCATCGGTGATTTCGCATTCCGAAATCAGAATCAGGCGGAGCCCGATCCCCGCATGGGCCGCTCGGAGCCGGGAGATCGCGCGAAGGAACGCTTCTGCCGTGAATCCGGTCAGTCGTTCGAAATTCCGGACGAGAATCACCTCGGACTTGAGGAGTGCGATCTGATCGAGACTGAACGACATGAGGTCAATGAGCTGCCGTGGGGACAAAGACCACACTCCAGAATCGGCAATGTGGCAGGAAGCCAACATTCCCCGAAGAATGCGGCTCGTTTCGCTCGCATCGCCGCTCCGGATCCAAATCAAATGCCCGAGAAAATAACCTGTTCTGAAAGTATTCATGAAATCCTCCTCGGCTTCCATAGCAATTCCGGGGCCAAACCCGCGGGTGACCTCCGCCGGAATTCTCTTTTTGGTTTCCCAATGATCCGGGCCTGGGGTAAACAGACCCTGATTTTCGCATCAACAGATTTTCAGACTTTTGTAGGATTCACGGCACCATGATTGTGAAAAAACATGCTCCCAAGGTTCTGATCTGCGACGACGACCGGAATCTCCACCTGGCGATCAAGTCGGCCTTGGGCCGGGATTATGAATTCAAGAGTGCCTTCAACGGCGACGAAGCCATTCTGCTGCTAAAGAAACACCAGATCGACATTCTTCTGCTCGACATGGAACTCCGGACCCCGACCGAGGGTCTCGAGATCATTCCGCGGGCGAAGGAAGCGCAAAGCGATGCGATCATTATTTTTTTCAGCGGAAGAACAAACCTCGAGCACATCAAGACCGCGATCCGCCTGGGCGCCCATGATTATGTTTCGAAGGACTGCAGTGCGGAAGATCTGGCCCATGTTTTCGCGAAAGCCCTTCAGCACAAAACCCTCCAAACAAAAGCATCCCAGCTTCAGCACGAGATCAAAAGCATCACCCGACGGTTTGATCTGATCGGAACCTCCGAGGGAATTCAAAAAATCAGGCGGCAGATCGACCGTGCACGCACCAGCTCCGCTCCCGTGGTGATCCAGGGCGAGACCGGAACCGGAAAAGAAGTGGTGGCGCGGCTTCTTCGGAAAACCTTGCCGGACCAATCCCTGGAGCCGTTTGTCGCGGTGGATTCGAGCACGATTCAAAGCTCGGTTGCAGAGAGCGTCCTTTTCGGATTCGAAAAAGGCTCCTTCACCGGCGCCGAAAAAACCACCCGGGGGCTCTTTGAGGAAGCCGACGGAGGAGTCATTTACTTCGACGAGCTCGGAAACATGCCGCTTGAGATCCAGAACAAGCTCTTGCGGGTGATCCAGGAAAAAGAAGTGCTCCGGATCGGTTCAGCCCGCCCTCTTACTCTCGATTTTCGCGTGGTTTGCGCGACGAACCGAAATCTCGAGAAGATGGTCGCCGAGGGAAGATTCAAAGACGACCTCTTCCAGCGCCTGAATGTATTGCAGATTACGATTCCCCCGCTTCGCGAGCGGATTGAGGACATTCCGCTTCTGTTGAACCACTTTGTTGAGATGCACACCGGCGTGCCGGGGAAGATCACCTTCTTGCCCGAAACGATCGAGCGGATCCAGTCTTATTCTTTTCCGGGCAACGTCCGGGAGCTTTCGAATTTGGTGCTTTACCTCGATTCGATGTGCGAAGACTCTGTGATTGCGCCGATGGATCTCCCCCCCCAGTATCATTCGGGCAAAGAGGGACCACCGCCCGCCCCGAGGGCAGCTCCCCAACCGGCCATCGATCTCTCGCAGACCTTTTATGAGGCTGTCGAGAGTTTTGAAAAAGCCTATCTGTCGAAAGCTTACGAAAAAATGGAAGGGAACATCTCGCGCATGTCGATGGACCTTCGAATGGATCGCTCGTATTTGCACCGAAAACTGAAGAATTACGGAATTCACATGGCGCGCTGAAAATGAGGGTTGCCACCGGGCCAATCTTTGGCTATACGATTAGGACACTTTTCAATCCCGCAAAATGGGGGTGTAGCTCAGTTGGTAGAGCACCTGCTTTGCAAGCAGGGGGTCATCGGTTCGAATCCGTTCACCTCCACCATTTTAAAAAAAGCCCGCGAAAGCGGGCTTTTTTCGTTTGAAGCGCTTGCAACCACGGGGTCCGACCCTGCCAAAGATGTGTCGTTATTGACGTGTCACCTCGGACACCCCAACCCCACTCCAAATCTGAACTGATTTAATCGGAAAATGCTAGAATAGGCGGAGAGGGATTATGTTCGGGGGAAGTCAAAAGGCCGATCTTTGCACTGAAAGAGGAAGGAGGACCGCAATTGCGCTCCTCTTCCTTTTTTTTGCGTCAGCCTGCACGCCCGAGATCCTGGGACGCAGGGCCCGAATCACGGCCAGCACTGCGGATCTTCCGCTTTTTGATTCGATCATTTCAGGAAATTCCCCTCTGACCGCCCCGCCCTACGGGTTTTACAATAACCCCGTGTGGGGCGATTCGAATCTCGTCACGCTTCGGTTCAACGAAATTTCGGGCAATCGCGACGAGGGAGTGGGCGAAATCGTGAACTTCGGTGGTAGGCCCTGCTGGACGGCCCTGAGTTCGCGACTCTTCGGTGATACCGCCCTTTGGTGCCGGACCGGGGGAACAAATGTGGAAGCGGAATATGGATATCGAGAAATCGGCTCGCTCTTGGCTTCGGGGTCGAATTTGTATTTTCGTGCGAATCGAGGCTCGGGGTTCCAAGCCTACCGATATGACGGAATCACCGTGACCCAAATTCCGGATGTGAACCCGGGTGGCGCGGATGACGTGAACCAGCTCGCGGTGGCGGGAGGAAATCTTTACTTCAGCGCGAACTCCGGAGTCGGGGTGAAGCTCTTTCGCTACGACGGGACCTCGGTTTTGCAGATCTCGAACACCAATCCGGGCGGGAGTGATCGCCCTTACCTGACTTCCTCGGGTACCGATTTGTTTTTTGTCGCGAGCGACGGATCATCAAACGAAAAAATTTACCGCTACGATGGAACCTCGGTCACCCAAATTTCAAATGTGAATCCGGGGGGGCCGGACATGCCCACCTTTCTCACTCCGGTCGGCACGGATCTTTATTTTCGGGGATCCAACGGCACCAACACCGAACTGTTTCGCGTAAGCGGCGGGGTCGTGAGCCAGGTACCCGATGTGAACCCGACGGGGAGTGATGATCCTTTGCAACTGACTGCCTTGGGAACGAACCTTTATTTTTCGGCCACGAGTGACGGGTCCAACACCAAAGTCTATCGCTATGACGGCACATCCGTAAGCCAGATCTCGAATGTGAACCCGGGAGGGACCGACGGTCCCGGTTACCTTACTGTCTCTGCGGGGAATCTGTATTTTTCGGCAATCGGCGCATCCGGTTTCACGAAGGTCTATCGCTATGACGGCACATCCGTGAGCCAAATCTCGAACGTGAATCCGGGCGGGAACGATTCTCCGGCAAACCTTGCCGGTGCCGGAGCGGATTTGTACTTCACTGCCAATGCCGGCGCGGGAACCAAGGTGTATCGCTACAGCGGCGGGTTGGTCACCCAGGTCTCGAACGTGAACCCGGGGGGTAATGACTCGGCCGGACGCCTCACTGCGATTGGTTCGGATCTGTACTTCAGTGCGAATGATGGCAACGGATTCGGCCTGTATCGGTACGACGGGACAAGCGTGAGCCGCCTTTCGAGCTCTTTTTCGGGACTCAGTGACGCCCCCTCGAATCTTGCGGTCCTTGGAGACGCTTTGTACTTTGTCGCGGCCCGCGACTCGCGGAACAAATACAAAATTTATTCGTTCGACGGAAATGAGGTCGAACAAATCACGGATTTGAATCCGAGCGGAAGCGACGAAACTGCATTTCTGACGGCATCCGGATCAGACTTGTATTTTCGGGGGGATCCGGGAACAGGCGCAAAAGTGTACCGCTACGATGGAACCTCGAGCGCGCGAATTTCGAATTTGAACCCGGGCGGAAGCGATGATCCCACGGGCTTGACCTTCGTGGGCACGGATTTGTATTTCTCGGCAGATGCGGGATCGGGCGCAAAAGTGTACCGGTATGATGGAACCAGCATCTCGCAGATCTCGAATGTGAACCCGGCGGGGAGTGATATCCCTGAAGATCTGGCGGCACAAGGAAGCAATTTGTTTTTTACTGCAACCGATAACTCGGGTTTCACGAAAGTGTATCGCTACGATGGAACATCCATCTCGCAGATTTCGAACGTAAATCCTGGGGGCAGTGACAGTGCGGGATCTCTTGCCGTGCAAGGAAGCAATCTTTACTTTGTGGCCGATCCGGGAACCGGAAGCAAAGTGTATCGGTACGACGGAACCGCTGTCACCCCAATTTCGAATACGAATCCGGGCGGGAGTGATTTTGCGTCGAATCTAACGGTGCTAGGCGGGAATTTATATTTTGTCGCAAGCAACGGATCCAACCAAAAAATCTACCGCTTTGACGGCACCTTGGTCGTCCCGATCTCGAATATGAACCCGGGGGGAACCGACAACCCGCATGGCCTGAGCGCAGTCGGCACCAAACTGTACTTCACGGCGAGCAACGGAATTCGACGCAAAATCTACCGGTATGACGGAACCACCGTGAGCCAGCTTGCCGACCTGGACCCCTACGGCGATGACGAGGGCTCGAACTTTCTCGGTCTTGGAGATTTCTTGTTTTTTGTCAGCCAGGACTCAGGGTCACGGTCCTTTCTTTACCGCTACTCCGGCTGGTGATCAGTCCTCGGACGGCCCCTTGACCTTGTCCCAAGAGGTGTACCCTCGGGTCAACAGCCGCTCGCAAAAGTTCCCGGCGCCTTCGACCGCAGCGCCCAGCAGGGGAATCGCCGCGGTTTTCATCTTGAGCCATTCCACTCCGGAATACACGATCTCGGTCGGGGTGAAGCCCCCGAAGAGCATCCGAAGGAAGGCCTCGTTTTTGTAGGTCACGGTCGCAAGGGTGCTTCCCATGCGCTCGAAATTCCCGATGATCATCTCTTGCAAGTCGACGAAGGTCTTCTCGAAGAACGCAAAATAGAAGCGATACACCTGCTGTTTTTTTACGAGGTACTCCTGCACGAGCGGATGCCCGCGCAGGCGCTCGGGGAAGTCCTTGAGCGGGTAGTACGAGGCGAACTCGCTCCCCTGCTCCATCATCATGTTGAAGCCCGTGTTCATGATGCCAAAACTCAGCAAATAGCCCGCAATATAACCATCGAGATCAAACCGCCCGAGCCCCACCATGTTCGTGACCAGCATCAATACGAATGCGGGCTTCATGTTGCCCCAGATGATGTTCCAATAGGTTCGCTGGTTCCCCCAGAAGGTGTTCTCGGGGTTCCGGAAGCTCTGCTTGTAAAACCAGCTCAGGTAGCTTTTTTTCGCGTCGATTCCGGTCGGCACCTGCCCGAAGTGGTCTGAGTGCGAGGCATCCTGCTGAAGCTTCACCCAGGCGTTCGACATCATGGCCGTTCCGAGCCCGACCAGTAGCCCGTTCACGAAGGGGTACCGTCCCATGTAAAAATAGCTATTCGGCCCGAACATCTCGTCCGGGTAAAACGGCTGAAGCACGCTTCCCTGCATCCCCGAGAGCGCAATCAGGGTCACACCGACGCCGATCAGTTTTGCCATGACGAGCGAAGAAAGCGTGGCCCGCACCGCACGCGGCATCGACTCGGGCTTTTGCATCATCTCGAGCACGACCTGGATGCGCTTGAAGGAGGGCGAGTTCTTGGGATCGACGATCTCGAGCGAATTCACCCGCAGACGATCGATCATCACGGCCGGATTGAAGCGACTCGCGCTCTTGTTGGCATCGCGGAGCGCAAGGCCTTCTGACACAACCTCGGACACGAGGCGCTTTGCCGTCTCGGGATCGATCTGAATCCGGTCCAAAAGCCCCAGCGTTTTTTGCTTCAGCTCCGGAATCTTGAGTTCTCCCGCCTCGGGGTCGGCAAGATCGGAATCGACCGCAAGCTCCATCAAGAACTTTTGCAGACTCCGCGCCGTGACCGATTCGACGGTTCGCATGAAGAACACTTTTTGCTTCCACGCGATACTCTGGAACTTCGGGTCTCCCATCGAGGTCAGGTTCTGAAGCAGGGGCTTCAGGTCCCCGCCCTCACTCCGAATTTTCGCGGCAAGCGCGGCGAAGCCGTGATCCATCGCCTGCGCGAGGATCGCCTTTTCGACCGGGATGATCTTTTTTTCCCACGCCCGGATCAGGTCAAGATTCGAGCTGAAGGTCAGGAACTGGAACACGCGCTTCATTGCCAGAGGCGTCGGATCCAAGCCCCCGTTCGCGCGCGAGGGAATGGTGAGTTCCCGCGAAGCCCCGTCCCCGAGCGCGACATTCGAGAAGTTCGGGTAGAGCGTCTGAATGACCCAAAGAGAAGGACTCCAGAACACGCGACGAAAGATGGTGAATCCGTTCCATCCCCGCACCAAGGACGAGAACCCCTCGGTGATCGACGGGTAACTGATCAGAAAGCTCTGGAGCGCCGAACCGAACGAGCGGATCCGTCCCTGCGCGATGAGATCGGCATCGAGGATCTCTCCGGCCGGCAGTTCGGAAATTTCGGTCAGATGATTCGGATTCGCATCGGAGCTCGCGAACACCCCGCCCGGAGTGTCGTATGTCTTTTTGCGAAAGAGCCGCCAGGAGCGCACCTTCTCGACAAAATTCTTTTGAAACTCCGAAGCCGAGGCCTTGGCGCGTTCGAGTGCCTTCGAAAGCGCGCCCCGCTCGCGTTCTGAAATTTCGGCAAGGATCCGCTTCACCTCGTCGGTGTCTTGGGCCGAGAACTCGGTCGAAGATTCGGCTCCGAACCGTTCCGAGAGCCTTTTTTGGGTCTCGGACTGGACCTTCAGGTGGGAGGCGAGCTGTTCTTGCTGGCGCTCGATGAAGGCCTGAATGCTAAAACTCCCCTTTTTCTTCAGATCCTTCGCAAGCATCCACGAATTCACCACCAGAATCGGAGTGGCAATGATCGCAAGACCAGTGCTGAAGATCGCACCCAGTCCCACCGCGAACTTCGAGGCTTTTCCTTCGGCGAGGTAGGCTTGGTAGAAATTCTGCGGTGAGAGGCCTTTCAGGGTCTCGACGACCGAGTCGAGCCCGAGATCAAACAGGTTTCTGGTAAAGCCCGAGGCGCTGTGAAGGACCGTCGACCCTTGTTGAAGGGCCTGATAATAAAACTGCGCGGTCTCTGCGGGGTAGAGGTGCCCGAGCATGGCGGCCGATGCGACCGGAATTCCAAGACGGATCGCGATTTTTGCGAACCGCGAGTTCAAAAGCTGGAGCCCCGATTCCTTGAGCGCCCCCGTTCGCTCCGAACCCTTCTTTGTGAGCCCGTAGGCCATGAGAGCGAGCGACTCCTTCACGGTCTTTGCCGATTCGATCGGAGCCGGAAAACTGAGTCTCTGCCACAACAGCCGCAAGCGGGTCGCAACGCGGCCCTGAAGCTCGATGGACTTGGTGGTCTGAAGCACCCCCTGCCGGACGGTCTCGTCTTGCGTGAGCTCCGAGGGGTCAAGCCGGTTCTGGCGGATCTTCTCGATCAAACGGCCGCGGATTTCTTCTCTCGCCCGGACCTCGGCCGGAAGATCGCTCATCGCCGCATGGTCGGCGGCTTCTTTGAAGTACTGCTCGAGCTCTTCGACCACGCCTCCGAGCGTGGAGTAGGTTCGGGGCTCGAGAAGCCTTGCGGTCACATCGATGGCGACTCCGTAGATGTTCCGCGACCACGCTTCGAGTACCCGCCGGGGAAGCCGGACCGGAACACCCGCGCCCGAAAGAAGGACGAGGTCCCGTTGGGAAGTCTCAAAACCTGCGATTTTCCCGGCCGAAGCGACCGGCAAGGTGAATACCGGCGGAGTGCTCTGGGTCTGGCCGAACATTCCCGAGTAGCGGCCGAGATCGATGAACGACAAATACTGGATTCCGGTCTCGACGGTGACCTTTGCGCGGTCGGCTTCAGGAATCGAAGACAGATAGGAGCCGTCTTCGACAAACACAAGGAAGTCGCCGAAGCGCGCGACGGAACTGACCCGAAAGCGGGATTCGAGGACTTTTTCGTTCCGATACCGGAGCTCGAACCGTCCATCGGGAAGAAGCACATGCTCGACAAGCGACGAGGGAACGGTGATTCCCTTCGAGGCGAAGGATTCATCGGCAAGGAGGTCGTAAAACCCGTAGGTGTCGACCCGAAGCCGGACACGGGAGCTCGTGCCCTCGATGACTTTTTTGAGTTCTTCGGCGTCCCGGATCGCCTCGGCCTCGCTCGCAGGCTGGGTCGGATCGGTCGAATGGAACAGACCGGGATCGTTCGCCTCGAAGCCCTCGGTTCCCGAAAGATCCGCACCCGGGGGATCCTGGGGCGGGATCGTCTGCGCCCGCGCGAGCGGCGAGAATGAGAACTGGAACACCAGAATCGCCGCAAGAACCTGCGACGAAAAAAACCGAAACGCCCCTTTTGATTCCACCGACACTTCCTCCCTTAACCCGGACTGCAGGAAGCGGGAATCTAGCAGAATGATTCCGCATTTGAAGAGGAAAGTGCGCGTCGAAGCGATTCTCTCGAAAAACTCTGCCTACTGTGCGTTCATCAGGATTTACGATCAATTTTTATGATTGAACAGCGCGCTCCGGAACACCAAAACGAGGATGGACTTTCCCCCTCCCTCCGATACGATCCTGCCGTGGGGAAGGGAAATCCGAATCAAGAAATCAAACTCGATCGATCATTGGGCCCCTTCATGCTCTGGGGCCTGGGCGTCGGCTATGTGATCTCGGGCATGTACTTTGGCTGGAATCTCGGGCTTCCGGAGGGCGGAACATTGGGCCTCGGAATCGCCACCGGCATGATCGCCCTGATGTACGGGTTTTTCACCTTGAGCTATGCCGAACTCGCCTGCGCGATTCCGAAAGCCGGAGGCGGATTCGATTACGCCACCCGCGCCCTCGGGCCCCGGTTCGGGTATCTGGCCGGAGTCGCCCAATGGATCGAGTTCGTGTTCGCGCCTCCCGCGATCGCGTTCGCAATCGATGCGTATTTTCATGAATTTCTGCCCGGAGTGCCCGTGCTCGCCATCGCGGCATGCGCGTTTGCCGGCTTCACGGCGCTGAATGTCTTCGGCGTTCGGACCGCGGCGCGCTTCGAACTCGCCGTCACGGTGCTTGCGGTGGTGGAGCTTTTGATCTTTGCCGGAGTCACCTTGCCTCGCTTTGAATTCGATCACCTGGCCCGGAACGCATTTCCGAATGGTGTTCCCGGAATCTTCGCTTCGATTCCGTTTGCGATCTGGTTCTTTCTTGGCATCGAGGGCATCGCGAATGTCGCCGAAGAAACCGTGAATCCCCAGCGGAATGTCCTGATCGGGTTCGGATCTTCGATCGCGACCTTGATTGTTCTTTGCGCGCTCACCTTTTTTTCGGCCGTCGGTGTCGCAGGCTGGGAGGCCGTGGTGCATCCCGTTCCGGGGTCATCTGCCACCTCGGATTCTCCCCTGCCCCTCGCCCTGGCGCAGCTCATTCCGAAAAGCCACGTGCTATATCATCTGCTCTTGACGGTAGGACTCTTCGGACTGATCGCGTCGTTCCACGGGCTGATCCTGGCCGCCGGTCGCGTGACTCTCGAGCTCGGAAGATCAGGCGAGCTTCCGGCGCCGCTTGCGCGAATCCATCCGAGGTTCAAGACCCCCGCAAACGCGCTGATTGCGAATCTGATCGTCGGACTTGCGGCCCTGTTCTCGGGGAAGACCTCCGAGATCATCACGCTTGCATGCTTCGGAGCGATCACCCTCTATACGGTCTCGCTTGCCTCCTTCTTCGTGCTCCGGATCCGCGACCCCGGGCTCCCCCGTCCCTTCCGTGCACCCCTGTACCCTGCAAGCCAGGCGCTGGCTCTGGTGATCGCTCTTGTGAGTCTGGGCGCGATGTTTTTCTTTAACGGAAGACTCGGTCTGCTGTATCTTGGTCTCATCATCATGGCGTTCGGCTGGCGACGAGTGCGGACCCGCACCCGTTCCGCAGCCCGGAACATCGCTGAGTAAGGAGACTCCCTTGAAGTTGAATCCCGGCCGGATCATCGAAGAAGTCAAAGCGTCCCCGAACCCCAAAGTGAAGGTGGCCATCACCGACATCGACGGGATCCTCCGCGGGAAGTACCTGCACAAAGACAAATTCATCGGGAGCCTGGACGGCGGTTTCGGATTCTGCAACGTCGTCTTTGGCTGGGACTCGGGCGATCAGGCATACGAGGGCATGAAATTCACGGGCTGGCACACCGGCTACCCGGATGCCACGGCGAAGATCGATCCCTCGACGTTTCGAAAAGTACCGTGGGATCAGAATGTCTCGTTCTTTTTGGGGGACTTCGACAACGCGGTCTGCCCCCGGAACTTGCTGAAGCGCATCCGTTCTACTGCCGAAAAAGAGGGCTACTCGGCTTTTTTTGGCCAGGAATTCGAGTGGTTCAACTTCCGCGAGACGACCGAAGCGCTGAACGAACGGCAGTTCCGCGAGCCGGAACCGCTGACCCCCGGAATGTTCGGGTACTCGCTTCTTCGCATGGCGAAGAACGCTCCGTTTTTGAACGATCTGTATGATCTCATGCACGAGTTCCGCGTGCCGCTCGAGGGGCTTCATACCGAAACCGGCCCGGGAGTCCTCGAGGCCGCGATTCTGTATGCCGATGTGCTCGAATCGGCCGATCGTGCGGTACTCTTCAAGTCCGGCGTGAAAGAAATCGGTCTTCCTTATGGCATCATGCCGACCTTCATGGCGAAGATCAGCGAGAAACTTCCCGGTTGCTCGGGGCATTTGCACCAGAGTCTGTGGGACGGAAAAAAGAACCTGTTTCATGATCCGAAATCGAAAACCGGCATGAGCCCGATCATGGAAAGCTACCTTGCGGGACTTCTGCACTGCATGCCCGAAATCCTGCCGATGTATGCCCCCACCATCAACTCGTACAAGCGTCTGGTGGAGGGCGCTTGGGCTCCGACTACGGTGACCTGGGCGATCGACAATCGCACCACCAGCATCCGCGCCCTCCCGGCCGGAGCGAAATCGACGCGCATCGAGCTTCGGGTCGTCGGAAGTGACGCCAACCCCTATCTTGCCCATGCGGCATCGCTTGCGTCCGGGCTCTACGGCGTGCGCAAAAAAATGAAGCTCACCGTGAAGCCGACCGTCGGGAACGGCTATCGCGACCTCTCAAACGGGGTTCTGCCCGGGAACCTCTGGAATGCGACCCAGGCCATGAAGGGGTCGGCGCTTGCCCGTGAGCTGTTCGGACCGGAGTTTGTGGACCACTTCACCGCCACCCGCGAATGGGAGTGGAAGCAACACGCAAAAGCCGTGACCGACTGGGAATACAAACGATATTTTGAGATCATCTGAAAGAAGGAGAACCAACCATGGCATTCGATCCCCGATCCCGCTACCAATACAACTTCCCCACCTCGATTCGCTTCGGCTGTGGCGTGATCGACGAGCTCGGTCCGCACCTGAAGGAGCTCGGACTCGACAACGTGCTCGTAGTGTCCGACCCGGGCCTGATGAAGCTCCCTGTCTTCGAAAAGGTCCTGCGAGGAATGAAGGAGGCCGGCGTGCAGTCGACGGTCTTTTCGGGAATCTCGAAAAACCCGAAGAAATCGGACGTCATGAGCGGGGTAGAAGCGTTTCACTCGAACCGCTGTGACTCGATCGTGGGCTTCGGCGGGGGCGCCAGCATGGACGTCGCGCGCGCGATCGCGCTGAAGGCCCATCACGAGCTCGACCTGTTCGCCTATGACGATGCCCTCGGGGGCGACCGCTTTGTGACCGCGGCGATTCCCTACTTCATCACCGTTCCCACCACCTCGGGGACCGGCTCGGAAGTGGGACGCTCGACCGTGATCGCGGATGACAAGACCCACGAAAAGAAGATTCTTTTTTCGCCGCGCCTGATGGCGAAAAAAGTGTTCGCCGATCCCGAGCTGACCATGGGACTTCCTCCGCAGGTGACGGCCGCAACCGGAATGGACGCGCTCACCCATTGTGTCGAGGCGTATCTGGCAAAAGGCTTTTCGCCGCTCTGTGACGGGGTGGCCTTGCAAGGAATCCGCCTGATTTCGCAGAGTCTCGAAGCCGCGACGAATGCGCCGACCATCGAGGCGCGAGCGAAGATGATGATGGGAGCACTGATGGGCGCCACCGCCTTCCAGAAGGGCCTCGGCATCGTGCACTCGCTTGCCCATCCCCTCTCGACCCTGGTCGACATGCACCATGGTCTTGCGAATGCGGTCATGATTCCGCACGGAATGGAGTTCAATCTTCCGGTTTCGGAAGCGCGGATGAAGACCATCGCGATCACGATCGGGCTCGAAGACCAGAGCGGACGGGGCTTCATTTCGTGGCTGAAAGACCTGAACCACAAGCTCGGGATTCCTCCGTCCCTCGGATCTCTCGGGGTCACCGAGTCGCACGTCGATCGTCTGGCCGACCTTGCGATTCTGGATCCCTGCCATGCCTCGAATGAGCGCCCCGTGACCCGTGCCGACTTTGCGGAGCTGTACCGGAAGGCGCTGGCATGATCCGAATCGGGGTCAGCGCCTGTTTTTTTTACCCGGATCCGTCACGGACGGTTTTCGGGCCAAAACAGCTGAGCTACCTGGAACACGACATGAGCCGCTTCCTTGCGCGGCCCGGAGTCATGCCGGTTCTTCTGCCCGATCTGCCCTTCGGCGAACTCGAGCCGATTCTGAACGAGATGAACGGATTCGTGTTTCAGGGCGGGGCCGACATCGCGCCCTCCTCTTATGGCGCCGAGCCGATCGAAAACGGCCGTTGGCCCGGGGATCCCCATCGGGATCAGTATGAGCTTCGGATCCTCGACTGGGCCGTGAAACACGAAAAACCCGTGCTCGGCATTTGCAGGGGATTCCAGCTCATGAACGTGTACTTCGGAGGGACCCTCCACCAGGACCTTGCGCTCGAGACGAAAACCCCTGTCGAGCATCGCAATGCGACCCTGTATGATCGCGTTCATCACAAAATCGAGTGCCCCGAAGAAAGCCTGATCGCGCGGATTCACGGGACTCGCACGCTTGTCGTGAATTCCGTGCATCATCAGGGAATCCGGACCTTGGGAGACGGACTGACGGTGGATGCCCGCGCCTCGGACGACGGCCTGATCGAAGCCTTCCACCACGGCGACCCCGACCGGCATTTGCTGATGGGCGTGCAATGGCATCCGGAGTTTTCTCATACCTTGGGAGCCGTCGTTGCCGATCCCGCACCCCTGCTTGATTTCTTTTTGGAGCGAACGCGATGAAAATCCTGAATCCTGCGACCGAAGAACTGATCCGCGAAGTCCCCGAAGACACCGAGTCCTCGGTGTCGGCCAAGTGGAAGGCCGCCAAGACAGCGCAATCGTCGTGGGCGGCGTTTCCGATCGAGCATCGGATTTCGTGCCTTGCCCGGTTTCATGACCTGATCGACGAGAACCGCGAGAGCCTCGCACGCGATCTGACCCAAGAGGTCGGAAAACCGATTCAAGAATCGCTCAATGAGCTGAACGGGGCGCGAAGCCGGATTCGATTCTTTTTGGAGCAATCGGCTTCGACCCTGCAATCCCGGGTGGTCCGCACCGACGGGACGACCGAAGAAAGAATCGCCTTTGATCCGCTCGGAGTGATCGCGAATATCTCGGCCTGGAACTACCCTTGGCTCGTGGGAGTAAACGTGTTCGTGCCCGCACTGATCGCCGGAAACGCGGTGCTCTACAAGCCCTCGGAATTCGCGACGATCACGGGCCTCCGGATTGCTGAGCTTTTGCATCGCGCGGGGGTGCCGAAAGAGCTTTTCGTTCCTGTGATCGGTGATGCGCGGGCGGGCGAGATGCTTCTCGATCTTTCGCTCGACGGGTATTTCTTCACCGGCAGTTACCGGACCGGCAAGCGCATTGCGGAACGGGTCGCAGGGAAGCTCGTGCCGGTCGGACTCGAACTGGGCGGGAAAGACCCGCTGTATGTCGCCGATGACGGAAAAGACCTGAAGCAGATTGCCCAAGCGGTCGCCGAAGGCTGTTTTTACAACAACGGGCAGAGTTGTTGCGCAGTCGAGCGCGTGTATGTTCACGAGCGCGTGTATGGCGCGTTCCTTGCGCTGTTTGAACACGAGGTGAAGGCTCTCCGGGTCGGGAACCCGCTCGATCGGTCCTTTCAGCAAGGCTCGCTGACGAGGCCCGCGCACCTTGCATTTCTCGAAGCGCAAATCGAGGACGCAGTCCGAAAGGGAGCGCGGGTTCTTACGGGCGGAAAGCGCCTCGCCGGAAAGGGCGCGTTTTTCGAGCCCACAGTGCTCCATGATGTGAATCACTCCATGCGAGTCATGACCGAAGAGAGCTTCGGCCCGATCATCGGAGTCATGAAGGTCGAAACCGATGATGAGGCCGTGCGCCTCATGAATGACTGCGAATACGGACTCACGGCTTCGGTGTATTCGTCAAACCGCGAGCGGGCCGAGCGGATTCTTGCAAAAGTCGATTCGGGCACCTCGTATGTGAACTGCTGTGACCGCGTGAGCCCCTACCTGCCCTGGGCCGGCCGGAAGCACTCGGGCCTCGGGGCCACCCTCTCGACCTTGGGAATCCTAGCCTTCACGAAGCCCCGGGGATGGCACATTCGCGGGTGAGATTTCGGGGTGGAGCGCCGGATTCTCCTCCCGCCACGCCCCGGGCGCCAGATCTTCGAGAGGAAAGGAACCGAAGGAAATCCTCTTCAAGCTCCGCACCTCATGGCCGAGGGCCAGACAAAGCCTGCGGATCTCGCGGTTTTTTCCTTCTTCGAGCGTCAGAAGGAGCAAGGATTCCTTTTTGCTTTTCTTCCGGACCTCGACCTCGCGGGCCCGAAGAATCTCTCCGTCGTCCTGAACCCCCTCTTGCATGCGCATTACGGCCTCCGGGGTCACTTCTCCCTCGACCCCGACCACATAGGTACGCGGGATCGCGTTCACAGGATCAGTAAGGAAGCTCGAGATTCGGGTGTCGTTCGTGAGCAAGAGCAACCCCGAGGTGTGAAGATCGAGCCGCCCGACCGGATGAAGCGACCGAAGCTCCTCGGGGAGCAGATCGTAAATGGTCTTTCGGCCCTCGGGATCGCGCTTGGTGGTGAGGACACCCTTCGGTTTATGGAACGAAACCACACGGGATTCCTCGCGGACGGTTTTTTCTCCGGCCACTTCGATGTGCGCGGTATCGGGGTTCACCGGGCGATCGGGGTTTTTCTCGATGGAGCCGTGAACCTTCACCCGGCCGGCAAGAATCAGGGCTCGTGCCTCGGTCCGGGAGGCGCGACCGAGCTTCGAGAGCGCCCGCTCGAGCGGGACCCGTCCTTTGGCAAATGGGGAGGATTTGGGCTTCACTCCGTCAGTTTACCCGCATTTTGACTTTTCGGGTACCGTCCCCTAAACTCCACCCATGCAGAAGTTCACGCCGGACAATTATCAGAAGGGCTTTTTGATGGATGAAGAGCTCATGGGCGGCATCTCGGAGGACCGGGAGGTTCCGGGCACCTATCAGGCCTTCATTGTCCGCCACACCACGGGCGAGACGGTGGGATTCCGCCGATTCGAGAACCTGTTCGAGGCGATCCGCACCCTGAATGATGTCGAGCGCGCGTGGGAGTTCACCCCGGTATCGAAATGCGGAAGCGGAAATTGCGGAGCGGGAAACTGCGGAAGAAAATGCGGCGCGGGCAAACCCGAAGCCCGTGAAGAAGAAGCCTGCGGCACCGATGGGGCGTGTCCGGCTCCCTGACTGCTTCTTTCTGATCGCTGGCCTGTTTCAGACCTCGCTGTCGCCGTCAAAACGCGCAAGACGCTTCACACACACCCGATAGCGAACCAGATACCGCTGCAGCTGGACCCCGGACAGGTAAAACAAGGCTGAAAAAAGCAGAATCGCAAGGAGCTGGGTTCCCCACTGCGAGAACTGATCGACCCAGTTCACGAACACGCCCATAGGACCGTCTCCGGCGGGGAGAACCCCTCCCACGTCGGAATCGAGGAACTGGTACATGAAGAACAATACGACAGCCGTAAGAACCGAGAGATAGCGGTTTTTCGAGGACATTCGCTCAATGTCCTCCGAAAGATGGAACTCGATCAGCTTCCATTCTTTGGCGGTGAGTGGAATCTCCTGCCGGAGGCGCGAAGCCGTGGTTTCGATCCACTCCACCTCGCTCCGGCTTTCTTCGAGGAGCACACCGAGTCCGCCGATCCGGATTACCCGGGGAAGATCGCGCAGAGTCGGCCAGAGCGCAACGAGCGCGTACAAAAAAGCGGGCAGGAGCAAAACCGATTCCGGAAATCGGATTGGCATCGGCAGATCGAGCAAGCGGATCCCGCGGAGCAGGAAGGAAATCACCATCGGCATGACAAGGCACCAGAGCACCACACTGAACACCTTGCGGTTCACGAGCGACCGCGCCTGAGTCATGTCGCGCTGGACCCACGAGACGAACCGCGAATACGAATCGGAATGTTGCTTCACAGGCTCACGCCCTCCAAGCGGACGACCTCTTCGCGGAATCGAAGAATCCGGAGCGCCTTGCCGGTTTTCTCGTCGATTTCGATCAAAACCGCACCGTAGCCGCCGGGCCCCTCGGCCGGCTCGAAGCGGACCGGCATCTTCGTCACGAATTTGCGGATTGAAATCTCTTTCTTGGTGCCGATCACCGAATCAAAGCAACCGCTCATTCCGACATCGGTGATCGCGGCGGTTCCGTTCGGAGTGACCCGCTCGTCAGCGGTCTGGACATGGGAGTGGGTTCCGAGCACGGCCGAGACCTCGCCGTCGACATAATAGGTGAATGCCTGTTTTTCGGAACTCGCCTCGCCATGAAAATCGACGAGGATGTTCCGGATGCCCCGATCCCGCAGCTTCCGGATCTCTTTTTTTCCGCGATGAAAAGGACACTCCAGGGCGTCCATGAACACACGCCCCATGAGCAACACCAGCCCGAGCTTAAGCCCCGGACGATTCCGCGATTCCAGAACGACAACGCCCCGGCCGGGAACCGGGTCAGGATCGGCCTCGGGATAGTTCGCGGGACGGAGCACACGCTCGCACTTCGAGAAGAACGCGCTGGAATCGGGCTGATCCCAAGCATGGTTGCCCGTGGTGATCGCATCGACCCCCATCGCGAACAGCTCTTCGGCGAATTTTTCGGTGATTCCCCGCCCGTGGGCCGCATTCTCGCCGTTCACGATGATGAAATCGGGACAGTGCTCGGGCATGAGCTTCAGGATCGCAAGCTTCACCGCCTGGCGCCCGGGTTTTCCAAAAACATCGCCGAAAAAAAGAACTTTCATCATGAGGAGGTCCTGTTCCAGATTTTACCGTGAATTCGCCATTCCTCATAGAATTTCGAGGAATACTCCGAACGGTCCGTCAAGACGATGTCGACCCGCTCATCCCACTCATCAAACGGAAGGGCATCGGTCATCTGGACGTCGAAGGCGATCCCCACCCGAAGGGCGGCGGGATAGAGCCTGAGAAAGCGATCGTAGAATCCGGCTCCCCGACCGAGGCGGATTCCCGAGGGCGTGAATGCGGCACCGGGAACGAGAATCGCGGCGACCTCGTCGCGTTCGCAGAGCGGCTGAAGAGCCCGGGGCTGATGGATCCGGATGCCCTTCCCGGCCTCGAACTCCTCCCAGAGATCGGGCGTATCGCGCCGGGCGGCCCGCGCGGTCATCTCGCGCCGATCCCAGCTCTCGATGCGCACGTAGGCCACCTGATACGGTTCATCGCGCGCCTCACGCTCGATGTTGATCTGCGGTTCGCTCGAAAACGGATGGAAGCTCACCACATGGCGATGCGAGAAAACATGCGAATTCGCGGCAGAAAAACCAAAAAAACGGGCACTCAGGCCTGCTGAGCGGTCCATCAGTTCGGCAAAGCCCATCTTGGCGGTCAGGCCCAGATAATGATTGCGCAACTGCTTCTTCAGGGGCGCTCCATGGCATTGGTGCGATGAAAAGCCGCGATCTCGCCCATGAGGGCCGTGCACTTGCGATCGAGCTCCGAGCGGTACCGATCGATGGCCTGGCGGTCTTTCACGAGGTTTCCGGCGATTTCGAGGAGGGCGAGCGTGGTGATCTGGGGCGCGGTCAGACCGTGCTGGCGGGACTGGATGCGATCGATCGTCTCGTTCACCAGCCCGAGCGCGAGCGCGGCGAGCTCGGCCTCGGCCGGATCCTGAATGACAACTTTATGGCCCATCACGGTGAATTCGCGGGTATCGGCGCTCATGCGGTGTTTGATTCCTTGCCCCCGAGTATAGGCATTTTTTGCCCGTTGTGAAGGGTTTTCGGGACTGAGATCATCGGGAATGAGGAGTTTGCGATGGCCCAGGCGATGAATGGATCGGGAAACAATGTCGACGAGATCCGGTACCGCAGTCACCTCGCCCGTCTCGAGAAGGACCGCGAGGCCGAAATCCGCCAAAAAGAAGAGCAACACCGCGAGAACCTCTCGAAGACCATCGAGGACCAGAACCGCCAGCTCGAGCAGATCCGCAAGGATTTCGACGTGAGAATCTCGAACGAAGCCGAGGCGCTCGGGCAGAAACTCGCCGCCATCCGCGAGCGGAACCGCGCCCTCACCGCCTCGGAGCAGGAAGCGGGCGAAAAAGAGGCCGAAAAAATCCACGCGCAGTATGCGAGCCGGATCGATCAGGAAAAAAGAACGGGAGAAGAGCAGATCACCCGTTTGCAGGAGCAATATCGCAAGATCGCCGAAGGGTATCGAACCCAGGCGAACGAGAAAGGAAAACCCTCATGAGCCGCGAAACAAGACCGATGGAAACCGGAAGCCCGTCCCCCGCCCGATCCGCACCCGAGACCTCCGAGCGCGAAATCCGCGTCGATGGCCTCGGCCAGGTCATCGAGATGTTGCGATTCGCCGACCCCTCGTTCCGCGCCTCCCTGATCCGGAGACTTCAGGCCCGTGACCCGGAACTCGCACGAAAACTTCTGCGCATGATCCGCTAAAAAACCCCGTAGCGCAGGCCACGGGTCGAAATTTCGGCCACGGGCAGATCCAACTCCTCCATCACTCTCCAAAAAATCAGCGCCCCTGCCAGAATCACATCGGCGCGCTTCGCTTCCATTCCCGGCATGGTCTTCCGCTCCGAAACCGTGCGCCACTTCAGTTCTTCGACCAGACGATGCGCGTCTCCCCGCGTGATCTTCGTTCCGTCAATCCGGTCGGCGCGGAACTCCTCGATTCCGAGCTGAAGCATCGCGAGGGTCACGGCGGTTCCGGCGACGGCCACGAATCGCAGAGGTTCCCCTTCCCGCTCCAAGCTCTTGCGCCAGGGCTTCAGAACGGCAAGAGCACGGTTGATCGCATCCTCGGCGGCCCAGAACTCGGCATCGCTCACCGGGTCCGAGAGCAAAAACTTCTCGGTGATCCGGACCGCACCGATTCCGAGACTCTCCCCCGAAATGCTTTTGTCAGGCCGGGGCATCGCCACAAGCTCGGTGCTCCCGCCGCCGATGTCCATCACCACCGCATTCCGCGGATCCGAGCCCGGCGGGAGCGCCCCGAGAAATGTCGCCCGCGCTTCTTCCTCACCCGTGAGAATCCGGAATCGGAGCCCGAGCGATTGTTCGAGATCGCGAAAAAACCCGCCCGCATTGCTCGCATCGCGGGCCTGGGCGGTTCCGACCGCAATGATCCCGGATGCCTCGATTCCGAAGCGCCGGGCGGTTCGCACATAGCGCTCCAGACATTCCCGGGCGCGGGCCATGGCGGAATCGTTCAGGACTCCGGAATTGGCGACGCCCTCGCCGAGCCTTACGATGTTCGATTCGTCATGAAGAACGCGCTCTCCCTGCGGAGTGTCTTCTTTCACGAGCAACAAACAAGTATTGGTTCCGAGATCGATCGAAGCGCGAATCATCGCACGCCCCCGTCACCGTCCGAAGAGGCCCTTCAGGGCCTCCCCGACGCCTTTTTTCAGGGTCTCTTGCACCTTTTGCTTCACCACGTCCTGGGCCACGTTGCTCAAGCGGCCGGCCGCGACTCCAGCCAGATACTCGGGAACCTGTTCGTACTTGGTGCAGGGAGCGCTCCATTTGCATCCCACGGTGACGGGAAGAATCACCGGATCCTTTTCGGACTTCGCAAGAAAATTGCGGATGGTCTTGCCGGCCACATCGACACTGAGCTGATCGGCGCCGGTCACGCGCTGGGTATCGCTCAATTCCCACTTCGCGTCGAGTGACTCATCGATGAGCCCCATCCGGGTCGATCCCTTCAGATCGATGCCGCTCTTCGGGGCCGCCTTGGCCACGAAGTTCGGCGCATCGAGGACCCCGTCGCGGATCGTGAAGGAGCTCGAAATGAGCTCGTACTTCGAGTCGACATTCGCGCCCACCTTCAGGTTCTTGCCTTTCAGCACGGGAACCTTCTCGGCGATCTTGCCGAGCGAGCCATTGATCGCCTCGCTCGCCATCTTCACGATGTCGATCGAGCGGAATGCGCCGTTCACGACCTTGAAGTCGCCTTTCATCTGCAGCCGCTTGGTGGCAAGCTCGGGCCGGAAGCTCGCGCCCCCGCCCTGGAGGGATGCCGAGAGCTTGCCTGTGAGCGTATTCCGGAAGCTTGCGAACTGCGATTCGACGGCTTTTTGCATGTCGAGACCATTCACCGAGAATGCCATCGTGTACACCGGCTCCTTCGGCTTCAGGTCGGTCGAAAAGGTGCCGTTCAAGGAGCCGTCGAACATGCGGAATCCCAGACCGGTCATCGATGCGACGAGATTCCGGACCTGAAGCTTCGCACGGAGATCATCCAGCCGGACCCCCTTCGCCTTCAGGAATGCGATCGAGACACTTCCGTCGACGGTCGCTTCTTTTGCGATCGCATTCGAACGAAGCGGATCAAGCATGGAGTCGTAGTTTTCTTCAGCGGGAGACGATCCTGCGGTCGCAGCCGGCTTTCCGCCCTCCGGAGCGCCCGCTTCTTTTGATGCTTCTTTTGATGCTTCTTTCGGTGCCACCTTCGCGGCCTTCGAGGGTTCCGGGAACTCGATCCACTGGTCGAGGTCCATTCCCTTCGAGTTCAGCGCGAAGGTCACACGGGGCTTCGAGAACGAGATGATTTTTCCGTCCAGCACGAGCTCGTTTCCGGGGCCCTTCATCGTGATCGAGAGCTTTTCGATCTGATCGGTCACGATCCGAACCGCGCCGTTCAGCACGGGCTTCGCCTTCAAATGCGGCCCCTTCGCCGAAAGTCCGTCGATCGAGAGATCGGCCGAGTACCGCAACGATTCGGTCTTTCCTTTGGTCTCTCCCTTGAGGCCGAGTTTTCCTTCGAGCTCGTACTCCTTCAGCATGGGCACGAGCTCGGACCAGGGCTTCAGTTCGACTGGTTTGGCCTCGAAGCGAAAATCCGCGCCGTTTTCTTTGTGGAACACTCCCGAGAGAACGATCTCGGCATTATGAAAGAAGGCCTTTGCCTCCTTCAGCTTCAGCCCGGACGGATCCAGATTGGCAATGAAGTCAAAGTGCGCCGGAATCCCCTTTGCTTTCATGAATAGGCGGCCCTTGCTGATGACGAGATCATCGGCCGAGAAGGTCGCACTGACATTCGCGCTCCGGAACTCCCCGCCCGAGACCTCGGGCACGAGATCCATGCGAAAGCGAAGCGGACCTTCGAGCGAGAGGTCTTCTCCCATGCGGGTCTTCAGATCGGCCCAGAGCTCGATCTCGGTCTTGCGGGAAAGCGAAAAATCCTTCACCCGAAGATTGAGCCGGTCGATCGTGTTCGTGAGCGAAAGCGCCTGATCGCGGTAGAGGACCTTGGCGTTCTCGACCGAAAGCCCGAAGTGCGCGTTCCGTGCGAGTGACGGCAGCTCCGTCTTCACGGGAGGTGCGGCGGAGGGCTTATCTGCCTCTCCCGGTGCCGATCCCGGTGCCGATCCCGGTGCCGATCCCGGAGCCGAGCTCCCGGGCGCGGGAGCGGCAACAGGCTCGGACTTCACCAAGCTCAAAAGATTGATCTTCCCCGCCCGGTCTTTTTCGACCTGAATCGAGGGCTCCTTCATCACGAAGGTAATCAAAGGCGATCCCGAGATCACCGAGAGATAAGGCATGTCAAACGAAGCGTCCTTCACCGAGAGGAGCTCGTTTTTTTGGGTATCTTTGAGTTTCACCCCGTCGACATCGATCCGGATCCGGCCCCAAAGACTCAGGCTCAGTTTGCCGAGCTCGAGCTCCCCGTTGATCCGGCTGTTCACCGCCTTCACGATCTCGGGGCGGAACCGGTCCACCTGCACAAAGAACGGGATCGTCAGAATCAGCACCAGAAACACGCCTGCCACGACTCCCAGAATTTTCATCGCTTTTTTCATCTGCTCAACTCATCCTTTCAGTTTCCGGAGCAAGATTTCCTGAAGGAGCGCCGGATCAGCCTTCCCACCGCTTGCCTTCATGGTCTGCCCCACCAAAAACCCAATCACCTTCTCTTTGCCCGCCCGGTATTCGGCGACCTGCTTCGGGTTCGCCTCGAGCACACGGTCGATCACGGGCTCGAGCGCCGAAGAATCACTTACCTGACGAAGCCCCTCGCGGTCGATGATCGCGCTCACCTCTCCGCCCTCGCGAAAAAGAACTCCGAGAACCTGTTTGGCCCCCGTGCTCGAAACGAATTTCTCTGCGATAAACCCGGCAAGTGCGGCCAGTGCGGCGGGGGTGAACCGCGATTCGCCCAATGCGATATTTTCTTCATTCAGAAGACGCAGGATCTCGCCATTCATGAGATTCGCAATCGTTCGTGCGGCGCCCGCGCCCGCAAGGGCCACGGCTTCCTCGAAAAACCTTGCGGTCTCGGCACCCGACGAGATCAGCGCCGCCTCGTGCCGGCCGAGCCCGAAGGTTTGCATGAACCGATCGCGCTTTTGATCGGGAAGCTCGGGGAGTGTCTTTCGGATCGACTCGACCCAGTCCGGGGAAAGCTCGAGCGGCGGCAGGTCGGGATCGGGGAAATACCGGTAATCCTCGGCCTCTTCCTTGGTCCGCATCGAAAAAGTGCGGTTCTTCTGGGCATCATAAAGGCGCGTCTCTTGTACGAGGGAATCGCCCGAGAGGATCACCTGCCTTTGCCGCTCGGCCTCGTATTCGATCGCCTTTTCGACGAAACGGAAGGAGTTCACGTTCTTGATCTCGACGCGCGTGCCGAAGCCTTGCGCCCCTTCGGGACGGATCGACACATTCGCGTCACACCGGAAATTCCCTTCTTCGAGGTTTCCGTCGCAGACGCCGATCGAGGTCACGATCGCGTACAGTTTTCGCAGATAGGCACCCGCTTCGGCCGCCGTCCGCATGTCGGGAGCACTCACGATCTCGATCAGGGGAACGCCCGCGCGATTCAGATTCACCAGACTGTACGACGGGAAGTGCACGTTCTTGCCGGCATCTTCCTCGAGGTGGATCCGCTCGATCCGGATGGTTCTGGAGTCCTCTCCTTCCTCGCCGAGCTCGATTTCGAGCTGTCCCGGGCCGCACGCCGGAAGATCGAATTGCGAGATTTGATAGCCTTTCGGGGAATCCGGATAGAAATAGTGCTTTCGGGCAAAAACACTGCGCAAGCGGATCGCGCACCCGAGTGCGATCCCGGCACGCACCGCGTACTCGACCGCTTTTTTGTTCAGAACCGGCAGGGTCCCGGGATGACCGGCACACACCGGATCGGTGTTCGAATTCACCGCCTCATCCGCCACGGATTGGTCGCCTGCAAGGCGCGCCCGCGAGGACGAGAAGATCTTCGATTCGGTCGCAAGCTGGACATGCACCTCGAGCCCGATCACGGTTTCGAAGCGGGTATTCACATCGACCGGCATCCCGGCATGACGGATACTCATGTGTTCGCCTCCACGATCCGCGCCGCACGGAACAAGGAGGATTCCCCAAATCGCGGAGCGATCAGCTGCATCCCGATCGGAAGCCCCCCGGAATCCGTTCCGACCGGAACGCTCATCGCGGGAAGCCCCGCGAGCGAGGCCGGAATGGTGAAGATGTCCGTCAGATACATCTGAAGCGGATTTTTTGACTTCTCGCCCAGACGAAACGCGGTCGTCGGCGCCACGGGCGACACCATCACATCGACCGAGCGGAACGCGTTCTCGAAATCCATGCGCATGAGGCGACGTACTTTTGCCGCTTTTTGAAAATAATCCTCGCAGTACCCGCTCGAGAGCGCGAAGTTTCCGAGAATGATCCTTCGCTTGACCTCGGGACCGAAATTCGCGCGCACCTTCTGATAAAACTCGCGAAGTCCTCCCGAGCGCATCGCATCTGCGGGACGAAGCCCGAAGCGGACGCCGTCAAAGCGCGAAAGATTCGAGGACGCCTCCGAGACGGCGATCAGGTAATAGGTCGACACGGCAAACCGGGTATGCGGAAGCGACACGGGAACGATCGCAGCTCCCTGCGCATGTAGCGTTTCGATGCGGGCCTCGATCGCAGAACGGACTTCCGGGTCGATTCCGTCGATGAAATACTCCGCGGGAACTCCCACTCGCAGACCCTTTGCCGACGGGGAATCCCCGAGTGCTCGAACGATCGCGCCCCAGTCTTCGACCGGTTGGTCTGAAGAAGTCGAATCCATCGAATCGACCCCGGACATCACCTGCGCGAGAACCGCCGCATCCTCCACGGAGCGGGTCATCGGTCCGATCTGATCGAGCGACGATGCGAACGCGATCTGTCCGTAACGCGAAATGCGCCCGTAGGTCGGCTTCATCCCCACCACGCCGCAAAACGAAGCCGGAAGCCGGATCGATCCGCCGGTATCGGTTCCGAGCGCCGCAAAGCACAGATCGGCCGCAACGGCCGCTCCGGATCCGCCGCTCGATCCTCCCGGCACACGATCCGGATGCGTCGGATGGAGAACGGGGCCATAGGCGGAGTTCTCGTTCGAACTGCCCATGGCGAACTCATCGAGATTCAGCTTTCCAAGCGGGATCGCGCCCGCTGTTTCGAGGCGCAGCACCGCCGTCGCCGTATAAGGCGGAAGATAGGAATCAAGAATCCGCGAAGCGCAGGTGGTGCGAATATTCTCGATCACGAGGTTGTCTTTGATTCCGAGGGGAATGCCGAAAAGAGGCTCGGCTTCGCGCGGGACTCTCCCGCCGTGCTTTGACTTCAGCTTGAGGTTCTGTTCTTCGGCCTGCCGGAGGGCGCGCTCCCCGCACAGGGTGATCCAGGCGTTGTGGGGACTTTTCGCGATCTTGCCCAAGTATCGCTCGGTGAGCGAAAGGGGGGTTTCGCGCCCCGAATCGAATGCGTCGTGAATCTCGCGGATGGTTCTCATGGTCGCCTGACTCCCCCGTTGATCAACCGATGATTCTCGGCACCTTGAAGCCGTCATGCTCGACCTCGGGGGCGCTTGCCACCACCTTGGGCGTTCCATGTTCGTCCCTGCCGAAATCCTCCACCATGTCCTCGCGGAGGCGCAGAGGACCGTCAATTCCGTGAAGCATGGGCTCGATGCCCGTGGTGTCGACCGAAGAAAGCTGTTCGACATGCTTCAGAATCTCGCCGATCGACTTTACGTAATCGGCGACTCCGGACTCCTCGAGTTCGAGCATCGAGAGCGCGGCCACCTTGCGGATCAGAGCTTCGTTCACCTCGACCATATAGTAGGAAAATGCCACATTCCGCCAAGGCTGACGAATCTTTTTTGCCTTTGTCGGCGCGATCGGGATCATGGTATTCTTGATCATCATGAAGACACTGACGATGACGGAGCTTCACTCTGCGACCCGGAACCAGGCCGACCACGAACTCATTCTCGACGTGCGGACTCCGGGCGAGTTCGCCGAGGGGCACGTGCCGGGCGCGAAGAACATTCCGGTCGATACGCTTCTGAATCACACCGGCGAGATCACAGGCTTCAAGACCGTGTACATTTACTGCCGCTCCGGCGGCCGCGCTGTCATGGCGGGGCAGATCCTGGGCTCGATCGGGGTGCAGGACATCCGCTGTGTCGACATGGGCGGGTTTCCGGACTGGCTCAAGATGGGGCTGCCGAGCGAAAAGTGACCCCCCGCCCGCAATCGCGCGCTATTTCAGATAGTTCTGTTTGATCCAGACTTTTTTTTCAGGCACTGCAAGATTCAAATAGGTTTTTGAAAGATTCGTGGCCGCATCGGCCCACTTCACCTCGATCGCCCACTCCTTCGGCTTCAGGAAGTCGACTTCCCCGTTCTTGTTGCTGAAGTATCCGAATCGCCGGTGCTCCCGGGCAAGTGTTTCGTGGGCGACCTGCTCTGCGATTTTTTCGCAAAAGTTCGCGGGAACCTTGAAACCGGCCCAATCCATCGCGATCTGATAAATGAGGGGATCGGTGAAATAGAACTTCTTCTCTTTGCGGAACCGGAAATTCTCCTCATCGGGATCGATGCAATAAAGCGTTCGCAGTGCAAAGCAAGCCTCGAGAATTTGCACATATTCCTGCGCGGTGTGATGGGATCCCATCTGCGTCTTCGAAGCAAGAGTCTGCAAACTCATGCTTGATCCGAGCGTGCGCGCGATCTGGCCCATCAATTCGCGGCCATAGACCTCGATCTTTCCCAGCTTGACCAAATCTCCTTGGATCCACTGCAGATAGGAGCGCATTGATTTCTGCGGCACTCGCCCGTCATCGCCGCTTTCGGCGACTGCGAGCGGAAATCCGCCAATCTTGAAGAAAAGCTCGAGCTCCTCGATCCGGTCCAACTTCCTGAACCCCGCACTCGCCCGCATCGCCGAAAACTCATCGAAGAGCATCGGCAAAATCCTGATTTCCCCGCCCCCACCCCAACGTCCGGGCATCAAATCGAGACCTTTTCGCAAGTCATTCGCATTCGAACCGGTGATGAAAAACCCTTGGGTCGAGCCGGCGTCCACCAAAGACTTCACCGCCCGCGACCACTCGGGCACGAAGGAGACCTCATCGAGAAACAAAAACTCGGATCCGGAAAGTGATTTCAGAATCTCAAGCAACTCGACATGGGTGCTGATCGCCTCGCAACTCAGGTAAAAACAGCGTTTTCCGGCCCGCGTGGCCCCCGAAAGCAGCGTCTTCAGGAACGATGTTTTCCCGATCTGCCTCGGACCGCGGATCACGAATACGCCGGCTCCCAATCGAACATCAGGAAAGGATCTTCGGAACGGCATCTTCCGCAAAGAGTGCAAATGCGGATCTGACTCCTCCCATCCGGGGGACTCCCAAAATCTTGTCATATCAATAGGATAGCTGCATTTTCACTTTTGGGCAATTAAAATATCATTTTTGGGCAATGAGATTTACCATTTTGGGCAATCACCCCACCGCCCACTCCCCTCAAAACCTGCCGGCCGCTTTTGAGTAATCCCGGACTTCGACGAACTTCTCGGGGATCTCTTTGAAGAACCGTGCCGGATATTGGTACAGCAGATCGCCCCAGACGCGGCGAAAGGATGCGTGACTCATGTAGAGGCGCTCGCGTGCGCGGGTCATGCCGACATAGCAAAGCCTGCGCTCCTCTTCGACCTCCTCGGCATCCTTGCTCGATTCATCACCCCGAACCGAAGGAAACAGTCCCTCTTCGACCCCGAGCATGAACACCACCGGGAACTCGAGTCCCTTGCAGGCGTGGAAGGTCATGAGCTGGACGCTTGCCGCGACTCCGTCGGTATCGGGCGACTCGGCGAGCGCGGTCTGCTCCAGAAAACGCCCGAGCAGGAGCGGCTTTCTGAGCTCCTGGTCCTTCGCCGAAAGCCCCTCGAGCTCGCGCTCCTCGAACTCGACGATCACCGAGTTGAATTCCTCGAGGTTGTCGATGCGCTCGAGAGCCTCATCGGTGCCCTCGGCCTTCAGCTCCTCGACATAGCGGGTGTCGTCCAGAATGCGGTGGTACAGCTCGCTCACGAGCATCTTGGGCTGATCCTGGATCCAGCCCTCGACGAGCCTGCGGAACTCCTGGAGCTTCTTCAGGGTTCTTCCCGAAAACAGCTCCCCGCCTTGGAGCTCGCGTGCGAAGAAATCCCAGAGCGAGCCCTGCTGGCCCCAGGCTCCTTCGAGCTTGTCGAGCGTGGTCTTCCCGATTCCGCGGGCGGGTACGTTGATGATCCGCTTGAACGAGATCGAATCGGAGTGATTGTAGACGAGCCTGAGGTAGGCCATCACATCCTTGATTTCTTTGCGATCGAAGAAGCGCAAGCCGCCCACCACTTTGTACGGGAGCTTCGCCTGCCGCAAAAATTCCTCGACCAGCCGCGACTGCGCATGGGTGCGGTAAAACACGGCAAACTCATTCAGCGCGAGCTCGGGATGTTCCGCGGTGAGGCGCCTGATCTCTTTCACGATCACCTCGGCCTCGAAGCGGTCATCGGGGCATTGGAGCCGCACAATGGGATCGCCCTCCTCTTGCTCGCTGAAGAGGGTTTTGTTTTTTCGCTGGGAATTGTGGGCGATCAGCGCCGAGGCGGCCTCGACGATCACCTGGGTCGAGCGGTAGTTCTGCTCGAGCTTCACCACATGGGCGCCCGGGTACTCGCGCTCGAAATCGAGAATGTTGCGGATGTCCGCACCGCGCCAGCCATAAATCGACTGGTCCTCGTCGCCCACGACGCAGATGTTCCCGTGACCGCCGTGCACGGGGCTTGCGAGCAGCGACAAGAGCAGATACTGCGCACGGTTCGTATCCTGATACTCGTCGACATGGATGTAGCGGTAGCGATGCTGATACTTGCGAAGCACATCCGGGTTGTCCCGGAGCAATCGGTAGGTGGCGACGATCATCTCGCCGAAATCGAGCGCATTGTTCTCGATCATCGCCCGCGAATACGCGGCCCAGACCTCGGGCAGTTTGCGATCGATGCTCCGGCCGGATTTCGCGAGCGGACTGTCGGGATCGATCGCATCGCACTTCAGCCGGTTGATCGCGTACTGAAAGCTCTTCGGCGGGTACATTTTGTCATCGAGCCCCATTTGCTTCACGATCGACTTCAGGAGCGAAAGCTGGTCGCTGTCGTCGAAGATCACAAAAGGCTGGGTGAACGGCAAGCGGTCGGCCTCGCGCCGCAGGATCCGCGCGCAGATCGCATGGAACGTTCCGATGTCGAGCGGCCCCTGCACCTCATGGCGTTGCATGCCCTGTTTTTCGAGAATTCCATAAACCCGCTCGCGCATCTCGCCCGCAGCCTTGTTCGTGAAGGTCACGGCGAGGATCTGCCAGGGCCTGACCCCGAGATGCGAAATCAGGTAGGCGATCCGGCTCGTCAGCATTTTGGTTTTTCCGGACCCGGCACCGGCCAGCACCAGAAGCGGTCCTTCGGTTTGCAATACGGCTTCACGCTGGGGCGGGTTCAGCGAATCGAGAAATGCCGGAGCGGGGCGCGGAGGACCTCTCTCGCCGGGGACATCCGATTGAAAATCCGCAGCGTCAAAAGTGAAGTCGAAATCAAGTTCGCGATCCATGGGTTTTGAGACCGTACACGAGCAAAATCAGTGAAACAAGATGAATCAGGCGATCCGGATCGGAACGAATCCTGACATGGATTTTGGAATCATTCTGACCCCGCGCCGTACGCATTCCGCGATGATTTCGGGCTCTGCGTAATGGCTCGTGACCAGACAGGACCGGGATTCGATCCCGAGTCCGGAAATCAAATCCAGTCCCGTGGTCCCGCCGGGACCGCTGATTTCGTAATCGACCAAGAATACCGGGTCTTCGAGATCAAGAAATTCCTCGCGGCAAAATACCCGAACCGCTTCCGGAGAGAAAAAACTCCGCACCAAGATCCCCCGTTCGTTCCCTCCGCCGGTTTCGATTCGATTCTTCCAAACCTGATGCACGGTCTGCTCGTCATCGACCACGATTACCGTTGCACCCGCATCGAGTCGAAGATCGCGGGCGAACCACTCCGGCGCCTCCGCGCGCGGCAGAAGAATCCTGACTGCCGTACCGGCTCCGGGCTCGGATTCGATGGCGATCCGGCCTCCCGAGCGAGCGGCGAATTCTTTTGCGTGCGCGAGCCCGAGGCCCGAACCGCCCGGTTTTCCGAAAGTCATTCCGCGGACCCCGATCCGCGAGAGCAAATCGGGAGACATGCCATGCCCGGTATCGGCAACCTCGATGAACACCTCATCCGCATCGGTTTTTCCGGCACGGATCCGAACGACTCCCCCTTTTGAATCGAGGGCCTCGACGGAGTTGTTGATCAGATTCGAGACCGCGCGCTTGAATTCGAGCGGATCCACCCGGATCGAGAGCCCGTAACAGGCGTCATCCTGGTCGAATTCGACATCGATTCCCGGTTTCTCGCGGAACTCGAAGCGTTTCTCGGACACGAGCTCATCGAGAAGCGGAAACACGAGTACGGTTTCGAGTGGCTTCGCTCCGTGCTCCTCGGGCGGGGAACTCCAGTCCGGTGACCGATGCGACAAAAGATTCGCAATGTCGCGGATTCTCCGGATCGCGTTCCGCACGATCATGCGCCTATCTTCGGGAATCCCCGGTAACTCGTACGAAACCATCTCGAGCGCCGAAAGCGGCGAGCGAATGTCATGCCCCACCTGTTGGGCGACCCGCACCTGCGCGAGCTCCCGCTCCCGCTTCATTTGCTGGACCGCGCCCGAAGCCAGTCGCTGAATGGGGAGAAAGGGGATTTTTTTCAGATCCGAAACCGAAGCATCCTCGCGGAGAATCTTCTCGGCGATCCGGATCGAGCGAAAGAGCGGACGGAACAGGAAAATGAGGACCGAGAGCATCACGCACGAAAGCAAAAGCACGAGAAAAATCGACACCCAACGCATCTCGGAGAACCCACGAACGAACCGGCACCGGTCAATTCCGATCCCGACCCGAAAGGCATGAACGGCATCCGGGTAGGTGTAATTTCGCTCCGTACGAAGCAGGCATTCGGGCGGGGCCGAAGCCGTCTCCCCGCCGACCCACGATGCGTAGCTGTACCGAAAGCCCTCTCCGCCGAGAATCTCGACCGATCGCACGCCGCGGGCAAGTTCGCTCCCGCTTCCCATGAGCCGCTCGAGTGCCTGCCGTGCCAGCTCGACCGACTGGAGTCGCGCAAACGAGAGCGGTCCCGATTCGATCGACCGGAACAGGAACTCCGTTTCGTCTGCCTGCAGTTTCTCGAGATGGTATCCGGCAATGACATTGCCGATCACTAGAGTCAGAGCGAAGAACACGGCCACCGTGGCTCCGATGCGGTACAGGAAGGTCCTTGTCTCGAATTCCTTTTTTTGTCGGAATGGCGGGGATTCTTCAACGGGGCTCATGAAAGTGATGCTCTCCGAATTCGTTGAGATTCAATACCAAAGGTGCTCCGACCTTTGAATACGCCTGAACAAAGCGCCTCGCGACCGGCGCGAAAGACGACTCCCGGCGCGAAATCCGTTCGAACTCGTGGAATACGGCCGGGGGCGGAGGAATCGTCGAGGCCGAGAGTGCGGAGATCCGCTCGAGCGCGCGCACGGTGGCCGGGGTTTTCGCAAAAAGAGTGCGGCTCTCGCTCCACTCCAGAAGGTCCTGGAGGATCACATGGCGTGTTCCGTGAATGGCCGATGCGATCACCCGCGCATCATAGGCCGCATTGCTCCCGGCAAAAGGAACAAAACGGATCCGGAAGCCGTCCTTCGCCGCTTTTCGAGCAATCAATTGGACGAATGCGGGGTTTTCGACCGCGAGCACCCACTCGCGGCTCCCGAGAACAGCCTCATCATACCTGTTCTCCCAGCGGCTCGCCGGATCGTGCCCGCCCTCTCCTTCCAAAAAAAAACTTCCGACACTCTCGGTGGCGAGCTCATCGGGAAGATTCACGAAAGCACTCCGGATCCATCCGATCAGTGCGGCCCGGGCGTTCTGATCGACGCGGATCGAATGGGTTTGCACGCTGATCTGCCGCGCGGCCCGCGAGCGGACCCGGTGATATCGCCCGCGGGAAGTCTCGAACAAATCGGGAACCAGACCGAACTCGGCATCTTTGCACCGGTCGCGGCCGACGATGCGGATTTTCTCTGCGCCCGCGCGAAACACGACATCGCCCCGATCGAACGAATACGGAAACCGCGCCACGATCACCGGCGCCGCAGGATCATAGCGCCCGTTCGTGAGCTTCACGGGCCACATCCGATTGTGCGAGGAACCATTCGAAAGCGCCTCCCGAAGCACTCCCACCTGATTCCGGATTTTCGAACGGAGATGAATCTCGAAGGTCTGTGCATCGATCACACGGATTCCGTCTTTGAATCGGGAGCCATCGATGGCGATCTTCCGGCCGAGGGGGCGGACCGAAAGGCCGCGGACGATTCCGTACGCGGCCTCAAGGGGGGAAACCGGCGATCCGTCATTGAAGCGCAAGGCCGGATTCACACGACCCGTAAATACGGATCCGTCGGGGGACACCCCAAACGCCGACAGAATCCCGGGCTCGGAATTTTGCGACAAATACGGCCTGGTCATCAGGAAGTACGCCGCGACCTGCTGACCATCCACGATCTCGCGAAACGGATCCAAACCGGGATCGGGAACCGAGACACAGTACCGAAGCTCGCGGGCTTCGCAAAAAAGAGAGACAAGGATTCCGGCAATGCACCCCCAGAAGCGTCCGCGGCTGATCATGAACCGGAGGCCTCGATCTTTCTTTTTAGTACCGAGACCGGCTGAATCACCACATCGACAAGCAGAGCCTCCAGGGAGCGTCTAGCGGCCGGACTGCCCTGCAAAAGGGCGGCGCCCCCCGAAGCGATCACAAGAAGCCGCGTGGCATCCCGGATGAGATCCGCCTTTTGTAGGTGATCCGCATCCGAAAGCGGCCTTGAATCCTCGCGAATCAGCGCGAGAAGTCTTGAGATTTTTTGTTCGAGCCGATCCATCGCAATCCGGACGGGCTCCCCGGTCGGATCCCGAAGAATCATCCGACGGATTTCTTCGATCGCACCCGATGCCATTCCGATCTCGGGCATGCGATACCGGGAAGCGGTCCCGGGGACCGGATCTGATTTTTTCCGGATCGAGATCACATCGCGATCGGAGACGATCAAATCCTTGATCTTCGCCGAAAAGGTCCGGGTCGAATTCAAGGCTCCGAGCCTCATGGGCGATGCCTCCCAGCTCCCGAATGCCTCGGATCCGTCGGGCATGGGCGACAATGCGAAAACAAGGGAGTCTCCCGCATCAAAGCCGATCACCACCTCATCAAAGGCGGCATATCCCGAACACCAGGGCACGGCACCGTTCACGCGGTAGCCCCCCTCGATGCGCTCGCCCCGCAAGGGCGATCCCTCTGGTTTGGCAAGATGGGTGGTGGCAAGGCCGATCGTCCGGAGTCCTTTTTCAAACTCCGCGAAGCGTGCGGGATTTTGCTCGCGCCACCGCGAGGAATTCCCGATGCGCTCCATCGCGGCCAGGTGCTGCCAGAGAGCGAACCCGAGCGCAGTCGAAACCGAGAACACTTGGATCAGCTCATCGTTTGTGATTTCGCGCCCGGATGCAGCCCGCACGCCCTGAAGCATCTCGCGAACGGTGGCGAAGAGCAGAACCGAATCCTGATCGAGCTCGACCTGCCGCAACCGGAGAGCATTGAGAACCTCCTCAAGACAAAACGTCCGTGCAGGATGGCTCTGCGACCCGGGCACCAAGCGCTTCGCGAGCGCATTCAACTCCGGAAGAGTGCTTCCGAGCCTCTCCATCAGGTTTTGCGCGAGAGGAAGAAATAAAATCGCGTCGGGCTCGATCTCGCCGAAGCTCCTGACATACGAAGCAAGCCACGAGAAATGCTCTTCGAGGAGCTCCTTCGGGGTCTTTTGCGCGCAGTACTCCGAGTAGGGAATTCCCCGATGGTGGACAAAACAGCCGGGTCGGATCCGATCACAAAGGTTTGCATAAAATTCGGTCTCGGTGATGAAAAAATGCCAGACGCGGTCGACCGTCTCATCGCCGGTGAAAAAAAGCGGCCGGTCTGCATGAGCGGAAAGATAAAGAAACCGGAGAGTTTCGCGGATCGCGAGGTCGGCCGAAGCAGCATCGGAAAGCCCGGTCTTTTCGCGGGCTTTGATTTGCATTTCTTCGGGAAGACCGAAGACCGTCATGTCCGGGACCGTCTGTCCACGCCACTCAGGCAGGGAGAGGAATTCGCGAACAAAGAGTGGTAAATCACGCCGGATTCGAGTGTCGTCGAATTGAGTTCGGCATCCGGTTTCACACCGGAGCGATCCTCCAGAGCTGAAATCGCCGAGATGAGCACGGCAAGCGGGACACTGATCCAAACCTGATCTTCCACCTTCTTCAAACGGAACCCTCCTCGTTGCGGCCAAAGAAATGATGTTTTGGCGGCACTATAGATTCGGCTTCATCGCTCAAGCAAGAGTCAAAGAACGGTCCTCGCGAAAAACAACTCTTTCGATTTCGGTTGAAGCTACAAATTCGCGCTGAGCCCGAGGTAGAAGTTCCTCGGCAGGGCCGGGTCCACGCCGTTGCTCCGAACCCGGGTCCAATGGGCCGAATCGAACAGGTTGTTCACCCCGCCCGTGAGCCGGTAGCGGCTTTGGAACAGCCGGGTCTCGACCGTGAGGTCCCACACCCGATAGGTGGGAATAAATCGGTCTTGGGTATTATTATCGTAACCGTAGTGATCCGTCACGAACGTATTCATGAGCGCGATCTTGGTTCCTTCGGACGGGTACGCAAGAACGCCCGAGCGGACCAGATATTTCGGCGCATACTGCGGAGTCGCGCCAATGGCGTATCCGCCCGTGAATCGGGCGTTCAAGGCCGAGAAGTTTCCGTAGAGGTGAATGTTCTTCAGTACTCCGACCCAGTGTCCGAGATCGGCCTCGAGCGACCCGTCCCAGCCGAAATACCGGGCCGCACCGGTGTTCAGGAAAACATCGTTCCCGCCTTGGTTCACCCGTCCGAACTGATTCGCGTAGCGGATGTAAAAAACCGAGCTGTCCCACTGAAGCCAGTCGTTTCGTCCGCGGTAGCCCGTTTCGGCCTGAATCGAGCGCGATTCCTTGATGTCGGAGTTCACCTCCTCGTTGGTATTGGTCGGAATCACATCGCCATAGGTGCCGGCCTTGTAGGCCTCCGACACGTTCGCATACCACTCCGACCCGTCGGCGAAGCCGTAGCCCATGCCGAGGCCGAAGAGCGGCACATGTTGCCAATCCGAATCGCTCCGGAGCGGGCTCGTCGAACCGACATTCAGACGCTCCCGGATCGACTGGTAAATGTTCTCGATGCGCACTCCGGGCGTGAGCGAAAACGCGCCCCACTCGAAGCGGTCTTCCAAGAACAAAGACACCACGCGCGAGTTCCGCATGAGTTCCTTCTTCAGGTCGCCAGTTCTTGCATCCGGAGTCGCACCCGTGAACTGCCGGAAGGGCGAATCCACATAGTAAAATGTGCCCCCGGCGCTCAGCGTGTTCCGGACCCCGAAGAAATCAGGGTTGAACTTCACGCGGCTGTCGAGGGAGGCCGTGGTGAAGGATTGTTTTTGGATGGTGTTGGTTGTGCCGGAGGGAATGGTGCCAAACCCAGAGCCGTTCTGCCGGAAACTGTCGCGATCAAACGAATGCACCATGAGGCGCGAATCCCAAACGCCGCCGCCTACGAGTTTTTTCGAGTACCCGAGCACGCCCCCGGTTCGTCGAATCTGGAGCCGGTCGTTGCTCAGGGTGGTCCCGAAGCGGTTTTCAGAAAAACGAACGCGATTCGCACCCGACTCGAGCGCGAGGCCCCCGGCATCTCCGAAGTCGGATTGATAATGCTCGAATTCCACGCGCAGTTTTTCGCTCGAAGAAAGCCGGGTCTCGGTGCGGACGGCTCCCGCTCCGATGTCGAAATCGCTATTGTCGATGCGAAACCCGTCACCGAGCCTCCGATGAAGGGTCACAAGCGAGTCGGTCGATCCGAGCGTGAAGCGGGCATCGGCATTGTAGGCCTGAAAGGAATTCGAACCAAAGCGCGCGCCAATCGAGCCGCCGAGTCTGTCGACGGGTTTCGGGCGCTTTAGTCGATAATTCAATGCTCCTCCGGGGAGGGGTCCGTACATCAACCCGGCCCCACCCCGAACAAACTCGACCCCCTCGACCCAGTCATAGGGGGGCACATAATAATTCGCGGGGTAGCCATACAGGTCGGCACTGATCGGGGCCCCGTCCTGAAGAAGCAAAAGATTCATCGACTCGTGCGGATCGCCCTGCCCGCGGTAATTGAAGGACGCGAAGCCATCGTTCGAGACCTCGCTGACCAAGAGTCCCGGGACCTTCGTGAAGGCCTGGCGGTGCTGGTTCGTCGAAAGCTCGGGCAGGGCCTCGAGCTTGGTCTGAGTGACCTTCTTGCCCCGTAAAATGACGGCCCGATCGGCATCGCGAGGGGTCGCCTCGTCGAAAAACACCGAGTCGCGGGACTCTTGGACCTTTACGACATCGAGTCGGGACTCTTGGGCCAAAGAAGAATAAGTCATTGAAATGAATGCAAAAAAAACAAAGGCGAACAGAGATTTGGAGTTCATTATTGATAATGATTATCAATAGCAATAAGGGAGGTCAAACAAAAAAGAACCCGAGCTAAAAACAGACTATTTCGTTCTACATTGGAATCTTTACTTGATTTTTTTAGTGCACAGCGCTACAATTCGCCGCGTTATGGCAGACCTCCGAGGCACATTCCGATCGACCCGTTCGGAAAGAAGGATACCCGCGATGCTTGGCATTTTTTTGATCCTCATTTCGACGCTCGCTTGTCCTCTCGCACATGCCCAAAACGCCCTCCCTCTGCAACCCATCGAAGAAAGCCTCATCCTGGCCCGCGACCCCGATCTTGACCCGAACCTTCGCATGCAGGCCGGACAAAGAGCTCTCGAGACCATTCAAAGAGAAATAATGAAAGAAGCCGGAATTGATCCGGATTCTGAAGGCGCTCTTACACAGCTGCAAAACAGGCTTCTCGGGTCCAAACTCGAATCAGATGCAACCCAAAAGGATCCGCAACTCGGCCGGATCATCACCGAGTTCAGTTCCCTTCTTGAGACTTTGTCGATCGAAGCGTTTCTGGGCGAGTGCATTCACAACAAAGACTGCCCAATCTATCGACAGGTGATTTCAGGGATCAACCGGCATTCGTACTGCAATGAGGGCCTCTGGAACTCGAGTTGCTTCCTGTTTCAACAAGGAAATCTTCCTTTTTACGCCAGAGATTCCTATTTCTCTTCTACTCTCGAACGAGTGAAGAACAGTTGGTTGAAGAGCGAGACTCCGAGGCTCGACGGAAGCGACTTTCTTCATCCTCGACAAGACCAACTTGTCGCGGCCTCCATACCCGGGATACCCCGTCCAGAACTTTCTGCTGATGAGATCACAGCAAAAGCGAAAAAAATCCTGTTTCGCGGCAAAATTTACGAACGCGCCCTGATCTCCGCGATCCGGAACCGGGTGACCCTCGAGCACCAGTTCCTGAATCTGAATCCCGCCGAGAACCTTCTCGAAAGCCTGGTAGATACAGCGATCTCGGACACCTGCAGACCTTGCAGCGAGGGCATGCGCCAGGAAATCAGAGACCGGGTCCTCGCCCTGATTCAGAACGATCAGCGCACGGGCAAAATGGGTCGGGATCCCGGAAAGGTCGGGGCCGCAGTGGAGGGACTCTGCTCCTCGCTTAAAGATCTCGGGTATGAGTTTCGGGAGTTCAAAGATACGGAGCTCGGAAAGCGTCTTGAACGCGCAGTGGATGAAGAAATCGCGGTTTTATCAAGAACAAGTCCGAATGGGGGCCCGATCGCAATCCAGTCCATCTCCGCACGGGACCAGGCTCTCGTCACTTTCAATCAAAACCGAAAAAACATCCTGCTCCAGTTCGTGTTTCAGGGCGGTGCCGGACTTTTGATGATGACCGATGCCATGGCAAAGCAAGAAGACGGAATGCCTTCAGCCACTCATCTTCAGTGTTCCGCTACGAGTTCAACGAGCGATCAACAGATTCTGACCACGGCCGCACAAAAAGCGATCGTAAAAACGAATGAATATGCAACAAAATTGCAAACCGCCCTTCGCCCCCATGAATATTTGGATGATGGGCTCATTCAACAAAGCATCGAAGAGCTGACCGAACTTGCCCCGACCGCTGCAGGGGAAGCCTTGGTTCTGCTCGGAACAAAACAGAATCAGACGGATCTGTGTACAGCCCTGAAAAATCTGAACCTCCGGAACGAAAAACAAAAAGCATGGGACGATGTCGTATTCTGGGGCCAAGCGGTCGCGGGAACGGCTCTGGTGATCGCAACCGGGGGCGAGGCGGCACCTCTCGTTGCCGGCGGATTATGGACAACGAACATCGCCATGAACGCCTACGGTACGCACTACTTCTGGCTTCGCGCGGATGAGGCGCGCGAAAAAGCAGACCTGTTTCAAGAAGCGGCGATCGGCGCAAACAACATGAAGCTTCTTGAAATCACCCGGGGGCAGCTCCAGGAATTCAAAAATCTTCGTTTGAATGCGGTGCTCTCGGGAGTCGCGACTCTTGCGGATGTCGGACTTGCGATCAGACAAGTTTCTACTGCCCAAGGCGGATTCGATGCGCTTTTGCAGAACCTCAGGACAAAACGGAATTACGTCGCCACGAAAACCAATCAATACGTGGGCATCTGGAACGGACCGACCGGACAAATCCGCCTTGCCATTGACGATGCGGCCCACTTCATGAGTGCGGCGCACCAACAAAAAATCGCGGTAATTTTCGCTCAAAATCTCTCGGATCAAGAAAAAATGATCCAGTCTCTCGAGGTGGCGCTACAAGCGAGAGTGAGTTCGTTTCCGGTAAATGAACAAGAAATCATCCTCGATATTTTTAAACAAAAATACGCGGAAATCGGCCCAATTGCTCTGCGCACCCCGTCCTCGCGGCCCTTGCCGGAGGTTCTGGAGCTCTGCCTTCGAGCCGCAGCCGAAGTCGAAGAGAAAGTATTACTGAATGCGACAACGAAAGTTACAGTGCGAAGACTGTTTCAGGAATTCATCTCACAACCCGGAAACTTCTCTGCACAAATCGAGCGTGGCTCCCTGACCATGCAGTACTCGTACCTGAGAACCATTCCGGAGGAGGGAAGAACTCAGATCATAGCCGAGATCGAGGCCCTCTCTCGAGCCGGGCAGATCGGTAGCCGCGAAGCGGAACTCCTGATCAGTCCGCTCAAAAATGCGAGTCTTCCCTCGTCCGAGGCATTTGTGAAAGCAGAGCAATCCATTCGGACTCTCTCGATCGGAGACTTTCCGATAGGTTCCGCTAGTTTTCAGAGCCACATCAGAACATTTTGGAACAAACCCGGAGCAATCCCGGCCTTCATGGGTAAGTTTTTGCTGTGGTCGGTGGTGTGCGACAATGTTTTCACTCCCTACTTCCATGGCCCAGGGTCAGAGAACCTGAAAAAGTCTGAGGATTGGAACACCGTCTGTAAGTTGATGTCGGTGCCGTTCCTGATTCGTTTCTGACCGAAATCCCGCTTTTCAATTGCTTTCGATTGCTTTCAATTGCAATTCGGGGATCGAGACGATATCCCCATTCTGAAGAGAATCAAGGTCCGAATCCTGTACGGGTCCTCCGAAATCCGCCGTTCCAAGCCGCTGAAACTGGTTTTGCAACGCCCGGGGCTTGGAACCGACCTTGCAATGGAATCAAAGCAAAAGGAGCACGCAATGGAAGTCAGCAGAAGCACCGATGCCAATAAGGGAAAGGCGATCGAGCTCGCCATTCAAACCATCGAAAAACAGTTCGGAAAAGGCTCGATCATGCGCCTCGGAAAAGACGAGACGCTCATTCAGGGCGATGTCCCCGTCGTCCCGACCGGCTCGCTTGGCTTGGACCTCGCTCTTGGAATCGGCGGCTATGCCCGCGGGCGGATCATCGAGATTTACGGCCCGGAATCGTCCGGTAAAACCACTCTCGCCCTGCACGCGGTTTCTGAAGTCCAAAAACAGGGCGGTGTCGCCGCTTATGTTGATGCCGAACACGCGCTCGATGTGGGCTATGCCCGCAAACTTGGCGTTCGCACCGATGACCTTTTGATCTCCCAGCCCGACACCGGCGAGCAGGCGCTCGAGATCGCCGACATGCTCGTGCGCTCCGGCGGAATCGACATCCTGGTCGTCGACTCGGTGGCGGCACTCGTGCCCCGCGCCGAGATCGAAGGTGAGATGGGGGATTCCCACATGGGTCTCCAGGCGCGCCTCATGTCGCAAGCGCTCCGCAAACTCACAGGCTCGATCAACCGCTCGAGAACCCTGGTGATTTTCATCAACCAGATCCGCATGAAGATCGGCGTGATGTTCGGAAACCCCGAAACCACCACCGGCGGAAACGCACTCAAGTTCTACGCATCCATGCGTCTTGACATCCGCCGCATCCAAGCGATCAAGGACGGCGAAAACGTGGTCGGAAACCGCACCCGCGTGAAGGTCGTGAAGAACAAGCTCGCTCCTCCGTTCAAAGAAGTCGAATTCGACATCCTGTACGGCGAGGGGATCTCGAAAGAGGGCGATCTTCTGGACATCGCGGTCGATCAGAACCTGATCGAAAAAAGCGGGACCTGGTTCTCGTACAAGGATGAGCGGATCGGACAAGGCCGCGACAACTCGATTCGCTGGCTGAAGGAACATCCCGATGCGATCAAATCGCTTCGCGCCGAGGTTCTCGCAAAATCGGGCATCGGTGCAAAACCGGCCGGCGCTCCGGCGAATTCCGCTCCTGCGGTGAATCCGGCCACCGAGCCCAAAAAAGCCGAGGCCCCGATGCAAGCCAAGCCTCAGCCTCGCAAATAAAGATCGCGCTCTCAGCGCTCGCAATCTCCGCCTGACCTCAGGGTGTTCTTCGCCGACTCCGGCGAGGCACACCCGGGGCAGGGCGCACTCACATCGCAGATGATTTTCTTCCAGAGTTTGTTTCGCGAGGTGGTCATTCCGTATTGCACGATGCTCGAGACCGAAAGAACGATCGCAAGCATGATCACATATTCGATAATCGCTTGCCCTGATTGATTGGAACGCTTTCCCACAATCCCATTTTAAGATAGACTCGACCGATATGGAAGATTCAGAAAACCTGGAGCCGCAATCCGGCAATGCTTATCTGACACCCGAACCCCCGAGCCGGAAGAGGCTTTTGATCCCGGTGATCGCGATCCTGATCGCCGTTGTGTCAGCCCTGATGGCGGTGAAGCTCTCGTTTCAAAAGGACCTTCGCACCGCCCAGCCCCACATCGAGGTCGCCGAGGGCAGTCAGGTGCCTGATCTGGAGCTCATCCGGTTTGACCAGTCAAAAATCCGTCTCTCGGATCTTCCCCACAAGGTCATGCTCCTGAACTTTTGGGCGACCTGGTGCGAGGCGTGTCTCGAAGAAATGCCTTCGCTCGTTCAGCTTCGCGAAAAGTACGCCTCCCGTGGATTCGAGATCTTGGGTGTGAATGTCGACGAGAATCCGATTCCGGCGGCCGAGAACATGGCAAAGAGCCTCGGCATCACCTTCCCGACCTTCACCGACAAGGGCGGATCGCTCGGGAACCTCTTCGAGCTGAATGCGATTCCCCTGACCGTCGTGATCGACAAGGACCGCAAAATCCTGATGGTCGAGGCCGGCGGCCGTGAGTGGAACACCGAAGAAATCCACCAACTGCTCGAAAAATGGCTCTCCGAGTGAAATGAATCCCTCTTAAAATGTGTAAACTACCGTTTTGATTGTGCTTTTGCGCCGTGCGGGCACGCCCAATGGGGGGGTAGTTTTCAAAATGTGAGCACGATCTTTCCGGTGGAGCGGCCCGACTCGATCAAGTGGTGCGCTTCTTTGACCTTTTGATACGGAAACGCCGTCACCTTCGGAGCCTGAATCCTCCCCTCGCGCACGAGCCCCAGGAGCGTGTCCATTCCCTCTTTGACCAGGTCATCGCGATCGAACAAAAACGAGAGATTGAACCCGATGATGCTCTTGTTGTCGGTGAACAGTCGGAGCGGATCGAAGCGCGGCATCCGCAAAAGCCCCCAGGCGGCCTTCAGATAGTTCATCCTGCCCGTGGCGGATTGCGGAAGCATGGTATGCGATCCGTAGGCGATGAGCTTTCCGGTGGCGCGAAGCACCCGATAACTCTCGCGCAAGGTGGCGGGTCCGTTCGCATCCATCACCGCGTCAAATCCGTTCGGGGCGATTTCTTGCGCGCGCTTCACCCAATCCTCACTCGATTTGTCGATCACATGGTTTGCGCCCAAAGAACGCACATATTCGACCTTGTGTGATGCCCCGACCACCCCGGTCGATTCAAACCCGTAGGCGCGACAAAGCTGGACCGCGGCAGACCCCACTCCGCCTCCGGCCGAGTGAATCAGCACCTTCGCGCGCGGCGGAACCCGAATCAGCTGAAAGAGCGGATGATACGCGGTCATGAAGACCGAGGGAAACGCCGCCGCCTCTTCGAACGAGAATCCTTCCGGAATCGAAAAAAGATGCTTCTCTTTGGCGAGCACCTCGCTTGCGTAGGCGTTAAAAAAGGTCACCCCGAAGACGCGATCCCCGACCCGAACCCGCGACACTCCCGATCCGATGCGCTTCACGGTTCCTGCGAATTCGAAGCCGGGGGTGATGGGCCAACCCACAAAGCGCTTTGCCGACTCGTACACCCCCCAGCGCACGCAGACATCGGCGTAATTCACCCCCGAGGCGCGCGTCTCGACGACGACCTCGCCCGCACCGGGTTCGAGATCGGGATGAGTTTCGATTTTCAGTTTTTGATAATCCCCCGGCGAATGAATGACGATTTTTTGCATGACTACCACCCCATCCTGTAAACCATCTCTTCGAACTCTCCGTACGGGAGCACCACGAAATCAGAATCGAACCCGGGCAAAAGCGCGCCTTTTTTGTGTTGAAGCCCGAGACTCGCGGCCGCCGAGAAGGTCACGCCCGCGAAAATCTCGGCGAGATTCATCCCGAGCCCGATCGCCGAAAAATGCATCATGAGCGGAAGATTCAACGAATAGCACGAGCCCGGATTGAAGTCGGTTGCGATCGCAACCCGCGCACCGCGATCAAGAAGCGCCCGCGCCGGCGCATAGCCGGTCTTGAGCGAGAACGCGGTCCCCGGCAACATCGTCGCCACCGTGTCTGATTTCGCAATTGCACGGATTCCGGCCTCCGAGACCCGAAGCAAATGATCGGCCGAATGGGCCTCGAGCTTTGCCGCAAGACGGGTGCTTCCCGTATCGCCCAGCTCGTCGGCATGGAGCTTCAAGCCGAAGCCGAGCTTTCGTGCGGCCCGCAGAATCCGCTCGCCCTCTTTTGCCGTGTAATAGCCCTCATCGATGAACACATCGCAGAACTCCGCGAGTCCTTGTTTTCGTACCTCGGGAAGGGTCTTATGGATCATCTCGTCGAGATACGCTGATTTCTTCTTTTCGGGAGGAATCGCGTGGGCCCCGAGGTAGGTCGAAACAAAAGTCATCTGCGGCAGGGCTTTCTTCAGGTCCTGTACCACCTTCAAGCACTTGAGCTCCGTCTCGTGATCGAGCCCGTAGCCCGACTTGCACTCGATGGTTCGGACTCCGAAGCGATACGCAATGAGGGCGCGCTTCAGGGCCGCCTGAAACAACTGTGCCCGAGACGCCTCGCGGGTTGCCCGCACGGTCGAGAGGATCCCCCCGCCCTCGGCCGCGATTTCTTGATAACTCGCTCCCGCACAGCGGCGTGCGAACTCATGGGCACGCGAGCCCGCAAACACCAAATGGGTGTGCGAGTCGATGAGCCCCGGCATCACGGCTTTTCGGTTTTTCAGGTCGGTCTTCGGAACCGCGCGAAAACGCGCCGGAAGATCGCGGGTCGCTCCGACCCAAAGGATTTTTTTTTGATCGAACACGATCGCGCCGTCCGCGATGGCCGACACATCGCTGGGCCCGAGCATCCGGCCTTCTTTTTCGACGATCGCCTCGCCGGTATAAACGGCCGAGGCATGAATGAATGCCTGCACAGAAGACTTCGCCATACGTCCCCTTACCGGACCATCGGCATGCGTGCGCCGAATTCCGGGAGCTTGCTCTTTGCGTTTGCGATCGCACTCTCGTAGCCCGCATCGGCATGACGGACGACTCCCATGCCGGGATCGCTCGTCAGCACGCGCTCGAGGCGCCGCGCGGCCTCGGGAGTTCCGTCGGCGACGATCACCATTCCCGAATGAATCGAGTAGCCCATTCCGACGCCGCCTCCGTGATGCACGCTGACCCACGAAGCGCCATTCACCGAATTGATGAGCGCATTCAAAATGGGCCAGTCCGCGACGGCATCCGAGCCGTCTTTCATCGCTTCGGTCTCGCGGTTCGGCGATGCGACCGAGCCGCAGTCGAGATGATCGCGTCCGATCACGATCGGTGCTTTGACTTTTTTGGTGCGCACGAGCTCATTGAACAAAAGCCCGGCCTTCACGCGCTCGCCGAACCCGAGCCAGCAGATCCGCGCGGGAAGCCCCTGAAAGGCGATTCGCTCGCCCGCGACATCGAGCCAGCGATGCAGGCTTTCGTGGGCGGGAAAGAGCTCCTTCAACGCCTGATCGGTCACGACGATGTCGGCCGGATCGCCCGAGAGCGCCACCCACCGGAAGGGCCCGCGTCCGTCGCAAAATTGCGGACGGATGTAGGCCGGAACAAAGCCCGGAAAATCAAAGGCATGATCGACCCCGGCCTTCACGGCCTGGGCGCGGATGTTGTTGCCGTAATCAAACACGATGGTTCCGCGCTTTTGAAACTCAAGCATGAGTTGCACATGCCGGCCCATGCTCGCCACCGAGAGCGCCTTATAGCGTTCGGGATCGCTCTGCCGGAGCTTCTCGGCTTCGGCGACCGAAAGCCCATGCGGGACATAGCCGTTCAGCTCGTCATGCGCGCTAGTTTGATCGGTCATGAGATCGGGCTGGAAGCCACGATCGAGGAGCGCTTGCAAAATGTCGACGGCGTTCCCGATGACGCCGATGGAGCGGGGATTTTTTGCGTGTTTTGCAGATTCGACCGCGCGAAGCGCGTCCTCAAGATTCTCATACAGCTCGTCGAGGTAGCGCGTCTCGATTCTGCGTTTTGCGCGTACGGGATCGACCTCGATATTCAGCGACACCGCTCCCGCGATCGAAGCCGCAAGCGGTTGGGCGCCACCCATTCCACCGAGCCCCGCAGTCACCACCACCCGCCCCGAGAGGTCGCCCCCGAAGTGTTGGCGTCCCGCTTCGGCAAAGGTCTCGTAGGTGCCTTGGATGATTCCTTGCGTGCCGATGTAAATCCAGGACCCCGCGGTCATCTGCCCGTACATCATGAGTCCGGCGCGATCGAGCTCGCGAAAATGCTCCCACGTCGCCCACTTCGGCACGAGCATCGAATTCGAAAGAAGCACCCGGGGCGCATCGGGATGGGACTTGAACACGGCAACGGGCTTTCCGCTTTGAATGAGCAGAGTCTCGTCGTCCTCGAGCGTCTTCAGAGTCGAGACGATCGCATCGAAGGACTCCCAGTTCCGCGCGGCCTTGCCGATTCCACCGTATACGACCAGCTCATCGGGGTTCTCGGCCACTGCGGGGTCGAGATTGTTCAAAAGCATGCGAAGGGCGGCTTCTTGAACCCACCCGCGACAGGTCAACTGATTTCCATGAGGAGCGTGAAGCTTGGTGTGTTTGATCATGATTCCAAAGACTAGCGTAACTCCCCCGAATCGCACCATTCGATTGTGCTGGAGTGTTTGTGCCAGAGAAGACCGGGGCAATCACAAAATGAAATCGATTGATTCACTATGTCAGAATCCGGATAGGATCGAACATCCCGCTTGAGGAATCAAAGTTCCTTCACTACACCAAAAGAACACGTCAACGGTCTTACCAAGGGTAGAGGGGTTTCTATGAGGGTTTGGAAGGGACTTGATTTTGCTGTACGCGCAAGAGGGGCGCTTTGCGTGTGGGGACTCGCACTCTCGTGCTCCCTGCACCTTGTGTGGACCCCGAATGCAGAGGCGCAAGAGGCTCCCCTCGAGCCCGGCTTCGTCAATACTCTCGTGAACTATCAGGGCCCGTTGCGAATCTTCGTGTTCGACATCGACGGCAACGTGACCCCGATCCAGGGCGAAGGCAGCCGGCCGATCCGGGTGTTTCTTTGGAACGAATACACCTCTCCCCTAAGCGATCCCTCGCGGCAATCGACCCCCCGCTACATCGATATCCCGCTCTCGGACTGGGAACGCGGCGTCGAATCGAAGGTGCGCGCCTATCATCGCACGCCGCTCAAATATCTGTTCGGCCACTACGAATCGGCGAATCCGGGATCGCCCCACAACGTACGCACTCCGGGCAACTCGTTTCAGGACGAAAAAATCAAGCTCTCGAATGGCATCGAGCTCAATCCGCGCGATTATTACCTCGACCCCGTCCGGAGCTTCGAGCAGTTCCGCACCCAACCCGAATCGACTCCGCTCGTCGATGCGGTGAAGGCGATGGCCGCATCGGGCAACTTCGGCCCGATGTTTCCGGTCTTCAAGCTCGCGTCGGACCCGAATTTTCCGGTGATGACCATGGCGCTCACCATGGGCGGGAACTCGGGAATCGAATGGTCGATCGCAACCGACCACCTGATCGAATCGGGACACCTTGCACCGGGCTCGGCATTTGATCGCGTGTTCGCGCTCACAAACCCCTCGCTTCAGACTCACGATGAGGCCTCGGTGAGTCAATACCTGCGGGCCGAAACCCCGAGCGCAAAACGAAAATCCGTGATTCTCGAATACCTCATCGACTATGTGCTCTCGCGCCGGATCGATCGCACGAACGGGGCGTTTCCGCTCCCGAATGTGCTCACCTACTTCGAGGACACTCCTTCGCTCGTGGCCTCGGCCGCCGATCTTTTCGAGCGCAAAATCCGAGGAATCCGCTCGACCGACGGGCGCGGCGGCGTAGGATCGCCCCCGCTGAAGCTCATTCTCGCGAACACCGCGCCCCTGAGCCAGTATCAGGCCCTCCATCCGGCCCAGACCGCGAATCCGCAGGCGCTCTCGGCGGGAACACAAACGCTTGCGAGTGTGATGGTGTTCCGCTCGGACTTCATTCTGGGCCTGAAACCCATGATCGAGCGGATCAACAAAAAGAACCTCGAGGGCGTTGCCGTCGAAGCGTTGAAGCAAACATTTGATGTGTCAGAAAAAACCGTGAAAGCGGTTTTGAACGGTGAGGCGCCCTGCTCGGCGCTGCTTTCGAAGGAATAGCGAAATGAAACGAATTCTGGTGGTGCTGGCGGCCTTGTTTTTTTGTGCGATCTCGACCTTTGCGAACGAATGCGATGATCTGCTGACTCCGAACCTGCCGGCGGGATCAAGAAAGGCGATCGTGAAGAGCATTCTCGCCGATCGCAGAATCCCGCAAATCGAGGGCATGGATGCGAAGACGATCCTCTCGCTCCTCACCCCCGAAGAAGCGAAGAAAATCCAAGACCGCCTGTACTCGGATTACCGCGAGTGGGTCAAAACGAACAAACGCTATCCGCCGAGCTTCGAGGAGTTCCGGCTCGCACTCGGTGCCGATCGCCTGCCGCCGGCCGAGCAGGAATTCTTCTCGGGGCTGTTTCATAAAGAATGGGGGGTCTTCAAGGGATTCGAAGAGGATTTCCTCGCGAACGCCGCGGCCCGCGACCCCGAATACGCGCGCTTCTTCGCCCGCTATGTGAATACGCGCGAATTCAGCCCCGAGGTGCAAACCCAACTCAGAACCGCGCTTCGGTCGAGCCAGGCCTTCTTGGTGGGCGGATACATCTCGGGCCAGCCGCTCGCGAACGGAATCGAGCAAGCGATCGAGAATCTGCGAAAAAACCTCGCCCCGGCCACGAATCTTCCCGTCGTGATCGCACCGGCATACGGAATCGGCTCGGGCCTCCCCGAGTCGCTGAACCGGCCGGCCGAGTACCGCTTCGTGAGCCCGTTCCAGATTTACCTGAGCGACCACTCGAACAACACCTTCACGATCAACGAAGTCGCCCTTCCCCCGCGCGCCCTGAAGCCCGAAACCGGCATGGATCGAAAGCTCTCGCCCGGAAAAACCATGATCCTCGTCCACGGGCATTCGCTCGCACTCCCGAAACCCGCTGACTCACGAAACCCCTCGATGATCTTCACCACCGGGTCGATCACTGAATCGGGCCACTACCTTGCGAGCTCCGCGATCGGCTCGCGCATCAGCTCGATCCAGAACGCCGAGCACGCGACCCAGATCCTGCTCGTCGAAAAATCAACCGGTCTTGCCGAGGAGCTTCGCCTGGGCCTCGAATCGCAACCCCACATCCGGGCGATTCCGTATCTCGATCGCACGAGCGCATTCCGGTTCGGCGACGAAGAGTGGATCCTTCCGCCGGGATTCGCCGATCTGAACAAGTTCTATGCGAACGATGGCACGGTGTATGATCTTCCGATCTTCATCACCCTCGGAGACTCCCACTCGCCCAACTACGATCCGCGCTACTACGAGGCGCTCTACCGGCAGTTCATCGATCCGAAGACCTGCCTGAAGCGCACCGACGGAAAGCCCGTCGATCTGCTCGGATTCGCCTCGAACGACACCTTCAATTTCGATGCGGCCAGCCGCTGGACCGAGGCCGATCAGGCGGCAAAAGAGGCACTTGCGCGCGATCCGCTCGAGTCCGACATCCGCCTGCACCTGCACAAGGGAATGGAGCTGGTGAAGGACCTCCTTCGGGCGGTGAAGGAAACCCGCGGCTACACCCCGCACTGGCTCTTGAATTACTCGAATCACTGCTACGACCGCCTTGCCCGGAAGTTCGCAACCACGGGGTATGCGGATGATGCGCTGAATGTCGCGGCCTACAACAAAATGAAGTCGTACCACACGGCGGGGAAGAACTTTTTGAAGGAATACCTCGTGCATGACATCGGCGTGAGCTATCCGGATCATGTGCATGTGCTCGGTCCGAAAGACAAGGTGTACTTCTCGGATGCGCTGATCGCGCACGGCCACACCGGCGGTGTGTACGGAAAGCCCCTGAACCCCGGCAAACGAAAAGCCGCGGCGGGAAGCGCGGTTCTCGGCGATTCGCACCTCGCCGGCTGGCAGAACGGCGTGTACAACTCGGGGCAATCGATGCTCGACCCGGCCTACGCCGAGACCTTCTACAAGGCGGGATTCCAGGCGCTCACGATCCAGTCGCCGATTCACACGCAGGTGTTGTTCTTCAAGGACGGGAAGTTCTTCGGCGCCCAGACGCACGGAAACCCCGATCTCGAATTCCGTCCGGGCTACCCGCTCCTGAAGCCGCTCGATGTGGATGCGCACAGCCTGCCCGGAACCTCGAACGAGATCCAGCAGTGGCGCCCGAACCCGCCCAAATCAGAATAGCGCGAAAACTCAGCGCTTCACGCGCTTGACGTTGCCGCCGGCGACTTTCTCGATTTTTTCGAGAATCAGACGATCGCGCGAGGTCACGAGGCTCGTGGCCTTGCCGGTCGCGTCCGCGCGGCCCGTGCGGCCGATGCGGTGGATGTAATCTTCGGCCTCGCGGGGAAGATCGAAATTGATCACATGCGCGACATTGTCGACATGAATCCCGCGGCCCACGACATCGGTTGCGATCAGGACCCCGTAGCGCCCGGTCTTGAAATCCATGAGCGCCTGTTCGCGCTGTTTCTGGTCGAGGTCCGAGTGGAGCTGGGTCACATCGCGGAATCCGTGATTCCGAAGCGTCCGTCCGAGCTTCGCGGCACCGTCCTTCGAACGCACGAACACGATCGTGCTCCCGGGCTCATCGTACAAAAGCTGTTCGAGCTCGCGGACTTTCTTTGCTTCGTCGACGAACACGAAGGTCTGCTGCACGGTGTGCGCGGCCTTCGAGACGCGCCCGATCTGGATCCGTTTTGGCTGATACAGCCCCCGATTGGCGAGCTTCTCGACGTGCGGAGGAAGCGTCGCCGAGAACAACATCGACTGGCGGGTGCTCGGGGTCTCTTCGAGAATCCGGTTCAGCTGTACCGCGAATCCCATTTCGAGCATCCGGTCGGCCTCGTCCAGAATCAGCATTTCGAGAAACTCAAGCCAGACATTGCCCCGCTCGATGTGATCGCACAAGCGACCCGGGGTGGCCACGATCACGGTCGGGTAATCTTTGAGCATGATCTCGTCGGCACGAAGGGGGTTGCCCCCGATCAGACACACCGACTTCACGCCAAGCGGCTTTCCGAACTGCTCGAGCACAGCCTGGGTCTGGAGCGCGATCTCGCGCGTGGGTGCGAGCACCAATCCGAATGTACCGTTTCGCCCGGCCACTTTCTCGATCAGCGGAAAGACAAAGGCGGCGGTCTTTCCGGTTCCGGTCTGGGCCGAAACGATCAGATCGCTCCCCTTCATCGCTTCGGGAATCGCGCGCGCCTGAACCGGTGTGGGGGTATCGAAGCCTGCTTTTTTAATGAGGTCCAAGAGCTCGGGGCGAAGACCCAGCGATTCCCACGAGACTGCTTCAGATGCAGGGGCTTCGGCGGGCTCAGAAGCGGCGACGGGGCCCGGCTCGCCCGGAGGCGCGGGGGGAACCGCTTCGCCCGATCGGGGGCCAAAGATTTTTTTTGAAGGCGTTGAAGTCATGATTCTCTTTCTCAGGATCCGGAGGATCCGGTTTTTTTCTTCGAGATTCCGATCAGGAAGATCTCTTTTGATTCTTTACGGGTGCTTTTCGGTCGCAGCACCTCGACGCGCCCGAAGCGCGCTTCCATCTTTTTTTTCAGCTCGACGAAATCGTCCGAGTGAAAAAACTTGCACACAAAATTCCCGCCCGGGCGCAAGAACCGGTCCGCCACATCGAGCGCAAGCTCGCAGAGCTCCATCGAGCGCGCCTGATCGGTGATCCGGATGCCCGTGGTTTTCGGCGCCATGTCCGAGAACACTCCGTCAAAGACCGGATCGAACCCGTGCTCTTTGAAGATCTGATCGAGATTCAAGTCCCTCAGGTCGGCGTGGATGAACACGGCATTCGGGAGGGTGAGCTCCACCTGGATGAGATCGACTCCGAGCACGCGCCCCTGCTCGCCCACCTTGGACGAAAGATACTGTGACCAGGATCCCGGAGCGGCCCCGAGGTCGAGCACCTTCATGCCGGACTTGATGATGCGGAATTTCTGGTCGATCTCCTCGAGCTTGTAAATCGAGCGGGCCGCGAAGTTCTCGTCTTTGGCCTTGTGGTAATAATGATCGCGCTTGTTATAGGCCATGCAAACCCGGTTGGTTCCTCACATCACGGTCACTTTGCGAAGCAGGTCGAGGTCCTCGAGCGCCTTGCCCGAGCCCCGGACCACGCAGGTGAGCGGATCTTCGGCGACCGTCACCGGAAGACCGGTTTTTTCTTTGATCAGGATGTCGAGATTCGACAACAGCGCCCCGCCGCCGGCAAGGACGATTCCGTTGTCGACGATGTCGGCCGCAAGCTCGGGGGGCGTGCGCTCGAGCGCCACCTTGATCGCATCCACCACGGCCGAGACCGGCTCGGCCAGGGCGTCGCGGATTTCTTCGCTGTTCAGCTCGATGGTTTTCGGGGCACCCGAGATCAGGTCACGGCCCTTCACCTCGAAGGTGCGCTCTTCTTCGAACGGGTAGGCGCAGCCGATGGCGAGCTTGATCTGCTCGGCCGTGCGCTCCCCGATCAGGAGCGAGTACTTGCGTTTGATATAGTTCACGATCGCATCGTCGAACTTGTCGCCCGCAACCCGAACGGACTTCGAGTAGACGATCCCGCCGAGCGAGATCACGGCGACTTCGGTCGTACCGCCGCCGATGTCGACGATCATGTTTCCGCTCGGTTCGCGAATGGGGAGACCCGCACCGATCGCGGCCGCCATCGGCTCCTCGATCAGGTACACTTCGCGGGCGCCGGCCGATTGCGCCGATTCCTTCACCGCGCGTTTTTCGACTTGGGTGATCCCGTAGGGAATGCAGATCATGATCCGGGGACGGATGAATCCGCGCCCTTCGGAGGCCTTGGTGATGAAATACTTCAGCATGGCCTGGGTGACTTCGAAGTCGGCGATCACGCCGTCCTTGAGCGGACGAATCGCCTGGATCGATCCGGGCGTCCGGCCGAGCATCTCTTTTGCTTCTTTGCCGACGGCGAGAACGCGGGTCTGTCCCCGGGCGTTCCGGTGAATCGCGACCACCGAGGGCTCGTTCATGATGAGTCCCCTGCCCTTCGAGAACACGAGCGTGTTCGCCGTGCCGAGATCGATCGCCAGGTCATTGGTGAAAAATTCAAGAATCTTCTGGATCATAGATTTTGGTTCCCCGTAGCCTCTACCACTTGTAATGCCGGATCTGCTCTCCCCGCTCGGCGATCTCGCTCATCGAGCGGATGCCGATTTCAAGGTGCTGGTCTGTGAACTGCTTGAAGACCGCTCCCGCCGAGCGCTTGGTCTTGATCCCGCCGCGTTTCAGCGGAAGATCGGACACCAGCAAAAGCGCCCCGATCGGCACCTTGCTCGCAAACCCCACCACAAAGAGCGTCGCGGTCTCCATGTCAATGCAGAGAGCCCGCTCGTGATAGAGATCGGCCTTGAACTTGTCGTTGAACTCCCAGAACCGGTAATCGGTCGTGTGCACCACACCCGTGCGGTAATCGATGCCTTTTTCGACCAAAATCTCGGAGACGAACTTTTGCACCTTGAAGGTGGGAAGGGCCGGCGCTTGGCGGGGAAGAAAATGGTGCGAGACGCCTTCGTCCCGGATCGCGGCAGTCGGAATAATGAAATCACCCTTCTTCAACGAACGATGAAGGCCTCCGCACATTCCCAAAAAGAGAACGGCCTTCGGCTCGATCACGGCAAGGCACTCGATGATGAGCGCCGCGGTCGGAGAACCGATCGAGAAGTTGATGATCGAAACGCCATCGCGCTCGGAGTGCACCGCACTCATGGCGGAGCCACGGGTCTTGACTCCCTTGCACAGCACGGCGAAGCGATCGAGATAATATTCGAAGTTCGTGAGAATGATCTGCTTTTGAAATTGCCCGAGATCGCTCCCCGTGTAACGCTCGAGAATGTCGCGGGCGATTTTTTGCTTCCGCGCATTCATGTAAATGCGGTTCGTATTGGGGATCAAATAGGGGTTTTTTTCCACGACCCCTAGGTTACCCATCGAGTCAGGTTTAAACAAGCGAAATCACTTGATATGTCAGTCAACCAAGTCCCCGAAAACACCTCGCATATTCCGATCCTTCTCGATCCGATCACCGATTTTCTGGTCGAAGGAATCGCCTCGCTTCCCGACTCGGCCCCGCCGGGTATTCTGATCGACTGTACCCTGGGCGGAGGTGGGCATACCGCGAGAATCCTCGAAAAACTCAGCACTCTTCCGAATCGGCAACAATGCCGCATTCTCGGGGTCGATCGCGATCTTGACGCAATCGGTCGTAACCAGAAAAAATTCCAACGCGAGCTCGCCGAGGGCCGGCTCGAAATCCATCACGGCTCCTTCAGTGAGTCGATGAAATTCGTTCAAGATCGCCCAATTTATGGCCTGTTGGCCGACCTCGGCGTCTCGAGCGATCAGATCGATTCCGAGACCCGCGGATTCAGTTTTCGGTTCAAGGCGCCGCTCGACATGCGCATGAACACCACCCGGGGAGTTCCTGTTTCGGAATGGCTTGCCTCGGTCAGCGAGACCGAACTTGCCGATGTGATCTGGCGGTACAGCGAGGAGCGCTTCTCGCGCAAAATCGCACGAAGGATTGTCGACCTTCGCTCGAAGGGCAAGCTCCCGCTCGACACCGCGGAGCTTGCAGAGGCGATCACCTCGGTGTTTCCGCCGGCCTTGCGCCACCGCGGAATTCATCCCGCGACCCGGACCTTCCAGGCGCTCCGGATTCAGATCAACGAGGAACTGAAGGAGCTCGAAACCCTGATCGCCCAGGTTTTTCCGGCGGTGTCACCCTCAGGGAGGATTGCGATCCTGTCGTTCCATTCGCTCGAGGACCGGCTCGTCAAAGAAGAGTTCCGGAATCGCGATCGCTATGATCTTCCGTTCAAGAAACCCCTTCAGGCCGATGAGTCCGAGGTCGAAGCGAATTCCCGCTCGCGAAGCGCGAAGCTCCGGTTTGCGATCCGCAAGTAAGACCAAATCTTTGACGCTGGCGGAATCGTTGCAACTTCAACGGGATCAAGCTACTCTGATTCCAGATGACCAAGTTCGTTCCGCTGTGGACCATTCCGGTGTTGATTACCCTGGCATTCTCGACAGTCTGGACCCGTCTGAATGTCGTCCACACCACCTATGAGCTCGACCAGGCGAACAAGACCCTGCACAACCTGAAGCTCGAGAACGAAAAACTCGAACTCAAAGTCGCCCAGCTCCGCTCCCCCCGAAGGCTCGAATCTCTTGCCAGGCAGAAATTCAATCTGAGCCCCCCCACGCCGGAACGTTTGATCCAACTGAAGGACTGAGGGGAGGAATCTTGAGAACCCCAATTGATTCGATCCAGTCGATGCGAGTGCGCTTGTCTCTTGTGATCGGCGTATTTGCGCTGATTTCGGTCGGAATGCTCGTGCGATCCACTTGGCTTCAGATCATCCACGATCCGAGACTCGAGCGACTCGCCCGAAAGCAATTCCAATCCAAAATTCTGATGAAGCCTAGGCGCGGACTCATCGTCGATCGCACGGGCGAGCCGCTCGCGATCAATCTCGAGACCTCCTCTCTTGCCGGAAATCCGCAAAAGATCTTGAAAGCCCGCGCGACGATGCACCTGCTCTCGCATGCGCTCGGAATCCCCCTTCCCGCGCTGAAAAAACGTCTCGATTCGAAAAAAGCCTTCGTCTGGTTCGAGCGCCACCTGAGCGATGCACGCATGGAGCAACTCCGAAAGGCAGGAATCCTTCAGTCCTCGGGTGAAATGCCCGAAGGACTCTGGATCGAGAAAGAGATGAAGCGGGTCTACCCGCATGGCGGAGTGGCATCCTCGCTGATCGGCACGGTGAATGTCGATGCGGAAGGGATCGAGGGCGTCGAGCTCTGGAAGAACACCGAGCTTCGCGGCAAGAGCGCCTCGATCGATGCGTTCCGGGACGGATTCGGGCGCCCCACCCAGATGACCTCGAACAACCAGCCCAAGATGGCGGACGGCGAGGCGGTCGAGCTCAGCATTGATTCGTCTCTTCAGTATTCGATCGAAGAGGCCTTGAACGAGTCCGTTACGAAAACGAACTCCGACTCGGGCATGGTGATCGTCATGGATGCCGGAAACGGCGAGATCCTGGCCCTGGCCCAATCCGCCAACTTACGGGGGGTGAAAAAAGTCCGGGCGCTCACCGACGGGTACGAGCCGGGCTCGACCATGAAGCCGCTCATGCTCGCCTCGGCGATCAACAGAGGCGTGCTGAAGATCACCGATTCCCTCTTCGGCCATTACGGAAAACTGAAGCTTCAAAACCGGGTCATTAGCGAGGCCGAAGCGCATGAACGCTTCGGGATGATCCCGATGAAGAAAATGATCGAAGTCTCATCGAACATCGTCGCGGCGGAGCTGGCGCTCAAGATGGGGGCCGAGCGCACCGTGCAAAGCCTGCGCGATCTCGGGTTCGGCACCAAGACGGGAACGGGATTTCCGGGAGAAATCTCGGGATGGGCGCCGTCCACCAGCAAAGGGATCCGCCCGCTCACGCTTGCGACCATCGGCTTCGGGCAAAGCATTCTGGTGACGCCGCTTCAGATGCTTCGGGCCTATGGAGCCCTTGCGAATGGCGGGTTCTTGGTCGAGCCCACCTTGCTCAAAAGAAAAGAATCTGAATCGCCAAAGAAAACAGCTCTCTTTAAGCCGGGAACCGTCAAAGACGTTACCGATGCGCTGATCGGGGTTACCGAAGGAGTGCAAGGAACAGGACACAAGGCCCGCGTGGAAGGCTACCGGATCGCGGGCAAAACCGGAACCGCGCAAACGGTCGACCCCGCCACCCGCCGCTATTCGACTTCGCGCCACATTGCCTCGTTTCTGGGGTTTCCGGTCGGAATCAAACAGCCCATCGTCGTGCTCACCTTGCTCGATCACCCGCGCGGGGTGTATTACGCCGGCGAAACGGCCGCCCCTTTGTTTTCGAACGTGGTCAAACAAGTCATGAGCCGGTTCTCGATTCCGACGACCGAGAAGGTGCGCCTGCAACTCGTCGAGAGCACTCCGACTCCCGCCCCCCGGAATGACGAGGACTCGCAGGTGATCAAACTCGCCCAATCGAGCGCCGAGATCGTCGAGCAGTCGATCGAGAGCGTGAAAGAAGTGAACCTCGACCACCCGGTCATGCCGAGCCTGACAGGTCTGACTCCCCAAGAAGCGATCCGGGCGCTGAAGCCGTTCTTGCCGAAGGTCAAAATCAAGGGGTTCGGGCTCATCAAACGCCAACTACCCGATAGCGGAAGCCAGATTTCTCCGAACGTCCATGTTACGCTCTTTTTGGAAGAGTAGGATTTCATGCACGTCACCGCGAATTCGAAAGAAGTAAAACCGGGATCGATCTTTTTTGCCCTGAAGGGCGCAAACCACGACGGACACCAGTTCATTCGCGAGGCCCTTGAGCGAGGCGCCGTGAAGGTGTTCGCCGAACGCGACACGGGAATCGCGGGCGTGGAGGTCCTGGGCGACCAGGCACGAAGGAAGCTCGGGGAGCTCGCAAGCGAGATGTGCGGGCATCCGTCTCATGCGCTCAAGCTGATTGGCATCACCGGAACAAGCGGAAAAACCACCACTTCTTACCTGGTCCAGCACCTTTTGGATCGCTGCGGGGTTCCCTGTGCCCGGATCGGCACGAACGGCGGGGAATTCCAAGGCCGCTCGGTGCCAACCGACAACACCACCCCCGATGCCGTGACTCTCCAGCGCTGGCTTGCGGAGGTGCGGGGCATGGGCGCGAAAGCGGTTGTCATGGAAGTGTCTTCGCACGCGCTCCATCAGGATCGCTGTTTTGGAATCGCGTGGGATGCCATGTGCTTTTTGAACCTGAGCCGCGAGCACATGGATTACCACCCGACCTTGGATCATTATTTTGCGTCGAAGGCGCTCCTCTTCACCCTGCACGCCGGATACAGCAAGGGTCTCGGAAAATCCCCGTTCGCCTGCTCGAACCGCGATTCGTCGTTCGGCGCACGGCTCATCGAGGAGAACCCGGGAATTCGCGGATTTTCGGTGAACGAACAAATCCAAAACCTCACCCCCACGCCGGGCGGGATCTCGTTCGAGGTGCGGGCGAACCCGAGCGCGCCATGGATTCAGGCTCACTGCCCGCTCTTCGGGGCATTTCAGGCCGAGAACATCCTTGCGGCGCTGACGATCGTAACGGGGCTTGGAGTTTCGCTCGAAGCGGCCTCTGCGGCGCTTTTTGATTTTGCCGGGGTCCCGGGAAGAATGGAGTTCATTCCGAACCCGCGCGGGATCTTCGTGTTTGTCGATTACGCGCACAAGCCCGAGGCGCTCGAGAAGGTTTTGCTCGCGATTCAAGGCCCGAGAATCTTTACCGTCTTCGGATGCGGGGGCGATCGCGACCGGACCAAGCGACCGGTCATGGGCGAGATCGCAACGAAACTCTCGCACCACGTGATTTTGACGAGCGACAACCCCCGGACCGAAGACCCCCTTGCGATCCTTCGCGAGATCGAATCGGGAATCGAAGCCAAGAACTACGAGATCATCGCCGACCGGAGACTCGCCATCGAGTCCGCGATCGCCCGGGCCTCGAAGGGCGATGTGGTGCTGATCGCCGGCAAGGGCCATGAGGATTACCAGATCATCGGGAGAGAGAAGCGACACTTCGATGATCGCGAGGAGGCGCGCCGGGCGCTTGGGGTGTGCGTTTGAAATGAGGAACCCGCCCTGATCCGGAAAAGAAGACTTGCCTCCGAGCCGCGGTTTGGTTGCCTTAAAGAACGACGTCGACCCCGCGGCATTCTTTTTGAAGCGCCTCGACGAGTTCTTGCGAGTGCTCGGGACCACGGGTTTCGATCAGAAGCTCGACTCCGGTCTCGTCGAGCCGGATCTTCATCTCGGAACGGTCGTGAATCGTCTGCAAAATGTTCGCGCGATGCGCGGCGATCAGCCCGGTCAGGCGCGAGAGCGAGCCGGGACGATCCTGGATCCGGACCCGCAAATGAAGTCGTCTGCCCGAGCGGATGAGCCCCCGATCGATGATCCGCGAAATCAGATTCACATCGATGTTGCCGCCGCACACGAGGAGCACGACCTTTTTCCCTTTGAGCTGGTCGCGGTAGCGATCGAGCGCGCCCAGCACGATCGCGGCACTTCCCTCGCCCAGGACCTTTCCGGTCTCCATGAGTCTCAGCACATTCATCGCGATCTCTTCTTCGTCCGAGGTGAAGATCTCGTCGACGATGCCGCTCAGAATGCCGTACATGTCGGGATTCGCCTTCTGCACCGCGATTCCGTCCGCCATGGTGCCGAGATTCGGGCTCTCGACCACATGATGCTCCCGGAGTGACTTCGCCATCGCAGAAACATTCTCGGCCTGGCAGGCGATGATCCTGACTGAAGGCTTTTTCGATTTGAGTGCGATTCCCATGCCCGAACACAGTCCGCCGCCACCGATCGAGGTCACGACGACATCGACCTCGGGCAGTTGGGCCAGGATCTCGAGCCCCACGGTTCCTTGGCCTGCAATCACATCGGGATCATGAAACGCATGCACATAGGTACGGCCCGTTTCGGCCATGAGCCTCTGCGCGGCCTGAAAGCTCTGGTCGTAGCTCTCGCCGTCCTGATGAATGAGGGCGCCCAGTCTTTGGGTGTTCGAGACCTTCATGAGCGACGCCGTCTCGGGCATCACGATCAGCGCCGAGGTGCCGAAGTGCCGTGCCCCCCAGGCGACTCCCTGGGCGTGGTTTCCGGCGCTGGCGGCGATCACGCCCGCCTTTTTTTCGGCCGGGGTGAGTTTTGAAATTCGATAGGTCGCGCCCCTGATTTTGAATGACCCGATCGGCTGGACGGTCTCGAGCTTCAGGTACACCTCGCACTCGTATTGGTTCGAGAGCCACTCATTTCGAACCAGAGGCGTGGGTGGGAGAATGGTCGAGAGCAGGGCTTGCGCCTGCTCGATGTCGGCAACAGAAACGGTTCTCATCGGAATCGTCTACTTTCTCAGGGCGATCTTTTCAAGTCCGGGATCGTTCCAAACGAAAAGATCGGCCACTCGCTCCTCGCGGGACTCCCCTTCGACCGGGTAGCGAATCCATGCAAAGCATTTCTTTCCGAAACTCTCGCGGCATTCGGGGTCCTTGAAGGCGGGCGACCAGGTGCCGGTATTCAACACCTCGACCTGATCGACCGCAGTATGGAGCTCGCGATGGGTGTGGCCGAACACCACTCTTTTCGTTTTTGTGATCCGGGCCACCATGGGCGCGTTCTTGAAAATCTCCTCCATCGTCTCGACCACAACGCTTTTGATGTTCCTGGAGTAAAAAATGAGCCCCGGAGTGAACAGAACAAAAAACAACGCAAACCAAAGGGACGAGATCGGCACCCACAGGTGGATCGACGCATACAGGTTGAAGCTCACAAATCCGATCAGGGCCAGAATCAAAAACCGGTCGATCCAGAGCTCGCGCGCGATCTTGATCGGATTGAAGATGGCCGAATGGGCCTTGAGCTCGTTCATCATCCGCACCATTTCGGGAGTGGCGTTCGCCTTCTCGGCAACCTCGTGGACCCGTTGCTCGGTGAAGAGCGGGTCCCGCATGGCGGGCAAAAGACCATCCTGCATCGCCGCCCAGAACGACACAAAGGCTCCCCAGAGCCAGGTGAGCGGCAGAAGCGGCTGGACGCGCACGGCATAGCGGTAAAAAAAGTAAAAATACTGCGGAAGATCCATCAAAAAGGAGCTCTCGACGTGCGGATTGAAGAGCCCCATGCCGTTCACCATGTAGCGGCCCGCGATGTTCCCGAACGGAAGCCGCACCATCACCTTCCGGCCCTTCCGGATGAACGGGTGCACGGGGTTCATCGAAACGCAGTAATCGTCGTACTGGTTTCCGTGCTCGATCGTCGTGTCACCGTTCGAGATGTAAAACCACTCGCAAAAGCGCACCTTTTTTTCTTCGTCCTCGGAGAGGTGCAGCGCCTTCAGGATCTCTTTTTGCACCATCGGCCAGTGGAGTTCCATGTCGTGGTTCCCGACGATGAACACCACGGAGTTTCCTTTTTGGATGAACTCCCGGAGCGCGTGCACGAAAACGGGATGATCTTGCAGGATCACCTCCATCTTGAAGCGGGATTTCTCTTCTTCGGGAAACAGCCCGCGCTTCTCTTCGAGCCACGAAACCGGCAGGCTCGTATGGAGCGGCAGGCGCATCACCGAATCAAAATCAAAGATGTCGCCGTTCAGAATGAGTTCGCAGGGATCGCTTCCCACCTGCTCCTCGAGGTGCCGGAGGAGGCGGCGGAAGCTCTGATCGACAAAAAACTTGGGCCGCTTGTAGCGCTTCCAGAGGGATTTCCCGGGCACACCGAGCTCGGCATCGGCAAGATGGATGTCGCTCAGAACAAAGGTGTGCAAAGGAGCCGCCATGATTCGATTTTACACGGGCAGAATTGAAATTGAAAACAACCGAATCAGCTGAGCCGCGAAGAAAGCTCGCCCGCAAGCCGCGTGATCGAGCCCGCTCCGAGCGTCAAAACCAGATCGCCCGGACGCACGTGCGAAACCACCCAGTCGGCCGCCTCCGAGAGCGATTCGGCGCCGTGGATCGACACCGAACCTCCGAGCGAATCCCCGATCGCATGCGAAAGAATCCCCGAATCGACGCCGGGAAGCGGCTCCTCGCCTGCGGGATAAATCGGAAGCATCAGGAGCTGGTCGGTATCGCGAAAGCACGTCAAAAAGTCATCCCAGCACAGGCGCGTCCTGCTGTAGCGGTGCGGTTGGAACACCGTGATGATCCGCGAGTGCCCGGTCTGCCTTGCGGTCGCGAGCACCGCGCGGACCTCGGTCGGATGGTGCCCGTAATCGTCGATCACGCGAATGCCGGTTTTTTGCGAATAAAACCGCTCGTCGAAGCGGCGTCGCACATGCGCGAACTCCGAAAGAGCCGCCCGCACCGCCTCGAACGAAGCGCCGCAGTCGATCGAAACGCCGATCGCGCCGAGCGAGTTCAACACATTGTGAAGACCGAGCACATTCAAAACGATTTTACCAAGAAGCACGTGCTTTTCGGTGCGGTGGGCGCGATGCCAGAGCTCGAACTCCTGACGGCCATCGGCAACGGTGGCGACATTCAAGGCCGCAAGGTCGGCCTCGAGCGTGAATCCGTAGGTCGCATGGGGCTTGGTGAGCGCCGGAAGAATCGCGCGCACTCCCGGGTCTTCAAAACAGAGCCAGGTGCGTCCGTAAAAAGGCATCTTTTTTGTGAACTGCACAAAGGCTTCATTCAGGTTCTCGCGAGTGCGGTAATATTCCATGTGATCGGTATCGATGTTCGTGATCACCGCATAAGTGGCGGGGAGCAAATGAAAACTCCCGTCACTCTCGTCGGCCTCGGCGACGACCAGCCTGCCCGATCCGGTCTTCGCATTGCTTCCGATCGCTTCGACCCGTCCGCCGACGACCACCGTCGGATCGAGCCCCGCGCGCATCAGGATTTGCGCGGTCATCGAGGTCGTCGTGGTCTTGCCGTGGGTGCCGGCGATGGCGATTCCGGTTTTTCCGCGCATGATCTCGGCCAGCATCTCGGCCCGCGGAATCACGGGAATCCCGCGCGCTTTCGCTTCGAGCACCTCGGGATTCTCGGGCCCCACGGCCGAGCTGATCACGACCACGTCGACATCCTTCACGTTGCTCCGGTTGTGGCCGTAAAAAATCTCGGCGCCCAAGCGCACGAGCCGCTCGGTCGATTCGCCCGAAGAAAGATCCGAGCCCGTCACCGTCATTCCCCGTGCAAGGAAGATCTCGGCGATTCCGCTCATGCCGATCCCTCCGATTCCGACAAAATGAATTCGATACACAGGATTCATGCAAGGCCTCGTAAGGTTTTGACGATGAGATCGGCCGAATCGGGGCGGTAAAACCGGCGGATTCGCTCTTCGACCCCGGAGATCTTCGCCGGGTCGGATTTCAGATCCAAAACAAGCGACGAGAACTCCTGGCCCGTGAGCTTGCCCTGAGGTACCACCCAGGCCGCCTGATCGGCTTCGTAGATCCGGGCGTTTTTTTCTTGATGATTGTCGGCCGCGGTCGGGAGCGGAATGAACACCGGAGCGCGTCCCACCGAGGAAAGCTCGGTCATCGACGAAGCACCCGCACGGCACACCACGAGGCTCGCCTCGGCGTAGCAGGATTCCATGTCGTAAATGAACTTCTCGATCCGCGCCTGCACCCCTGCCCGATCGTAGCCGGCTTTCACCCGCTCGTAATCTTTGGTGCCGGTCTGGTGAATGATGCGGATTCCGCTTTCTTTCAGGTACGGAAGGCTCTCGAGCACGAGCGAGTTGATTCCCATCGCGCCCTGGCTTCCCCCGAACACGAACATCGTGAAGGGCTCCTTCTTCGACGGAGGCAGGCTCTTGAAGGTGGCACGGATGGGGTTGCCCGTGACCCTGACTTTTTTGGCATCGAACGGAGCCGCTCCGGCCTGAAAGGCGCAAAACACAAAATGCACCCAGCGCCCGAGCATGCGGTTCGTGAATCCGGCGACGGAGTTCTGCTCGATGATCGCGGTCTTGATGTTCAGAACGGGCGAAAGCAGGCGCGCGAGCAACACCACGGGCCCCGAGGCATAGCCGCCGACGCCGATCACGGCATCCGGCCGGAACCAAATCAAAAGCAAAAGCGACTTCAGGAACGCAAGCGGGAGCTTGACCAGGGTCAGAACCCGGGTCAGTGCATTCACGCGATTCAAGGCGCCGATTTCGAGGGTTTTTAGGGGGTAGCCGTTTTTGGGAACGAGCGTTTCTTCGAGCCCGCCCTTCGCACCCACGAACAGCACTTCAGGCATGAGTCCGAATTCGGACTGCACCTGACGCTTCCATTCGTCGGCAATGGCAACACCCGCAAGAATATGACCGCCTGTACCTCCTCCGGCGACGAGAAGACGCTTATTCATAACTACTGTTACTCATAACTACTGTTATTCATAAATACTGTGGAACGATCCCTGATTGGCCTTCGAGATGCTGTATAAAATTCCAATCGCGGCGAGATTCAGGGTCAGGGCCGATCCCCCGTAGCTGATGAGCGGAAGCGTGAGCCCCTTGGTCGGAAGGAGCCCCATTACGACTCCCATGTTGATGAACGCCTGAAGCCCGAGCAAAAGCGAGATTCCGGAACCAAGATAAAACCCGAAGCGGTCTCCCCGCTGGCTCAGTGCGACCCAGGAGATTTTGAGTCCCCGGTAAATGAACAGAATGTACGCAAGGATCACGCCCGCAACTCCGACAAAGCCGAGCTCCTCGCCGATCACGGCGAAGATGAAATCATTGTGCGCTTCCGGGAGAAAAAACAGCTTCTCTTTCCCGTTTCCGAGCCCCTGCCCGAGAAGGCTCCCGTTATGAAGACCGAGCATGGACTGAATGACCTGAAAGCCTTTTCCGGCAGGGTCCCGCCAGGGGTCCAAAAACGCCATCACCCGCGCCATGCGATAGGGCGAGGTCAGGATCAGCCCCGTCGCCATCAGACCGGCACCGAACAGCCCCCCGAACAAGAACAACGGCCGCACCCCGGCCACATACATGAGCACAAAGGCGGTACCCGCAAGAAGCGCCGTCGAACCGAAATCAGGCTGAAGCAGAAGCAAAATCATCACGGGAACGAGCAAGGCCACCGGGGCGATCACGCCCTTCCGGAAGTCCGAAAGATCGCGCTGATGGCGCACGAGCTGGCGGCCCACGAACATCACGCCCACGAGCTTTGCAAGCTCCCCGGGCTGAAACCGAAAGAGCCCGAGGTTGATCCAGCGTTGGGCGCCTCCCGAACGGGCGCCGATTCCGGGAATCATCACGAGCACCAGCATGGCCAGCACCGCAAACAGCGCCGCCGGAGCCCATTGGTACCACTTTTGATGAGGGACCCGCGAGGCCACCACAAACGCAAAAAAGCCGAGCACGGCGTAAAGAAGCTGCTTCAGGATGTACGTGTAGCCGTTTCCGGTGCGTTCCTCGGCAAAGATGAACGAAGAGCTGTACACCATCAATAGTCCGAAGAGGACCATCGAAAGCACAAGCCCCAGAAGGACAAGATCGCCCCCCGGCTGTCTTGAGAAAAACCCCTTAAAGCTGATTGACCAATTTTTTGAAATAGTCCCCTCGCTCTTCGAAGTCACGGAACAGGTCCTGACTCGAACATCCCGGTGATAATAAAATAATATCCCCGTTTCTCGATTTTTGGAAGGACATGAGAACGGCTTCTTCGAAAGTTCCGACCAGATACGTCTCGGCAAAATCCCCGAGCGCGCGGTTGATCTTCTCTTTCGCCTCGCCCACCAGAATCAAAAGCTTCACCTTCGAATGGACAATCTGCGCAAGCGGCGAGAAGTCCATGTTCTTGTCCTTGCCGCCTGCGATCAAAATGATCGGCGAGCGTTTGAAGGCATTCAAAGAAGCCTGCACGCTCTGAATGTTGGTGGCCTTGGAGTCATTGAAGAAGTACACGCCGTCCTTCTTGCGGACGAACTCAAGCCGGTGCGGAAGCCCCTTGAACTGATTGATGCAGTTTTGAATGGCCTGCTGGCTCACACCCATGACGCGAGCGGCACAGATCGAGGCCATCAGATTTTGCTTGTTGTGATCGCCAAAGAGCTTGAATTGCTCGAGACTGTACACCTCGTCCTTGCCTGTCAGTTTGGTGACGATCGAGTTCTTCGCGGCATCGTAATAGGCTCCGAAAAACCGCTCGGCGAACTCGCCGCCCGTCTCGATCGGGCTTTTGAGCGAGAACCACACGATTTTACCGCTGCACTCGCCCGCAAAGCCGCGAACGACGGGATCATCATGGTTCAGCACGACCCAGGAGTTCCGGTCGCACACTTTCAGAAGCTTCTTTTTGGCTGCGATGTAGTTTTCCATCGTGCCATAGCGATCCAAGTGGTCTTGATCGATGTTCGTGAACACGGCAACGGCCGGAACCATTTTTTCGGTCAGTTCGAGCTGCGCGCTCGAAAGCTCGCACACCGCGACCTGGCCCGGTTGGCCCGCGGTGACATAGTCGATGAGCGGCGTGCCGAGGTTCCCGCCCACGAATGCCGTTTTTTGATCGTGCTTGAAGAGCTCGCCCGTCAGGGTCGTGACGGTCGACTTGCCGTTCGTCCCGGTAATGGCGATCAGGGGCTGTTCGAGTTCGCCCACGGCAAGCTCGATCTCGCTTGTGACCGGCGTACCCTTGGCGCGCGCCGCTTGCAGAAGCGAGTGCTGGGCCACGTTCACACCGGGGCTCACGATGATCATGTCGGCCCCCATGAAGGAGCGTTCTGTGTGGCCGCCGAACTCGAATTCGACTTTCAGGTCACCGAGCTCTTTTATCATCTCGGCAAGCTCGGTGCGCTGTTTTTGGTCGGTGATCATCACCCGCGCCCCTTGACGCACCAAGAACTTGGCCGATGCGACTCCCGAGAGTCCGCATCCGACGATCAATACTTTTTTACCTTTGAATTTGCTCATAACCGACTGCTCCTGATGTTAGCGAAGTTTTAAAGTTGCAAGAGTTGCGACCGACAGCATGATCGAGATGATCCAGAACCGGACGGTGACTTTCGATTCGTGCCAGCCCTTCTTTTCGAAATGATGGTGAAGGGGCGCCATGCGAAAGATGCGCTTGCCGGTGAGCTTGAACGACGCCACCTGCATCATGACGCTAATGGCCTCGAGTACGGAGATTCCGCCGCAGATGACGAGCAAAAGCTCGTTCTTCGTGATCACGGCCGCGACCCCGAGGGCGCCGCCCAGGGCGAGGGCTCCGACATCGCCCATGAAGACCTCGGCCGGATAGGCATTGAACCAAAGAAAGCCAAGGCACGCCGCCCCGGTGCTCGCAAGAAAGATCGAGAGCTCCCCTGCCCCGTCGACGATCGGGATTTGCAGATATTCGGCGATCATGTGGTGGCCGGCGCAATAAGCGAGTACCGCGAACGTGAGCGAGGTGGTGATCGTGGGACCGACGGCAAGGCCATCGAGCCCGTCGGTGAGGTTCACGGCGTTCGAGGCGCCGACAATCACGAGCGTCGAAAAGGGAATGAAGAACACCCCGAGCGGAAGTGAGAGATCTTTGAAGAACGGAAACCGCAGTTCGGGCGGGGCATCGCGAAACTGATACAGAATGATCGAGGCAACGAGTGCCACCAGGGTCTGGAACAAGAGCTTTTGCCGGGCGCTCAGGCCTTTTGAGTTTTTCATGACGACTTTTTTATAGTCGTCGATCCAGCCGATCACGCCGATCCCGACCAGCACGAACAGCGACACCCAGATGTAGAGACTCTTCAGGTCGGACCAAAGAAGGGTCGAGATCAGGATCGCACCCAGAATGAGGCCTCCTCCCATGGTGGGTGTGCCTTTTTTTGAGTAATGCGATTCGGGGCCGAGTTCGCGGATGCTTTGCCCGATCGATTTCGCCTTGAGCCAGCGAATGAAGGGGCCTCCGAAGAACAGACTGAACACGATCGCGGTCAGCATCGCCCCGAGAGTGCGGAAGGTGATGTATTTGAATACGTTGAGCGCACTGAAAGTCTCGTGGAGCGGATACAGGAGGGAATAGAGCATAGGCCGGAGAGTAGCGATTTTCGTCGCGCGAAGTCAAGAAATTGGTGGCAACATTTTGGAATCACGGGGGAATTTTAAGCTGGCTCAAAAAATGGGGCGCCTCGGGAATGGGGTGTGATTTCCGCTTCTTGAGGCCCTCACACCCCCCATCCGAGGGGCACCAAAGCCAGACGCTCCGAG
>JBEIJY010000009.1:0-90033 GCA_040380025.1 Bdellovibrionales bacterium | reverse complement strand
GGGCGGTGGGGGTTGCAATTTTGCCGTTTTCCCCTCCGCGCCCGCTCCCCCGGCCTCGCTCTCCCCATCCTGGCTCGCGAGCTTCGCAAAAAACTTAATAATTCAAACCCCCTTCGCCGAACTCGCTCCATCACCAAGCACAATGAAAGGGGGCAGTTTGGAAAACCCGAATCATTCTGAATGCCTAGGGGACCGTCAAAGAATTTTCTAATGTCATACTGTTTTAATCCGATAAGAAGGGCATGAAGACCGACGAGCATCCCACGATTGCCCTCGTAGTAACCCGGAACGGCGGGGAACCCGTTTTGACCGAAACACTGACGAGTGCCGAGGAGATTCTCGAGCTCGAGCTGGCCCTGATCAATCAGGACCCGGAGCCGCTCCGTCGGGTCCATGAATTCCGAATGAAGCAAATGTCCGAGGACGAGGAGTTCGCGGATTTTGTGGAGGGGATTCTGTCTCAGCCGTTTTTGAAGCCCGAGATCCAGGAGCATGCCGTCCAGTGGTTCAAGTCCCGCTCCCGGATCGAGACCTACCAGCATGCCGAGGATGAGGCCTCGAGGGTGATCGCGCTCTATGCCTTCCAGGTGTTCTCTGGAGACCCGAAGAAAACTGATTTTTTGCTCGCCGGACCGAAGGCACGAGTCCGGATCCGGATCATTGATTTGACAAATTACTCAAAAAAGTCAGCGGCTTGATCCGCCCCAGAACTGCCCCCTTTGATTGTGCTTGGTGATGGAGCGCGATCAGCCAAGAGGGATGATCCCGTTTCCCACAAAAGCACACTCAAAGGGTGCAGTTTTTGACAATCAAACTCATTGCGTTTTTGCATCCCCCGTCATACTCCTTCCTCAGGTTCAAAAAACATCTTCCGGGGAGGGATGATCATGAAGCTTCGAGTGTGGGTCGGTTTGGTTTTAAGTGCGTTTTTGAGTGTTTCTGCCGGAACGGCGTTCGCGGATGACGATCGGCTTCCGCCCTGCATGAACTTCTCGGGACAGCCCCTCGCTTTGAACAACCGCCAAGTCCTGCAATGGCGTTCGAGCACTCCCGATCAATTCCTCGAGCGGGGGTTTGTCAGCGGCACGGTCACCGATGTGTATCCCGATCGCCCGAAGCACGAGCATTTTGCGATCGATCTCGATCAGGTTCCGGGCGGAGACCTCGAGATCATTTACAACCGCGAGTTCGGGGCCCTGCCCGAAATCCGACCCGGAATGCGAGTGGTGGCGTGTGGCGATTACATCACCGTCGGCCCCCGCGCCAGCAGGCCGTCTCCGATGGGGGCGATCCTTCACTGGGTTCACTACAATCCCGGCACCCGCGATGGAGGCCGTCATCCCCACGGGTTTGTGGCGATCGGCGACCGGCTCTACGGATTTTCGCCCTAGCAGATCTGGAAATGACGCGGGATCTGTGCGACTCTTTTGTTTCGCATGCCACAAATCCCGCTCAACCTGATCCAACAGCCCGGCGACATTCCCGCCATTGCAAAAATTCTCCTCGATGCTCCGCTGATCGCGTTCGACACCGAATTCATCCGCGAGAGCACCTTTTACCCGAAGCTCGAAATCCTCCAGATTGCGACGCCCTCGGATGCCTGGCTCATCGATTGTCAGGCGATCTCGAAGAAGGACATGAAGCCGATTCTGGACGTGTTCCAGGACCCGAAGATCCTGAAAATCGTGCATGCCGCGCACGGGGATCAGGAGTGTTTGCTCTCGGCTTACGACATGCTGGCCACGCCGGTGTTTGATACGGCTGTGGGCGCCTCGCTTTGCGGACTCGGAGACAACATCGGTCTTGGGAATCTGATCCGCTCGGTGCTCGGCATCGAGCTTCCGAAAGGCTACGCCCGCACGAACTGGTCGAAACGGCCCCTTCCCACGCCCGTGCTGGAGTACGCGCTCCTCGACGTGAAGCATCTGATCGAGGTTGCCGGCATTCTCTTTGAGCGGCTTGACCGGAGCGGACGGCGCGAGTGGGCGCTCGAGCTTTCGTCGAAGTTCTGCGAGCGCACCCTGTACGAGATTCCGCCCGAGGACATTGCCCGGCGCATCGCCCAGTCCGGAAAATTCCATGTGCGCGATTATGCGGTTTTGCTTGAGCTGGTGTGCTGGCGCGAGCAACGGGTGCGCGAGCTCGATGTTCCGCGCAGATGGCTCGCCGAGGACGGAGTCCTGATCGACCTAGCCAAGATCAAGCCGGGTACGCCCGAGCAATTGCAAGGGTTTCGCGGGCTCTCGCGGGGAGAAGCGAAGCTTCCGCAGGCGAACCGGATTTTGTCGGCGATCGATCGCGGAATGAAGAGCACGGACGAGATCCCGCGCGACATCAAGCAGCGGGGTTCGATTCAGCCGAATGCCGAGGAATCGCTCGGAATGGATTTGCTCCGAGTGGTGCTCTCGCTTCTTTCGGATGAGTATTCGATTGCTTCGAAGCACATCGTTCCGCCCCAGAGTGTGCTCCCGCTCCTTCGTCTGAAGGCGAAGTCGCCCGAGGAGCTCTCGGCAAGCGGACTCGTGTCTCAGCAGCTGGGCGAGGACGGGATGGCGAAGCTCTTCCGGTTTCTCTCGGGCGAGCAGGGGCTTGTTCTCGATCAGGGCCGACGCGTGAAGCTCAGATAGCGCCGCGGATCGGCAGTCATTTTTGATCTGGCGGAATCAAAAATCAGTGAAGGTGGGGGCACCGGGTGAAATCGGTTTTTGCCTCCGAGCCGCGTCCTGCGGCCTCGCTTTCGCGCGTCACGCGCTCGCGAGAGTCGGCAAACCCGATTTCATCCGGTGCCCCCGTCTTCTCTGAGTTTTGGATTTCCACTTGGTCAGAAATGGCAGCCTATGAAAACTGCTCCCTTTGATTGTGCTCGATGACGAAGCGGGATGGGGGGAGAGGGGTGGAATCATTCGGTTTTTGCCGACTCTCGCGAGCCAGGATGGCGAGAGCGAGGCCGGAGGATCCGGCTCGGAGGTAAAAACCGAATGATTCCACCCCTCTCCCCCCATCCCGCTCATTAAAAAAGCACACTCAAGGGGTGCAGTTTGCAAATAGCGCCGTCAGATCGCGCCGGATGCGGGAGGTGTCGACTCAGAGGCCAGATACCCCGAACGCTTCACCACCGGCTCATGGTACAGCAATTGGATCACGATCCCGTCCGGGTCCTCGAAGTAAAATGAGCGCGCGCCGTCGCGGTGGGTTTTCAGCTCTTTCACCACCTTCGCGCCTTCTTTTTTGATGTGCGCGTACCACTCGTCGACCTCGTCGGGGGTCGCGACAAAAAAACCGATGTGATTCAGGTTACCGGGCTTATGCAGGGGCGCATCGGCCTGGTGCAGGGCCAGATTGTCGAGTCCGGGGCCGTTCTCATCACCGCTCGTGACGTACACGCTTTTCGCGTCGGGCTCCCACTCGACCTGCATCTTGAGGACACGGCAGTAGAACTCTTTCGAGGCTTGGGCGTTCCGGACATTGAGGGCAATGTGGCGCATTCCGAGGGTTTTCATGCCGGTTCACATTATCACCGAAGCAGGGTAAAGAGAAAGCATGAAGAAAATCGTTGTGTACTCGATGCAGAATTGTCCTTATTGCGTGAAGGCGAAGGCGCTTCTGACCCAAAGAGGCGTTTCGTTCGAAACCATCATGATCGACGACTGGTCGGACGAAAAATGGGATGAGCTCGTGCGCACCAGCGGAATGAAAACCGTTCCGCAAGTGTATGCCGATGGCAAACTGATCGGCGGGTACACCCAGCTTGCCGAGGTCGATGCGCGCGACCAGCTCACGAGTCTGAAGTAAAGCGCGTCACATAATCGCAGCGCTGGCACAAGGGTTCGATCAGCCTGCGGTTCAAGAAGCCATTCCGGATGGTAGTTGCTTTTTCAGAGGCGAGAATCGTCTCGATCGCTTGCTCTTGGACGTTTCCGAGCGGAATGTCGCCCTCTTTGTCGAGACAGCACGGCACAACGGTGCCATCCGCCAGAATTCCAAAGTGATTCCGGAGGCCCTTGCACGTCCCCTGTTCGCCGATCACGGGGAGCGAGAGGTCCGGCCAGACAAACTCGGTGTCGTAATGCACATAGAGCCTGCCCTTCAGGCGAACGCTCTTTTGCCGGCGGACATCGAGGGTCCCGGGCAGCGAGACGCCGAAGCGCTCCTCGATTTTTTTCGAGATCAGCGAATTTGATTCGCGATTCGCATCGGGGGCCGAGAGGTTCCAGAGTCTGAAGTTCAGATACAGCTCGGGACGCTCGATCAGGGCCCGCTCGACATACGCGAAGATCTTCTCGAGGTAGTCGGAGGGATCGCGATCCGGGAAGTTGTCGTGAAAGCTATGAAGCGAGAAATTCACCTGACGCAGGATCGGGTGGAGCAGGAGTTCCGAGCGGGTCTCGTTCAGCAGCGTGCCGTTGGTGACGAAAAAAACAGGAAGCTCATGCGTGGCGCAGATCGCCAGCAGTTCGGCCAGTTTGCCGTGAACCAAGGGTTCGCCCATGAGATGGAGCGCCACCTGTTCGGTCAGGGGTGCGATCTGCCGTATGATGGTGCCAAAAAGACCCACATCCATTATTTTTTTTGATCGTTCAATCTGAGGGCAGAAGCCGCACTTAAGGTTGCAGATCGTGCTGATCTCGACATTCACCTTAAAAAACCTCTTCCTCATTCGAGCTAACTTATCATGGTTACAAGGGTTTTTCACCCGATTCCGATCGGGGGCTCTTGTGTTTTTTGCCTCGCGTCAATTTTTAAGGATTCTTCAGTTTCCCTCCTCCGAAGCCGATAAAATGAAGAAAGGCCCACAGTGAGTGGGCGAGAAGGGTGGTCAGAGTGAGGGGGAAGGGACTGTTTTGGATTCTGGCTCTCGGTCTGTCGGTCGGGGCCTGCGGAAGCGGCGAACCGGAGTCGGATGGGGTGATCGCCGAGGTGAACGGACGAATCGAGGTGATCCGCGATCCGGTCCGTGAGCAAGAAGTTTGCAGTGTCCAGTTCTGCGAGCCGAATTTCACCGTGTATTCGAGTTTCGGCAGGAAGAGACGATCCGCGGCGGCCCCCGCTCCCGCCCCAGTGCCCGCCCCGGTTCAAGAAAAACGACCGGCACCGGTGCCGGATCTGACGGATCTTCCAGAAGAGATCTTTGATCGCGCAAAAGAGCTCATGCAGGCCCCCTCTGCGTGGATGCTCACTCCCGGAAAGCCCGAGGTCGTCGTGGCCGTGATCGATTCGGGGATCGATCTTCATCATCCGGATCTTCAAGAAAATCTCTGGACGAACCCGGGCGAGAAGGGGGGCACCCCTGGACGGGATCTCGACGGAAACAGCTACCCGTATGACTTGCACGGGTATGATTTTCTCGGGCGGAAGAGTGATCCCACCGATGACAATGGTCACGGAACGCATACCGCAGGCACGATCGCGGCCGTGAAAAACGGCTTCGGTGTGATTGGAATTGCACCCAATGTGAAGATCATGCCGCTCCGGTTTTTGGGCGCCGGAGGACAAGGTTCGACCGCGCATGCGATCGAGGCGATCCGGTATGCGGTGAAGATGGGCGCACGGGTGATCTCGGCATCGTGGGGTGGCCCCGGCTACAGCGCGCTCCTCGCGCAAACGATTGCGGATGCGCGGAGGGCGGGAGTGATCTTTGTGGCGGCGGCGGGGAACGAAGGAAAAGACATCGGGACCTCGCCCGTGTATCCGGCAAGCCTCGAGGGAGTGGTGGCGGTCGCGGCCTCGGATTCGAACGAAGAGCTTCCGCGCTTCAGCAACTATGGCGCAGCGGTGGTCGCGATTGCGGCGCCCGGGGTGGGGATTCTCAGCACCTATCCGGGCGGGTACAAGACACTTTCGGGAACCTCAATGGCAACGCCACAGGTCGCGGGTGCGATCGCCCTCGCCGTCGGGTACAGCTCGTCGGTTACTCCCGATAAAATTCTATCGCATCTGTGCAGGACCGCCGACCCGATCCGGAATCCCGGCGTGCGGTGCGGGAGAATCAATGTGGGGCGGCTCATTCAGTCGCTTTGATCCGGACTTCCTTTCAGATCATCGCCTTCGAGCGGATGCCGGGGTGGGTCTTCATGAATTCCACGAGTTTTTTCGAGTAGCTGGCAAACAGAGGACAGGCGATTCCGGAGCCTTCGAGATGCCGGAGCGTTGTGCTCACGTCATAAGAGGTCGGATGCACGAAATAATCGATCGCACTGGCCGGAATGCCGACGAATCGCTCGAGACCCGGAATCGAGTCGAGCGCGAATTTGGTGAAGCCTTTCGAGAGCGGGATCTCGATCAGCTCGCGATCGCAATCGCGGGCGAGGGTCCGGACGAGCTCTGCGATCGTCAGCGGGGCCGGATCGGCGAGTTGGAAGGTGTTTCCGATCGACGAGGTCTTCAGCGCCAGATGCGCCATCGCATCGAGCACGAAATCGCCGGGAACGATGTTCAGCGTGTGGGAGGCGGGGTTTCCGATGCGCGGAAGAACGGCCCGATGGCCCTGTCGGAGCAACCACTGCATGACAAAGTAAGGTCCGTCGAATTTGCCCGTTTCGCCCGTTCTGCTGTCGCCCACGACGATGGCGGGACGGTAAATGGCGGCGGGAAGCCCGTCCTTCATCGCGTTTCTGATCAAAACCTCGGCCTCGTATTTGGTCGATTCGTAAAAATTATGGAAGGACTGGCCCTTCTCGAGATCGCTTTCGAGAAACCTTCCGGCCGAGGAGCCGCTGACATAGCAGGTACTCACATAATGAAGCCCGCGAAACGAGGGGAGGGATTTCGCAAGATCAATCACGGAGCGGGTTCCCTCGACATTGATTTTTTTCGCGAGCGATTCCTCCACGCTCAGGTCGTAGACCGCCGCGAAGTGATCCACCTCGGTGATTTGGTCCAAAAGCGGATGACCTTGGATTCCGAGACCCGGCTCGGTCAGATCACCCAACGCGATCGAGATCCGATCGCCCGCTCCCGGGAGTTTCGAGTTGATCTTTTCGATCTCGATCCGGGCTTGGGCTTCGAATTTTTTTTGCACCAGAACCAGTGCTGAGATTTCGGGGCGAAGAAGGATGCGGGAGAGAAAGCCTGTGCCGAGAAAACCCGGGAATCCGGTGATGAGTCTCATGGGGGCACGGTATCGGGGAACCCTTGTGAATTCAATCTCTTGATCCGCTCTTGATCTTGACGGAGAGGCGCCTCCATGGATATGGTTCATTCATGCTTGAACTATCGACCTCGCGCAAAATTTTGATTGAAGCCCAAGACTTGATCCGTCGTCACGGATTTTTCGGATTGAGCCTTCAGGACCTGGCAGACCGGATCTCGATCCGGAAGCCCAGCCTCTACGCGCACTATGATTCGAAAGAGAGTCTTGCGGTCGCGGTGATCCGGGACATTCAAAAAAAATTCGGCGAGTTTGAAGAGTCAGTGAAGGATCTGTCTCCTGCCGAGAAGTTCGCGCGCTATCTTGCCAATCAGGAAGAAGAGTTCGGACGCGGCCGGGTTTCGGCGCATGCGGCTTTGGGCTTGGACGGACCGAGTCTTCCCGAGGCCCTTCGCTCGGCTTACCTCGATTTGCAAGCGGTGGAGCTCAAGTGGCTCATGACCGTGGTGGAAGAGGGGAAGAAAAGCGGAGAGTTCTCGTCCAAGGCTCCCTCGGATGCGCTCGCGCTCGGAGTCCTGCAAAAGATCGTCGGAGTTGAGCTTCTTTCGCGCATCTCGGGTCAGTCCGGAGCCTTCGCATTGGCTCGGGAGGACCTGATGAGCTCTCTTCAAAAAGTCGGCTGATCAGGCAGGATGGATCAAAGCGTCTCGTGTGGCGCTTCGTTGTCGTCGAACTGATCGGCTCTCGGGTGTCCGAGAAGGTGATCGTCCCCTTTGAATTTCGATGCAACCGGAGCAATGCTCGGGCTCCCGCCCGAAGAAAGTCCCTTCGCGGGCGGCTTCGGTCCTTGGTTCTCGGAGACCGTCGAGACCTTTCCTTCGAGGGTTCCCTTCAGCGACAGGATGGAGTTTCTGAGGATTGCCGCTTGTTTCGAGAGGCGCTCCGCCGCAGAAGAAGATTCTTGCGCTGAATTCGTGTTGTGATGGGTGACCTGATTCAGCTGGAGCATGGCGCGGTTGATCTCGCTCACGCCCTTCGATTGCTCTTTCGAGCCCGCGGAGATCTCGCTTGCCATCTGGCTCACTTTCGATGCTCCCTGGACGATTTCATCGAGAACCTCACCGCAGGAGAGTGCGACCCGGGTACCGGAGGCGACATTCTCTTTGCTGACGCTCACCAGGGTGGCGACTTTTGATTTCGTGTCTTCGACAATCTCCTCGACCCTGCGGATGCTTCGATCGAGAATCTGCGTGATCTCGGCGGCCGCGCCCCCGCTCATCTGAGCGAGATTTCCGACCTCCTCGGCCACCACGGCGAAGCCCTTGCCGTGTTCGCCCGCCCGGGCCGCCTCGACCGAGGCGTTGAATGAGAGGAGCTTTGTCTGGAACACGATCTCGTTGATGATCTTGGTTTTTGCGCCGATGTCCGAGATGAGCTTCACGATCTCGCCCATCTGGCGGTTGCTTTCTTCGATCTGGGTCATGATATCGCCGTTACTCCGATCGATGTGCTGGATCGACTGGATCATGTCTTGCACGACGGATTTCCCTTTTTCGGCGTTCTTATGGCTGTCTTCGGCGACGCTCAGCGATTTGAGCGAGTTCTCGGCGTTTCGGTTCACCATGGCGTTCATTTCTTCCATCGAGGCGGAGGTTTGCTGGAGGGCCGCGGCCTGCTCGGTCACGCCCGACGAAAGTTGAACACTGGTGGAAGCGATTTGCGCCGATGCGGAGGCCACCTCTTCGGCGGTCTCCGAGAGGTTGTTCGCAAGAAGGTTCAGGTTCGAGATCGGTCCGCGAATCAAAAAGAAGGCGAGAAGCATCGAGATCACGGTGATCACGATTCCCCAGAACAGAATGGTCTGGGTCGAGGCCGCGACGGCGGCTTTCACGGGTTCAAGGCTCGAGATGATCGTGAAGGTTCCGCGCATGTCGCCGTCCTTCATGTTCTCCATCTGATAGCCCAGGATGTCCTTGCCGTTCTTCCAGGGGCTGGTGGCCGGATCGCCATGACAAAGAAGGCATCCTTGTTTTTGCGAGATCCGGACCGGGCGCGAGACCTTGATGAACTTGCCGTCCGCGGTGGTCTCGGTGTGCTCCTTCATCTCGGGATTCGAGCGGAATTTCTGGATGAGCTCCTCTTCTTCGGCGGTGGCCAGGTTTTCCTTGTTCCGCGGTTTGTCCGATGCCACCCGGAATTGATAGTTCTCTTTGGCGGCGTTCGTGTCGCCGATCCGGAAGGCGGCGAAGATCGGAACGCTCTTCAGGACTTTCATTTTTTGCTCTTCTGAAATGTTGCCGTCCGGGAATTTCTTCATCGTGTCGGCGATGGCGGCGTCGAGGGTGTCCATTTGGGCCACATAGCCGGCGCCGACTTCGAGGCGCGAGAGGATGGCGCGTGACTTCTCGACCAGGGCGTCTTCGCCGTTGGTATTCAGTTTTCTCGCGGATAAGACAATCGCGGAGGCGGTGCAGATCAAGCAAGAAATGGCGATCGTCAGTAGCATGCGGTTTCTGAAATTGAGTTTCACAGTCCTCAGGTCTCCCTTAGGGGTTCAATGGGTCGATACTGCGCTTATGACTGCCTATCGGGGAAATCGCGCTGCGACATGAGTTCTGAATGTTAAAATAATCTTAACTTTTTAGTTGAGTACGCTCAGCGCAAGGCCGTAGTGTTGAAAAAGTTCAGAATCACAGGGTGATCAAGGAGAGATGACCATGAAGCTCGCAAGGATGAAGAAAGCTCGTTTTGCTCGCGTCGCGAGGCCCCTCGTTTTGGGATCCGCGTTCGGGGTTTTATTGTCGGGGTGCTTGTTCGGAGAGAACCGACAGTTTTTCAGCACGCTGAATGAGGGAGTCCCGGGTTTGTCGGGGCCGGGAGCAGGAGGGGGAAGTTCCTCGGGCTTGCCCGAACCATTCCCGCCCAACGAGAATCCGGCTCCCACTCCGGTTCCCGCTCCTTCTTCGACCCCAGTGGAGCTTTCTCTGGTTCGGGATGTGTTCCGGGTTCCTAGACCCGGCGCTCCCAAAATCGATGTTCTTTTTTGCGTCGATAACTCGGCCAGCATGGCAGACAACCAGAGGCTTCTTGCGGACTCCTTCGGGGGATTCATTCAGGAGTTCACCGCGGGCGGCTTGGACTACCACATCGGTCTTGTGACTTCTGATGTCGATAGCACCCGCTCGAGCGTGTGGAGAACGCGTCTGCCGGCGTATCCGGGCGCGAATCGTGGACGTCTTTTGAGTCGCTACGAGTCGGATCGCTATTTGACCAACAGTACGTCTCAGATCATTCCGAAGTTCCAAGAGAACGTACAGGTCGGCACTGCCGGAAGCAGTCGGGAGCAATGCCTTGCCTCGTTTTTGTATGCGACCGAATCTTCGATGAGCGGCGGGGGCGGGTACAATCAAGGGTTTTTTCGTCGCGATTCCCTTCTTGCCTTCGTGGTGGTCTCGGACGAGAACGAAGACATCCAAGACGGAGAAACCATTCAAAATCGCGTGGAGCGCCTGAGGGCTCAGGTCGAGGCGCTTTCGGGGCCGGAGTCGCGGGGAGCGCGCTTTGACTTCATCATCAACCTTGGGGCTACCGCCCCGACGCGAACCCCGAGCCCGGGAGAGATTCAGTATTATCCTTCGCGCTACCTTGCCGCTTCGCAGATCCTCTCGGGGCGGAACTACGACATCAGCAGGAATTTTTCGTCCGATCTGTTGGCAATCTCGCAGGGGATGGTCCGGCAGGCGAGCGTGGAGTTCACCTTGAGCGAAAGACCTGCGGATGCGGCTCGACTCGTGGTGAGCGTTGATGGGGTGGAAGTCCCGGCGGGTTCTCAGGGCGGGTACCTGTACCACCCCGAACGGAACACGATCGAACTGACCGGAGCGCTCGCATCTTCGGCCATCGAGAAGGAACTCCGGGTGGAGTACCGAACGGGGAATTGAATTCGGTTCCGTACCCAGAATGCAGTTAACGGAATTCCGGGTACTGATGATGGAGAATGGCGTCCTCTAGAGGATTCGAACCTCTGACCTTTAGCTCCGGAGGCTAACGCTCTATCCAGGCTGAGCTAAGAGGACACTGTGATGATTTCAGCCAAAACTGACTGTAGCACCGAATCGGGGTCAGGTAAAGAGTCAGGGAGTCAGATTGAGCGGATTCGCCGCAGTTCCCAAAACCACCGAAACATGCGGTCGGTTCACGCGAACCAAAAACGGACCATGAACGCGGGTGTAGGCCGCAATGCTGGGCAGGTAGATCGTGACCGAGCGTTCTCCGGCCGGAATGCCGGTGAATTTGAATGCGCCGAAATTCCCGGGCGCGACATTCACGGTTTGTTGGGTGATGGCTCCGGTGTTGCCATCAGGATAGTTGATTTCGACTTCGGCGGTGCCATTCCATTGGGCTCCGCTGTCTTGAATCAGCCCGTGGACGCTTGCGCTCTTTAAACTCGTCGGTAGAACCAGCGTAATGTCCGAGTTGAGCCCCGTCCCCCCTGCGGCGCCATCGGCGCCCAAGCTCGAAACCGTGACCGGATCGGTGGCATCGCTGTACACGAAGGAGTTTCCCCATCCGTCTGTGCTCAGGTCCGTGCCGAGAAGATCTGTTTCGGCAAGGTAGGGGCCGTTCCAGCCCGAGCCGAACTTGGCATCAGTGTCGATGATCCAGGGGTTCAGGGTCGCGGGATACGAGAGCAACCCTGCGATTCCCACGGCGGCGGAGGGGTAGGCGCCCAGATCGCCCAAAAACCCGAAGCGTTCGCCGGTGGGGCCTCCGGCGTCTTCGCCCATCAGGGCCGCCTTGAATTGCAGAAGTTGTTGGATTGTGACGGCCGCCCGCGCCTCGTTCGTGGACGAAGAAAAAGCCGTGATCGCCGCCACGGCAAGGATGCCGGTCAGCAGAACCAGGATCAGGACTTCGATCAGGGTGAAGCCGTCTCTTCGAGCCATGAGGAGAGTGTACTCCGGGCTAAGGTCGGATTGAACACAAACTGAAAACTGCCCCCTTGGGCGTGCCCGCATGGCGCAAAAGCACAATCAAAGGGGGCAGTTTGTGCAGCTTGAGCAAAATATTGACTCAAGAATTTGACGGTTCCCGCCGAACAGAGGCAAGGAGGCCCATGAGCAAGGTACTGAAACAACTGCTCCGCGACGAGAATCAGGATGCGCCCGCGCGCAAGCCGAAGCTCACGCTTGTGCCTCCCCCTCCGCCGCCCCCGAATTTCTCGGCCCAGTTTAAGCCAAAGAAGAAAACCTCGTTGCCGAAAAAAAGCCTGCTCCCGCTTCTCGCCACCCTCGCGGTGGTCGGAATCGTGGCGGGAGTCCGGTTCGTGCTCCACACGCCCGAGCCGGTTCTTCCGAATGAATCCTCACTTCAGGCTTCGACGCCGAGCGCTCTTGCCACCCCCGAGGCGACCGCCACCCCTCTAGTTGATGCCGATGAGGCCAAAAACGCCCGCGCGATCGAGCTCTACCGCGAACAAAAGTATCCCGAGGCGCTTGCGATCTTCATGGAGATCTTCGAGCGAAAGCCCAAGAATTCGAGCATCGCCATGAACATCTCGATGACCCTCCTGAAGCAGGGCGATCTTAAAAAATCGCGCGATTTCTTGAAGAAAGCCGAGCAACTCCTTCGTCCCGGGCAGGCCCTCGCGAAGTCCCCCAAGGTGGCCGCGATTTACAACAATCTCGGAGCGATCTCGATTGCCGAAAAAAACTACGGCCAGGCCCAGATGCTGTTGCGGAAGGCGATCGCCATGCAGCCCGAATACGGAGACGCGCGCCTGAATCTTGCGCGGGTATTGGAACTCGCGGGGCGACCCGAAGATGCGATCACCGAATACGAGGCCTTCCTCGCAAGACCGGGCGTGGATCCGGTCGTGAAGCCCGCAGTCGAAAAGCGCTTGCAGAAGATCAAGACCTTCGTCGGGTACCTCGAGGCCCCCGAAGAGCAGGACGAGTACTCGTACTGAAGTAAAAATCTTTCAGATGGTGGCTTTCAGGACTTCCTCGACCGAGGTGATCCCGGACGCGATCTTGTCGATCCCGTCTTGTCGCATGCTGATGAATCCGCGCGAGTTCAGGTACTTCAGGATCTCGCTTTCGGGACGGCGCTCGATGATCGCCTGCCTCACAAATTCGTCAATCGGCATGAACTCAAAAAGCGCGATCCGGTTCTGGTAACCCGAGTTCAAGCATTTATCGCACCCGACCGGCTCATGTATCGCAGAGCCCGGGGCGAGGGTGGTGGTTCCGAGAAGCCGGGCGTCCTCTTTGGAAAGCGTTGTTTTTTTGCGGCAATGAAGGCAAAGCATGCGCACCAGACGCTGGGCGATCACGGCGGTAAGACCGGAGGCTAGAAGAAACGGCTCGACTCCCATGTCGATCAACCGGGTCGGAGTGCTGACCGAATCATTGGTGTGGATCGTGCTCAAGACCAGATGCCCGGTCAGGGCCGCGCGGACCGAAAGATCGGCGGTCTCTTGATCCCGCACCTCTCCGATCATGAGCACATCCGGGTCCTGACGCAAAATGTGCTTCAAGAGCCCCGCAAACGTGAGGCCCGCTTTTTCGTTCACCTGCACCTGATTGATCGTATCGAATTTGAATTCAATCGGGTCTTCGACCGTGATCACATTCCGCTCGATGCTGTCGATCTGGTTCAGCATCGAATAAAGCGTGGTGGTTTTTCCGCTTCCGGTGGGGCCGGTGATGAACACGATTCCATGCGGACGATCAAGGAGGGCCATCATGACGTTCGAGAGGGTCGGGCTCATCCCGATCTGCACGAACGAGCCCCGCATCATGGAGCGATCCAAAAGACGGAGCACGATCTTCTCGCCGAAGGCCGTGGGAAGGGTCGATACCCGGATGTCGACCGGGCCCGAATGGCCCTGGTGCCGGAACCCGCCGTCCTGGGGTTGCCGACGCTCCGAGATGTCGAGATTCGAGAGAACTTTGATCCGCGACGAAACACTCGGATGAAGCTCGGGGGGCAGGGTGTGGATCTCGTGCAAAATGCCGTCGATTCGAATCCGCACGCGGACCTTTTCTTCGGACGGGTCGATGTGCACGTCACTCGCCCGATCGGCAAGGGCACGTTCGAGAAACTTGTTCACGAGGGCTTCGACCGAGGGCGCCGAGCTTTTTTGACCGGTTCCGATGGTTTGGCTCTGTGATGCAGATTTTTTCGAGCTCTGGCGCTTCGACAGGTGTTTGACGATGCGATCCACCGCCTGGTCGTTCTTGTACAGGCGGGGAATGGCTTCTTCGATTTGAGTCTTCGTGCAGACCTTCACCTCCAGGCTCTCGGGAAGCTGATGTTTCAGGTTCTCGAGCTTCAGGATCTGAATCGGGTCAGGAGTGACCAGAACCAGCGTGTTCGCCTTGAGTTCGACCGGGAGGATCAAGAAGTTCCGGACGATCATCTCGGGAATGAGCTTCGTGACCTCGGGTTGGATCTGCACCTGATCGAGATCGAGGAACTCGACTTCGTATTGGGTGGCAAGCGCCTTGGCAAGATCGAGTGGCGAGACGAGGGATTCTTTCAGCAAATACTCGCTGACACGAATGCGCTGGAACGCCGCACGCTGGCTCGCCTCTTCGAATTGTGTCGCAGTCAGAAGATTTCGCTCAAGGAGCACGTCGCCCAGTCTTCGGTGAGCGGTGAGCGAAAGGGTTCGCGATGGAAGGGGAGTTCCCATGATCTCTCATCGAACAAAAAGCGCAGTAAAGTGAGACTTTTTTTGATGTGGTTTTTCGCCTAAATTTTGACGCAATTTTTGAGTGTCTATAAAAATGACACGAAATTGATCAATATTTGTACACTTTTATGGAATTGTGCCTGATGATTTAAGCATAGAAGGATTTTTCTTCATGAACGGTTGAGGAGAGGAACGCGTGCTGAAAAACAAAAAACTCGATAAAACAGGCTTCACCTTGATCGAATTGCTGATGGTGATTCTCGTGATCGGAATCCTCGCCACGATCGGAATCACGCAGTTCGTGAACTTCAGCAAGGATGCGAAGAATGCCGCGACCAAATCCAGTTTGCAGGTTCTTCGGCGAGGGATCGCCGCCCAACGGGCGATGATGGCGATTCGGTGTGAGGTGACCAGTGGTGCTTGGCCCGATTTTGATGATGTCGAGGCCAACGATATCACCGATACCTCGTGTTCTTCATTCACTGCAGCGGTTCCGGTCGGGGATCGTCCGTTTGTTCAAGGCGGGATTCCCTCGAATCCTTGGAACGAAGCTGCTGATGCCACTGCGGCAGACGACGTGATTGCAACCTGTGACAACACCGGGGGCTGGTGTTACGACGAGACCACAGGGGTGATCAAAGCCAACACGAATAACAACGGAGAAGCGGTCCTCGAGAATGCCTTTTAGCGTCTGAGTTTTGACTGCCCGATGGGGCAATTCCTTGTTCTCTTGTCACAAAAACGATTCAAGCCCTGCTCCTTGATTTCCGAAAGGAAAGAGGGAAGGGCGTATGAAGACCTACTACAACAAATTCTTCAATCTCGAAAAAGATCCGTTCGGAGAGACTCCGGACCCGGACTTTTTTTGCGCGATTCCCCAGCACAGCCGCGCGCTCGCCGAGCTTTCCTCGGCCATTGCCCTGGGCCGCGGATTCAGCGTTCTGACCGGCGAGGTTGGCACAGGCAAGACCCTTCTTGCCCGCATGCTCCTCACGAATCCGGGCCCGGCCGCGAATACCGCTCTCATTTTGTTTCCGCGCTTCAGCGAGTTCGAGCTGTTGCAAGCCGTGTGTGAGGAGTTCGAGGTTCCCGCTCCCGAAAAGCGTCTTTACAGCACCAAGGCTTGGGTCGATCACCTGAACGAATTCTTACTGAAGAGCGATCGCGAAGGCCGGCGTTCGGTCCTCGTCATCGATGAGGCGCAGGCGATCAGCCCCGAGTCGCTCGAGATGATCCGTCTACTCACGAATCTCGAAACCCGCAATCGCAAGCTCCTTCAGATCGTGCTCGTCGGTCAGCCCGAGTTGGTCGGAATTCTGGCGCGACCCGATTTGCGTCAGCTCGCCCAGCGGGTTGCGGTTCACTCGAATCTGAACCCCCTCTGCGCGGAAGAAACGGCGCGATACATCCAGGGCCGGATCGAAAAGGTCGTGAACGGCAACTTCATTCGGTTTGAAGACTCCGCCGTGCGGGTCATCCATGAGCTTTCGGGCGGGATGCCCCGGCGAATCAACCATCTGTGCGGCCGGGTGATCGCGTTTGCGGCCGAAGCGCGGGTCCGCCGGATCGACGGTGCACTCGCAAAACGAGCCCTCGGCATCAAACCGCGCGGGTTCTGGGCGCTGTTCCAAAGGGGGACAACATGAGCTGGTTCAAAAAAGAGCTTCTCGGCGTGGATCTCGGCACAAGGACCATTAAGGGTGTAAAGCTCCGGCAAGAAAAAGACGGCCGGATTTCGCTCGTCGCGCATTTCTTTCAGGACCTTGCGGCCGTGTCCGAGAAATTCCCCGAAAAGGTGAATTCCGAAGAGGCGTTGAAGGCCGCGCTCGAGGTCCAAAAACTGGGAGCGCTCCGTACTGCGGCGGCGATTCCCGATGCCGAGATCCAGACTTTCCAGCTCGAACTCCCGAAAATGAGCGAGAAGGAGCTGCAAAAGACCATTCCGATCGAGGTGTCCGAGACCGCGAACCTCCAGCCCGAGGAACATGTGTTTGATTTTGTGCTTTCGCCGGTCCAGCCCGCGAATCCCGAGGTCGTGGCGGTGAAAGCCTACTGCGTGAAGAAGGATCGCGTTCTTCGGTGCATGAAGGAGCTCAAGAACGCGGGTCTCAGGCCCGATGTGGTCGAGTCCGAACTGATGGCCGTGACCGCCATGCTGGATTTCAACGGGTACCTGAATCCATCCGAGGTGTCCGTGGTGGTCGACCTCGGAGAATCCCATGTGAGCTCCGGTCTGGTCGCCGACGGGTCACTCATGCTGACCCGGAACCATGATGTCTCGATCGGACGACTGAACGATGCCATCCGAAACCACCTTGGTCGTCCGTACGATGAGGCCGAGGAGTACAAGCTCGCCTATGACTTTTCGACCGAGCCGGGGGAGTCCCCTGAAAATCGCATTTTGGACGAGGAATTCACGGCGATCTTCCAGACCATCAAGACCGCGCTCGATTTTTACCGCGAGTGCCCGGAGAGTTACGGCCGCATCGACCGGATTTTTCTGACCGGGGGCGGGAGCCAGATCAAAGGAATCGCACGGATTCATGAGCTGGTGTTCAAGATTCCCACCCTCGTGGTGAACCCGTTTCGGAACATCGATATCTTTTCAAAAACTGATGCGCGCGATCATGACGAAATCGTCCGCATCACGCCCCATATGGCAACCGCAGTCGGTCTGGCGCTCGGGGCCTTTCCGAAGGCAGGTGCCGCATGAGGCAGGGAGGGCGCTTGAACTTCAGGCCGAAGAGTCGCTTTGCGGTGGGGGGGGCCACCATCCTTCGGGTATTCAGCGCTCTTCTTGTGGTTGCGGGAATGGGAGCAGGATTCGTGGGGTCTCAAGGGGTACAAAACCAACCTGAGGCGAATCGAATCCCGGCAGGAATTGCATACTTTCCCGAGTCCGAGGTGCGGGGAGAACAGAAGAACGGCAACTACGAATTCGAACAGAAGCTGTCTGTGATTCCGGGGGTTCAGGTTTCGGATCGTCGGGCGCTTTCGCGAGAACTGGCCTTGGTTGTGGAATCCGACCGATTTTTTGAGATCGGGACCGCCACCTTGAGGCCCGATGCAAGCGAGTCCCTGAGGCAGATCGCGGATGCCGCTCGCGAAACTCTCGGCCAATTCGCGCTCGAAATCGAGGGCCATACCGACGATTCCCCGATCCGGCGCCAAAAAAAGATCTTCTCTTCGAACTGGGAGCTCTCGGTGGCGAGGGCCACCTCGTTTGTGCGGGTTTTCGAGGCTGCGGGCATTCCGAAGTCGTTCTTGAAGGTGGCGGGATTCGGCGACTCCCGGCCCCGTGTTCCGAACCGTGAAGGGGTCGGATTGTTGGTTCCGGATCATCAGGCCAAAAATCGCAGGATCGTGCTTCGATTCCAAACAACACGCAATGAGGAGGCGGGACGAAACTAACATGATCCGGAAGCACCTGAACTTCATTCCCGAAGAGCTCCGCCCCGGCATCGAGATCCCCGCCGAATGGATCCCGGCCGGCCTGGTTGTGCTTTTCGCGGTCTATGCCGCCCAGTGGCCCATCCGGATCGCGATCCAGAGCAAGCTCCGCGAGGAGGAACTTGTGATTCTCGAGAAGCAAAGCAAAGAGCTGAATGAGCGGCTGGATGTGCTCAGCAATCAGGCCAAGGTCGAAACCCGGAACAACCAGAGCCTGAAGGAAATCCAGACCGTACTGAATCGCAAGAATTACTGGTCCGAGATCTTCAAAGAGATGAGCGTGTTGATTCCCGAGAATGTCTGGCTGACCCGGTTTTTGAACCAAAAGCCAAAACTGGAATCAAAGACTCCCATGCCCGAGCGTGCACCAGCGAGCGGGACTCCGGCCCCGGTGTTGGCTCCCGCAGAAGAGCTGATCGTCGAGGGCGAGGCCGTATCGCAGATCTCGATCGCGCGCTTCTTGACGATCCTCGAGAAATCCCATTACTTTAGCGGCGCACGCCTGGTCTCGTCCCAGCAGGTGAAGGATTCCAAACCCGCCAAGTTCAAGTTTCAGTTCAATATTCCAGTCAAAACCGGCTCGAGGGAGAAAACCCTATGAAGCTCCGAGAAGGCCGCTTCAAGCTCCGCGAAACCCTGCTCTTGAGCCTCGGCATTCTTGCGGTAGGGTTCGGATTCCAGCGGTTCTGGGTTGTTCCGAAAACAAAAAGTCTCGATGAACTCGGAAAGCAGGTCGATTCGGCACGAAAACAACTCGACGAGACCCGAGCCATGATCGCGAAGGTCGGAAGTCGCGCTCCGGCCTCCACGACCCCGGTGGTGGCCGATGATCATGTGGCCCGGGGTCTCCTTGACCGCTACCTTGAGTCGAACGACCGGTTTTCGAAGGTCGTCATGGGAATCGTCTCGGGATCGAAAGAGGGTTCCTTCACGATTTCAAAGATTCTTGCCGAAAAGTCACAAAAAATGGGGGCATACACGCAAACCCTGTACGAGCTCGAGACCGAATCCTCATTTCTTTCGATCGGAAAGTTCCTGGAGTCGCTCGAAGATTCCCCCCTTCTGACCGAAGTCGAATCGGTCGAGATTTCGCGGATCGAGCAAGAAATGAAGCGCTGTACCGCAAAAATCCGCCTTTACGGCTATGTCGGGGAGGGCAAATGAACCCGACGCGTTTTGTTTACCTGATTCTCGGTCTGTCGGGAACGCTCGCGCTCGCAGCGCCCAAGGAAGAACGCAATTATGAGTTCATCTCGGAGGTTGATTTCGGGTTTCTGGTCACCCAGCCGCGCTTTCCTTGGGGAGAAGACCCCTTTTTGCGCAAACCCGGGTTTTCGGTCGTGCCTGCCGAGCAAGAAAAATTCGTCCTGAGTGGAGTCTTGACCGGAGCAGGGGCGCCGATGGCCGTTGTGAACGGTAAGAAAGTCGAGGCGGGCGATCGCATCGGGAACAGGATCGTGAAGGAAGTCGGACCGAATTTTGTGATTCTGAAACGGAAAGATTCCGAGATCGAGCTCACCATGCCATCGGCGGTCGAAGAGATCCCCGAGGATGAGGCGGACGATCCGGAGGAGGAAAAATGAAGAAATTTTGGATGGGTTGGGTGCTTCTGGGGCTCCTCCTGATGGTTCGCGCCGAGGCGCAGGTGGATGCGCAGTTTGATCTGAACGTGAAGGATTCTCCGCTTCGCGGGGTTCTGGAAATGATCGCAGCGCGAGCGGGGCTTCAGCTCGTCCTGGGGCAGGACCCGAACGTGAATGTCTCGATCTCGCAGACCGGGGTGACAGCAAGACAGCTTCTGGACCAGATCGCCTCGAATCAGCAAATCGAATACCTCATCACCGGAAATCAGCTCATCATCAACAGGCGATCGCTCGGAACCAGCATCGGCGACTCGCATCTGATTCATGTCCAGTACGCGAATGCGAGTGACATTGCCGGCAAGGTCCGTCCTGTGATGACCACCGATGAACGAATCGTGGTGGATGAACGCGAGAATAATCTTGTTTTCATGGGATCCCGAACCAACTTCGAGAAGATCAAATCGCTCGTTACTCTTCTGGATTCGCCTCCGCGTCAGATCATGATCGAAGCCCTGATTGTCGAGACTACGCATTCGTTCATGCAGCAGCTCGGAATCTCGGTGGCGGGGCTCGGGGACACGGTCAATACTCCCGGACCGGTTCGACCTTACGGAACCTTCAAGACCGTGCTTGATGGAATCAATTCGAAAACGCTCGAAGTCAAGCTCACGGCGGCAGAGAACAATGGCGACGCGCGCGTGATTTCCCGACCGAAGGTGATCACCCTGAACAACAAGACAGCACAGATTCAGAGCGGAATCACCTACCATGTAAAGACCTTGAGCAATGTCATGATGAACGGGCAGAACAATCAGGTCGGAGGCAATGCCGGAATGATGGGCGGCATGGGTGGTGGTATGGGCATGGGGATAGGCGGCGGCATGGGGGGAGCGGGAGGAATCGGGGGCATGGGCGGTGTGGGGGGCGGAATCGGCGGCGGATTCGCGGCCGGGGGCTTGATCCCGGTGCGTGCCGGCCTGTCGTTGAACATTCTTCCGACCGTCGTCGGTACCGAAGACATCAAGCTCGTGGTCGATATCGACAACTCGACCTCTGACATGGGGAGTGCGGTCGACGGGATTCCCGGGATCTTTCAGAATTCAGCCAATACCAACGTAATTGTAAAAAACAAGCAAACCGCGGTGATCGCGGGCCTCATCAAACAGCAAAAGTCCAAATCGAGCGGGGGCGTGCCGATTTTGTCTGACATTCCCCTGATCGGGCTTCTCTTCAAATCGAGCTCCAAGATCGACGAGAACAACGAGCTTGTGATCTTTCTCACTCCGACGATGGGGAATCCCGATCCGGTCCATGTCGATCCCGAGACCGGCAAGGAGCTGAAGCCCGAGCTTGCCGTCGACCAATCCGAGGCGAAAGTCCCGCCGCAATGAGTACTATCCGAGTTTGACCGCCGAGTTCATCTTCCAGATCGGCAGGAACACGGCGAGCGCAATGAGCAAGATTGCTCCGAATACCAAAAAAAGGAGAATGGGCTCGATCGCCTTCGAGAGATTATCGAGAAGGTGATTCAGCTGAACCTGATAGTATCGGCCGATTCGGCTCAGAATGGCCGGCAAGCGTCCGGTTTCTTCGCCGATCGAGACCAGGTTCCGCAGTGTTCGCGGAAACACCGGCTCTTGCTCCATTCCGGCCGTCAGGGTCCCTCCCTTATGGATTTCTTCTTGCAGGGTGGTCAGGGCATTCCGAAAGGTGAGGTTCCGTTGCGAGCCCTTCAGGGTTTCGAGCGATTCGATCAGGGGAATCCCGCTGCTCATCAACAGTTCAAGAAGCACACAAAAGTTATTGAGTTCGATACACAAAAAAACCTGCCCGAGCACGGGAATCCGAAGCACGAGCCGATGGAAGGAGGCACGGTAGCGGGGGATGGTCATGAGTTTTTGGAAACACAAATACCCCGCGAAAACAATCCCGAGCACCATCCACCAGCGGTACACAAAGAAATCCGAGAAGGCGACCACGGCCTTCGTGATCGGAGGAAGATCGCTCCCGAGGGTTTTCAGGAATTCCTTGATCTTCGGGATCACCACATACACGAGGACCCCGATGACCACGATGAGGGTACCGAGCACGATCTTGGGGTAGAAGGTCGCGGATTTCACCTTTGCCCGCGTCTCGGCCTGCTGCTCCAGCAGTTTGGTGATCCGCGACAGGGTTTCGTCGAGCTTTCCCGAGATTTCTCCCGTTTTGATCAGGCCCACCGTGGGGGAGTCGAAGATGTCGGGGTGCCTTGCAAAGGCTCCATGAAGAGTGCCCCCTTCGGTGATGTCGGCAGTGATTTGTTCGAGTGCGTCGCGGAGTCTGCGGTTTCTGACATCTGCCTGTAAAAAATGGAGCATCTGAAGAATCGGGATCCCGACCGAGATGCCCATCTCGATCTGGTTCATGAGCGTGATTTTTTCTTCGAGGGTCACTTGGGTCGACAGGTTCTCGACATTCGAACTCAGCTCGGCCCACATGACTTTGGGCAAAAAACGGCCCAATTTCAGCGGAATCAGGTTCATTCGGGCGAGCGACTTCCGTGCGATCCACTCGCTTTCGGCGACGATCGATGCGCGGACAATCTCGCCTTTCCGGTTTCGTGCCTCGTAGTAGTAGCGTGCCATCCCCATTCTCAGTTTACCTGCGATTCGCGGGATTCACCAGTGGTCGGTAAGATGCCCCTGAGGGGCAGGTGCTAGGCGAGGAGAGCGTCATTTCGTCGTCGGTTTTAAAAAATAAAGGAATATTGGCATTTCGATTTGTTCCAGATTCATTCCTGTGTCTATAATGACCTTATAGAAGATTTATTCATCGTTTTTAAAAACGGGAGATGCAGATCGTGAACAGGCAAAAGAAGTCAACCCAAGATGGATTTACCCTGATTGAGTTGCTGATGGTGATCTTGGTGATCGCCATTCTTGCGTTTATCGGGATCACTCAGTTCGTGAATTACGGCAAAGATGCCCGCGACGCGACGACCAAGGCGAACTTGCAAATCTTGAGGCGAGCGATCAGCGAGAAGGCCGCGATGATGCGCGTTCGATGCAATGTGCAGGACAACAGTTTTCCGACTGCTACGGAAATCTCGGCGAATGACATTACAAACACCTCTTGTACAGTGGGTCAGGTGCCGGGTCTTGCAGATCGGATTTTTGTGGCAGGGGGGATTCCTCCGAATCCGTGGTCTACCGACATTCAAACCACCCCTGCAAATGCAATTTTAATTACGGATTGTCAGTTAACTCCTGCCACCTGTGCTGATCGCACCGGTGCTTGTCACACTGTGGCGAAAGGAAATGGCTGGTGCTACAATAGCGTAACGGGAGAAATCTGGGCCCATTCTTCGAATAACGATCCGAACGGTGCCGCCGACGACGAGCACACTTATTAGGGAGGTCCCTTGCGGCGCAGGGCTTCTTCGGGTTTCACTCTGATCGAAGTCCTGACTGTGATCCTGATTCTCTCGATTCTCGCCACGATCGGCATTACTCAGTTTTTGGATTTCAGCGGTGACGCCAAAACGGCGGTCACGAAAGACCGCATCAACCAGATTCGCCTTGCGATCATCGGTGATCCGAGGCTCATTTCGGGCGGAGTTTACACGAGTCCCGGATACATCATTCACTGCGGGGGCGTTCCCGCCTCGTTGACCAACCTTGTGACCATGCCCGGAGCCGGTACTTGTTCGGCCGCATACGACCCTCTGACCCGAACCGGTTGGCGAGGGCCTTATGTCTCAAACTCGGTCACGGACTGGGATCACGACGCGTGGGGAACGGCGCTTGATTATGACGGTACGAACCGCGAGATCTCGAGTTGCGGCCCGAATTTGAACTGCGGAGATGGCGATGACATCATCATGGGATTCTAAGAGGCAGGACAAAACGGGGGCCGGTCTTTTGAGTCTTTTATTGGTCATCGTGAGTGTCTCGCTTGCCGCATCGGTCGTGATCGCGATTGTCGGACCGGGGGTATTTTCACGCAATACACGCGACACCATGGAGCGGGCCAATCGAATTCGTGCTGCCCTGAACCGCTATGCCCAGCACAATGCGGGGGTCTATCCTGCAAACCTGACGCTTCTTGCGAGCGGCAATCCTGCCACCTGTGCGCTCGTGAACAATCCGGCGAGTCCGTATCATGCGACTCTGCAGGGATGGTGCGGGCCTTATTTGTTCAGCGATTTTTCGCAAAACCCGGACGGGTACCGGCAAGACGGCTGGGGGACAATTTTTGCCTACCCGGGGGGCGGGCCCACGATTCAAAGCGCCGGGCCCGACCGGCAATGGGGGACCAGCGATGATCTCTCGTTTTAGTTCTCCGAAATTCCATGGGGCCGCTTCCGGATTCACCCTGATCGAGCTCCTCATGGTGATCCTGATTGTCTCGATTCTCGCGTTCGCCTCGGTCGAGGTCTTTAGCGACGCCGCCAATGATTCCCGCTTTCAAGAGACCGTGAATCGCATGAACCAAATCAAAGATGCGCTGGTCGGGAATCCCGACCTCAAGGTGGACGGAACCCGCACCCACTTCGGGTTTGTGGGTGACATCGGCGCTCTTCCAACGGCCCTTGCCGGTCTTCAGGCGCTTCTGAACAACTCGAGCGGGTATGGCGCGCATCAGGTGTCGTCGAGCGCCCGAATCGGCTACGGCTGGAATGGTCCGTACATCGACCTGGGTAACCCCTCTGCAACGACGATCAAGGACGGTTGGGGAAGAGCTTTTCTTTACACCTACACCTCGGTGTTTCAGGCGACCATCACCTCGTACGGCGCCGACGGGGCCGTCGGCGGAACCGGTCTGGATCAGGACCTCACGGTGACGATCTCGGAGTCTTCGGCGGGTGCGACTCTTTTCGGCTTTGTGTGCGAGAATACCGGACCCTATGATTCGAGCGCTCAGATCGAGCTCAGTTACCCGGACGGGTCGGGTGGATTGACCCAGAGTCTGCAAACGGTGACGGCCGGGATGAACGGGGCGTTCACGTTTTTTTCGGTTCCCTTCGGGGTGCGGTCGATTACCGTCTATAAGCCCACCAAAGCGGGGGCCACCACAACCAAGGGACCGCGAATCATCGTCATCGACAAGCCGAACGTGGTCGTGCCGTGTTCGCTGATCGACCTCGGGACTTGAATCGCTTGCTCACGATTTTTTGAACGAGAACACCTCACGAAGCCGCTTCATGAGCCGCTCGATCGCAAAATACGGACGGATTCCGATGAAATCCAAAACCGCAGGCCGGTAGGCCGCCCAGCCGATTCCCGTGAGTCCGATCAAAAGAGCGTGTCCGTCATTGAAATCCAGCGGCCCGATCTGGAACAGCACATTCTGCGAGGTGGTCGCGTAGGCAAGCAAGAGCGCATCGACAATCAGAATCGGCGCTTGCACCACCGGGCGCATCGTCCGCGCGGCATTGCGGTTGATCTCGACAATCTGCCCATTGACCCATTCTCCGGCGCCTTTCGTGATCACCGAGCTGTAAAACACGGTTTGAAGTAAAATCGTGAACCCATCGGTGGCCACAAAGTCGGCCAACGCAGAAGGGCTCTGTCGGATGAGTTCCGAATACCCCTTGGCTTGCACAACCCCCATCAGCTCGCTGAAGTGCCCGAAAACCCGATAATTCAAAATGAAGGGAAAGCTCATCAGACACTGCTTCAGGAACAACTCCATGCGGTTCGTGCCGGGGCGAAGAAGCCAGTTCAGCAGGGTCTGGCTGAATACCGTATAGGCAAAGAGGGTTGCCGAGTGAACCCCGAGCACGATCGAGGCATCAGGATGGGGAAGGTTCTTCATCAAAAACACGGCATTCGGAAGTTCAAGCGGCACCGTGCTCATGACTCCGGTCAGAATCTCCATCGGAAGCGGCTTCTGAAAATCCCGCTTCATGCTCGGAAAAAAATACTGAAGCCGGCTCCACGCATCCCGAAGAGCCGGGGTCACCTGCCGTGCAAGAAGGCTTCGGGGGGCCGAGAGGACCTTGACCGTCACTGATCCGGGTTTGATTCCGTGCCTCTCAAGAATCGCCTCGTATTGCCTCTGAATTGCCGATTCTTCGCCCATCTCGATTCCGGTCACATAAAGGTGGGACCCGGCAAGCGAGGAGGGCTCGCTCGTTTCGAGCAAGCGGCCCAGAGCTGCGTCGAACTCATTCACCCCGCCGGTCGAGAGCGGAATTCCCATCCCGTCGCTCATTCCCTTGGGGTTCAAAAGGGTATTGCATTCGAGCAGGGCCGGCCGGATCGGCACGGGAAGGTTTTCTTGCGCTCGGGATTCGAGCGCGGGAAGAACGAAAAGAAGGAAAAGGGGGAGGAATGAGATGAGTCGCCGAAGCATGGCAGAGGTTTTCGGGGAAAAACGGCGAATTGGGAAGCGAAAAACCCCGAACTGCCCCATTTGATTGTGCTTTCTGGTGTCCTCAGAGTGGGGGAGGGGCCCGATAGGATTCGGTTTTTGCCGACTCTCGCGAGCCAGGATGGCGAGAGCGAGGCCGGAGGACCCGGCTCGGAGGTAAAAGCCGAATCCTATCGGGCCCCTCCCGCACTCTGAGTGACAACCCAAGCACAACCAAAGGGTGCAGTTTGTGGTCTTTGCAATTCCACCGCTTTGGTTTACCCTCGCGCCATGAACTGGATCCTTCGTTGCCTCCTGGTCGTTCTTGCGCTCCTTCCCGCCCTTGATTCCCAGGCCGCTTGCCGCGTGTTTGTGTCCGAACGGGAATTCCTCTATGAGGGACATCCCATCGGCTTTGATTTTTCGAAGCTCCTTGAGTCGCACGGGTATGTCGAGGTCCCGAGCCCGAATGAGGCCGACGCCGAGCTTCGGATCATCGGCGAGGATGTGTCTCGTGCGCGGTTTCACTGGGCCCGCGCGGTGCTCGAGCTCGGTGAGTACCGGGGCGAAAGCACGGTGATCTGCCTGACTCAGCTGTGTTCGGTTCGGGATTTTGCGAAGGCCTTCTCGAAGGCCTATCAAAAGCTCGATCGGGCTCTGCCGGTTTGTCGCGACTGAGTCACGGATTGCACTCCGGGCAATCCCCGGGCTCCGCCCCGAGCGAGGCATTGCCGTTCTCGCGGAATTCCTCATGGCCGCACGCCCCGCACAGCCACTCATGGCCGATGGTTTTATGCGTTTTGCTCCCGCAGGCCCGGCACCGAAGCCCGGTTCTTCGTCGGATCGACCAGAACCCGGGTGCTGTGCATTTCGGGCAAAAAGAAGAAAGCTTCTCGACCAGATTCCCGGCCGCTTCAGCGATTGCCCGCATGCGGGTCGGGTTTTGATGGGCCCGCAGATCGTTCGAAATGAGCACCCTCGCCTCAGGACTTCGGGCAAAGCACTCGACCATGGTCCGCGCGATCTCGGTGCGCTTGCGAAGACCTTTTGCGATGGGCTCTGATGCCCCCTTCGGGCGCACGAGTACCGCATGCTCTGGCGCGCCCAGTTCTGCAAGTGCTCGATCAAGATCGTCGTGCGGTCCAAATTCGATTTCGCGGTTCTTCACCCGCAGAGACACCGTTTCGGCGTAAAATTCCCGGTGTTGCAATCGATCCACGAGCAACAGCGCCTCATGATCGCAAGCGATGATCCCAAAGGCCGGATGCGGTCCGAAGCTCCCCTCGCTTGCCATCACAAACCGCGCTTCGGGAAGGAGCACCGCCACGGCGTCGACCTTTTTTCGCAGGGTTTCGAGCACGGTACCTGTGCGCGCAATCGAGCCGCAAAACGAGCCGAACCGGTCGGAGTCGATCGCGACCGGTTCGCACCTTAGCTCCAGCAAATCGAGCGCGGGACGGATCGCACGGTCTTTCTCGTGGAGGGTTCCGAGAAAGACCGTGTGACCTGCGTAAGGATGACGCTTACTGCCCTTGCCCAAGCGAGAATCCTTTTTCTCCGTCAAACAGGTAGAGGTTCTCGGTTTTGATGGTGTCGATCTTGCCTGCTTCGAGGTCGCGCATGAGCTTCCAGATCAGGTCCGGGGTGACGACCGCCCCGTTCTTTGCCGTGAACCGGCACCGCCAGTGATCGGTACAGAAGGTTTCCTTCAGCCCCTGCGGGAACACCTTCACTCCGCGGTTCGTGATCATTTGCAGCTCAAGCGGGCTTGCTCCGATCGCTTGATTCACTCGTTCCGCAAGCGCCGCCGGGTTCCTGTTCCGTTCATGAACGAAGACATCCACGCCTGCCAGCTGTTTTTTTGCGGGCGCAGTGGAGCCGGGCTTGTACACCAAACGAAGAGGCTCGGTCGCGGGGTACGAGGCGCGAGTCAGTTTCGCGGGCTCCTCGCCCAGACGCTCCACGATTGCCTTTGCGAATTCCTTGGTTCCGGCTTTCTTTTTGCTCAGACCTTCCTGAAAAATATCATAGGTGTGAACGCCGTCCTCGATGGTCTTCAGCCAAGCATTATGGATCTTCTCGGCGGCTTTTCCCTGCCCCATGTGCACCAGCATCTGGACTGCTCCGAGCAGGAGTCCGCTCGGGTTCGCGAGGTCTTGTCCTGCGCGTCGGGGTGCCGAGCCGTGAATCGCTTCGAACATCGAGCAATGCTCGCCGATGTTCGAGGAGCCGGCCAGTCCGACCGAGCCCGCGATCTGGGCCGCCACATCGCTCAGAATATCGCCATACAGGTTCGGCATGACGATCACGTCGAACACCTCGGGGGTGTCGGCAAGTTTCGCGGCACCGATGTCGACAATCCAGTGCTCTTTTTCGAGCGCGGGGTATTCCGCGCCGATTTCATCGAACACTTTATGAAAAAGCCCGTCGGTCATCTTCATGATGTTGTCTTTGGTGAAGCAGGTGACTTTTTTGCGTCCCGAGCGTTTGGCGTATTCAAAGGCATAGCGCACGATCTTCTCGCATCCGGGGCGGGAGATCACCTTCAGGCACTGGTATACCTCATCGGTCTGGCGGTGTTCGATTCCGGCGTACAGGTCTTCTTCGTTCTCGCGGATGATCACCACATCCATGCCCGGGTGCTTGGTGCGAATGAAGGGCGAGAAGGAGCGGCAGGGGCGCACGTTCGCATAGAGTCCCAGGCTTTTTCGCACGGTCACATTCAGGCTCTTGAAGCCGCCCCCTTGGGGGGTGGTGATCGGTGCTTTCAGGAAGATCCGGTTCTCGACCAGTTTCTCCCAGGCTTTGTCCTCGATTCCCGCGTTCAGGCCCCGCTGATAGACTTTCTCTCCGATCTCGATCGTGTCATAGGCCAGGTTCGCGCCGGCGGCGGCAAGAATGTCGAGAGTCGCGGCCATGATCTCGGGTCCGATTCCGTCTCCGTGGGCAACTGTGATTCTGGGGGTGGTCATGTTGGTGGTTTCTCCTCTTCAATCAGGATGATTCATGCGGGGATACAAATAAAATAGATAATTTAGTTCAAGAACATCGATAAAAAAGATAATCAGGATTCATGCAAAGGCTGAATCATCATCATTTGTATTTGTATTGGGTTTTCGGCCGGAACGGGAGCTTCACCAAAACCGCGCGCGAGCTCGGCATCGCCCAGTCGGCGGTGACCACGCAGATCCGTCAGCTCGAGGAGTCGCTCTCGCTGCCGCTTGTCGACCGGTCGAACCCGAGAAGGCCCGAGATCACGCCCGAGGGCCGGAAGGTGCTCGAGTATGCTGATTCGATCTTCGAGACAAGCCGGGAATTGCTCCACTGGGCCACGAAGGGTGCGCTTCCGAAGCTCCGGGTGATTCGGATCGGTGCGCTCTCCGGACTCTCGCGAAACCTCCAGTGCCAATTCATGGCGCCCCTGATCTCGAACCCGGGAGTGCGCTTCGAGGTGATCGCGGGCGATGCGCGGAACCTCCTGTCGATGCTGGCGGAGTACGAGCTCGATGTCGTGCTCGGTTCGCATGGGGTGGGAGCCGAGGTGGGGCGGGGATTCCGTTCTTGGGTGCTGGCCTCATCGCCACTCGTGTTTGTGGTCGAAAAAAGCCAAGTGCGCTCGGCACGGCCCACCCTCGAAAAGATCCTGAAAGGAAAATCCCTCTTCATCCCGGGACGGGGGTTCGAGGCCAAACCCGAACTCCATGCGTTCCTCGAGGATCTTTCGGTTCCGTTTCGGATCGCCGGAGAAATCGACGACATCGCCCTTCTTCGGGTCCTTGCCTTGCGCTCGGGGGCGGTGGTTGCGCTTCCAGAACTCGGGGCTTTGCGCGAGATCACCAGCGGCGACCTCAAGGTGATCGCCCGGCTCGACCGGATTCAACAGCGGTTCTATGCCATCACCCGGCAGAGCTTGGGTCCGAACGAAGAGGTGTCCCGCCTCATTGACCGCTTGGTGAAGCGCTGTTAGCGTCCCCGCATGAAATCCGGTCTCTCCTTTGTTGTTCGATTTCTTGTGCTTCCGATTCTGTTTTGTTTTTCGTACGGTACCGCATCCGCCGCGGGATCTGTCACTTCTGCAAAAGCCCCGAAGAAAGTCCCGGTGCTGATCATCGGCGGGGGGATTGCAGGACTCTCCACCGCTTGGCATCTTGAAAAAGCCGGAATCGGGTTTCAGCTCGTGGAGCTTGCTCCGAGGCTCGGAGGCAGAGTCCGCACCGCAAGTTATCCGGGCGGGGGTTCGGCCGAAGTGGGGCTCGAGGAATTCTGGGAAGGGAATCCCGCCCTCGAGATCATCCGGGAACTCAAGCTTCCGATCGAGGCTTCTGCCACCTCATTTTCGAGTTTTCTTCATGAGGGAAAAATCATTCCGTTCCTCCAAAACACCAATCCGGAGTTCCTGAAATCGTTTTTGAGTGAGGCCGAGTACAAGAAATATCAGGAATGGGATCGTGAAGTCTCGGCCCTGTATCGGCAAATTCGCTCGAAGGGCCTTGATGCCGCTTTGTTGAAGCTGAAGGATATTTCGTTCGAGAAATGGGCGTCGCAGAAGAAGTTCGGTCTCTCGAAAAAAACGCTCGAGTTCATCCGGATGCAGTCCGAGCCCGAGTACGGAACCCCCTGGTCCCGATTGAGCGCTCTCGATGGAATTGCCGAGTGGCAGTTCTGTTCGGGAGAGGGCCGCGGCTCGTTTCACATCAAGGCGGGGAACCAAAGCTTTGCCGAGGCGGTGGCTGCGAAGCTCGGCAAAGAACGATTTCTTTTGAATACCCAGGTCACGAATATCAATCAAAAAGATGACTCGGTCGAGGTGATCGCGACCGATACCTCGACCTTCGAGCAAAAAGTTTTTCTGGCCGATCATGTGGTCAGTACGATTCCGCTGTTTCGTCTGAACGAGGTGCATTTCACCCCGGAACTTCCCGCAAAAAGGCAAGAGGCGATTCAAACCCAAAGCTGGGGCGCGTATTTCACCGCGCATGTCGTGATCGACCGCGAAGCGGAGCGCTTCTGGAAGGTCAACAACGAGAGTGTGCTTCCGATTCTGAGCGGATCCCCGGTGGGCGTGATCTACGAGGGCTCTGTTCCCGAGAAATCAGGCGATTTGCTCCTGAATCTCTTGGTCACCGGAGATCATGCCGAGGTCTACAATTCCCGCAGCATTTCGTTCGATACCGTAAGCGGCATGATCCGCGGCGGGTTCGAGAAGATCTGGCCCGGCTTCGGCAAGCACATCCGGCGCATGACGTTTTACCGCTATCATCCACGCGCCATCGCAGGGTGGCCAGTGGGGCGAAGCCGCTTCGACAGCCTGTCTGAGCTCATGCGTACCCCCGAGGGACGCGTGTACTTTGCCGGGGACTTCACCGAGGGTACCCATTCGGACGATGCCGCCGTCTCGGCGATCCGGGTGGTGAAGCAGATCTCTTCGCGCATGAGTGCTTCGGCGTCGAAATAAGGGAGATTCGGGGGAATGCGGATTGCGATCGCACTTTCATTGGTTTTCTTCAGCAATTCGGTTCGCGCACAGGAGGATTGCTCCGGTTTGCTTTCCGGTCCGTTGGAATGGCGGCTTTTGTATTCGAGTGCCTCACGGGGGGATGTGATCGAGGTTCGAGGGTTCCCCCGATCCGCCATTCGTTATCAGCCCGGTCGGGACGAGGTGTTCCGGTATTATGTCTCGAATCCCGATGTCCATTCGGCGATTCTTGAACAGAGCGCACTTCGGGCGGGTGTGTTGCCTTACGTCGTGAACGAGCCCGGGCTGAAGAAGGAATATTACATTGACCTCACCGGCGTGTTTCTGACCAAGCCGGGGTTTGAGCCTCATCAGGTGGGGCTCGATGCGAACCCGGAAATGAACTCGATCGATTTTACGGTTTCTCCCGAAACACAGATGATCCGCCTCGAAGCGGGAATTTTTTTGATTCCTGGAAAACCCGCATATCCGGCCTGGGTTCGGGAGGCGTATCAGCGTTGGAAGCAAGATGCCGGGGTAGGGAACAATGGTCTGCCCGATGCGGTCTTTCGTCGGATGCAGGAACGGGAATCCCTCCCGGATCTTTTGATCCCGATCAAGATCACAGGTCAGCGGTGATTTTTCGGGTTCAGGGTCGGAATGTCGCTTGCTTCGTCCGTGACCCGAATCTACTCTCTTCGATGTAGTTTAACCTCAAACTGAATAAGGAGAGAATTATGAAACGTATTGTATTGGCTCTGGTCGCAGTCGCAGCAATGGCAAGTCAAACCCAAGCCGCCGGATACGGTGACGCAGGATGCGGTCTCGGATCCGTGGTCTTTGGTTCGAAGCGTGGTCCGATCCAGATCTTGGCCGCAACCACCAACGGGACATTTGCAAGTCAGACTTTCGGGATCACCTTCGGTACCTCGAATTGCGGAGGCGGTGGTGCGGCTCCGACAGTGAAGGCTTACATCGAAGCCAACCGGGAAGCCCTTGCCAACGATGTCGCCCGCGGAAACGGCGAGACTCTGAATGGTCTGACCCAGCTGATCGGTTGCGCGAACAATGCAAAGGTCGGTCCTGCTCTTCAAAAGAATTTCAAACAGATCTTCCCGGGCAATCAGGTTTCAGCGGCCCAAATCGAGTCGACGATCACTCCGATGATCAAGGGCAACTGTTCATGATGTCATCCCTTCGGGGAGTGCGACCGGATCGGGCTTTCGGCCCGGTCCGGTTGTTTTTTTTTCTGATTACGGTTTTTCCGTCGATTTCGCTCGCAGAGGTCTCTGCGGTTCCAGGTGCCTCTGCGATTCCGGATGCCTGGGTCAGGCTCCTTCATTATCGAAAGGATTTTTTCGGGAACTGGAGCAACGAATCCGCTCCTGCGTTCTTTCTCACTCACGGGGGCGATTCCGATCCGGATGCGGAGCTCTCGGCCTCGGTTGAAGAGCTGTCGCGTCCCGATTCGGATTTTCACTGCAAGTTTCCGGCCCGTGCTCTTCTTTTGAGTCGGCTGCATCTTGCGGTTCTCCCAAAAAAACCATGCGAGGAATGGACTGCGTTTCGCGATCGCCTCTCGGCCACGGGGGCCTCGGTGGTGTTCTCGGGGTATTACCTCAATAATCCGGCCTCGGCTTTCGGGCACTCGTTTCTTCGAATCCATCGTGCCCGGTCCGCACGGGAATCGGGGACGCCCACCGAGCTTTTGGACACCGGGATCGGGTACGCCGCAACGGTGACCACCTCCAATCCGGTTTCGTATGCCTTTTACGGAATGCTCGGGCTGTTTCGCGGTGAATATACGGCGATGCCCTACTACTACAAAATTCGGGAATACGCGGATGCCGAGAATCGGGACCTTTGGTCCTATCCGCTCGCATTGAGTCCATCGGAGCTCGAGTTGCTCGTGGCCCATCTTTGGGAACTCGATCGTGCGGAGCTTCGGTATTATTATTTTTCCCGGAACTGTTCTTACGAGATCCTTGCCGCACTCGAAGCGATTCTCGATTCCTCCCGCGGGCGTATCGGACTCCTCGATCGCATGCCTTGGTTCGTGATTCCCTCCCATACCTTGCAGTCCCTGATGCAGGAACCGAATCTTGTTTCGGGCGTCGAGTATCGACCGTCCCAGCGAAAAAAACTGGAGGCGAGGCTCTCTCTTCTTTCGCCCCCGGATCGGACGATGGCGGAATCCTGGAACACCACCGAAAGCACGCCTGAGATGGGCGCTCCCGTTCTCGATGCGCGCATGGATTGGATCGACTTCGCCCACTTCAAGGACCTCATCCAAAACGCAGATGCACCACAGGCGCTGAAACAGCAGACCCTTCGTGCGCGTGCCCTGACCGGTGTGGTTCAGGATGATCAAAAAGAGCAAGTTGCGCGGACGGAACCGGATCCCTCCCAGGGACATCGCCCGAGGCGGGTTCAGCTCGGGGTCGGCCATGATCCCGAGCGACTGTTCACCCAGCTCTCGTTCCGGCCGGCCTTGCAGGACTTGCTTGACCCAGCAGCCGGGTACCCCGAATCCGCGCAGATCGAGTTTGTGAATGTCTCGGTTCGCGCCTCCGATCGGTTGCGGCTTCAAAGACTCGGCTTGTTTCAGGTCCAGTCGCTTTCGTCCTGGACCCGCGTGAAGTACGACCCGAGCTGGAAGGTGGGTGTGGTGTACGAGGCGGATTCGGGAACAAGACTCGACGTCGCAGGCGGAGCGACGGTCCCGGTGCCGGGAGCGCGTCTGTTTTTGCTGGGCGGGGGCAGGTTGCTTTCTCCCCGCTGGTTCGCACTTCGTCCTCACGGCACATTGGAGCTTGGAATCCATTCCCGCATCGGAGAGTCATTCGCGTTTTTGGGATCGGTGCTGAAGACGATTTCGAGAGCGGGGCTCGGCTCGGAGATTTCTCTCGAGGGCCGCTGGCACATCACGCAGAACCTCGGGTGGGGAGCCGGATTTGTGGATCAAACGGGAGCCAAGACATGGCAATCGGGCGTCACTTATTTTTTCTGAGTTTGCTTTTATTTCTCTCTTGCACGGGTACCGGTTGCTCAGGGCTTTTGTATCATCCGGATCATCGCGAGCATGCCCATCCGCGAGATTTCGGATTCGCCGATCAGCGCCGCTGGGATGATCTCTGGATCGAGGGGCTTCATGCATGGCGCTTCCGGTCCGGATCTGTGCAATCGAAAGGGCTTGTTTTGTTTTTTCATGGCAATGCCCAGAACCTGACTTCCCATTTCACTGCGCTCTCTTGGCTTCCCGAGCACGGCTTCGAGTATGTGATTTTCGATTACCGAGGGTACGGAAAGACTCCCGGCGCGCCCACTCCCGAAACCACGGTCGAAGACGGAGTCCGGATGATTCGTTGGGCCCTGAAGCAAGAAAAACCGCTGATTCTTTTCGGGCAGTCGTTGGGGGGAGCGGTATTGCAAAGGGCTCTCGAAGAGACCGCCGAGATTCGCGATCCGCGTGAGCTCGCAAAGATCAAGCTGGTGGCGTTTGAGTCGAGCTTCACCTCGTACCGCGAGGCGGGGCGCTCGGTTCTGGCGAGTTCGTGGCTGACCTGGCCGTTTCAGTGGATTCCTGATTTGGTGCTCTCGGACGCAAAAGCGGCCGAGGGCGCGCTTCCTCCCGGTCCGAGGTACCTGATCATTCACGGGACCCATGATCCGGTGGTGTCGGAGGCATTGGGCCGCGCGCTTTATCAGCGTGCGCCCCCGAAGAAGTCCTGGTGGCTTGTGCCCGGAGGCGGACACATTCAGGCGTTCTGGATGTTTGATCCGAAGGGCCGATATCCGTTCCGTGAGAATTTCGTTTCACTTCTGAACGAGGTCACCGGTCATCCGGCACCGGCGCTTCTTCCGGCCACGCTCATGCTTCCCTTTCCGGAGTCGGTGTCCTTTGCCGTTCTTCAGGGGCCGGGTGGCGATTTTTCGCATCGTAATGAGCAGGAACATGCCATTGATTTTGCCATGCCCGAGGGAACCCCCGTGCTCGCCATGCGGGATGGCACCGTGGTTCGGGTGGTCCGGGATCATTCTTCGGGCGGGCCCTCCGAGGAGTTCGCATCGCAAGCGAATCTGGTGTTGATCGAGCACGAGGACGGAACCTTTGCCGAGTATGTGCATCTGAAGCAATCGAGTGTCATGGTCCGGACCGGCGAGAGGGTTCTTGCAGGAGCTTTGCTCGGGCTCTCGGGATTCACCGGATTCGCGAGCGAACCGCACCTGCATGTGCGGCATTACTCGCACCTGGGGTCGATTCCGATGGTGTTTGAGGACGGGGAGGGGATGTCGCGGACTTTCGAGACGGGGGATGTGGCAAATTCCAAGCAAAAGCATTAATCTCGGTTCAAATCGGGAAAAGGGGGACGAATGCGGGAAAAAATTCTGGGAGCATGGTCGCTTGTCAGTTTCGAGATCGAAGATCTTCAGGGATCCACTGAGTCTTGGGGGAAAAATGTCCGAGGGCAGCTCATTTACGATGATTCCGGAAAAATGAGCGTGAGTATCAATCGGGATCCTGATCTTGAGACTTCGGACGAATTCGAACGCATCTTTGATTCCATTCTTTTTTACTCGGGCTCTTTTGAGGTCAAAGGCGGTGAAATCGTGCATGGGGTTGAGAATGCCTCGAACCCTGGTCGAATCGGTAAACAACTCATCCGTTTTGCCAGCTTGATTGGTTCTGATTTGAGGCTCTCGTCACCACGAGAGTCGTTCGGAACCGCCCACTTGGTCTGGAGAAAGATCCGGTGACTGGTTTTTGCATTGCCCTGCTGGTGGCAATTTGGTCCGGGATCGTCCAAGGATCAACACTGATTCCCGTCCCCGTGAGTTTCATTGAAGCGTTATCCCCCAAAGATACGACTTCATCCGAGCGGTTTGCCGCCGAATACAGAAACGCCGTCACAATGGCGATCCGTTATAACAAAGAAGAATTGAGACGTTGCGGTTATCGAATCGAATCCCAATTCGCATTTTTTGACGCGAGCGATGATTTACAGGCTTTTGAAAGGGCTCATCAAGCGGCGAAAGAGGGCAAGTGGCTCATCGTCGGACCGAGACGAAGTCATCAGTATCTTGTTCTGGCGAAAGGTGCGGAGGGTACTCCGACGGTAAGCACAATGGCTTCATCCGCCGAGGTGTTTTCGCTTGGTGGAATCCACTCAACCATGGCCCCGAGTAACGCCGAAATGGTCGCTGTGGCGGTAGGGATCGCAAAAAAAGAGTCCTCCACTTATTTTTCCGTTGTTGATTCGGATTGTCTGAGTTGCCGTGATTTCTCAAAAGAGTTCGACAGGGCGGCATCAGGAGTCGGCTTGAAGAAACTCGGAGAAACGCAGTTGACCGGGGATGGCCCCGATTTCAACGGTTTGAGACAGCAGGTGCGGAATCTGAGACCGGGTGTTGTTTTACTGCCCAACTACTCCAAACAATCTTCCCGGGTAATGTTCGAATTGGAGTCGCTTGAATCCCCGCCTTTGTTTCTCGGATCCGATGGATGGGGTGATTCCCATTTCGGATTTTTAAGTGCGGGGATCGCACCCGGCAGGGCAAAAGGAATCACTGTGCGAGGTTTTCCGCCCTCTGATGTGGGGTTGAAGACCTTCTCGGTTGGAAGGCGGATTTTGAAAGACAGGGCATTGATCGGTGGTTTTCCGGACAGTGGCTCTTCGCAATCGCTCATTAGGATTGTGTCCGGACTCACAGAAGCGCTTTGCAAGCACCGACCGGACAGGAAAGAGAGATTCACCGCAATGATTCGCGAAATCCGACCATTCAAACCTTATCAGGGGGTATCTGTTTACAAGTTGGAACGTTCGAGAATATCCTTTGAAAGAATCGAGAAGGCATCGGTTTCAAGATGAGTGAAGACACCAGCGCGAGATCGATTCACTGGTATTTGAATCTTTCGTGGATCATTCAATGCGGGTTCGCGTTCGCTGCTTCCATTTTCATTGTCATCGGTCTTGCCTGGATCGAGCTGCAGTCTGAAAAAAATCATGTACTGAACCGTCTTGCAGGCGAGAGTATGTCCATCACCCGGCGAATCGCAAATGAGTTGATTCTTGGTAAAGCCGGTCAACCCGAAAAAATCCGTCAGCTTTTACAGGCGGAATTCCGTTTGGAACGAATTGAGATCCGCGATGGCGGATTGACCTGCATGGATCGAATGCAAAGAGGATTCTGTTCTGGTTTTGAGAATGGAGCGGTGTTCCTCGATCGGGAAGTGCCATTGGTCCGCGGGCGATTCATGGTCAGGGTCTCGGCAGCAGTTCAGGGCGTTTTTCAAAGAATCGGCAGCCCCGTCACACTGCTCGCATTGCTCCCTTGGACACTGTTCACTCTGATCGGGCTGATGATTCAGCATCGTTTTCTGCGCGCAAAATTCATGAACCCCCTTTATCGGCTTGTCACGATCGGTCCGCAACAGCTTCATCTGAGTCGGGATCTGCCCCGGGAAGTTTCGCTTCTTGCCCAACAATTGCGCTTGCTTCAGGAACAGAATGCTGTTGCCGAAAGAGAGAAGGCTCTTGGTTCGATCGCGGCCCAGGTGGCTCACGACATCCGGTCTCCATTGGCCGCTCTGTGTGTTTTGGAGCACGATCTTTCCGGTTTGGAGGAAGAAAAGAGGATTCTGCTCAGGTCTGCCGTGAATCGAATCAAGGACATTGCAAACAACCTTCTTCAGAGAAGCCGGGATTCACTCTCGGTTTCCGCCGGTCCGTCCTCAAAGGAGCCGGTTTCGGTTCAAATGCTGGCGGCTCTTTTGGATTCTCTTGTAAGCGAAAAGCGTCTTCAATTCCGCTTCAAAGAAGGAATTGAGTTCGACTGGGCCATGTCGGGTGAGTCCTATTCCTTTTTTTCAGCTATTCAGGCGACCGAATTCAAAAGAGTATGCTCGAATCTGATCAACAACGCTGTCGAGGCTCTCGAAGACGGGGGCCGGGTCGGTGTGACCATATGTCCCGGTCACGGGAATGCCATTCTTGTTCGAATCACGGACAACGGACGGGGAATTCCTCCTGAGGTCCAGGCCCGTCTGGGTCTCAGGGGTCAAACGCATGGCAAGGCGGAGGGGAGTGGTTTGGGTCTTTTTCATGCGCGCACCAGTGTTGAGTCCTGGGGGGGATCTTTGAGGATCGAGTCCAGCAAGGGCTCAGGAACCTCGGTGATGATCCTGCTTCCGAGGGTGAATCCTCCGGAGTGGTTCTTGTCGCAGCTGAAAATCGAGCCTTTCAGGCCAATTGTGATTCTCGACGACGATGAGTCGATACACGAGATCTGGAGAAGAAGATTTTCCTCGATGGTTCGGGAAGGTCATCGGACGAGCATTCATCATTTCCATACTCCCGAGGAGTTCTCGGTTTGGGTGCGATCTTCATCCGAGTCGGAATCCGCGATTTACCTTCTGGATTACGAGTTCATGGGATTCAAACAGACCGGACTGAGCTTGATCGAGCAATATTCGCTTGCCGGACAGGCGTATCTGGTCAGCTCTCGCATTGAAGAACCCTCGATTCACACTGAGTGTGAACGATTGGGAATCAAGCTGATTCCAAAAGGGATGGCTGGTTCGGTTCCCCTGTTGCTCCTCCAAGACCGGATTTATTATGATGCTGTCTTGTTGGATGATGATGAATTGGTTCGTGTGTGTTGGGAGATGGATGCTTGTCAAAGAGAAATGTCGTTTCTCGCATTTCAGGATCCGGATTCTTTTTTCGAAGCACTTCCGAAAATTCACTTCGAGACACCGATCTATATTGATTCAAACTTGGGTAACGGAGTATCCGGAGAGCGGCTTTTGACCCAAGTGGCAGAACTCGGATTCAAACGGGTTCATCTTGCCACAGGGTATGATTTCACATTGTTTGAGCACATTCCCCGGTCGATAGGGATTGTCGGAAAGGAACCTCCGTTTGGAAACAGGAACCCGGTTGAATCGGGGGGCAAAAACGGGTGGAATGGATGATCCCGGAAACTTGAAGCAGGCAGCCATATGGACGCAAAAAAAGTAAAAATCTTCCTCGACGGCAATTGCATCGTTTGTGACTCCGAGATCTCGCACTACCACCGGATCGCTCCGGGTGTGTTCGAGCTCGTCGACATCAGCAGGCCTGACTTTCTTGCCGAAAGCCATGGCCTCGATGCAAAAGCCGTGAATGAGCATCTTCATGTGCAGACCGAGAACGGCGAGATCCGGACCGGAGTCGACGCCTTCGCCCACATCTGGAGCAAGATCCCCCGATATGCCTTTGCAAGCCGTCTGATCCTCTGGCCCGGCATTCATCAAGTCGCAAAAATCGGATACTGGATTTTTGCCAGGAACCGGCATTTGCTTCCGAAGAAAAAAAATGTCCTGGATCATTAAACAACGCTGGAATCACGTTCTTTTTTTGAACTGGAAAATCGATCCGGAGCGGATCCGGCATCACGTGCCGTTCCCGCTCGATTTGCAGGACGGCAAGGCGGTTCTCTCGGTGGTGCCCTTTTTCATGGATCGGGTGAGGTTTCCGTATTCTCCCTCGGTTCCGCTCGTTTCGAGCCTTTGGGAGTTGAACTTGCGAACCTACGTGGTGTGCGACGGAGTGCCCGGGATTTATTTTTTTTGCCTCGATACCCCGCACCGGCTCGGAAACTGGATCGCCCGGAGCGTCTTCGGGCTTCCTTACCGCTACGCTCGAATTCACGCATCGTTGGAGCGGGATCGGTACCAATTGAGTGCCCGTGGGATCGATTATGACCTCTCGCTCGAAGCGGGGATTTCGAACGAGGAGGACTCGAGCCCTTCCCGCCAGTGGATCACCGAGCGGTATCATTTGTTTCTGAAGCGGAAAGATCGATTCTTTCGGGGAGAGGTGATCCACCCGCCTTGGAAGACGGTTCGTGCCAGTTCTGTATTGTGCCGAGGGCGGTTCAGTGAACTCGCGGGCGTGGCCCTGCCCGAGACGCCGGATTCTGCGTATTATGCGCGGTCTTTGGATGTGCGCTTCAGGCCGTTCATCAGCTGGAAAGGTGAAGAACCAGAATCCATCCGTTCAGCGCGCAAAAAAACAGCGCCGGAAGGAGAGAACGAATCGGGTCTTTGATCCTGATCCGAACGACCACGCCCATCGCCATGAGCAAAGAAAGTCCGAGCGAGGAGAGGATCCCGATAGCGGGCTGAAAAACACCGATCACCACTCCGATTCCGCCCAGAATCTCGAGGATTCCCGTCAGTGTCCTGAATCGCTCCATTTTGAACCTCACGAATTCCAATTTCATGAAGGGCGAGCGGAGGCATTGGTAACCGTAGAGCAAAAAAGAAATTCCAGAAATGCAGGAAAAAACTGCGAGGAGGTTCACCTAAATCCGGTCCTGATTCAAAACCGCCACCGCAATGCTCAGGACCAGAAGCACCAGAGAAGGGATGAATTTCGGAAGCGGGTTTTTGACCCGAAAATGGGTGAGTTGTGCTCCCACCATGAGAACGGCCATCAGCGCGGCCGGGAAAAACGCCAGGACCGGGAACCAGATTCCCGCGACAAGCAAGGCGGCGAGGCTCAGCTTGGTGGCTCCGATCAGGTTCCGGAACCAATCGGGATAACCGAACTGATGGAACTCACGGACGATGTTCTCGAACCGGAAGACCCATACCATCCAGATTGAAGCCGCGATCGTCCCTTGCAACAAAACCGAGAGCTGTTCCATTCCTGATTGGTATGGCCGATTTGTCGCCGGGTCCAATCAATTCCGAAGGGCGATGGAATCAGGAGTAGGATTCAAGGGTTTGTCCCGCACCCTGAACTCTGTTCTGTACCCTGAATTCTGTTCACCGTATTCCGGGTACAGAACAGAGTTCAGGGTACGGGTGATCGGGAATGGCGCGCGGGTTCTCGCCCTCCATGAGCGCGCCAAATAAAAAAGCCCGCATCGGGTGATGCAGGCTTTTTTATTTGGCGTCCCCACGGGGAGTGTGGCTCCCATCCTGGTCGCCACCTTCGCGACCTACGGTCGCTCAGGCACCGCTCGTTTCACTCGCTTTGCTCGCTCGACCCATCCTGGGGTCTCGCGAACGAACCCCTGAGCTTCGGTCGCTATCGCTCCCTCGCGCGGGGTTCTCGGCACCCGTAGAAACAAAAAAAGGTCTGCCATCGAACGAGTCGATGACAGACCTTTTTTGGCGTCCCCACGGGGAGTCGAACCCCGGTTACTGCCGTGAAAAGGCGGTGTCCTAGGCCTCTAGACGATGGGGACGCGCTATAAAAGAGGAAGCATCGTTCTAACCGAGGAGTGTGCGGAGTTCAAGAGAAAATTCAGGGAGAATGTTTTTTCATGAATTCTGAAACCTGTAACGCGACGCAAAACGATAAGGGTCCAGGCTCCAACCCCCCCGTGGCCGAACCGTCCGAATCCATGTACAATCATGAAATATGAGTGAAATCCAAAAGCGTCACGTGAACCCCCTTGCCGTCATTCTGGGCATCTCGGTAGCGCTGTTCGGCTTCTTTTTGATCTTCAGCTTCGTTTACTACTTCATGCGCGGGGGCTCGTCCTCTTGGCGTGAAGGGGACGGGGCTCTTTCTGACCGGGGCGACTATGTCGCCGTGATCGAGCTGAAGGGCGTGATCCTCGAGTCCCGCCGGATCCTCCGGAACCTGAAGGACGCCGAAGAGGACCGCGACATCAAAGCGGTGGTTCTCCGGCTCAACTCTCCGGGCGGGGCCGTGGCTCCCTCGCAAGAAATTTACGAGGCGGTGAAGCGGTTTCCGAAGCCCCTCGTCGTTTCGATGGGGAGTGTGGCCGCCTCGGGCGCCTACTACATCGCCTCCGGGGCAAAAAAGGTCTATGCCAATGCGGGAACTCTAACCGGTTCGATCGGCGTGATCATGGAGTTCATGAACCTGAAGAAGCTTTATGACTGGGCCAAGGTCGAGCGGTATTCGGTCAAAACCGGCCGATTTAAAGACAGCGGTGCCGAGTATCGCGATCTCGCTCCCGAGGAGCGCGAGTATTTTCAGGGCCTTGTCATGGACACGCTCGATCAGTTCAAGGGGGCCGTCGCCCAAGGTCGCAAACTGAGTGCCGATGAGGTCACTTCGGTGGCCGATGGACGGGTCTTCACCGGTACTCAAGCCAAAAAATTGAAGCTCATTGATGAGATCGGCACCATCGACGATGCGATCGAAGACGTGGCCCGCGAGGCCAAAATCAAAGGGAAGCCCCGGATCGCATACCCTGCGAAAAGATCGAGGGGGCTTCAGGAACTTCTCCTCGGAGGAGGATCGGACGAAGAAGAGGGCTTCGAAGAAGAGCAATCCTTCTTTGATCGCCTCGTGTCCCGGGTGGCGGACCGAATCACAGGTGTTACTCAAACCGCGGGACGGGTTCTTCCGTCCGGCCTTTACATGATCTGGAATGTTCGCTGAATCCCAGGGCCGGAAGGCCGCGCAGTCGTTGGTGGAGCTTCGGTCGCTCGCAAGTCGGGTGCTCGGGCGAGTTTATGGTTCGAAGGATACGCTCGAAGAGGCGGTGACCCGTGTCCTCTCGGCGGTGTCCGAAAAAACTCTTCCTGAATTCGATCGTTCCTGGATTTACGAAATCGCCTCCGGAGTGCTTCGCTACCGCGGACGGGTCGACTTCATCATCGATACCTATGCGCTCAAGAAAAAGCCGGCGGGCGAGGTTCGGCGGTTTCTCGAGATCGCCGTATACCAGCTTCTGGCCCAGGATGTGGCCCCCGGTCTTGTGGTTTCCGAGACGGTGCAGGCGGTTCGCCAGCAGGACGGCGAAGCCCCCGCGAAATTCGCGAATGCGATTCTTCGAAAGGTCGCCGATCAGCGCGAATCGTGGCGGTCCTGGAAGGTCACCGCCGATACCCCGTTTGATGAGCAGGTCGCGTGGTGCAGTCTTCCGGAGTGGCTGTTCAAAAAGCTTCGAAAAGATCACGGTTCGGACTGGGTTTTTGCGTTTTCAGAAGCCGTGCTCTCGCGACCCGAGGTCTGGTACCGAACCCGCACCGAGACCATGCTCTTGGCAGAGGGCTTTCGCGGGAACGAGCCCCCCGGATTCGTGCAGGACATCTCGAATCAAAAGCTCGTCGACGAAATCGTGGACTATCTTCGCGGTCTGAAGAAGCGTCCGCTCCGGATTCTCGATCTGTGCGCGGCTCCGGGCGGAAAGAGCCTCGGCCTTGCCTTTGCGGGCTTTCCGGTTCTGGCGACCGACATCGATTCCGAACGGCTCGATCGCGTCCGCGAAAATGTCTCGCGCCTCGGGCTTCAGGAGTCGATCGAAATCGCCGAGTATTCGACCGTGTGGAATTCCAACGGACAATACGACCTCATCTGGATCGATGCCCCTTGTTCCAGCACCGGGGTCATCCGCCGCCATCCCGAAATCAAATGGAATCGCACGTTCCATGATGTCGAAAAGCTGGTCGAAGCCCAAGGTCTCCTCTTGGATTGGGCGAAACATCATCTTTCTCCCGGGGGGATGATTCTGTATTCGACCTGCTCGATGCTCAAGATCGAAAACGAATCGATGGCGCCTGATCTGAAGACGATCAAAAAATGGAGCTGGTTTCCGCAAAACGAGCCCCGGGGTGACGGAATCAGCGCGGCGCTGCTCGGGTCTACTTCTTCGGCGGGGCATTGAGCGCCGCGGAGGAGGTGAGGATCTCCAGACGGATGTCCGGAAAAAAATCGGCACGTCTTGTCCATTCCTCGTCAAACAGCCGGAGGGTCTCTGCGAGCAGTTCCTCGTTTGTTTTTTTCAGAGTCTCGTTCTCGGCAAGCGAGGCTTTGATGGCTTCCAGTTTCCGTTCGAGCACCTCAGTCTCGGTCTCCAGAGTGTTGTTCTGAAGCGACAGGGTCTTCACCTGCTCGATCACGGAGTCCTGGGGAATGACCTCGGCCTTGATGTTCACAGCTTCACCTCGGTCGCATAGGCGGTCTTCAGATCTTCGAGCGCTTGCTGTACCTTTTGCGCGTATTCGTTGTCGCTCGGCTTCGACTTGGCCTGGTCCTTCATGCGTTCTCCCATGAATCGGATGGTCCGCTTCAGGCTTCGGTTCTGTTCCTTCAGCACTTGGTTCTCGAGAACGATTTTCGAGGCCTGATCACCGTCGCCGCCCAGTTTCTCGAGCTCTGCTTTGATTGCTTCGAGTTTCGCACTCAGCGAAAAAATGGAATCCTCGAGCGCAAGGCGCTCTCCCACCTGACGGAGCCGGAATCCCCCGAGGCGCGCGAACAAAAGCGAGAGCTCATTGTAATCGGTGAGGCCCCGGAACCTCCCGATCCAGTAGATTTTTTGCTTCGCGGCTTTCGCCAGGATCTTCTTCAGCTCGATCATGGTCTTCACATAGGGCGGGTCGATCGTGGCGAGGCTCACGTTCACCACCAGAGGTTCCTCGATGGTTTTCACCAGAGTCTCAAGACCGATGGCAAGAATCCGGAACTCCGAAAGCTCCACCTGTCCCCGGATGGTGAAGGAGGCGATTCCCTCGAAGCGTTCAAATTTTAGCTTCACTCTTCACCTCCGGTGTCAGGGCAAGATCGAGATACTTGAGTTCGGGAAGGGTTTCTCCGACCTTGCCCGCGCCCTTGAAGTCTCCTCCGGTCACGCGCTCTTTCAGGGCGGCCGCGAGCATTCCCATTCCGCACAGATCATGGATGTCGCGGAACTCCCCGTGCCAGGCCAGATAGGGTGCGCCCCAGATCGACATGGCCTCATCGAGCGGCGAGAATTCGGGAATCATCTGTGCCACGAAGGTCGAGACGGTTCCGGTGTGAACCCCGAATTTTCCGGTCTCGAGCGACAGGCGGACCTGCTCGGTCAGCTTGATCGTGCTTAGTTTTTTGTAGAATTCGGGGCCTTCCGAAGGTCGGAGAAGGCAAATGCACAGTTGTGCGAACTGCCGGGCGAACGCCGTGATCGGAGTGAGTTTTTCGTGGGTGAGCTTTTTTTTGTAGCGGGAGAGCTTCAGGACCAGTTGGCCCTGCTCGACCGCACGAAGATACGCCTGGTTGATGGGCTCATCGAATTTGGCCCCGCCCAGATTCATCAGGGTCGACTTGTGAAGATACATCACAAAATCGAACAATATCCCGGCCGCGAACACGAGGTCCTTGTAGCGGCTTTCCTCGCCGAAGGCGTTTCGCGCCTCGTTCGCGAACTTCAGCAATTCATTGGCCTTGCCCGGGAGCTTCCCGGTGGCGGCATCGAGCTGAAGTTCCTTCACCTTCAAGACCTGATTCATGAGGTTCACCAGAAGCCACAACTGCGTTGCGCGAGTGGTGTAAAAGCGGATGTGCTCCTCGAGCGGAGTTTCGCCTTCTTGCGGATTCAGCGATTTGATGAGCGCCTGAAAGGGCTGGACCAGATGAGGATGAAGTCCGAAGATGCGGACCAGATTGGTGACACGGTCTTCGACGTTGTCGGGCTCGAAAAGAAGGGAAGTGAGGCCGGTCGCCGAGAACGGACCGATGACCTGCTTGAACAAGTCATCAATGAGGGTCTGTCCGTTGCTCACTCCCTTTGATCCTCCCCAGCTTTTGCCCGAGCGGAACCCATGTTTCCATCCCCCGCGCGCTGTTTTCGAGGAGGTCTTCGCACAGCTCGAATTTTCCGCGCTCCAGAATCCAGATCACGGTAGACCCCCCAAATAAAAAATAACCTTTTTCGGCGCCCATTTCAAATGCAAGCGGTAGGGAGGTTCCGGTATCGTAGGCGGTTTGCACGATTTTCCCGACTCCGAGCGCTCCCACCTCGATCATGGCGGTCATTCCACCCTGCGGATGCTCGAGGACAGCGATTTGACGCTCGTTTTCGAGAAAAACCCGAGGAGCGGCCTCGAGAGCCACGGGGTTCACCGAGTGATAGCGACCGGCGACACGAAAATGACGCAAGAGTCTTCCTGTGAACGGAAAATGAAACCGGTGGTAATCGACCGGACAAAGACGGGCGATCAGGACCGATCCCCCCGCGAAGCGCTCGGCCAGATCAGGATCCCGGAGGAGCTCGGCAAGATCGATGTCGATCCCTTTCACTTTGAATTTCTGCTCCGAGCCCAGGCAGGAGAAAGCCAGATACCGCGCTTCGGCGCCGGCCGCGAAGGTTCCGGAGTCCGCCGGAAAGGGGCGTTTCCCCGGCTTGAAACGCCGGATGAAGAAATCATTGAAGCAAGAGTACGATGCCTCTTCGAATTCCTCCATTCCGATTCCGTATTTCTCGATGAAGTCCGCGATCTTCGCGCGGCTCAGGGTGGAGTCCTCGAAGGCGCCGAAAAGGCGGCTGACCCATCGCTTCGAGAAAATTCGGTCCGTCAAAAAAAAGCCGACGCGGTTCCGGTAGGCCCAATCGAGCCAGGCGCCGCCATAGACTTTCTCAGTTTCGACTTTTCGGGTGACCCGGTTGTAGTAGGGAATCATGAATGACATCTCCGCGGAAGACTGGTTTTTTCTTGGCGTTTTCGTAGGTGAAGCGCTCGGGCCGGCAGATCAGATTCTGGAGGCCGCGCGCGGTCCGGATCGGATCGCTCACCACGCGCACGAGGCCTTTCGGGGGGCGCGCGGGTTTTTCGGAGTCGCGGCTTGCGATCCAAAGGAACGAGAACTTCAACCACTCGCGGACCCCTCCCAGCTTGATCGAGAACTTCCGGAAGAAGCTTCCCGGGAGCTCGGCGGGAACCGAAAAGTGGCACCAGTTTTTTCCTTGGGCGAGCGGGCACTTTCCGGAGTGCAGGCAAGGCCCCCAGACCGGAAGCGGCGATTCGCGGAGCGCGACCTCATCCCGGATCCGGCTCAGGCGCTGGCTTGCCTCGCGGAAGGCGGGCTCGACCAGGAGCACGCCGCCGCCCTTCGGGTCGCGCAGGAAGGGGGCCAGGCCCTGCAGAAAAATCCGGGGATCGTCCGGGCACTCGTTTAATACGTTCCCGAAGAGAACAAGCGAGGCATCGAAATCAAACCCTTTCGGGTGCTTCCACCAGGCGCGTGCCTCGGTTTTGAGCTGGATGTCGCCCTCGAGGTCGGGAAAGCGGGCGATGATCTTCGCGAGCAGTCCCGCTCCGTCCTTCATGATCGAATCGTTGTGATCGATCCAGACGAGCTCGATCCGGAAGGGGAGTTTTGTTTTCTTTTTTTCGAACCGCTCGAGCAAAAAACAAAGAAGGGCGAGGGATGCCGTTCCCGGGCCCGAGCCGACATCGATCACCCGGAATACCTTGGTTTTTTTCGCGTGATCGAGCGCGGCCTCGATCGCCCTCGGGTGGCGGTCGAAGAGGGTCAGGAACTTGGCGCCCTGAAGGCCGAAGAAGTACAAAAAATAACTCGACCGGAATTTGGCGGTGGTGAAGTAGTTCGGAAGAGTCTCGCCTTCGCGCTCGGTCGTGAAAAACCCCGAAAGTTCCATGAGTCCCTTCGAGAAGAACAGCACGTCTTCTTTCGAGAAAGGCTTGCTCTTCCAAGACTCGGAGGGCGAAAACCGTTCCTTCACCAGGGACGGAATGGCCTCGTCGAGCACGCCCGTCCAGTGCGCAGGGAAAACGGGGGCCACCGCAAGTGAGAAGGTTTTCGCATCGTTTTTCATCGAACTCTTGGTATACTCTTCTTGTGGCGGAGTTGAAAAGGAGTTTCAATGGTGCCTGAAAACCGGAGTTCCAGGATGGAGTGGTTGTTCCGTGCCTCGCGGGGCGAGCCGTTCCGATTTTATTGCGTGGGTTGCAAGCGCGAGCGATGGCAGTCGCCTCCGGCGAAAGCCGGCTCTCTCAAGTTCTTTTCGCAGATCGCGATCACAACTGCTTTTTTCTCGGCCATGTTCTGGCCGTGGATGGGCTTCAAAGGGGTGCTGGCCTTCCTGGTTCCGGTCGGGCTGGTCATGGAGGTCGCGTACCGGCTCAAGATGCGCGGGTCGGTGGCGTGCCCGGATTGCGGATTTGATCCGATTCTCTACCTTTCAGACCGCAAGAAAGCAGTACGGCAGGTCGAAGAGGCCTGGCGAAAAAAATTCGAAGAAAAAGGCATTCCTTTCCCCGAAAAGCCCAAGCGTTCCGGAGTGCGTCCGAAGATCCCTTGACTTGCGGGAATGATCCGGCGTAAGTCAGAGGCATGTCAGTGAATAAAGTGATTCTGATCGGGAATCTGGGGCAGAATCCAGAAGTAAAGCATTCCGCTTCAGGGCAGGCCATCTGCAATCTGAGCATCGCCACCAACGAATCTTGGACCGACAAAAACGGTCAGAAGCAAGAAAAGACCGAATGGCATCGTGTTGTCGTGTTCGGTCGCCTTGCTGAGATCTGCGGCCAATACCTTCAAAAAGGCCGTCAGGCGTACATCGAAGGCAAGCTCCAGACCCGTTCTTGGCAGGACAAAGACAATCAAACCCGCTACACAACCGAAGTCGTGGCGCAAACCGTTCAGTTCCTGGGTGGCGCAGCAGGACGCTCGGCCGATCAAGGTGCGGGGAACTACGGAAACGCGGGCTCCTCCTACGGGAATTCCAACAACTACGGGAATTCCGGCGGTGCAGGCGGTGGGTATTCCGCACCGAATTATTCGGCCGGAGCATCGTTTCAGTCTGAGCCGACCTTCACCGAAGAAGACGTTCCGTTTTAAATGGAAAGCTCAGGGACCAGAGCGCTGGTCATCATTCCGACCTACAATGAAATCGAAAACCTCGAGCCCATCGCCCGTGCGGTGATGGAGCGAACTCCTCCGTCGGTTCATGTTCTGATCGTCGATGACGGCTCGCCCGATGGAACCGGAAAAAAAGCCGACGAGCTTTCTGCGAAAGAGCCTCGGATTCATGTCCTGCACCGAACCAAAAAAGAGGGTCTCGGGCCTGCATACATCGCGGGTTTTCGTTGGGGCTTCGAGCAGGGCTTCGATCAGCTGATCGAGATGGACGCAGACTTTTCGCACAATCCCGTGTTTCTTCCGACCATGCTCGCTCTTCTTCAAAAGCATGATTATGTGATCGGGTCCCGCTATGTTCAAGGCGGGGGCACCGTGAACTGGGGCTTGCTTCGCAAGATCATCAGCCGGGGAGGCAGTTTGTATGCCCGGATGGTGCTCGGAGCGACCATTCGTGACTTCACCGGCGGGTTCAACGGGTGGAATCGGAAGGTGCTTGAGGGTATCAATCTCGCGACCCTCGAGGCCGGAGGGTATTCGTTTCAGATCGAGCTGAAGTACCGCGCCTTTCGCAAAGGGTTCCGTTATGTGGAGTTCCCGATCGTGTTCGAGGACCGTCGCGTCGGAAAGTCCAAGATGAGCTCCAGGATTGTGTTCGAGGCGCTTGCGCTCGTTCCGAAACTCCGCTTTAAAACCTGATCAAAACCGGTTAAACTGCCCGACGAGATGCACACCGTGATTTTCCGGTCTGCGGTCCTTGTGGCCGCACTGCTTGGAGCCTTTCTGCCTTCGCATTCCGTTCACGCGGTCGTGCGCTCGTCCCATTCCGGGCACTTGCACACGCTCATTCTGGTCGACAAAAAAACCAATCTTCTGCATGTGGCCCACTATGAGTCTGATGACTCCTTCAAAATCCTGAAAACCTATCACACCACCACCGGCAAGGTGAAAGGCGACAAAGAAACCGAGGGCGATCTCAAAACGCCCGAAGGGGTCTACCAGTTCACTTCCAAGATTCTTCCGCCGAAGCTGAAGGCCAAGTTCGGCGCGATGGCGTTTTACATCAATTATCCCAATCACTATGACCGGATCGCCGACAGCACCGGCAACAACATCATGCTTCATGGCACGAATGAACCGGACCGGCTGAAGAAGGATTTCGACAGCGAAGGGTGCGTGGTTCTCCGGAATGAGGAATTGACCGAAGTCCAGAACTTCATTCAGGTCGGCCTGACACCGGTGCTGATTTTCGATGCGCTCACGCCCGATTACCAGAAGGGCGGAAGGGACGAAAAGCTCCACCGGTTTTTCGAATCGTGGATCCGCGACTGGGAGAGCCGTGATGTCGAGCGGTACATGAGGCATTATCACACCGACTTCGCCTCGCCCATCAAGGGGCGCCTCTTCGATCGGGTGTCGTGGAAGGACTACAAGGCGATTCTGACCAAAAAATACTCGAATATCCGCGTGAACGCGAGCGACCCGTACTTCTTCCGCCATCCGAAGTACACGATGATGATGTTCACCCAGGATTACGAATCGACGCTTCGGAACGGACAAAAGGGGCTTGTGTCGCGGGGGACAAAGATCTTGTACATCGCCGAAGAGAACGGCGAGCCCAGGATCATCTCAGAAACCTTCACAGAAATGATGTGGTGATGACCCATGCCGGATTTGAAAGCGCAAAAAACAGACATTTTGGTGATCGGTGGCGGCCTGATCGGAAGTGCGATCGCAATGGGGCTTTCGCGCCTCGGTGTGTCCGCTGTCACGACCGTCGATCTTGATCTCTCGGGCGAATGGAGCAGCAGTGAGCTGAACGCCGGCGGGGTCCGCGCGACCTGGTCGCAAAAAGTGAACCTCCTCGCATCCAAGTTCTCGATCGAATACTTTCAGACCGTGGCCGAAGCGGTGGGGTATCGCGATTGCGGCTATCTCTGGCTCCACCGGCCCGGGACCTTCGAGACGGCCCTGAAGGCGCGCGAGATGCATGTCTCGCATGGCTGGCAGGTCGATGTGTTCGATCAGAAGGGAATTCGCGAGCGCTTTCCCGTGATCGACAAGGTCGATGACCTTGCCGGTGCGCTCTTTGGCGTGAAGGACGGCCTCGTGAATCCGAATCGTCTGAAGGAACACTTTCGCGAAGAAGCGTCGGCGCGCGGAGCGAGGTTTCTGGATGGCGTGTTCGTGACCGGCTCGAACGGCGGTGCAGGCGGCAAATGGAAGATCCGCGCCTTTCGGTTCTCGGAGCTTTTGAAGAGCGAAGAAAAACGAAGGATTCTGCAAGAAAATCCGGCCTCGTCCGAGGCTTTTTCGGGAATTCCCGGAGAGTGGATCGAGATCGAGTGCGAAAAGGTGGTGAATGCGGCCGGGGCCTGGGCTCCGAAGCTTGCCGGAATCCTCGGCTACGAGTGCCCCTCGGCGCCGATGCGGCGGCAGATTTCGCTCTTTCATGCGCGGGATCTGGATCTTACTCCCTATGGCATGATCATCGATCCGAGTGGAGTGTACTTCCACCCCGAGTCGATCTACGGGCTTTCGGGATTTGCGAACCGGAATGAAAAAGAGGGCTTCAATTTTCATTACGATGCCGATGCGTTCTTCGAGGAGCACATCTGGCCCGCGCTCTACGAGCGATCGACGGCTTTCGAGAGCCTCCGTCATGTGAGCGGATGGGCCGGACTTTATGAAAACTCGCCCGATCATCACGCCATCATCGGTGCCGCGGTTCCCGGCTCCGACTCTGTTTTCGAGGCCCATTCTTTTTCGGGACATGGTGCCATGCAGAGCTATGCGGTTGGCATCGCCTTGGCCGAGCGGATCGTGAAGAATCGCTATGAGACCCTCGACCTCACCGAACTTTCGGGAGAACGCTTCCGCTCGGGGCGTGCCATCGCAAGCGAGACCTGGGTCATCTAGATGAAAGACCTCCGGATCAGGCGTCTTTTGCAGTCCGCGCTCGATCAACGAATCGGATCGGGAATGGCGGCCTCGTACGGCAGAATCGACGAGATCCGAGACGGTGTCTCTCCGCGCGAAATTTACCTTGGCTTTCATTCGCATGAGTCCGGTGCGTCTCCCACGGGTCCCGATTCGTTCTTTGATCTCGCCTCGCTGACGAAGATTCTCTCGACCACGCTTCTTGCCATGGTGCGGGTGGAGCGGGGAGAGGTTCTTTTGGAGGACCGCCTTTCACGTCTGTTGCCCGGATATGTGCGCGAGAACCCGAAAGCGGCCACCATCTCTCTTGCCGGCCTCCTGACTCATACTTCGGGGCTTCCGGCTTGGAGGCCGTTCTATCAGGCCATGCGCGATCGCTTCGGCGATGCCCTCCGCTTGGTGCCTCCGTCGGTACGCCGGGCCCACTTCGATTCGCTGGTCGATGTGGTCGTGCCGGAATGTGCCCCCGGCGAGAAAGTGATTTATTCCGATCTCGGATTCCTTCTGCTCGAACGAATTCTCTCGAAGGATCTTCTTTCGGATGCGAATTCGCTGTTTTCGGAAGTTCCGGGGCTCAGGCTTCAGTATCGGCCCGTCGGGGCCGAAAGGCGCGATTCGTCCGAAGAGGTCCTTGCGACCGAGGTTTGCCCTTGGAGGGGATTTCTTCAGGGAGAAGTCCATGACGACAATGCCTGGTCGCGCGGAGGTGTGGCCGGGCACGCAGGGCTATTCGGAAGGCTTCGCGACGTGCAGGCTTGGATGGAGGCGCTGTTCCGGGAAGAGTGGGTTTCGATGAGAACCCTGGGTCTGTTCTCGCAAACGATTGCGGATTCGAGCGGAGTCGTCCGCGCCCGCGGGTTCGATGCGCCGGCGCGTGACGGAACAGGGTCGACAGGATTCGCGTTCTCACGAAGTTCCATCGGTCACTTGGGATTCACCGGAACCTCCCTTTGGATGGATCTCGACTCCGGGGATTATGCGATTTTGCTTACCAACCGCGTTCATCCGGTCCGGACCGATGACCGCATCCGCAGGCTTCGAATGATGTTTCATGAGGAGGTCAGACGATGAGATCCCTTTCGCTTTTGATTGCCCTGGTTTTGGTGGCGTGTGCGACCTCACCTCTTGGACGGAGGCAAATTGTCATGCTGGGCGACTCCCAGATGAACTCCTTGGGCGCACAGTCGTTCGAGGAGATGAAGCAGAAAGTTCCGATTGAACGCGACCCGAAGATCAACGCCTACGTTCAGTGCATCACCCGTCCCATCACCGATGCCGTGAAGGGGAAGTTCGAAGTTCCTTCGTGGGAAGTCGTGGTGTTCCGGGAGCCCTCTGCCAACGCGTTCGCACTCCCTGGCGGAAAAATCGGGGTGCATACCGGGATTCTTCCGGTTGCAAAAACCCCCGATCAGCTTGCGGCCGTTCTGGGGCACGAGGTGGGGCATGTGATCGCCCGTCACGGCAATGAGCGGGTCTCGCAGGGTCAGCTTGCGGCGCTGGTCTTGGGGTCGACCCAGCTTGCCTTGGGCAAAATGGAAGAGAACAACAAGCGGATGATTCTCGGGGCTCTCGGCGTGGGGGTTCAGTTCGGGGCGCTTCTGCCCTTCAGCCGCACCCAAGAGAGCGAGGCCGATCTGATCGGGCTGGATCTGATGTCCAAGGCCGGATTCGATCCGCGCCAGAGTGTCGATCTCTGGAACAACATGATGGCGGCTTCCGGCGGGAAGGGACCGCCGGAATGGATGTCGACCCACCCGTCGGGCACCACGCGCATCTCGAATCTGAATGCTCACATTCCGGAACATCTTCCGGCGTACGAAGCCTTGCGCGCGAAAGGCGCTCTTCCGGATTGCCGCTTGAACTGAGGTCGAACCCAGGATGAACTAAGGCATGGCGCGGAAGGTTTCCTTCCGCTATGGTTTTTTGCATGTCATTTTCTCTCAAAGAGACCCTGTTTCTCAGGGCGTTTTCGATTGCCAAAATTCCCCTCTTGTTCGCTGCGGGCCCGAAGGTGGTCTCTCTCACCGACGAATCCTGTGTCGTTTCGATCCCGTTTCGCCGAAAAAACCGGAACCACCTCGGGTCCATGTACTTCGGTGCACTTTGCATCGGGGCGGATGCGGCCGGGGGCCTCATCGCGGCCAAGCTTTTTCGCGAGCGGAAAACAAAAAACAGCTCCCTGATCTTCAAGGATTTCACGGCGAAATTCTTGAAGCGCGCCGAGGGCGAGACCTTTTTTACCTGCACGGTCGGACGCGAGATCGCGGCCGCAGTTCAAAAGGCCGAAGAGACCGGCGAGCGCGTGGAGGTTCCGGTGCCGGTGACGGCGACCGTTCCTTCGAAGTTCGGGACCGAGCCGGTGGCGGAATTCTTGCTGACGCTCTCGCTCAAGGTGAAACGGGGGAATTCCTGATGAAGCGCGGATTCGACAAGTACAAGCACTACGAGAACTCCGTTCAGACCCCCGAGGAGCATGTGCGGATCTTCGACCGGATGTTCCTCGATCTGCGCGGCCGGCGGGCGCTCTCGCTTCGCGAGGATTTTTGCGGAACGTTTCTGATTTCCTGCGAATGGGTCAAGTCGCTTCCCGAGAGGACCGCGCTCGGAATCGACCTCGATCCCGAACCCCTCGATTACGGACTTCATAACGGGTTCCGGAAGCTTTCTCCCTCCGAGCGAAAACGGGTGAAGCTTTTGCGCGAGGATGTGAGCATTCCAAAGAAGCAGAAATCCGATCTGATCGGTGCCGGGAATTTCTCGTTCTATATCTTCAAGACCCGCGACCAGCTGAAGCGCTACTTCAAGGCGGCGCTGGAATCCCTGACCAAGGACGGCATTTTCGTGCTCGAGATGGCAGGAGGGCCGGGCTTCACGGTCAAGGCGCGCGAGCAAAGAACCTACACGGTTTCCGGCCTGGGACGATTTGTCTATTACTGGGACCAAAAGTCCTTTGATCCGATCTCCCAGCACGGAATGTACGCGATCCATTTCAAGGATCGCCACGGACGGATGCACCGGGATTGCTTCACCTATGACTGGCGGGTGTGGAATATCCCCGAGATCCGCGAGGTGATGATCGATGCCGGATTCAAGGAAACGATCGTGTACTGGGAAGATCCGGGTCCCGACGGCGAGGGCACCGATGAGTACGTGCGCACCGAGGTGGGCGACAACGCCCACGCCTGGATCGCTTTTGTGGTTGGCATCAGGTGAATTCTCTTTCACAATGAGCCCCATGAATCACGCATCCGGTTTGTCCGGGTTCAAGCACGTTCACATCCTGGGAGTCTGCGGCACGCTGATGGGCGCATTCGCGGCGTTTTTGCGCCGGTCCGGCATACGGGTCACGGGGAGTGACCAGAATGTCTATCCTCCGATGAGCGATGTTCTCCGGGAGGCGGGAATCGAGTTGTTCTCGCCGTATGATCCCGCGAATCTCGATCGCATCGGCGGAAAGCCCGACCTCGTCGTGGTCGGGAATGTGATCAGCAAGGGCAACCCCGAGATGCAGGCGTTTGAGCAAAGGGGCGATGAGTACGTCTCCCTCCCGGAGTTCATGGAGCGGCATCTTCTTCCTGAAACCCGGAATCTCGTCGTGGCGGGCACGCACGGCAAGACGACCACCTCGAGTCTTCTGGCTCATGTGCTCCGATCTGCTGGCCGTGATCCCTCGTATTTCATCGGCGGGGTTTCGCAAAGCCTGCCGCACAGTTTTCATGTCGGTGCAGCGAAGGGCTGTTTTGTGCTTGAAGGCGACGAATACGACACCGCCTTCTGGGACAAGGTGCCCAAGTTCAATCATTATCTTCCGGACGATGTGATCCTGACCTCGGTTGAGTTCGATCACGCCGACATTTATGCCGATCTTGCGGCCGTAAAACGCGCGTTTGCCGGCCTCATTTCAAGAATCCGTCCCGGGGGCCGCCTGATCGCCTGCATCGAGACCGCGAATGTCCGCGAGCTGATTCGCGAGGCGAAGGTGCCGGTGATCACTTATTCCCGGAACGCCTCTGACGGGGCCGAGTACACGTTTTCTTCGCTCATCGTTTCGGAAGCGGGCGCCGAATTCGATGTGCTCGTGCGCGGGACGAAGATCGATCGGGTGAGGATCTCGCTTCCGGGCGAGCATAACGCCTTGAATGCGCTAGCCGTGTACATCGAGTGCCGGGAACTCGGGCTCTCGGCGGACCAAATCAGGAACGGTCTTGCGAGCTTTGGCGGCATCAAGCGCAGGCAGGAAGAGCGGGGTGAGGTGAGAGGTGTGCTCGTGATCGACGACTTCGCCCATCATCCCACGGCCGTTCGCGAGACGCTGGGGGCTCTTGCCGCAAAGTACAGCGGCCGGCGGTTGGTGGCGGTTTTTGAGCCCCGGTCGGCCACCTCCCGGCGGAAGGTGTTCCAGAACGAATACGCTCGCGCCTTCGACGAGGCCGATGAGATCCACATCGCAGTGGCCTTCGATCAAAGCAAGATCGCGCCCGAGGACCAGTTCTCGAGTGCGGATCTGGTGTGCGATCTGGTCGCGCATGGCAAGAACGCCGCGTTTTTTGAGACGGTCGAAGAGGGCGTCAAACGCGTGGCACAGTCCTCAAGGCCGGGAGACGTGATCGCCGTACTCTCGAACGGCGGATTCGGCGGGTTCATCCCGAAGCTCCTCGATGCCCTGCGGTGACGGCCTCTGCGGTGACGGCAAAGATTGCCCGTTTTTGAATCCTGTGTGTCCGGTTATCCTGTACCAAGATGTCGACGGTGTCGGATTCCGCCTCTTATTCGAATTCCCTTCAGCGCGTGAGGGACTCCTACGAAGCCGAGCTCGCGGAGACCCGTGAAAAGCACGAAAAAGAAATGAAAGAGCTGAAGGAAGAACACTCGGGCGATCTTCGCGAGGAGCGGGAGAGTGCGCGCGAGGAGGTCCGGAAGCTGAAAGAAGAGCTCTACGACTCGAACGGCCGCCGCGCAACGAAGGAGCTCGAGACCGATCACGAGCGGAATGCGGAGCTTGCCCGGTATCGCGAAGAAATCGATCGCGATGCCACCCGGAAGGTGGAGCGGATCCAGAAGCATGCCGAGGACCGATTTGAATCTTTGGCCCGTGAGAACGCCGACCGCCTGGAGGGGGCCCTGAATGCCCAGCGGCGCTCGAACGACGAAGAGACTCGTCCGCTCCGGCAGGAGCTTTCGATGTACCGCAACGAGGCCCGCGATGTCGAATCCGAGCGCGCCCGTGCGCGCCAGGAGGCGATCGCCGGGTACGAAGAAGAGCATCAGACCGAGAAGCGGAACCTCGTGGGTTCTTATGAAAAAATGATCGAGAAGCGGAAGGAGAAGGAGCGGCAGGGCGAGGAGTTGTACGCGCGGAAGCTCCTGGATTCGGAGATCGAGGCCGATGCGCGCACCAAGAAGATGCTCGACGGGCAAAAGAGCGAGTTCAAGCAAGAGGCGCAGAAGATCAAAAAAGAGGCGGGGGTGACCGAGGCGCTGGTCCGCGATGAGCTCAAGCGGGAGCGCGCGCACGCGGCCCGGAGCCAGGATCAGCTCGTGCGCCTGAATCGCGAAGACACCGAGAAGGCCTTGGGCGAAAAAGACCGCGCCTATGTGAATTACATCCAGTCGAACGCGAAACGCGTGAATTCCGAGATCGATGCGCGGGAGCGGATCATCCGCGACTTGAGCACCACTCAGGATGCCCGGAAGGTCTCGCCTGCGGTGGTCAATTCGATCCGCACGCAGGAGCTTGCGCGCCATCACGAGGCCGAGCAGAAGATGAGCGAGAGCAACCGCAGGAATCTCGAGGCGACCCGCGCCCGGGACCACGAGGAGCGAAGAGAAATTGCCGAAAAACACGGCGAAGAAACTCGCTCCCTGACCCGTGAATTCAAGCGCGAGAATGACCTCCAGAAGCGCGGCATGGCCGATGCCTTTTTGGACTTGAAGGCGCAGGAGGATGCCCGCGCGGACGCGCTCGAGTCCCGCGCCCGGGACGCCTTGCTCCGGCTCGGAAATGCCGGAAACCGCGCCATGACCGATCAGCAAAAACGAAGCAAGATCGCACTCGAGGAGCAACGGGATTCGTTGACTGAGGCGAAGGATCTGGCCTTGGTCGAGGCCGATTCCGCATCGCGGGCCCGGGACCGGGAGTGGTTCATGCGGTTCCAGGATCAGCGGCGCGAGTATGACCGCCGGATGTCGATTTTGCAGGATGAGCACGCGCGGGAGCTTGCCAATCAGAAGACCGAGAGCGAGCGGAAGCTCCAGGAGCAGGAGCGGACCGCCCGGCGAATGGTGGAAGAGAAGGACCGGAGTGCCGAATACCGGGTGCGCCAGCAGGAGCTTTCCCATCGGGAAAAAGAACGGTTTTTGGTCGAGCATTATGAGGGAGAGCTTGATAAGATGAAACGCACCAATGCTCAACTCATCGCGAAGAAAAGTTAAAATCGTCTGCACGCTCGGGCCTTCGAGCAACACCCCCGAAAAAATCGAAAAACTGGTCCGCGCCGGGCTCGATACCGCCCGGTTGAACTTCAGCCACGGGACCCACGAGGTCCATCGGGCGCTGTTCCAGTCCGTGCGCGCGGCCGCGAAGAATGCCGGAAAGCATGTGGGCGTGCTCCAGGATCTTCAGGGCCCCAAGCTCCGGGTCGGAAAACTCCAGGCGGGCGGGATCGTTCTGCGCGCCGGAGATGAGGTGCTTTTGTACCCCGAGGGAACCACACCCCGCTCCTCCTTGACCGGACGGATTGCGATTCCGATTTCGGCCGAGATCGCCGAACCCCTGTCGAAGGACGTGCGAAAAGGCTCCCGGATCTTGTTCGATGACGGAAAACTTTCGAGCGAGGTGAAGGAAGTCCATGCGCCCGAGATGGTCGTGACGGTTTCGGTGGGCGGAAAGCTCACCTCGAACAAGGGAATGAATCTGCCCGGGACTCCCTTGTCTCTTCCTTGTGTCACCGAGAAGGATCTTCACGATCTGAAGCTCGGGCTTGATCTCGGCGTCGATTCGGTCGCGCTTTCTTTCGTGCGCACGCCGCAGGACATCCAGGTTGTCCGTGACCGGATTCGCAAGAACAGCAATCACAATCCGCTCATCGTCGCGAAGATCGAGCGGGAAGAGGCCGTATACGCCCCCGAGGGAATTCTCGAGGTGACCGATGGCATCCTGATCGCCCGCGGAGACATGGCCGTCGAGCTCGGTGCCGAGAAGGTGCCGATCATTCAAAAAATGCTGATCCGCATGTCGAACGAGCTCGGGGTGCCGGTGATCACCGCAACCCAGATGCTCGAGAGCATGATCTCGTGTCCGACCCCGACGCGTGCCGAAGCGTCGGATGTCGCGAATGCCGTGTTCGACGGGACCGATGCCGTGATGCTGTCGGCCGAGTCCGCATCGGGCGAGTATCCGGTCGAGGCGGTCGAGACCATGGCACGGATCATCCGTGAGGCCGAGAGTGAGGGAAAATACTCGGTTCATGCGAATCTGATTCCTGTTTCGGGATCGATCGTCGAGTCGATCGAATTCAGTGCGTCGCGGATCGCGTCTCATGTCGGAGCAGTTGCGATCGCATGCCTGACCCATTCGGGAACCGCAGCGAGAACCCTTGCCAAATACCGTCCCGAAACCCCGATCGTGGCGATCATGGACAACGAGGCCTCGCTCCGGAAGCTCTCTTTTGTTTGGGGCGTGAACGGGGTGCTGATCCCCGAGCTCGTCGCAACCGATGATTTGTTCGGGATGGTCTCGCGCGTTCTGGTCGAGAACCACCGCGCGGATGATGAAGATCTGATCGTGGTGACAGCGGGGGTTCCGAGTCTCGGACGCGGCACTACGAACACGATCAAGGTTCATCAGATCAAGATCCGAAAATAAGGATTTGGATCCTCAGGCCGCTTTCTTCGTCATCCGGTAGTGAGCCGCATCGATCTGGTGCCGGCGAAGGAGCCGCAAAAAATTGCTCCGGTCCACGCAGGCCTCCTTTGCGGCGGCGGTCACGTTGCCTTGGTGGCGGATCAAGACCTTCGTCAGGTATTCCTTCTCGAACGATTCCGACCATTTCTTTTTCAGCAAGGTGTAGCTCGATGTCGGCTCCGAGTTGTTCCAGTCGGAACTCCGGTCATCGAGGACTTCCGCCCGATTCTCCAGCCGCGATTCCTTGATCGCGCGGTTCACTGAATGCGTCATTTCTTCCATGTCGAAGGGCTTCTCGAGGTAGTCGCAGGCTCCGAGCCGGAGCGCCGAGATCGCCGTCGATTTTTCTCCGTGTCCGGTCATCACGATCACCTTCAGATCCGGTAAGAACTCCTTCGCCTCTGCCGTGAGCGCGAGCCCGTCTTTCCCGGGCATCTTCACGTCGGTGACCAGAAGCGCGAGATCCGGTGTGTGGAGCAGGATCTCGAGCGCCTCGCCGGCATGGCTTGCCGTCAAGACGTTCAGGCCTTCGCGCTCGAAGCGGGCTCTCAGGAGCTTTCGGATCGGTTCCTCGTCATCCACGATCAGTACGATTTTGTTCTGGGTCATGCGGCTTCTCCTTTTTTCTTGATCCGTCCCGCCGGACGGAAGGTGAGTTCAAAACGGGTTCCATGGCCAGGGGTCGAGAGGACCTCGACCCGCGCGCCGATTTTTTCGAGAATTCCATGGGTGATGCTGAGTCCGAGGCCCGTGCCTTTTCCGGTCTCCTTGGTCGTGAAGAAGGGGTCGAAAATCCTCTGCCGGACCTCTTCGCTCATTCCGCATCCGTCATCCGCAACCGAGACCCGTACGCCGTCCGCGGATTCCGAAATCGAAACGGTGATGGTTCCCTTGCCGGCATGGGCCTCTTCGATCGCATCCATCGCGTTGCTGAGCAGGTTCACGAAAACCTGCTCGAGCTGGATCGGGTTCGCACTCACGAGGGGCGCGTGCGATCCGGATCGGATTTCGAGCGAGATTCCCCGTTGCAAGAGGGAGTGGTTCACCAGCTTCGCGGCCTCGCGGATCGCGTGCTCGAGGGAGGTATCGACGACCTCGTCGCCCGCCTCGCGGGCGAACGAGCGCAGGGACTTGATGATCTCGGCCATTTTTTTCGACGCGTGGATGATGTCCGAAAGGAACTCCTTGCCGGACGGGGACAGTGGCTCGAATTGTTGCAGCTCCTGGCTGAATCCCAGAATCGCCTGGAGGGGTTGGTTCAGCTCATGTGCGATTCCGGATGAGAGCTCTCCGAGCGAAGCCAACTTCGCAGCCTGGGTGAGCGCGCTTTGCGTGTGTTTCAGGTCGGCGAATGCCTGGGTCAGAGCGACGTGATTCTCGATCAGCTGGCGTTCGAGCTCGAGCTTCGCGGTCACATCTTCGAAGAGCACGAGGGAGGCGCTCCGGCCGCCGGCATTCAAGGGTGAGATCCGGAGTTCCACCGGAATCTTCAGGCCCTCCACCGATTCGACCACAAAGCCCTCGTGCCGTCCGGGCAACGAAAAAACAGATTCATGAACAGGTCTTTCATGAACAAGGGCGATGGCCGGGCGACCCGAGAAGCGGGAGGGGGGTACCGGTCCGAAGAGGCGCTCGAAGGCACGATTCGCGTGGATTTCTTTCGAATCGGGCAAGTAGATCAGAAGTGGAAGGGGGAGATCCCCGAGTCCATCCGGAATTTTGAATTCTTTCGGCGCATTGGCCTTCGATTTAGTGGGCATTCAGGATCGCCCCCGCTTTTTCAAACTCTTTCTCGAAATGTCGCTCGATGTTCCGGAGGGCTTCCTCCCCCAATCCGAGCCGAAGCCGTGCCTTTTCGAGCAGCTCCGCATTGCCCGGATCATGGTTTCCGGACGCGCCGATCTGCCGCACATGCGTCTGGAGATTCGCCCACTCGATCAGGGTTTGCTCGCGATTTCCGGACGAAGAGTGATGATGCTCGATCAGAGCACGGATCGAATCCGGGAGCTTCCAGTGGCGGGCGAGCTCCGCCCCGAGCATCACGTGCGAAGGAGCGCCCGTCTCGAGTTCGGCGGCATGGAAGGAGATTTTTTTCTCGCGCGCAAGGCGGGCGGTTTTTTGAAGCTGATCGGGTGCGATCTCAAGAAGGATCAGTTTTCCGACATCATGCAGGAGCCCTCCGACAAACGCATCCGCAGGGCTTCCCATCTGAAGCGAGCGCGCGGTGATCTCGGCCAGTTGTCCCGTGCCGAAGGAATGAAGCCAGAACGGAGCGAGGGGAAAATCCCCCGTGCCCGGATTTTTGAAGGACCCGACCACGGAACTCGTGAGCACGATCTGCGCGATGGTGGTGAATCCCAAAAACTGAAGGGCCTTGGACACCTCTGAAACTCCGCCCGGAATCGAGTAGTAAGAGGAATTCGCCAGCCGCAGAACGCGCGAGGAAAGTCCCATGTCGGATTTGATCAGATCCGAGATCTCGGCCACGGTTGCCGTCGGCGATTGCATCCGTTCGGTGATTCGCATGGCCACCTGGGGCAATACCGGAAGACTGCGGATTTTTTCGATCCAAGGGGAGTGCGTACCCATCAACACAGGTATCGGCGGACACAGCAAAAAACTTAAAAGCCCGACGCCAGTAATGGCCGCCGGGCTTTTAAATCACTGAACCAACAGACTGCCTGGGATGGGTTGGGGGGGGGGGTAGGCAGCCCGCTGACTTAGGAGCCTTACTTCTAACCGTTCGGATAGGCTGCGTCAATGATTTTTTCGAGGGGATCGATATTTGACTCTTTTTATTTTTTAGCGAAGAGTGGGGGGATGAATTCCGCTCCCTCCCGCCCCCTTCTTCCGGTCGTGGCCCTTTTTGCCGTCCAAGTGATTTTTGGATTCAATTTCGCGGCCTCCAAGGTGGTTCTGGAGCAGTTTCCTCCCACTCTCTGGGGGGCGATCCGCTTGCTGGTCTCGGCCTTGCTGTTGTTCTCGTTTTCCGGGGTCGTAGTTCCCCGGTCGCAACGAAAAATCGATCCGGTCTTTTTGCGGAAGACCTTTGTGTACGGACTCTTCGGGATGGCCCTTTCGCAGTTCTTTTTCATGTATGGAATCAAGAACACCACCACCACCAACGGTGCGATCATGAACGCGCTGACGCCGCTCTTCACCCTCGCCATCGCCGTGCTGGCCGGGATGGAGCGCCTCACGCGCGGCAGGGTGCTCGGGTTCCTGCTTGCGATCGCAGGAGCGGTGGTGATCCGCGACTTCGAAGAGTTCCGGCTCTCGAGCGCGACGTTCCTCGGGGACGCTTCAATGCTCTTGAACGGTCTCTCTCTTGCCGCATATTTGGTGTTTAGTCAGAGGTTCTTGAGAGATCATTCCCCGTATTGGGCTACCGCTTGGATGTTTCTGTTCGGAGCGGTGGTTCTGTTCACCCTCGCAGCCGGGGATCTCGGAGGAGTCTCGGTCTCGGGCCTCGATTCGCGGTTCTATCTTGCGGCTTTCTACAATGTTGTGCTCGCCACTCTCGTGACGTATTTGTTGAATGCGTGGGCGCTCACCCGTGTGAGCGCCTCGATGGTGGCCTTGTTCTTTTATTTTCAGCCCGTGGTCGCGCTCCTGAACGGGTGGATCAGTCTGGGAGAGACTCTGACGGTTCGAACCGCCCTTGCGACCGGCTTGATCTTTGCGGGTCTGGGCCTGGGAATGGGGCTCGGCATGGGGGAGAGAAAAACGTGAAATACGCGGGATTCTGGATTCGGTTTCTTGCCCATTTGATTGATTTCGCGCTCTGGAATGCGGCCGAGTTCGCGCTCGAGTGGGGGCTGACGCTGATGCTCGGACTCGGAGGACTCGGCGAGCAGGTGCTCGGAGTGATGCTGAGCTTCGCGATCGTGTACGTGTATTACGTCGAGATTCCCGTCCGGACCGGAACCACCATCGGAAAGCGGATTTTTGGAATCCGGGTTCTCGACCGGAAAACCGGGCTTTCTTTCACCCGGAAGCAGGCGATCCTCCGGACGGTTTCTTACCTCGCGTCCTATGGGGTGGTCGGAGCCGGTTTTTTGATGGTGCTGTTCCATCCGCAGAAGCTCGGTTTGCATGATCTGTTTGCAGGCACCGGGAGTGTGCGCGATCGAAAACCGGGCTGAGGCTTGAGCGGCAACCCGGGCGGGAAGGCAGGCCCGAAATCAATTCAGCTTCATGTCCCAGAGCTCGCGCGAGAAGATCCGAAGCTCGTTCAGCTTTTTCCAGACCTCGGCCTGGTACCCCTCCGGAGTGTCAAAACACTCCTGCTCGAGGGTCCACAGATCATGATGAAGCTGGTGCACTGCCTTTTGCAGTCCCTCTTTTTTGGCCAGTTCGAGGTACTTTTCTTTGGTCATCTGGGAGTCGTTCATCAGTTCCTAAGCCTAAAGGCTCGTGGTATTCTTGTAAATGGATGAGGTCGGGGTTCGGAATCCTTTTTTTGCTCATGTCCGTCGCCGCGCAGGGAGCGAATGTCGTTCTGAAAGAGGACGCCTTCATTCTACCTCCTTTGTTGAGCGGAATGGAAATCCATCCGCGCGGAAAACCGGACGGAATCAATATCGAGTCGAACCGTGGAAAAAAAAGACGACTGGTGCCCGGAGGGGCGTTCGATCCAGGAGACCGCTTCCGGATTTCCGCTCCGCTTGCCGTGGAAGTCATTCAAAATGAGTTCGCCGTCTGGGTCGCAGGCGGTGTGTTCCAAGGAAGAATCGGCCCCCGTGAGACCGTGGAATCCTCGGCCCTCCGGAGCACGATTGCCATCGAACGAGGGTGGATGAAGGTCTGGGTGAAGCCCGGAACCGGGGCTTTTCCGGTGGCGGTGGAGGCAAACGGGGACTCCTTCACGGCAACCGATGCCGAGTTTTGGGTCCATGTCCGGGACGGCGTGACCGAGTTGTATGTGGTTCGCGGGGAGGTGCTTTCGCTGCAACTCCAGCGGACCTTTTCGGGAAAGGTGTTCGTGATGCTCGGGCGGCAGAAGGAAACTCCCATCCGGATCTCTTCGGACTGGGACCCGGCGGCCATCGAGGTGCGGATTGCCGGGGCTTACCCAGCGCTGGTCCGGCTTGCGGCCGCGACCGGCTCACGCTGGGATCAGAACCGGTTTGAGGAGATCTATGCGGATTTTCGGAAGCAAGGCGGCCCGAAAATCAAAAAGTGATCAGGTGTCTGGTCGATTGATCTTGCTGATTCGGGGATTTTTTGATTCACTGTCGGAATCGAAGAAAATGTCGAGCCGTAGCGCAGCTGGTAGCGCACTTGGTTTGGGACCAAGGGGTCGCGAGTTCGAATCCCGCCGGCTCGACCATTTTTCTTTCACTGAATCGTGATGCTTTCGATCTTCACGTCCTTCTTCGGCCGATCCATCGAATCCCGTTCTACCTTCGAGATTTTTACCGCAACTTCGAGTCCCTTGGTGATTTCGCCAAAAATAGTGTGGCGCTGATTCAGGTGGGGTGTCGGTGCCACGGTGATGAAAAACTGGGACCCGTTCGTTCCCGGACCCGCGTTCGCCATCGCGAGAATTCCCGGTTTGTGAAAACTGTCGAGCGGACTGAACTCGTCCTCGAACTGGTATCCCGGGCCTCCGGTGCCATTTCCGACCGGGTCGCCTCCTTGGATCATGAATTCAGGAATCACACGATGAAACACCGTGCCCCGATAAAGCGGGCGGTTCTTCATGGGTTTTCCATCCCCGGGATTGCTCCATTCTTTTGTTCCTTTGGCGAGGCCGATGAAGTTCTCGACGGTTTTGGGAGCCTTGTCGCGGAACAGGGTGACGGTGATGGTGCCGAGCGACGTTTTGATGATGGCCACCGGATTTTTCGAGGCCGGTTTGGCGGTGGATGCGAATGCGGACGAGCAAGCCAGAAGGCCGAGCAAAAGAAGAGTTTTCATGGCCCGATCGTAATGCGGGTCAATGACCGAGACAACCCGAAATGCAATTCGGATCACTTCCGGTAGAACTTGATCGAGCCATTCAAGTCGCTTTCGATCTGAGCGAGGCTGAGCGACTTCACCGACGATTCATCGCCGAGACATTCGATCCGGATCTGGTGCGGACTGTGGTTCCAGTTTCCGAACACCATTTCGACGGTCCCGATTTCTTTCTTCACCTGATACCCCAGGAAGGAAAACTTCGAGCCTTTCAGGTAGCGATCCTTCAGCGAGCGGGCGCTTTGTGCCATGATCCGGCACTTGCGTCCTTGCATGAGCGCGGCGCCGGTTTCGTCGGTGTAGGCTTTCAGGTTCGCGCCGAAAAGGAGCTGAACACCGGAAGTGCCCGGAAGGCCCGATCCGAAGACTGCATTGAATCGATTCCCCTTCATTTCTTCCATCCGGAGGGAGGCGGCGGTCGCATCGGCAAGGCCGGATTTTTTTCCGGTCAAGGATGCCGGAATCCGCACCTGGATCAGATGGGACGAGGAGGATTCGAAATCCGCAATAGTCCAGCTTTGGATTTTTGCATGCGAGCAACCGATCTCAAGGCGGCGTGCTGGATTTGCGGTCGAAGAAAGGTCGAACCGGATGGAGTCGAACCCCGCCGAAAGCACTTCCATCTCGAAGGATTCTCCGGCCCGGATCACTCCGCCCGGGGTTTGGGCCAGGGCGGAGTGGAAATAGCCCTGGCCGGCATTGTGAATGAGGCTCGTGTTCCGGACATAGCAGGACTTGCCGATGCGGGATTCGCCCGAAGAATTCAAAGAAACCGAAGAAAGGAAGGTGATCACCGGAAATGCGTTTTTCTTGGAATTGTGAGAGCTGATGGTTCTGGTCAATCCTGGCGTGGATGCATGTTGGAAGAGACGCGACATCGGAACTTCGTGCGCGGCGATGTGGGCCGCGTTCCCTGGTGAGGGAGAAGTGGTGACACCGAGCATTGCGACAATGAGGGCGGTTGATCCGGTACTGCGTTCCATACCTTGATGAAAAGCAGGGAGCGTGCCAGCCTTCCCCCCTTAAACGGGCTCTCATCTCGAAATCGAGGAGGAGGTGTCAAGGAATGAGACAGTTGTACAAGGATTGGGCAGGAATTGCGCGGATTCAGAATGCCCGTTTGCGCTGGGAGGAGGGAAGGATCCCCAATAATTCCCGATACTTTGCAACGGTTCTCCTTGCAATGTCGACATTGTCCTTTGCGAGGAGGTCCACGATCTGCTGATCGGACAGGGGCTTTTTCGGATCTTCCTTCGAGACCAATTGCCGGATTTTCTCCTTCACGGCCGAGCTCGCCAGTGCATCGCTTCCGTCGCTCGAGGAGATGCTGGAATTAAAGAAGTACTTCAGCTCGAAGGTGCCCACCGGCGTGTGAACATATTTGTTGGTGGTCACCCGCGAAATGGTCGATTCATGCATTCCGACATCGGCGGCGATGTCCTTGAGCACCATCGGCTTCAGGAACTGGACTCCTTTTTCGAAGAACTCGCGTTGGCGCGTCAGGACCGCCTCGGTGACCTTGTAGATGGTCTTTTGCCGATTCTGGATCGAGCGAATCAGCCAAAGAGCGGCGCGGAGTTTTTCCTGGACATATTCTTTGGTCTTGCCTCCAGAAGCTTTACCGGCAGCCGCTTCTTTTTGCATGATGCTCTTGTAGTAATTCGAGATGCGAAGACGAGGAATTCCGTCGTCGTTCATCTGGATCACGTATTGGTTGCCCACCTTGTTGATGTAAATGTCCGGTTGGATGTACTGGGTTTCTGGCTGGGTAAAAAGGCTCCCCGGGCGCGGCTCGAATTCGTGGATGACTTTTTGCGCTTCCACCACCTGTTCGATCGGCATCTCGAGCGCCTTTGCGATCGCAGGAAGGTTGTGTTTTTCGAGCTCCGCCATGTGCGACTCGATGATCGTCTCGACGAGCGGTTGTCTCGGATTCAGCAGTCTTGCCTGGACCAGCAGGCACTCTTTCAGGTTCCTGGATCCGATTCCGATCGGATCGAAGAGCTGGATCATTTTCAGGACTTCTTCAGCATCTTCGGGATCGATTTCGGCTTTCGTCGCGAGATCGGCGAGATTCCCCTCGAAGTATCCGTCATCGTTCAGGCTTGCGATGATCAGACCCGCAAGGACCTTCTCGTTCTCCATTAGGTTCAGCATGGACAGTTGCCATTGCAGATGCTCTTCGAGGGACGAGGTCTTGGTCAGGGTGTTCTCGTAGGTCGGAGTTTCATCGAGGGATTCCTTCATCGATGGGGCGGTCGGCGTGTTTTCGTTGAAGTCCTCGAGATACGCGTCCCAGTTCACCTCTTCTTTGCCGGAGAGCATCTGATCCTCGGGTTTCGGCTCCTGCACCTGGGATTGCTCATCGGCCTGCTGCTGGATCTCGGGGTCGAACGTGTCCCCGTCGGCCGCGGTTTCGAGATTGTCCTGCGGGGATTCGTTTTCTCCGACCTCTTCGAGCACCGGATTCTCGGTCAGTTCCTGGGTGATCAGTTCCGCCAGTTCCAGGTGGTTCAGCTGGAGCAGTTTGATTGCCTGCTGGAGCTGCGGGGTCATTACGAGGTTTTGGCTGAGTTTGAGTCCCTGCTTCAGTTGAATGCCCATATCGTCACCTTACCTGCTTTGGTTCGGAAGTTGCAAATACAATGAAAACCTGCGCAAGCCGATGCATGCTGCTTAGAACCGAAAATTCTCTCCGAGATATTTTTCTCGTGCCGCCTTGGAGTTGGCGATCTGTTCGGGAGTTCCTTGCTCGAAAATGACTCCGTCCGAAAGAATGCATCCCCAGTCACAGATCGAAAGAGTCTCGCGGACGTTGTGATCGGTGATCAGAACGCCGATGTTTTTTTCTTTGAGGGAGAGGATCATTTTTTGAATGTCGGCCACGGCAAGCGGATCGACCCCCGCAAACGGCTCGTCCAGCAGGATGAAGGCCGGATTCAATGCAAGTGCCCGCGCGACTTCCACCCGACGCCGTTCTCCGCCGGAAAGGGTATAGGCGGCCTGCTTGGCCACGTGATTGAGGCTGAACTCGTCGAGGAGCGTCTGAAGGGCGGTTCTCCGTTCCGGCGCCGAAAGCGAGAGCGATTCCAGGGTGGAGAGAATGTTCTCTTCTACGGTGAGCTTCCGGAACACGGAGGGTTCTTGGGGCAGATAGGCGATTCCACCGCGAGCACGCTCGTGCATCTTCCATTCCGTGATCTTCGTGTCATCGAGGAACACTTCGCCCCGATCGGGCTCGATCAGGCCGGTGATCATGTAGAAGGTGGTGGTTTTGCCCGCCCCGTTCAGGCCAAGCAGGCCCACGACTTCGCCGGACTTCACCTCGATCGAGACGCCCTTCACGACGGGACGGCTCCGGTAGGCTTTGAACAATTCCGAGGCACGAAGCGTGCGGTGCGTTTTTTCAGCGCGTCCCGGATTCGGATTCTTGTTGCTGGTAGACTGCATTTCCTTCGGTGACCTCAACAATGTCGGTATCCCTGTGATAGGTGATCACATCGCCCGTGACTGTATCATGATCCTGATAGAGCTGCGGAAATTCCGAAAGGATAATCCGGTTTTCCTTTACATCGTACACGGCCTTTCCGCCTGTGCCTTCGGTCGGCCGGTCTTCTCCCTGGTGCCGGTCCAGAAACCAGACGTCTCCCGTGGCAGTGATCCGGTGGACGGATCGTCCCGGAGCGAGCTTCATTTCGAGCAACCGGGATTTCAGGTCGAGATCTTTCTCGGCGACGGTCACAAATTGCTCCGGAACGGGGCGCTGTTTGTCCATGAAAAACAAAAGCTCGTGATTCTGTCGCGAAAAAGCGGCCCGGTCCGAGCGGATTCTTGCCGGTTGTTTTCCGAGTGCGTCCACAACCACAGAAGAGAGAAGAACGATCTCCCTCCGTCCCGTATCGGCGTATTCCATGCCGAATCCGGTGAACCGGACCGGCGTTGAGTCATGGGGGATGCTGCCATCGACTCTCTCTTCGAGCGGAATGCGTATCCGGAGCAAAGGAGTGGTATCCGCGTATGCGATCCGGGACCGGATCTCAGCTCCGTCGGGAAGGGTCGCCCGAACTGATCCGTGGAACACGATTTTGCCAGCGGCCGTGTCATACAAGGCCTCCTCCGAGGTGATGCGGGTTTGATCCGGCATCAGAACGTCCACCTCCAGAAGATGCACTTGGTTTTGTGAGGGATAAGCATTGGCCTTCCGTGAGCGGAGCTGGAAAGCGGGGCTTCCGGATCGGGTCGAGAACAGGGTCGAATCCCGGACGCTGTATTGGGGCGGCATGGTTGCCATGAAGGGTTCGCTCAAGGCGGTTTCGGATTCGTTCCGGAGAAAATTCAGAAGCTCCTTCGGGTGCAGGATCCGGACCCCGCTGAAGTCGTCCTCGAGCGAGGATGGGGACAAAAGAAGGAAATGCGCCGCAAAGAATGAGAAGAGCGCAATCAACAGGAACGATTGGAAAGGCGTGTTTTTCGACCAAGGAAGGGGGGTTCCCATTCCCGAAGAGTATTGCATTTTTCGGGCCGGAGCGGTAGGGTTCCCGTCTGATCCCGATCAAGAAAGGGGGTGATTGCAATGCCAGGTATCGTAATTCGTGAAGGAGATTCGTTTGAAGCCGCTCTGAAGCGCTTCAAAAAGCAGGTCGAAAAAGCAGGCGTTCTTGCGGAAGTCCGCAAACGCGAGGCATTCGAAAAGCCCTCTGTGAAACGGAAAAAGAAAGATATCGCTGCGCGCAAGAACCGCTTCAAACGCGGATTCAGCCGCGGACCGAAGCGGGCCTCGTACTGAGCCCTTCCGGAATAATTTTTTGAAAAAGGCGGTTTCCCTGATGGGGAGCCGCCTTTTTTTCTGGTACGATGCGGTCATGCCGACCATCAAGGAAATCAATCAGGAAGCCATGAAAACCGCCATGAAGTCGGGGGATAAGGCTGCTCTGCAGTTCTCCCGGAACCTTCACGCCGCGATCCGGAAAAAAGAAATCGACGATCGCAAGGATCTCGAGGATGGCGAGACCCTGAAATTGATTTCGACCATGCTGAAGCAACGCGAGGATTCGATCGACCAGTTCCGCAAGGGCGGACGCGAAGATCTGGTTGCGGCCGAGGAGGCCGAGGCAAAGTATTTGCGGCAGTTTCTTCCCGCCCAGCTTTCGGCCGACGAGCTTCGTCCGATCGTGAAATCCGCGGTCGAGGAATCGGGCGCGAAAGACGTGAAAGATCTCGGCAAGGTGATGAAGGTGCTTCTTCCCAAGGTTCAAGGCAAGGCCGACGGAAAGCTCGTGAACCAGCTGGTCCGCGAAGCACTGGGCGGTTAAGGCGATTTGAAAGCAAGAGGACGTTTTTCTTCGGAGTGGATCCAGACCCTGAAGGGGGCTGTGTCGCTGGTCGAGCTCGTCGGCGAGAATGTCGAGCTCCGGAAGACCGGAAACCGGTTCATGGGCCGCTGCCCGTTCCACGGGGACCGCTCCCCGAGCTTCTCGGTCAATGCCTCGTTTTATTATTGTTTCGGCTGCAAAGAGACGGGGGATGCGATCTCGTTTTTGATGAAGCTCCACGGGCTCAGTTTCGAGGAGGCGTGCGAGGATCTTGCCGAAAAAGCGAAGATCCCCCTGCCCGAGGCGGCCGAAGGCATGAGCGACGCCGAGGAGCGGGCTCTTCATCTCAAAAAGCAACGGATTCAAAAGGCCGCACGACTTCATTATTTTTCCTCGCTCAAGTTTTATCACCAGAATCTGTTGCAAGGCACGGACTCGCCCTTGTTCCATGAGGCACGCGAATACCTCAAAAAACGAGGACTCACCCGCGAGACCTGGGAGAAATTCCAGATCGGGGTAGCGGATTCGCGCTCGGATGCGCTTGCCGGGTTTCTCACCCGCGCCAAGGCGCCGCTCGAGATCGCCCGGGAGTTTGGTCTGATCCGGCCGTCCCAAAAACAGGCCGGGGATTACGATTTTTTCCGCGAACGGATCGTGTTCCCGCTGATCGACCTGCGTGGCCGGGTCTGCGGTTTCGGTGGACGGATTCTTCCGTCGGTCGAAAAGCGTCCGTCCGAAATGAAGCTTCCGAAATACCTGAACAGCGCCGAGAGCGATCTGTTCCAGAAATCAAGATTCCTGTACGGATTCCATCAGGCCAAGCTCGCCATCCGCGAGGAAGAAACTGCAATCGTGGTCGAGGGGTATTTCGATGTGATCGCGCTCCACCAAGCGGGCATCGCGAATGTGGTCGCACCTTGTGGCACCTCTCTCACCGATGAGCACCTGAAGATGCTGACCCGTCTTGCGAAAAAGATCATCGTGTTCTTTGACCGCGATGATGCGGGGATTGCCGCCACCGGAAAGTCGATGGAACTCGCGCTGAAATCGGGCGTCCTCTTGTACGGGATCGAATTCGCGAGCACGCTCGACCCGGACGAGTTTTTGCTGGAGGATCCGGTCGGGAATCTCGTTCGGTTGAAGGGGTGGATCGCGGAGGCGAAGCCACTTCTGGATGTCTCGATCGAGAAGCTGTTTTTGGAAAGCGAAGGCGACCTTGAAAAGCGCTCACAGGCGATCCGGACTGCAGTTCGATGGTTGAGCGAGTACTCGGATTCGGTTGGTCGTTCGGTCCGGGTTTCGGAGCTCCTTGGACGCTGGAGGGTTCCTGCCGAGGCACTCGGAGCGCTCGCCACCCAAAGCCGGATTCCCGCTCCGCGGGAGATGCCCGCTCGGCCCAGGCCCGCTCCGGCTCCGTCCGCGCCGTCGGCCGTGCGGCGCCGGCCCATTCCGCCCGCGGATCGGAGTTTGCTCACGTTTTTGGTCCGGTTCTCGAATTTCGGCCGGATGTTTTTGCTTGCGAAGCAGCAAATGCATGAAAAAGATACACTCCCTGACTTGTTTGATGACACCGAGATCCGAACCTGGGTGCAGGGGTTGATCGTCGATCCGACAGGATGGGCGCGTCTGTCTCAGGCGCCCGAGACGGTGATCCCGAGAGAAGTTTCTCATGAGTTACGGACGGTTATCATGGAGGGGCTCCTTCAAGAAAAGGTCGATGGGGAGGAGCGAGTTTTGGAGGGGCTTCTGAAGCGTGCGGTGTACAAATCATGGGCACGGTTTTCGCATCAGCTGAAACGGGAGATGGAGGCGGCGGATCAGCGCCAAGATATGGAAAAATTTAAGGAATTGTCTCAACAATTCCTTGACCTCCAACGAAAATTAAAGGATTTTGAAGATTCGTATGTCTCAGGAAAAACCGACTAATTCTGCAGGGAAAATCAATCGCAATCACAAGGACATCAAGAAGCTTCTCGACCTCGGGGTCCAGCGAGGCTTTTTGTCGTTCGTGGAGGTGCATGAGCTTCTCCCCGCCGAGATGGTCTCCTCCGAAGAAGTCGATGAAGTGATGGTTCTCCTCGCCGAAAACGAGGTCGAAATCACCGACGGCCGCCGCAGGCCGGAAGAGGGCGAGGAAAAAGAAGAAGATTCCCTTCTTGAAGATCTTTCAGGCGAGCCCGAGGCTCCCGAAGAACTGCAATCGGATGAGTCGGGCGATCTGGTTTCGACCGCCGAGTATGCGAAGGGCACAGACCCCGTAAAATTGTACCTGAAGAAAATGGGCTCGGTTTCGCTTCTGACCCGCGAGGGCGAAGTGGAAATCGCGAAGCGGATCGAAGAAGGGGAACTCGAGATTCTTCGTGCGCTTCTCGCCTCCCGGTTGGGCACCATGGCGATCGTCGAGCTCGGTGAGCGCCTGGAGACCGCAAAAACCAAGGTGAAAGACGTGATCCGCGGGGTCGAGGACGAAGTCTCCCCCGAGGACGAAAAAGAATACCTCGATAAAGTGATTCGCGCGGTTTCGAAGGTGAAGTCCCTGCTTTCCTTCCAGGAGAAAATGGACCCGAAGCTCGTCGGACCGGAGTCGCGCAAGACTCCCGCGAAAGAAAAAGAATCGATCCGGAACGAGATCAAAAAGCGCGAGCGCCAGGTGGAGACCGCGTTCGAAAGCATCGCTTTCAACCGGAAGACCATCAACGTCCTTTCGGCCCAGATCAAGGAATACTGGGGCCGTGGAAAAGAACTGAACGAGGAGCGTTCCAAGATTTATCAGTACTTGGGCGTGAAGGATGCCGAGGCCGTGAGCCAGATCGCGGAGCTGGCGAAAGAAGCCTCGAAAATTCCGGAGCTTTGCAAAAAATACGATGTCACCGAGGCGAAGCTCGCCCAGCTCATCGCCCAGGAGGAAGAGGCGGTTCGCAAGCTTTCCCGCCTGGAAAGCGAATCCGGGGTCACCGTCGAGGAATTGAAACGGATCAATGAAAGCCTCATGATCGGTGAGCGCAAGGCCGACATCGCAAAAAGCGAACTCGTCGAGGCGAACCTGCGTCTTGTGGTTTCGATCGCGAAAAAATACACCAACCGCGGCTTGCAGTTCCTCGATCTCATCCAGGAGGGGAATATCGGCCTCATGAAGGCGGTCGACAAATTCGAATACCGCCGGGGCTATAAATTCTCGACGTACGCCACTTGGTGGATCCGTCAGGCGATCACCCGTGCGATTGCCGATCAGGCCCGCACGATCCGGATTCCGGTGCACATGATCGAGACGATCAACAAGTTGGTCCGGACCTCGCGCACCCTCATGCAGCAGCTCGGGCGCGAGCCCCAGCCCGAAGAGATCGCAACCAAAATGGAGATGCCGGTCGACAAGGTCCGGAAGGTGCTCAAAATCGCAAAAGAGCCCATCTCGCTCGAAACCCCGATCGGCGAGGAGGAGGATTCCTCGCTCGGTGATTTCATCGAAGACAAGAATATCATCAACCCCTCCGAAGCGGTCATCAGTCTGAACCTCTCGGAGCAGACCCGCAAGGTCCTCTCGACCCTCACCCCGAGGGAAGAGAAAGTGCTCCGCATGCGCTTCGGGATCGGTGAGAAGTCCGACCACACCCTCGAAGAAGTGGGTCAGGATTTCTTTGTGACCCGCGAGCGGATCCGTCAGATCGAAGCCAAAGCCCTTCGCAAGCTCCGGCATCCGAGCCGGGCGAAGCACCTGAAGGCCTTCGTTGATTGATGCTCAATGATTCGTGATGCTCAGTGATTCAGCCAAAGATTTGACAATTCATCAGGCGAAAATGGCGGCCTTGGGCGAGATGGCGGCCGGACTCGCACATGAGATCAACAATCCGCTCACGATCATCAAAGGGTACTCGGATCTGATCCGCATGGCCATCCGGCGCGGAAATGTTTCGCTCCCGGAGCTTGCGCGCCACGCGGAGCAGATCAGCGATACCGCGCTCCGCATGGCACGAATCGTTCAGGCGCTTCGTGGACTCCTCCGGGACGAGAATGAGCTCCAGTTCGGATTCCACCGTGTCGGAACCATGATCGATGAGGCGTTCGCCCTTTCTCAGTCGCGGCTGAAGAGTGAGGGGTTTTTACTCGAGACTTCGGGCGATCTGAGTGCGGAAATCCGCTGTTCGGATGTTGCGGTCACGCAAATCCTCGTGAATCTTCTGAACAACGCATTGTATGCCATCAAGGATCTCGAAACCCGTTGGGTCCGGGTGGAGTACCGGCAAAGTCGAAATGATCATATTCTATCGGTGATCGATTCAGGCGCCGGAGTGCCAGAGGCGATCCGGGGCAAGGTGCTTTTGCCGTTCTTCACCACGAAACCCCCCGGAGAAGGCTCGGGTCTCGGGCTCAGCATCAGCAAAGGAATGGTGGAGGCCCATGGTGGCCGGATCGAGATCGACGGGAATTGCCCGAACACCAAGTTTGATGTGATCTTCCCCGCAATCCCGGTCACTTCAGCCGGATGACCTCCAGTCCCGCATTTCGTTTCGGAAAGACTTCTTCCGGCAGGCGGGAGCGGATCGAGTCCGCGAGCGCTCCGAGAATGTTCTGCTTGTAATGGCTCCGTTGGTAGACAAGGCTGATTTCGCGCGCGGGAACCGGTTTTTGGATTTCCTTCAGGCGACCGCGGTTTTCTTTTGGAATGCGGCCGGTGGCCAGGGCCGGAAGGAGGGTGAATCCATGCCCCGCATCGATCAGCTGGATCAGCATTTCCATGCTTCCGCTTTCGAGACGGATGTTCCGAAAGGCACCCGGTGACCTCCGTGCGGAGCAGATTTTCAGCACCTGGTTTCGAAGGCAATGTCCCTCGGTCAGAAGCCAGATTCCGTTTGTCGTGAGCTCGTCCTCTCTGATCGTTTTTTGAGAGGCCAGCGGATGGGATTCCGAGCAGTAAACCCGGAACGGCTCGTAGTAAAGCGGCCGCTCGTCCAAGGAGGGGATGTCCATCGGGGTCGCGAGGATCCCGGCATCGATCTCGTCCCGATCGAGAGCATCGATGATTTGGGGCGTGGTGAGCTCGCGAATCACGAGCTCGACCTTGGGGTGTGCGTTGGCGAAGGCGGGCAGGAAGCGGGGAATCAGATAAGGCGCAACGGTCGGAATCACGCCGAGTTGGAAGGTTCCCGTCAGCTCGAGCGAGGAGTCGGAGGTCATGTGCCGGAGCTTGCCGTACTCGCGCAGGATCACTTTTGCTTGCTCCATGAGGGGGATGGCCTCGGGATTCGGCAATATGGGCTGTCGGGAGCGGTCGAAGAAGGTGACACCATACTCTTCTTCGAGTTTGTGAAGCTGCATCGAGAGCGTGGGTTGGGAGACGCCGCACGCGGCGGCGGCTTTTCCGAAGTGACGGTGCTTTTCGACGGCGACAAGGTATTCGAGCTGGGTCAGGGATGCCATGATTCTCCGATCATTGGTTCTTCGATCAAGATTCTCGATAGATTATTTTTTCCGATCATCCATGTCAATCGATGTCCGCCGAACGGGGCGATTTGAAACCTCGGCCGGATCGGGTACGATCGAGGGCGTGAAACTCCTGATTGCCGGCGCCAGCGGATTCATCGGTCGTGCCTTGGTCGAACAGCTCTTGCTCCGTGAGGAGGTCGAGATCGTCGCTCTCTCGCGCATTCCCCGCGTTTCGCATCATCCGAGGCTCGTCTGGAAGAAATGCGACCTGTTTTCGATGAAGGACATCCAGGAGGCGATGGTGGGGTGTACTGATGCCTGCTACCTCGTCCACTCGATGCTTCCCTCGGCCGATCTCTCGCAGGGGTCGTTTTATGATTTCGATTTGATTCTTGCCGACAATTTCGCCCGTTGTGCGAAGAAAGCGGGCATTCGCCACATGGTGTATCTGGGCGGAATGATCCCGGGCGAAACCGAACTTTCTTGGCATCTGCGGAGCAGGCTCGAGGTCGAGGAATGTCTGCGGCTTTCGGGGATTCCGGTCACCACTTTGCGCGCGGGTCTCATCATCGGAGCGAATGGGTCCTCGTTCGAGATTCTTCATCGTCTCGTGGAGCGGCTCCCGCTCATGGTGTGCCCGGCATGGACCTCCACCGAATCTCAACCGATCGCTCTCTCCGAGGTGCTCGCGGTGCTCGAGAAGTCTTTGTCGGACCCTTCCGTTCGCGGCGCGATTTATGACATCGGCGGGCCCGAGGTCATCACCTATCAAGAACTCATTCTGAAGACGGCTCGGGCGCTCGGACTGCACCGTCGCTTGTTTTCGTTCAATCTGGTGCCTCTCCGGCTCTCGAGGCTTTGGGTGAAGCTGATCACCGGGACTTCGAAGGATCTCGTGTATCCGCTCGTGTTGTCGTTGATTCACCGGATGGTGGTGGACCCCGCGCGGGCATGGACGTATTGGCCACGGGAGCGGATTTCGATGGATCGCGCGCTTTCGGAGGCGCTTCACCCGGGGGATCCGAAGCGGCCGGATGCCCCGATGGAACGGGCTCCGAGAATTTCTTCGGGCCCGAATGCGCGCGAAGTGCGCTCGATCCAGCGCCTCCATCATCCCTCGGGGGTGGACGCCGAGTGGGTGGCGGCCGAGTACCTGCGGTGGCTTCCACTCCAGTTCGGCACGCTGATTCGGGTCACGGTCGAGCGAAATCACTGCGTCTTTTCGTTGCTCTCCCGGAGAATCCGTCTTCTCGAGCTTGAAAAAAGCGTAGAGCGCTCGACTCCGGATCGAGTGCTTTTGTACATCCGGGGAGGGCTTCTTGCGTCCCCGAAAATGAAGCGAGGCAGGCTCGAATTCCGCGAGGCCTTGGGCGGAACCGTGATTCTCGCCGCGATCCATGAATACATTCCGGCCTTGCCATGGGGGATTTACCGCTTCACGCAGGCGCTCGTGCACCTTTGGGTGATGAAGCGCTTTGACCGTCATCTCGGGATGGTGGATGCGGCCCGGGAGAACAAGCACTGATTCTGGCTACAAATACAAGCGATCGGGATCGATCCGGTTCCGGAGGATCTCGAGTGTCTGCGCATCGGGATCGGGAATCCGGCGCAGGTCGGGGGCGACTTTCAGGTCCCAGCCGCAGTTTTGTCTTACCTGCTCGACCGTGACGCCCTCAAAAATCTCGGTCAGGGTGAATTCCCCCCCGATCATCTCGAGCACGCCCAGATCTGTGATCGCCTTCACCGGGCCGCCTCCCGGAAGTCCCAGATCTTTTCGAGTCTTTCCGAGATATTTTGATGGTTTTCGGGAATCCATGCGGGAGCCCGGGCTGGTGACGAAATCGCATTTTTCGACAAAGCTCTTCGGACTCATTCTCATCATGATGAGCACCCGTTGCGAATGGGTCGCAATCTCGCAGGCGCCGCCCGAACCCGGAAGCCGGATCTTCGGGTCGGAGTAGTCGCCGATGACCGTGGTGTTGATGTTGCCGTAGCGGTCCACCTGGGCGCCGCCCAGGAAGCCCACCTCGATGAGCCCGCCCTGCAAATACTGCTGGAAGATATCGGCTTGCGAGACGATCGCCAGCGAATCGGTGACTAGGGTGGGGTCACCGATCGAAACCGGAAGGCGCGCAGGAAGCGTTCCGATGGTTCCGCTCTCGTAAATCATGAAGAGTTCGGGGGCATGGAGCGCGCGCGCAAGATTGCAGGCGAGGTTCGGAAGCCCGATTCCCACAAACACCACTTCGCGGTTCTTCAGCTCCTGCGAAGCGCGGACGGCCATGCGTTCGGATGGTTTCAGTTCAGTAGCCATAGTCCACTCCCTCGCATTTCCTGGGCTTCGCCTTCAGGCGGTCCATGAGCCCGGATCCGGCCTTTTTCAGATACTCCTGACGGTCCTTCACGCCGAATACGAATGCGTCCAGATAGTCCTGATAGGTCTTCGGGTCGCGCGAGATTTCTTCCCACTTCACGTAAAAGTCATTGTCGCGATCGTAATACCCTTGCGCGTAGGACGGATGACAGCCCCAGGGTTCGTGCACGACATGGTCCACGAGGATCCCGGGAATCAGCGTGCGATTCGGATCGCGGCGGATCACCGCGGTGTCGACGATTTCTTCGGCGACGATGATCACGCGTTTCGAGGCGAAGGCGATTTCTTTTTGCGTGCCCATGAGGCCCCAGACCTGCGAATTACCCTCGCGGTCGGCCCTCTGCACGTGGATGATCGCCACATCGGGATTCAGTGCGGGCACGGTGGCGAGACGGTTTCCCGTATACGGACACTCGATCGATTTGATCTTTGAATTCGATTCCTCGATGTGGGTGCCTTCGAAATTCTTGAGCGGCCAGAAAGGAAGTCCCGAGCTGCCGGCAAGGGCGCGGGCGACCATGCCGAAATGCGAGTATTCTTCGAGCTCGATCTTGCTTGCGGAGTCTTTTTGGGAGCGTCGGCGAAGGGCGTGGAGCGAGCCTACGCCCGGGTTTCCGGCCCAGCTGAAAACGAGCTTCTTTACCAGACCGGCCTCGATCATCTGATCGTAAACCAAGTCCGGCGTGAGGCGGATCGCCGTGAGATCGCGAATGCCCTGGCGGATGATCTCGTGTCCCGCGGCGAAGGGAATGAGATGCGTGAAGCCTTCGAGATAAATCTCGTTTCCGGGCTTCACGGACTCCCGCACGGCCTCGCTCATCGAGACGATCTTGTCGGGCGTGAGCTTGGGCTTACGCATGACCGAGCTCCGTCAGGCACTGATCGAGGATCGCGAGTCCGACCTTCACATCGGCTTCGGTGATGATGAGGGGCGGGGCGAAGCGGATCGTGGACTTGCCGCACGAGAGCAACAGCAGGCCTTTCCGGAACGCAAGCTGTTCGAGCTTTCCGACATATTCGGTGGCCGGAGTGCCATCGGCCTTGATGAATTCCGCACCGATCATGAGACCCACACCGCGAAGGTCACCGATCACGGGGTGCTTGGCTTTCAGTTTCTTCAGCTCTTCCATGAAGAACGCGCCCGTTTTTTTGATGTGCGGCAGGAGTCCCGAGATGATGTCGATGGTCGCGTTCGCGGCGGCACAGCACACGGGGTTTCCGCCATAGGTCGAGCCGTGGGTGCCCCGTCCCCAGGTCATTTTCGAGGTCTTCGCGATGATCGCTCCGACCGGCATCCCGGATGCGATTCCCTTGGCCGAGAGGATCACGTCAGGAGCGACTCCCAGGGTTTCAGCCGCAAAAAGGTCGCCCGTGCGTCCGATCCCGGATTGCACTTCGTCGAACACGAGGAGGATTCCGTGGCGGTCGCAGATGTCGCGAAGATCGCGCAGGAACTTCGGAGAAGGCATGACGTACCCGCCTTCGCCCTGGATCGGCTCGACAAAAATCGCCGCGACCTCATCGGGAGAGAAATGCGAGGTGAACCAGTCTTCTTCGAGCTTGTTCGCGCAGACGCAGTTCTGTTCGCACCAGGTCTTTTCGTTCTTGTAGGCGCACCGGTAGGGGTACGAGTACGGAAGATGGTAGATCTCGGGCACAAGGGGGCCGAAATGGGCCTTTTGCGCGGGCTTCGACGAGTTCAGGGTGATCGCGCCCATCGTGCGGCCGTGGAAGGCGCCCTTGAAGGCCACAATCTTGGAGCGCCGGGTGTGGTGGCGGGCGAGCTTGATCGCGCCTTCGACGGCCTCGGTTCCGGAATTGGTCAGAAACACCTTGGTGTCGCCCATGTAGGGGTGAACCGCGCGGGAGAGGCGCTCGCAGAGCTCGATCATGGATTCGTAGTAAAAATCAGTGCCGCAGATGTGGAGGAATTTCGAAGCGGCATCCTGGATCGCCTTCACCACTTTCGGGTGAGCGTGGCCGGTGGAGGTCACGGCGATTCCGGCCATGAAATCAAGGTAGGAGTTTCCGTCGACGTCGTACACATACATGCCCTCGCCGTGCGAGACCACGAGCGGGTATTCCTTGATGTACGAGGGCGAGGTGACGGCGTGATCGCGATCGATCAGGGCCTTGGCTTTCGGTCCGGGAGGGGGCGTATGGATGTGGGGGCGCTTCTCGGTTTGCATGCGCGGAATGCTATCAAAAGCCCGCGAACTGCGCTACCGGGTTGCGCCAGATTTTGATTTTGTCTGAGCCGCGGCTCGCCGAAAGAACGATGGAATTCCAAATTGTCGAATCAAAACTCTGAACGAATCACTCCATGATCGTGCGGGACTGCTCTCGCATGAACTGCGAAACGTAGTACGGCCCGCATCCGCCTTTCCCCGATCCGCCGGACCCCTTCCAGCCGCAAAAGGACTGGACCCCGGGCCATGCGCCGGTGGAGGCGCCGGTGGCGCGGTTCGCGTACAGGACGCCGGCCTCGATCGAATCCATGAACTCGTCGATTTCTTCTTTTTTACCCGTGAAGATCCCGGCCGTCAGGCCGTATTCGGCCTTGTTCGCATCTTGGATCGCTTCGGCGAGGTTCGAGAACTTCGTCACGGCAAGGAAGGGCGAGAAGAACTCATCTTTGAAGTGCCGCGAGGTGGCCGGAAGCTCCGCAATGGTCGGGTCGGCGAAATGTCCGTTCTTGAATTCGCTTTGCTCCCGGAGGTCGGTACCGCCGAACAGGATTTTTCCGATCGCGCGCGCCTCGCGGATCGCCTGAAGATGCCGCTCGACCGCGCGCTCGTTGATCACCGGGCCCATGTACACGCCGGATTTCGAGGCATCCCCCACGGTCGCCACCGATTTGGCCGCTTCGAGGAGTTTTTCGACAAAGCGGGAATAAATTTTTTCGTGAACATAAAGGCGCGAGAGCGCGCTGCACTTCTGGCCCGAGAGCCCGAAGGCGCTCCGGACGCATCCCGATGCCGCCTTGTCGAGATCGGCGGTTTCGCAGATGAATGCCGGGTTTTTCCCGCCCAGCTCGACCAGCGCCGGCTTTGCATAGGCGCCGGAGTGGAGCGTGCGGATGATCGTCATCCCGACCGCCTTGCTGCCGGTGAATGCGACTCCGTCGCAAAGGGGGTGCTTTACCATCCACTCGCCGAGAGCCGGGCCGTTTCCGAACACGACCTGAAGCACTCCTTCGGGGAGTCCTGCATCGCGATAGGCGAGATAGATTTCGTAGGCGGTGCCCGGAGCATCATCGCTGGGCTTCAGGATCACGGAATTCCCGCCAAGAAGAGCGGCCGAGGTCATGCCGGCTCCGAGCGCCATCGGGAAGTTGAACGGCGCGATCACGGCGAAGACCCCGTAGGGCCTGAGCACATCCTTGGTGTTCTCGTTCGGGGAGAGCTTGGCAAGCGGCTGGATGAATCCCTTCGCTTGTTCCATCTGATCGGCGTAGTAGGCGAGCAGATCGGCGGCCTCTTCGGCATCGCCGAGCGATTCCATGCGATTCTTGCCCACCTCGAGGGTCATCAGGGCCGCGATTCGCATCCGGCGTTCGCGCATGATTTCGGCCGCCTTCTTCGTGATCGCGACCCGCTCGGTCCACGGGGTGGCACTCCAGCATTTTTGCGCTTTTTTCGAGGCCAGGAAGGCCTCATTCAGTTCGCTTTCGCTCACGGTGTGGTAATTCGCGATCAAAAGCGAGGTGTCGGTCGGGCTGAATTTTTTGTTCATCCGCTCGCCTTGAACCGGCTTCCCGTTCACGATCGAGGGAACGGATTTGCCGAGATCCGCCTTCATCTGCGAGTAGGTCTCGTCGAAGGCTTGATTGAGCGCGGTCATGTCGGCATTGAGAGCGGAGTAGGTGATTCTGAATGTGCTGGACATGCCCGATTTTTAGCATGTCTCCCGCGGGAATCGCACGCAAAAAATCAGAGAGGGAAGTCGAGGAGGGCCCGCTTCAGACGGTCCACGCATTCGTCGGCCTCAGTCATGGTCATCTCGAGCGAGGGGCCCAGGATGACCAGATCCCCGTTTGTGCCATCGGCCTGGCCGTAGTTGGGCCAAAGGATCAGGCCTTGGTCTTGCGCGTGCTGAACGAATTTTTGGGCGAATTTTTTTGCGATCGGAAACGGTTTTTTCGAGGCCTTGTCTTCGACGAACTCAACGCCCGCCATGTGGCCGATTCCGGTGACGGACCCCACGAACGGAAGAGCATGAAGGTGGCGCTGAAGCTCTTGTTGCCAGTGCCGGGATACGGCTTCGGCCTTCGCCAGAACCTGATGCTCGTCAAGATACTCCACGACGGCAAGGGCGGTGGCCGCCATCGAAGGTGCCTGCATGTAAGTCTGGGCATGCAGAAACCCGCCCGATGCGCTTTTCATGGTGTTCACGTCGCGCGTCCGGGTCAGGAGCGCGGCCACCGGCATAAGTCCGGCATTCAGGCCTTTTCCGAGAACCAGGACATCGGGCTTGAAGTGCTCGTGTTCGGCGGCGAAGAACTTGCCGGTGCGTCCGGAACCACAAAGCACCTCGTCTGCGATGATCAGAATGTCGTGCTTCCGGCAGAGGGCTTCGACGCGGTGGAGGTAGCCCTTGGGGGGGATCCATCCGCCGGTCGAGGAGCCGCTGATGGTTTCGAGCATCAGGGCGCTGATCGTGGCCGGATCCTCGCGTTCGATCAGCGCCTCGAGCTCGCGAAGATAATGTTCGGCGCCTTTTTCGTGATACTCGCGGAGCATCTCGTCCGGGTCATTGCTTTGCACCACGGGGCATCGGTAGGCGTAGGGAGTGCTGACCGTGAGCACGGGCGAAAGAAGAGGGCCATAGACTTTTTTGTAATGTGGTCTTCCTGACGCCGAGAGCGCGTAGAGCGTGTTGCCGTGGTATCCCGGCGTTCGCGTGATGAGCTTGTGCTTTGCGGGGAATCCGCGGTCGACCCACAGCTGACGCGCGAACTTCACGGCCGCTTCGATCGCCTCTGAGCCGGAGGCCAGCAGGGTCACGCGGTCCAGACCGAGTGGTGCCGCACGACGGGCCAGGTGATTGGCGAGCTGTTCCATCGGGCGCGAGGTGAACTGCATGCCGTTCACATAGGCCACTTTTGTCATTTGCTCGGCCACGCGGGCGACGAGCGCCTCGTTGCCGTGGCCCAGAGTCGCAACCAGGGCGCCGCCCGAGGCATCGAAGTATTTTTTGCCTGTTTCGTCGAAGAGATGGACTCCCTTGCCGTGGCTCACGATCGGGTACTTCTTGTTCAGGTTCCGGAGGAGCACATGGCCTTCAGGGTAATGGACAAATGAGTTCATGGTGAATTCCTTCCTGTCATGGTTCGACATCAACCGCACTGTTTTTTGTGATTGGTTTGGGCTGGGGCGCGGGGGCCGGGGCGGTGGAATTTTGGTTTGCCGACTCTCGCGAGCCAGGATGGCGAAAGCGAGGCCGGAGGATCCGGCTCGGAGGCAAAACCGAAAATCCGCCGCCCCGGCCCCCGCGCCCCAGCCCAAACCAATCACAAAGAACAGATGTGAGGAATGGTAACATCATGAAATGATCCGGATTCGCTTTCCCGCAAGATAGGCAATGATCCCGAAGGCGATCGACAGATACGCCGTGTTCGCAAAGCCGATCATCGGCGCCCCGCCTTGCCCCTCTTCGATCAGAAATCCCGCACCGAAGGTGGCAGAGGCGGCACCCAGCTGATGCAGGCAGGAGTTCAGGCTAAGGAAGCTCCCCCGGCGTTCCGGTGGAATGCTGGACGAGATCATCGTGACGGCCGGAACCGAGCGGAAGTTCGAGAGCACGAACACCAGAGTGGTGAGGGAAAGGGTCAGAATCAAAGTCGATTCCGAAAGCCGCGTCAGGAAAAAGATCGGGATCAAAAACAAAAGCCCCGTCATCGGGAAGACCCGATCGGCGCCGAAGCGATCGCAGACCTTGCCCATCAGGATTCCGCTCAATACGGTGGCAATTCCCCCGACGAGGTAAACCTGCGGGAGGCTGATCGCGGGGAATCCCGTGTTCGAAACCAGATACGCGCTGATGAAAGGAATCACCACGAACTGGGAGTGCACCATCATGAGAGTGGTCAGTAGAGCATAGCGCGCGTTCCGGTCGCGGAGGTTCTCGGTGATGCCCGAGAAGATCCCGCTTTGCCGGATCGGGATGTTCCAGCTCCCTCGTGGCACAACCTGAATGGCGAGAATGATCGCAAAGGTTCCGAGCACGACGATCAGGCCGAAGGTCGCATGCCACCCGATCGTGTTCGAGACGTGAAGTCCGAAGGGGACACCCACGATGCTTGCGAGCGAATAGGCGGTCAGGAGTTTTCCGGTCGCAAGTCCTCGTTCGGAGATCGGAAAAAGATCGCCCACGATCGCGTAGCAAATCCCCGAGAGGAGTCCTGCGAACGCACCCGAAACCGCCCGTGCCACGAGCAAGACCGAATACGAGGGTGCGTAAGCGCAAAACAGGGTTCCGATCAAAAATCCGAAATACGACCCGATGAGCGACACCTTTCGATCGACGCGGTCAAAAAACAGCGATCCCACAAATCCGAACATGCCGGCGGCGAGGGAATACGCCGAAACAAGGTAAGAGAATTGTTTTGGAGTGATCTGAAACAGCTCCATGAGCTTTGGCCCGAGCGGCATGAGAACAATCGAGTCCATGCTCGTGGTGAACAAAATCAGGGTGAGCACCACCAGCACCCAGCGTTTTCCGGGAGAGCGGACCTTGCGATCCGTTTGCCGGGGCTCGAAGGGTTGAGGAGTGGTTTCGGGCATGGTAGCCACTATAGCATGGCAAAAATCCACTCTGCATTTCCAAAACCTGTTTTTTTAGGGGCCTCCACCCGGACGCCGATCGGTCGGTTCGGAGGGTCATTGAAGCGGTTTTCTGCCGGAGAGCTTGCGGCCCTGGCGTTGAAGGAATGCGTCCGCAGGGTCGAGGCGCGGGAGGGAGAGGTGTTTGCCCGGCAACCGGAGTGGGTGTTTTTGGGGCATGCCCGGCAGGCCGGAGCGCGACCGAATCCCGCACGGCAGGCGACGATTTTTTCGGGGCTTCCCGAGACGGTTCCCGGCATTACCTACAATCAGGCCTGTGCCTCGGGAATGGCCTCGGTGATCGCAGGTGCCGAGAAGCTTGCACTCGGACGGGCCCGCTCGGTATACGCCGGAGGGGTCGAAAGCATGTCGAATACTCCGTATTACCTGATGCAGGGGCGGTGGGGTCTTCGCATGGGGAACTCCGAGATGGTCGACGGGATGACTCAGGACGGTTTTATGTGCCCGATGGCGAACATGCTCATGGGGGCCACGGTCGATACTTATCTGGCCCGGGAAATCGGGATCTCACGCCAAGAACAAGACGAGTACGCGCTCCTCTCGCAAACCCGGGCCGATCGGGCCTGGAAGTCCGGGCATTTCGATGCCGAGACCTTTGAAGTTCCGGGCGAGGGCAAATCCCCGGGGCTTCGGGACGACGAACACCGCAGAGGGTCGACGACCTTGGAGAGTCTCGGAGCTCTTTCGCCGGTATTCGACCGGGCAAACGGCACGGTGACCGCCGGCAATGCCAGCGGGGTCACGGACGGGGCGGCATTTTTACACCTGACGAGCGACAAGATTTCAACCAGTGAAGCGGAGCTTTTGGATTACGAGGTCATTGCGCTCGACCCTCGTCGCATGGGGCTTGGTCCGGTCGAGGCGACCCGACGGCTCTTGGCGCGTCAGGGGCTCGCCGTCAAAGACTTGGAGGCGGTGGAGCTGAATGAGGCCTTCGCAGCCCAGGTGCTCGCCTGCAATCGGGAGCTTCAAATTCCGATGGAGCGATTGAATCCGTATGGAGGTGCGATCGCACTCGGGCATCCGATCGGTGCGACCGGGGCGAGGATTCTCGTGACGCTCGCGCACGGCTTGAAGGGGAAGTCCGGAGCACTTGGTGTTGCAACGCTCTGTGTTAGTGGTGGACAAGGAGTTTCGATTTTACTCCGTGCACTCTGAAAAATGCCCTTGCGTGGGCAGATAAAAAGTGGAACGATTTTAGTGTAACAACAATTCCTCTCGAGGAAAGGATACATTATGAAAAACGCATTCGTATTGGCCCTGATCGTTGGTTTCTCTCTGTCTTCTGTTTCTTTCGCAAATTCGCATGATGCTGCAGCTCCTGCTGCTGACGCTCATGCTGCTGCTCCTGCAGAAACTCATGTTGCTCCGAAAGCAGAGAAGAAAACCTCGAAAAAAGGTCCAAAAAAATCTGATTCCAAAGATCAGAGCCCCGAAGCTGCTCCTGCTCAAGCGCCTGCCCACAACTAATTGTTGCGGAAACGAGTTTAGAAAGGGTCGGCCTGAAAAGGCCGGCCCTTTTTGTTTTGTTGCGGGTTGCTTGCGTTTCTCGATACGGTGAATTTGCTGTTTCGCTTGCGCGGGCGGCATGAATCCCGAAAGAAAGATTTCCCATGATTCTGAAAAAAAACCTGAACCCGAAGAAACCCCGTTCCAAGAAACCGCAGACTCCGGATCCGATCGAGTTTGTGAAGCCCCGGATTCGCGAGATCATCGAAAGTTTTGGCGAGAACACCTCGCGAGAGGGGCTTCTGGACACCCCGAAGCGCTTTGCGAAATCGATGGGCTTTTTGACCTCGGGGTATCGGATGAGTGTCGAAGAGGTGGTGGGTTCGGCGCTGTTTCGGGCCGAATCAAGCGAGATGGTCCTCGTGCGCGACATCGAACTCTATTCGCTCTGCGAGCATCATATGCTTCCTTTTTTCGGAAAGGCCCATGTGGCCTATATTCCGAATCAAAAAATCATCGGTCTTTCGAAGATTCCGCGAATCGTCGATGTCTTTGCACGCAGGCTCCAGGTTCAGGAGCGTCTGACCGCCCAGGTGGCGGACGCCCTGATGGAAGCGCTCGAGCCCCATGGCGTTGCCGTGGTGATCGAGGCCGCTCATTTTTGCATGATGATGAGGGGGGTCGAGAAACAAAACTCAAAAACCATCACCTCGGCCATGCGGGGCGTTTTTTTCTCGGGGAGCGACACCCGAAAAGAATTTCTTTCGCTTCTTCAGCATGGATGAATCCCGCCCCCTCGAGAATTCGATGGACTGCTACATCGATGCCCACAGCCACTTGAGCGATGAGAGGGTGGGCGCGCATGCACTTAGTCTGATCGCGCGCGCACGCGCGGCCAAAGTCGGAATGACTCTTCTGGGCGGCACGCACGCTTCGGAGTGGGCGGTGCAAGAAGACCTCAAAACGCAGGAGCCTGAGTTCGTTCGCACGAGCTTCGGAATTCACCCGTGGTGGGTGGAGGCGCTGAGCGAAGAAGATCTGACCGGGCAGTTCCACGCGCTTCTGGCCTGCGCCGATCGGGCCGATGCGATCGGAGAGACCGGGCTTGATTATTCAAAAAAACGCGATCCTTCGCGGTTCCCGCTCCAGCGCGAGTTTTTTCGAAAGCACCTTGTGCTTGCGCGAACGATCCGGAAGCCCTTGGTGCTTCATGTGGTCGCGGCCCATGCCGATGCGTTGAAGCTCGTCTTGGAAGCAAACCCCGGAGTGCCGCTCCTCGTGCACGGATTTTCGGGAAGCGCCGAAGAGGCAGTGCTTTGGATCAAAGCGGGTGCGTTTCTTTCGTTCGGCGGGGGGATTCTGCGAAAGAACGGGAATCAAAAAACAAAAAAGGCACTCCTTGCCACCCCTCTTTCGCATTTGCTCTTTGAAACCGATGCCCCCGATCAGGCATGGCGGTCGGACTTGGTCAATGAGCCTGCTTTAGTTTCGGAGGTTTATTCGGGTGCGGCGCTCTTGCTTCAGGTCCCGGTAGCGGAGCTCCGAGAGATTGTCCGTGCGAATTTCTCTAAAATCAGATAAGAACGCTCTACTATGAGCGAAGCGAGTGAATTGAATCTTCAGCCGATGACCGAATCCGAGATGGCCACATACCGTCTGCACCGACGGTTTGACCGGATGGGGCGCCTGGTGGGGGATGCCGCAATGGAAAAGCTGTTTCAGACCCATGTGATGGTGATCGGAATCGGCGGTGTCGGATCGTTCGCGGCCGAGTCGATTGCGCGGTCGGGGGTGGGGAAGATCACCTTGGTCGATTTTGACGAGATCTGCATCACGAACTTCAATCGGCAGATTCATTCTTTGAATGGTCTGGTGGGCGAGAAGAAAGTCGAAGTCATGGCCGAGCGTCTGCGCAAGATCAATCCGCAGGCGACGGTTCTTGCGATCACCAAGTTTTACAATGAGCGATTCAGCGTGGAGATTTTCGAGGAGGCGCTCTCGTTGCACGGGAAGCGCCCGGATTTCGTGATTGATGCCATCGACAGTGTCACCCCGAAGTGTCATTTGCTCGCCAAGTGCCGGAACGAGGGGATTCGGGTGATCACCTCGACCGGGTCAGGCGGGAAGATGGATCCGACGCGGATTCGGGTGAAGGACCTGGGCCTTACGACGGTGGACCCGCTGGCAAAAGCCCTTCGGCGGATTTTGCGGGATCAGCATGGATTTCCGGAGACCGGGGAATTCGGCATTCCGGCCGTGTATTCCGAGGAGCCCACGCTGGCGCCCCAAGAATTAAAATACGACAACGGCAAAGGATTCCGCTGTGTGTGTCCGCAGGGGCAGAACGAGTTCTTCAACTGCGACAACCGGAATCTGATTCTGGGGAACGCGAGTTTCGTGACGGGCGCCTTCGGTCTGGCGTGCGCGTCGATCGTCGTTCGTGAGGCGGCGGAATCCTGAGAACTCCTTGGAGTGTGCCTGATTTTGAGTCGGGTGGGATTGCGCTCAAAAACAAAAAAGATTCTTGCCTCCGAGCCGCGTCGTGCGGCCTCGCTTTCGCGCGTCACGCGCTCGCGAGAGTCGGCAGTAATCTTTTTTGTTTTTGAGCG
>JBEIJY010000008.1:0-94709 GCA_040380025.1 Bdellovibrionales bacterium | reverse complement strand
GTTAAACGATCCCATAAGCATTTACAAAGCTTGGGGGTGTCTATAGCGGCGGGGTCCCACCTGATTCCATTCCGAACTCAGAAGTTAAGCCCGCCCGCGGCGACGATAGTGCCGGGGTAGCCCGGTGTCAAAATAGCTCGACGCCCCCATTTACTTATCGAAACCCCTTGGTTGATTCAGTTCAGCCAGGGGGGTTTTTGTTTTTAGCCCTCCAACTACAGGCTCGTCTTTGATTTCATTCCTTCCGCGATCCGCAGAATCACCGCTCCATAATCCCGACTCCGATTGTAAGCGTAGAGCGCCACGGGTTGTGAGTCCGGGACGTCCCTCTTCCAGCCATTCTGATGAAGGAAATTTCCGACACTCAGAATGGCGTCCGATGTCATGAACAGATCGGGCTTCTTGCGGTAGTCCGATACGGCGTACTTGCGGTAACTCGAGGGGAGAAATTGCGGGATTCCGAAGGCGCCCGCAAAGGAGGCCTTGATCTGGAAGGGCTTAAGATCATGGGTTTTCTCGAGCTCGAAGACGGTCCTGAGCTCCTCGATCGCCCATTCCGATTTGCTCCGGCACCGGGCCAGGAGCTTCCTTTGTGCAGTCGCTAGGTCGGGCTTGCCAGAAAGTCTCGATTTTTCAAGTTTATCAGGAAGAATCGTCATCATCTCGGCGCAGAATCGCGGGTGCGATGCGAGCGACAGAGCGTAATAAACCCAAGGTAGCGGAATGCTCCCGGTTTGTCTTCCGAGCTTGGTTTCGACCCATAAGAGAGCGGCAATGGACTCCGCCTCGATGCCATATTTATTCTTGGCGGCCTCAAAGCTCCGGGCATGGGAGCGGATGTACGAAGAGATCCGTTTTCTGGCCTCGGGAGTGTCATGCCCGAAGTAATTCCCGTCATAAAGAAACCCGAACACATTCAATTCGATGATCCGGAGCGCGGACTCCTGCCATGAGTGTTTTGATTTGAAGTTGCGATGAATCCGGGCGATCGCACTGGGTGCGATTCCAGCCGCGAGGAGCGCGCGTTCTACTTCTTCGCGAGCTGAATCAAGGGACATCGAAAAATCAACAGCATTCCCGCGGGGCTCGGACATGACTTCCGGCGATCGGGTCGGAGAAGAGCAAGCAGACAGGATCAAAAGGGCAAGAATCAGCAGGAGTCGCTTCGCCATGATTCAAGAGTACAAACTTTCAGGTTCCCGCGCGAGATGCTTCGAAAGAAAACTAAACGGACGCCGGTTGGAGCGGGAATTTCTTTCCCATCAAAAACAGATTCTTTTGATTCCATTCCGTGACCGAGGCCTTGATCAGACCATTCCGTTCATAAAACGACACATTGCGTGCGTCAATAGAGGTCACAATGTGCAGACCCCGCGAACCGCGGAGCATCAGATCGTTCTCGAATCGTTCGATCAATTTTGAGCCCGTCCCTGTACCGCGGGCCGATCCGGTGAGGTTGATGTGGAGATGGGCCGGAAAGCATTCCTCGATCTCGCTCCGAAAGCGCTCAAGGTACGGGTGGAACGCATAGTGTTGACTCAGAGTGAGGGGGGCTCCGGCCAGGTAACCAAGAACCGCGTCTTCCGTTCGAGCCAGATAAAAAAAATCAGGTGACTCAAGATAAACATCAAAATATCGGTGCTGAAACTTCGCGCGATCTTCTTTGGAGACAAATATGGTCCGGCTGGAGGTTTCAAAGAAGATCTCGCGGGCTTTTTCAAGAAGAGCGTCTTGCGCGGGTCCGGGAATCTGACCAAGAGAAGAGATGAAGATGGGATTCATGAAGAGTTCCGCGCGTCGCAAAAGAATGCGACGCGCGGAAAAAGAGTCAGATTCATCCCGCAAGAAATGCGAGAGCGACGTAGAGAAGAATCGCGAGAACCATGCCGCCCTTGATGGCGACCATGAGCTTCTGAAGCGGGCCCATTTTGCCCTTGATGGCATTCAGCTCGATTGCGCCCACCACGATTCCGAAGACACACCAATAGGGGACGAGGCTCTTGTCTTCAGAAAGCATGACCCCAAGGTGGGACGGAGCCGCCATGAAGAACAACATGGGAAGCGAGAAGAGCGTGTTCGTCCTCGATGCGATTGCGGCACGGGAGGCAAGATCGGCGATCCCGGGAATCGGAGATTCTCCTTTGGAGGTCCGGACGGCATTCTCGATGATGAGCTTGTTGTTCGGCCAGATGATGAGCCACACGTTCAGGAACATGAGGGTTCCGATCAGTCCCCCGGTCAGGATCAAGGTCCCGGGAGCGCTGGTCAAGTATGCGGCTCCGCCCGCGGTTCCCATTTTATGGCCGACCATCGCCCAGCCCGAAAGAAAGGTGAAGAGCGCGCCATAACGGAACCACTTCATGGTGTGGGGCGCAAGCTTCCGGAATACTTCTGATTTTGTCGTGGCTTCGGCCTCCGACATGAAAGGCATCTGCGAGAAGTTGAAGTAATACAGGTGTCCGATCCAGATGATGCCGAAAACATAATGAACCCAGCGCAACCAGAATTCTGCCGCCGCGCCCGAAAATAGAGTGTTCATGATCTTGCTCCTTCAGAGTTTTTGAATTTGTAGAATGATGTCGCAAGACTAGCACAAGACCCTCGACCGCAGGAGGGTTTTTTCAGGAGCGAAAATCGACTCTGAAGCTCAGTTTTTCTTCAGGCGTTTTTGGATTTCGGCGAAGAATCCAAGCACTTCCTCTTCGTGGCGTTTTGCCGCCTCTTCTGATTTGAAAACGGGCGAGGAGGACTCATCCCGTTCGAGGATCAGATCCGGAGGAATGTCCTCCAAAAACCGGGAGGGGTTTCTTGGGAGCATTTTTCCGTACCGAACCCGGTGTTTGGTGCGGGTAAGGTAGAGCTCTTCTTTCGCCCGCGTGATGCCGACATAAAAAAGTCGTCTTTCCTCCGAGAGATCCGCTCCTTCATCGATGGTCCGTTGGTGCGGAAGGATTCCGTCCTCCAGGCCCACCAAGAACACCACGGGGAATTCCAAGCCCTTGGCCCCATGGAGGGTCATCAGGGTCAGGGCATTCTGGGGGACATCTTCTTTGTCGTTGTCTTCTTTCGAATTCAAAACGAGCTGGGAGAGAAACTCCCGGAGCACCACGGTGCCGTCAACCGGCGGCGCGTCTTCGGCCGAGACGGGAGCGAGATCCATCATGCCGATCGAGCTTGCGAGTTCATCGATGTTCTCGAACCTTCTCTGCGCTTTGACCGGGTCTTCTTCTTCGGACTGGAGGGCGGCCTTCGTGCCGATCCGTTCCAAGCTCTTTCTGGCCCAATCCGAGACCGCCGCCGTGAATCCTCCCTCGACAGAGGCATGGGCTTCGGGCTGGATGGAGGCGAGGCTTTCATTCAAAGAGCCCAGAAGATCAATGAAGGATCGGATGCCGTTTTTGGTTTTCTCATTCAGTTGCGAGAACACCCCTGGGTCTTGCATGGACTCGAAAAAGGAGCTTCCCGATGCGACCGAGTGCTGATGAATCAGTTCGATCGAGGATTTGCCGATGCCCCGTGCGGGCCAGTTGATCACCCGGCGGATTGCGGTGTCATCCCTCGGATTGATCACGAGCTTCCAGTAGCAGAGCAGGTCCTTCACCTCCTTGCGGTCCAGAAACGAAAGGGCTCCGACCAGTTTGTAAGGAATCTGGTGCAGCCGCAGGGCCTCTTCGAAGATCCGGGATTGGGAGTTCGAGCGGTACAAGATCGCGAACTCATTCCAAAGCCGGAAGGAAGGGTCGCCTCGATTGGAAGAACGGGATTCGGCAAGCTTCAGAATTTCCTCGGCGACCATCTTGGCTTCTGCGCGATCCTCTTCGACCGCGACCATATGAATCGGGGAGCCGGCGCCCTTGCCCGACCAGAGCGACTTCGGATAGCGCTTCGGATTTTTCGAGATCACCTCGTTTGCCGCATTCAGGATCGTTTCGGTGCTCCGGTAGTTCCGAGTCAGAAGAATTCGTTTTGTTCCCTGAAAATGCCGCTCGAACTCGAGAATGTGCGAGGGGTCCGCTCCTCTCCAGGCATAAATGGACTGGTCATCGTCGCCGACCACGCAGAGATTTTGATGCGTGGAGGTCAGACACTCGAGGAGCCGGAATTGGGCGGCATTCGTATCCTGGTACTCGTCCACCAAGATGTATTGAAAGCGTCGGGAGAGGGTTTCCCGAACTTCCTTTTCAGCCTCAAGAAGGCGCACGGTATTGAAGAGCAAATCATCGAAGTCCATCGCGTTCTGAAGCTTTAGTTGCTCCTGGTAGCGCGGGAACACACTCTGGAGGGCGATCGAGTAATCGTCGTACGCGATTTTCGGGCCTTTCAGGGAATCAAAGAATCGATCGGCTTCAGCGCCCGACAAAAAACGGTTCTTGGCCTGTCCGATCTGAAACAGAACCCACGAAGGGTCGAATTTCTTGGAATCGATGTTGATCCGCTTCAGGATGTCCCGGACGATCGACTCCTGATCGCTCGGATCGAGAATCGAGAACTCCGGCGTGTATCCGACTTTCGGGGCGAATTCCCTGAGAATCCGGACGCAAAGACTATGGAAAGTCGAAACAATCAGGCCCTTTCCGGCCTTCGGTCCCGCGGTTTTTGTGAGCATGGTGCGCACGCGGTCCTTCAGCTCGGTTGCTGCTTTGTTGGTGAAGGACAATCCGAGAATCCGTGAGGCGGGCACACCTTTGTCGGCGATCAGGTGGGCGATCCTGTGGGTCATGGTGTTGGTTTTTCCGCTCCCCGCTCCGGCCAGGATCAAAAGAGGTCCTTGGGTGTGGAGAACCGCTTCCTTTTGCTCGGGGTTCAACCGGCTCAGGTCGACGGATTTGCGATGGGGGGATGCTCCGGGCGTGCGACGAACTTCCATGTCCGGGAAGGACGCTAACAAAGGGGATTTGATTTTGCAATTTGAGCATGAAGATGCCAACGTACCTTCCTGCTCTGGAGGTGATTTTGTGAAATCCTATCATGATTTGATGCGGAAAATTCTGGACGAAGGAACCCTAAAAAACGACCGGACCGGCACTGGCACTCTCAGCCTGTTCGGGGCGCAGTTGCGCTTCGACCTTTCGAAGGGATTTCCTCTGGTCACGACCAAGAAGGTCCACCTTCGTTCGATCATCCACGAGCTTCTTTGGTTCTTGAAGGGCGAGACGAACATCGCCTATCTTCGCGAAAACGGCGTGACGATCTGGGATGAGTGGGCCGACGAAAACGGCAATCTGGGGCCGGTCTACGGGGCGCAGTGGCGCTCATGGAAGGCCCCTGATGGCCGCGTGATCGATCAGATCTCAAAGGTGATTCAAGAAATCCGCTCGAATCCGGACTCCCGCCGCTTGATTGTGAGTGCGTGGAATGTGGGGGAACTCGATCGGATGGCGCTTGCTCCCTGCCACGCGTTTTTTCAGTTCTATGTGGCGGACGGCAGGCTCTCGTGCCAGCTCTATCAGCGTTCGGCCGACTTCTTCTTGGGTGTTCCGTTCAACATTGCGAGTTATGCGCTCCTGACCATGATGATCGCGCAGGTCACGGGGCTCAAGGCCGGAGATTTCGTTCATACCTTTGGGGATCTCCATCTCTATTCAAATCATATCGATCAGGCAAAGCTTCAGCTTTCACGCGAACCAAGACCCCTGCCGGTCATGAAGTTGAATCCGGATGTGAAGAATCTCTTTGATTTCCGGTTCGAGGATTTCACGCTCGAGAATTATGATCCGCATCCGGCGATCAAGGCTCCGGTCGCGATCTGAGGGGGAAGCATGAGAATCATTGCAATCGCGGCAGTGGCGAGAAATGGCGTCATTGGGCTAGAAAATGCCCTCCCGTGGGATATTCCCGAGGACATGCGATTTTTCAGGGAATCCACCCGCGGTCAGATCGTGGTCATGGGGCGAAAAACCTATGAGTCGCTCGGAAAGGCCCTTCCGAAGCGGGAGAATGCGGTCATTTCGCGAAATGCCGCGTGGAGCGCGCCGGATGCGCGGATGTTTTCGAGCCTTCCGGAGGCGATTCGATTCTTTCGGGGGAATCCGTCCTTGGTCGGAAAAGATCTCTTCGTGATTGGTGGTGCGGAGATCTATCGCCTTGCCCTTCCGGATCTGGACGAGCTTTGGTTGACCGAGATCGACGCCGAGTTTCCGGGGGATACGCGATTTTTTGGCTATGAGAATGGTCGACTGGATCTTCCTGGCTTTATTCTGGACCATGTGAGGCCCCAGCAGGAACCACATCCCGGAGGTCTTTCTTACCGGTTTGCGTTCTATCAAAAAAGAGCGGATTGATGCCCCTCCGTGGTCATGGGGGCGTTCAGGGCGGTTGCGAGAAAAGGTCAGTCATTGCGAATGGCTGATGGGGCGCCTCCTTGAAAAATTCGGATTTCCGAACATTATCGTTGAAAGATTGAATTAAACATGATTAGTTGATCATAGCTCGTTTCCTGGGAGGTGTTCAGGGTCTGGTAAACGAAAAAGATTGATTCTGGTGCACCAATGGTGCGGGGAGGGTGTATGAAAAGAGGTCGTCCGAAAGGAAAGTCCACCGACAAGCGATCCTTCGGTCCGCTCGGGGATCTGATTCGCAAGAAGCGTCTCGAAAAGAACCTGGGGCTTCTGGATGTGGCCAAGGCCGTGAAATGCTCGGTCCAGTTCATCTCCAACATTGAACACGGAAGGGCTCCTTTGCCTTGGGAGAGGGCCGAGAAGCTTTCGACGTTTCTGGAAATTCCCATGGATGAATTGCAGGCAGCGAATCTTTCGATTCGAGCGGATTTCAAGAATTTCATGGCCGCATCCCGCGGAAAAAAGGTGAGCAAGTCCAGTACGATTCTAGGGTCAGTGAAGGATGTTGCGGGAGCGGTTGCGGGAGCCGCCCAGGACGCGCAGTGGAATGAGATGTTCCGCCTGCTTCAGTCGGTTCCGCCGGCGAGCCGCAAGAAGTTTTTCGCTGAAGCAAAAAAATTGATCGAGACCTTGTGACCGAGGGGTGGAAAATGGGGGAGAGGGATTCGGGGATTTGTGGTACCCTGAGTCCCTCTTTTTATGTCCCGAGACGATGAATATTTTTCGCTGGACCGTGCGCACACCGATCCGAAACGCTTGAAGAAAGAGCGCGAGAAAGCCCGCGAACTCCGGAAAACCCCTTGGTGGAAACAAAAAGTCTCCGAAGGGATCTGTCATCATTGTCAGGGCAGATTTCCTCCCGCAGAGCTCACCATGGATCATCTGGTTCCTCTCGCGAGGGGAGGACAATCGGTGAAAAACAATCTGGTTCCTTCGTGCAAGGCCTGTAATTCAAGCAAAAAACTCGCTACTCCCGTCGATCTTCTTTTGAGGCAGATCGAGGAAGAAAAAAAACGCTGAACCGGTTTTTTTCGAAACTCCGCCGAAAATTTCACAGAAAATTTCACAGAAAAACTGACAGCTCCAATGATCGGACCGGTTGATCCTATCGATCGACAGGTCGGGGCTTTTGCTTTGCATCATGATAATTGTCACAAGAAGGTCATTGCCAATCTTCTGAGTTTTCAATACCGTGTCATCATTCCAGTAGTACGTTAATTCAAATACAAAACTTTGGAGGATCCGAAGTTTTCAAGTGAGGAATTGGAGCGTCCCAGTATGAACTCTGGCCTGCGCAAGTTTGCATTATTTGGAGTGGTTGTTTTTTTCGGGCTCATGGTGGCGGCATGGCAGGTATTGCCCCGCACCTCGAATCAAGGCTATCAGCCCGAGCAGCCCATTCCGTTCAGTCATAAGCTTCACGCCGGCACATTCAAAATTGATTGCCGGTATTGTCATACGGGAGCGTACAAGTCGGCGCATGCGACCGTGCCGTCCCTTTCTACCTGCATGAACTGCCACTCTCTGGTGCATCCGGAGAGTCCTTGGATGCAGGAGATCAAAAAGCGGTATGCCGAAGGGCGTCCCGTGGAATGGGTCAGGATCCATGAACTTCCGGATCATGTGCATTTCAATCACAATCGTCACGTCAGCAAGGGTGTGCAATGCGAGACCTGTCACGGAAACGTGAAGGAAATGGACAAGGTGTATCAGGCAGAGCCCTTGACTATGGGTTGGTGCTTGAATTGTCACCGCGGTTTCGAGACCCCGAAGTATCTGAGATCCTCGATTTATCCTGAGAACCCCGAGGGTTCGGATCCGGTTGCGCCATTCACCTGCAATACCTGTCACTACTGATTTTTGGAGCTCAACACGATGGAATCGACAGAAAAAAAATCGTCTGAAGTGAAATTCGAAACCCCCCGGCTCTGGATGTCTCCGGAGGAGCTGACTCCGGCCTACTGGGCCGATGAAGAAAAGCAAACCCGGAACGCGCAGGAGTTTTATGACAAGCCGATCGAGACTCTCGAAAAAATCGAGGCACTCGATCGTGCAGGGCTTTCCCGTCGGGATTTCCTGACGGTGATGGGGGCGAGCATGGCCATGGCGAGCTTCGCGTGTGCCCGCCGTCCTGTGAACAAGATCATTCCTTACGTGGTCCAACCCCAGGAGTTGACTCCGGGGAATCCGCTTTACTTTGCTTCGACCTGTCGGGAATGTGCGAACTCCTGCGGGCTTCTCGTGAAGACCCGCGAAGGTCGTCCGATCAAGCTCGAAGGGAATGACGAGCATCCGGTGAACCGGGGCAAGCTTTGCGCCCGCGGACAGGCCTCGCTTCTGAATCTTTATGATCCTGATCGATTGAAGGGCCCCCTAAAGGGGACCAAGGGTGGCGACAAGGGTTCGGCCAATTGGGCCGATGTTGACTCCCTCGTTACTGCTGCCCTGAAAGAGGCGAAACGAGTCCGCATCGTATCGCTCCCGGAATCGGGAGACAGTACCCGCCGCGCGATCCGTGAGTTCATGGCGGCCTTCGCCGACGCTCGTTGGATCGAAGTCGATCCTTTGGGGCAGGATGAGCTCGCGGACGGCCAGCAGGAGAGCTATGGCACTCGGGTTGCTCCTGAATACGCCTTCGATCGAGCCGAAATGGTGGTTTCTTTCGGTGCTGATTTTCTTGGAACCTGGGGCGATCATGTGCGCAATGCGCAGAAGTGGTCCAAAACCAGGAAGCTTTCTGCCGCGAAGGACTCGCTCTCGAAGTTGGTTGTTTTCGAATCGAACTTGAGCATCACGGGTGCGAGCGCGGATGAGCGCTTTGCCGTTCTTCCCGGGACCGAGGTTGCGGCCGCGCTTGCGGTGGCCCACGAAATGATCGTGACCCAGAAGAAGGGCCGGTTTGCGGGCAACGCCGATGTGACTTCGGCTCTTTCGGGGTCGTTCGAGGAATGGATCTCGAAGGCAGGTTCCCTTGATCAGGCGGAAGTAAAGAAAATCGCGAATGAACTTTGGGAAGCCCGCGGAAAAAGCGTGATTCTCGGAGCAGGATCACCGGGCTTGCACGCTGTGGTGAATCTTCTGAACAGCAATCTTGAGAATGATGGCAAGACGATCGACGGCAATGCCAACGCGCTCCCGTACTCGGCGTCAAACCGCGCTCTCGCCGGTCTTCAGGCCGAACTCGAGTCCGGACAGATCGATGTTCTTGTGATCGATCGGGCGAATCCGGTTTATTTCCTTCCGAGCGGAGAGGCGTTTGCCTCGGCCATGAAGAAGGCGAAGTTCGTGGTTGCGATCTCGGATCGCATGGACGAGACCGCCCGCTTTGCAGATGTGGTGCTTCCGGTGAATCACGCGCTCGAAAGCTGGGGCGATGCGAGACCGGATGCGGGAACGTTTTCTCTTCAGCAACCTGCGATCGCACCTTTGTTCGACACCCGGAGTTTCCAGGATGTGTTGATCGGCTGGACGAGGGGTGGTGTGCGTTCGAGCGGGCTTCTTGCCCAAGTGGCGCAGAATCCGAAAGGCAGCTTTTACGATTATCTGAAAGAAAACTGGAAGCAGTCCCTTTATCCGGCACACGGAAAGGGCCGCGGATTCAATGAGTTTTGGGAAAGCACGCTTCAGACCGGGGTTCTCGAAGTCAAAGCCGGACCATCCCGGGAGCGACCGTTCCGGACCGCATCCTTGAAGCTTGCCAAAGATGCCGTTCAAAAAATCTCTTCGCTTTCGCTCGGAAAAACCAAGAAGGGGCCATCGTTGGAGGCGACCGGGATCGCGCTCGGACTTTACTTCAAGCCTTCCATGGGCGACGGGCGTTCCGCCAACAATGCTTGGCTCCAGGAAATGCCGGATCCGATCTCGACTATTACCTGGGACAATCACCTGAATATCGCTCCAGCGTATGCCGCAGAGCTCGGATTGGAGTCAAACGATGTCGTGATCGTGAAGAACGATCAATTCACGGCGGAAGTGCCGGTGAAGGTACAGCCCGGGATCGCGAAAGGAGCCGCAACGCTTGCGCTCGGTTATGGCCGCACCGCTGCCGGAAAAGTGGGGACCGCAGTCGGGATCAACGGGTTCCGGTTCGCACGGTTCGACGGCGAGGCGGGATTCCGCCTCGATGGAATCACAGTTTCGATCAAGAGCACCGGAAAGAAATACCAGCTCGCCGAGACGCAGGGGCACCACCGGATCATGGGGCGTCCGGTTTTGAACGAGATCACCTATGATGCGTTCAAGAAAAATCCGAATGCGTCGATGGAAACCGAACCCGCCGTGAAGATGGAAACGGTTCCCACCTTGTGGGACTCCCCGGTGGATTATTCCAAGAGCCCGCATCGTTGGATGCTGGCTGTTGATTTGAACTCTTGTACCGGTTGTGGCGCTTGCGTGGTGGCCTGCCAGGCTGAGAACAATACTCCTGTCGTGGGGCGCGACCGTGTCCGCCAGAGCCGGGAAATGCACTGGATGCGGATCGACCGGTACTACAGCGGCGATGAGAATTCCCCGACCGTGGTCTTCCAGCCGATGATGTGCCAGCACTGCGAGAACGCTCCGTGCGAGACGGTGTGTCCGGTGGTGGCGACTTCGCACAGCGAGGACGGGTTGAATCAGATGACCTACAGCCGCTGCGTTGGCACTCGCTATTGTCAGAACAACTGTCCTTACAAGACCCGTCGATTCAATTTCTTCGACCACTGGAAGGACTACAAGGACACGATGAACATGGTCTGGAACCCGGATGTGACCGTGCGTTCCCGCGGGATCATGGAGAAATGTACGTTCTGTGTTCAGCGTATTAATGATGCCAAGAGCAAGGCGAAAGACGCGAAGGCTTCTCTCAAGGACGGGGATGTTCGTACGGCGTGTCAACAGACTTGTCCGACAGATGCGATCATTTTCGGGAATGTGAACGACAAGGACAGCGCGATTCGCAAGTGGATGGAGAACCCCCGCGCGTTCCGCTCGTTGGAAATCTTGAACACCAGGCCCGCCGTGCACTACCTCACCAAGGTCAGGAACGCGGAGGCATCGGAGGAAGGAAAAGAACATGGCCACGGCTGAAACGGCAGAACAAATGGAAACACGGAAGCCCGTCAATGATGTTCTGGTCACCGGAGGAAGGACATTCTCCGAGGTCAATGAGGACGTTGCGCGTCCGCTCGAGAACTTTCCCACGGGCCGTTGGTGGGTCTGCTTCATCGCCGCCATGGCCGCGTTTTTCATGGGTGCGGTTCTTCTCCTGAAGACATTCAAGGACGGAGTGGGCGTTTGGGGCTTGAACCAGCCGATCGGGTGGGGGAACGATGTGACCACCTTCGTTTTCTGGGTCGGTATCGGTCACGCGGGTACCCTGATTTCGGCGATTCTCTTTTTGTTCCGGCAGAAGTGGCGGACGGGGATCAACCGCTCGGCCGAGGCGATGACGATCTTCGCGGTCATGACCGCCGGGATGGTGATCCTGACCCACACGGGTCGGACCTGGCTTGCGGCCTTCTGGCTCCTGCCCTATCCGAACCAGCGGCAGCTCTGGCCGAACTTTCGGTCTCCGCTGGAGTGGGACGTGTTCGCGGTTTCCACCTATTTCACGATTTCGCTGATTTTCTGGTACATGGGGCTCGTTCCCGACATCGCCTCGATCCGGGATCGTGCGAAGAACAAGATTCGCAAGTTCGCGCTCACCATTCTTTCTTTGGGGTGGCGGGGATCGAACCGTCACTGGGTGCACTATGAGCAGGCATATCTGATTTTTGCAGGTCTTTCGACGCCGCTTGTGTTGTCGGTTCACTCGGTGGTCTCGTTCGACTTCGCCGTGTCCCAGCTTCCGGGCTGGCATACAACGATCTTCCCGCCCTATTTCGTCGCGGGAGCGATCTTTTCAGGCTTTGCGATGGTGGTGACGCTTCTGGTTCTCGCCCGTGAGGCGTTCGGGCTGAAGCACTACATCACGATGGATCACCTCGAGAAGATGAACAAGATCATCATGACCACCGGGATGCTCGTCGGGTACGCCTACGGGGTCGAGTTTTTCATCGCGTGGTACTCGGGTTCCGCCTTCGAGCAATTCACGTTCATCAACCGTGCATTCGGGCCGTACTGGTGGTCGTACTGGATCATGGTTTCCTGCAACGTGCTGATCCCGCAATTGTTCTGGGTGAAACGGTTCCGGCGATCGATTCCCGTGATGTTCGTGGTTTCCCTGTACGTGAACATCGGGATGTATTTCGAGCGCTTCGTGATCATCGTGACCTCGCTTCACCGGGACTTCCTGCCATCAAGCTGGGCCACGTATGTGCCAAGCTGGGTGGAACTCGGGATGTTCACCGGATGGATCGGATTCTTCTTCATCTGGTTCTTGCTGTTTGTCCGGTTCCTGCCGGCGATCGCGATGGGCGAAGTGAAGTCCGTCATGGATCAACCCTCGAAAGGAGCAAGTCATGCATAACGAAAAGAAAGAACCTGTTCTTTCGGGCGTGGTCGGGTTCTTCGATGAGCCCGATTCCCTGATCGAGGCCACGGCCAAGGTGCGGGATTCCACCTTCAAGCACTTCGATTGCTTCACTCCTTATGCCGTGCACGGGCTCGAACACGCGCAGGGGCTTCCCCGCTCGAAGGTGCCCTATGTGACCGGGATCTTCGCCTTCACGGGCACCGCCACCGCATTCGCCTGGCAGTATGCCGCATCGAAGGTGTGGTGGCCGCACATCATCGGGGGAAAGCCCATGAATTCCCTCCCGGCGTTCGTGCCAATCATTTTCGAGCTCTCGGTATTGTTCGGCGGGATCGCAACGTTTTTTGCGATGCTGGCGTTCAATCGTTTGCCGAACCTCCGCAAGCGGGCATTCGATCCTGCGATTACGAACAACCGGTTCGCGATCCTGATCGAGAATCCCAATGCCGGGAAGGATGAGGAGGAAGGGCAGGAAGCATTTCATCCGGATCAGGCCGAGCAATTCTTGAAGTCACTCGGCGCGAAGGATGTGAGGAAAGTATTCGAAGAAGGATGGTTCTCATGAAAGCCGCGAGGTTGATTCCGGGTTTGCTGGTTTGTCTCACGGGGCTCAGTGCGTGCTATGTGAAGCACTCGAAGCCCTACTATGTTTATGCCCCTGACATGCACTACAGTGTTGCGATCAAGGCGCAAGAAGAGGGCGGAACCCGTCCAATTCCGGCGGGTGCGATTCCCCGTGGATTCCGGCCCTATGCAGTGTTGACCATGGAAGAAGCGGCGAAGAACCCGAATCCCGTGCGACGCACGCGGGATGTTCTTCTGGAAGGCAAGAGCTTGTATTCGTCGTATTGCCTTCCTTGTCACGGCAGTCTCGGAGAAGGGGACGGAACGGTGACCTCCATGCCGAACTGGCCGCGTCCGCTGTTTGCAAGACCGCCGTCGCTTCAAAGCGACAAGATTCGGGATTACAAGGACGGACAGATTTTTCATGTGATTTCGATGGGGCAGTCCACCATGCCGTCCTATGCCGAGAAACTGAATGAAGAGGAGCGCTGGGCCGTGGTGCATTACATCCGCGCCCTGTATCGCGCCAAACATCCGAGCGCCGAGGACCTGAAGAAGGCCGAAGGCGCTGTTGAAGAGAGCATGTAGGAGAATCTATGGGCAACGCACACGCGGTTCATCAGAAAATTGAGAATCCCGGAACCCTCAAGGGATCCGGCGCCATGAACGGATTGTTCGCCGCCATGGTCATGGTCGGGATCGGGTCGTTTTTTCTTCTTCTTGCGGTAAGCCAGAAGCACGCTTGGACGGCGCTTCTCCGCGGGCACTTTTTCTTTCTGGGCGTTTCGGTGTGCGCCTTGTTTTTCGTGGTGATCCAGTGGGTCACGACCTCGATGTGGAGTGCCCCGGTGCGCCGGATTGCCGAAGCGTTCACGGCTTACATTCCGTTCATCCTAGTTTCGACGGTTCTGGTGTTTCTGGGCGCGAAAACCCTGTTCAAATGGACCGATGTGGAACACATGATGGCAGACCACGTGGTCGCAGCCAAGCTCGGTTATTTGAATATGAAGTTCTTCATCATCCGGACCCTCATTGCCGTGATCGGGTGGATTCTTTTTGCGAAGGTGATCGTCGGTTCGTCCCTCCGGTCGGATAGCGGAGTCGCGTATCAGCCCATTTATGAAGGCAACCGGAAGTTCGGCGTGGCATTCCTCGCGTTCTTCGCCATTTCATTCTCGATGTCGGCGTTCGATCAGCTCATGTCGCTCGATCCGCATTTCTTCTCGACCATGTTCGGCGTGTACACGTTCGCGGGCAGTTACCAGACCTTCTTCGCATTCCTTGCGATCGTGGTCATCCTGATGAAGCGCTCGGGCTACCTCGACAAACTCGTGAACGAGAACCACATCCATGACATCGCAAAGCTCATGTTCGCGTTCACCGTGTTCTGGGCTTACACCGGATTTTCGCAGTACATGCTGATCTGGTATGCGAATCTTCCCGAGGAGACCGGATACTTTCTCGTGCGCTTCAACGACGGTTGGACCCCTTGGTCGATCTCGCTGTTCGTGGGCAAATTCTTCCTTCCGTTCTTCTTGCTCCTTCCGAGGGGTAACAAACGGAGCGAGGAGGTCGTGTTCCTGACCTCGATCTGGATCATCGCGATGCAATTTCTCGATCTGAACTGGATGATCCAACCGCAGGTGTTCGAAAAGGGACCGAGCATCGTTCTCGGAGATGTGGGAGTCTGGATCGGATTCCTGGGCGTGTTCGGCCTTTTGGTGACGCGTTTTCTGAAAAAGAACAACGTGGTCGCGATCCGGGATCCGTATCTTCCCGATTCTGTGTACCGGCATCACATCTGAAAGAACTTTTTCAGGAAACCGGGGCTGATTCCCGGCATCGTGAGAAGATTCCGAAGAGTGAACTCTGCCTCTTCGCTCAAGCGAAGCATGCTTTCGAGCTTCTCGGGTGCGATGGTTTCTGATTCTGATCGGGAAGACAGGCTTGCCTTCAGGTGGTGACAGCGTGCCACGATATTTGCGATCATCCGTAATTCGCGATTTTCGAGGACCTCCTGGATGACGGGAAATAGGTCTGAGTTCGCCACATAGAACTTCGTTTTTCTGTTTCTCTCATTCGCCACCGGCAGGATCACCCGATGGCGGAGCAGTTCTTTGATCGATAGACTCATCAAGGCTTTCGAGACTCCCAAGCGGGTCACCAGCGTGCTTGCCGATAGAGGCTCAGGACTCAAAAACAGGTGGGTCCAAATGACTCCGTGAATTTGTTTGAATCCCCAGAATTCGATGATCTCCCCCACGCCTCGGGAGAGCTCTTCGAGCTCCGGATGTTCGATAGGCCTCTTCATACCTCGTCCGAGGCTGGCTCCCGATCCGGGAGTCGCGGGCCGACGATCAGTGGATGTGGGATGCAGGGTGAGTCATGCGGCGCGCTTCTTCGGATTTTTCGCCTCGCTGCCGGGAAAGGGAATCACCTTGGCGTTCCCAGATCCCGGACTTGAACCTTTTCTTCCTTGCTCTGCCTTGATTCTCTCAATGAGTTCACGGTTGATCTTGGCAAAGTAGTATTCTTCTGCGTCGTAGCCGCTGCGTGCCCAATATTGTTTAAGAATCATAATAATCTAAGTATAGCGCGATGCGCCAATATGGCAACTTCCAAATGGAAGCAGTGTTTTATGTTTTAATTTCAATGTCTTATGAGCGGGGATGAAGCAGGATCGACCAAAGATCTGCAGAGATCACAAACAAGTAAAGCAAAAGACTGAAGTTGATGCTGAGGAAGAATCGGAGCCAGGTTTTCTGCTCGGGTTGACGCAGGAAGCGCGAGAGTTCAAACAGGAGCCAAGCGCTGATGAGCAGGGCCCCGATGAGGCCGGGGATTCCAGTCGGAAAGAAAAACGAGGAAAGGAGACCAATCCCGGAATAGGCGAGGCACCATAAGGTGATTTGAAAGCGAGTGACCTCGCTCCCTTTAGCGACAGGAAGAGTCGGAAATCCGCCCTTGTCATAATCTTTGGAGTATTTGAGAGCCAAAACCCAAAAGTGCGGCATTTGCCAGAAAAACAGGATCGCGAACAGATAGTACCCCCGAAGGTCGCTCAGGTCGGAAACGGCCGCCTGAAAACCGATCAGGATCGGGAGTGATCCCGGGATTGCGCCCGGCACGGCGGCAAAGGCGAGCTTACGCTTCCACCACATCGTGTAGAGCCCGTTGTAGCTCACGACCGCAAGGATGCCGAGAGCAAGGACCGGCACGGAAACGAGACTCAGGAAGAAGCAGCCGGATGCAAACAGAGCAATCGAAATGGTCCACGCCAAGCCAAGTGAGATTCTGCCGCTCGGAATGGGGCGGGAGCGTGTCCGCTCCATCATGGCGTCTTCCCGGTGTTCTTGAATTTGATTGAGTGCACCCGAGCCGAGAGCGAGTGCGCCGACTCCAAGGAAGGTGAATGTGAATGCCGACCAAAGGATCGGTCGCTCCAGAGGCTGTCCGATGAAATAGCCCGCGGCGAGGGTGATCACTTCCAAAAGCACGATTTCTGCCTTGGTCAGTCGAAGAATGTCTTTGCTAAAGGCCTTCAATTTTGTCATCGTTTCGTCACATTTTTATTACAGAAAGAGAAATGTGCTGATACGGTATTCATCATACGAAGAGAACGATTTGTGAAGGTGCATTTTGTGAGAAATGCGATTTGTCTCGCATATTTGATTTTGATTTCCCCCGTTTTTCCTTTTGCGTCGGATTCTTTTGCCGCTGATCCGTCTCGGGGTGCCAGTGCGCCGGGATCCAGCGTCGAGGTCATGGGGGATCCAAAAAAAACCCCCGAAGAGCTGAAAGATGTCGGAGTGCGTGAGCGTCTCGGTGAGACGATCGATCTCGCCGGCATTGAGCTTGTCGATTCCGAGAGTGGAGAAAAAAAGCCGCTTTCGAGTTGGTTTCGAAGCGGTAGGCCAGTAGTCCTGAATCTCGTGTATTATGAGTGCCCCATGCTGTGCACGATGGTGCTGAACGGGGTGAATGACGGGCTGAAAAAGTTATCCTGGTCCGTGGGCGAGCAGTTCGATGTGGTCACGGTGAGCATCGATCCGGAAGACACGGCATCGATGGCTCTTGCCAAAAAAGACAATTATCTCGGCGAATACATGAAGTCCGCGGGGCGGGATGCCGCAAAGGCGCGCGCGGGCTGGGCATTCCTCACTGCCGAGGAGTCCCAGGTTCGGAAACTCGCCTCCCAGCTCGGGTTTGAATACAAATACGATGAAGTACAGCAGGAGTATGCGCATTCTGCGGTGACTTTCATTCTTACGCCGGAGGGAAAGATTTCCCGGTATTTGTACGGGATCTCGTATGATCCGAAGAACCTGAAGCTTGCGCTTCTTGAGGCTTCGCGGGGCGAGATCGGAACGGTTTTCGATCGGTTGTTGATGTTTTGCTATCAGTACGAACCTTTATCGCGAGGCTATTCCCTCCAAGCGATGAGGGTGATGCAGCTTGGTGCTTTGGGAATGATTGCTTTCCTGGGAGGATACCTTGTGGTGTTCTGGACCAGGCAAAGGAAAGGAAATGCGAAATGACAAAGCTTCTGCTTTGCTTGATCACTCTCGGAAACAATGCTTTCGCCGCGACCTTGCCGGTCGCAGGGACTGACATTGCGAAAAGCTGGGATGCCGTTTACTGGTTCCTCGTTTATTTGAGTCTGGTGTTTTTTGTGGGGATCGTGGCCGCCATGGTGTGGTTTGCGATCCGTTACCGCAAAGAAAAAAACCGCAAGCCCAAGTACATCCACGGGCACACCGGTCTTGAGGTCATCTGGACGGTCATCCCCACGATCCTTCTTTTTGTTTGTTTCGGTTGGGGCTGGGCCGTTTACCAGGACATGATCCATGCGCCGGCGAATGCGATGGAAGTCCATGTCATCGGGAAACAATGGTCCTGGCAGTTCGTGTACAAGAACGGCACCAGCGTCACGAATGACCTCTATGTTCCCGTCAATCGTCCGGTGAAGCTGATCATGTCTTCCGAAGATGTCCTTCATGCGTTTTTCATTCCGAACTTCCGTGTGAAGTCCGATGTGGTTCCGGGGATGTATACCTCGGTGTGGTTCGAGGCGAAACTCCCGGGCATTCACCAGGTGTACTGTACGGAGTATTGCGGAACGGTGCATTCGGGCATGCTTGCCCGTTTGATCGTGCTCACGGATGATCAGTGGAAGGACTGGCTCTCCGGGAAGAAGATCGACGTGGACTCCCTCCCTGCCGACCCGACCTTTCCCGGGTATCGCGCCAATCGTTTGGGTGAGGGAATGCCGGAAGCCGTGGCGGGTTCGACAGGCGGACAAAAGCAGCTCACTCTTGCCGACAAAGGCAAGGCGGTCGTGACCGCAAAGGCTTGTATCGCATGCCACTCGGTGGACGGTTCCAAAATGGTCGGTCCGAGCTACAAGGGGCTTTACGGCCGCGAAGAAAAAGTGGTCGCGAACGGCAAAACCATCACTGTGAAGGCGGATGACAATTACATCCGCGAGTCGATCGAGAATCCGCTCGCGAAGGTGGTCGAGGGTTATCCGCCGAGCATGCCTCCGTACAAGGGGCAGTTGAGCGAGGAAGAAATTCTTTCGGTCATCGAATACATCAAGAGCTTGAAATAGAGTTTGAAATAAGGAGAAGGCACAAATGGCACACACTTCATCCGCACATGGCAGCAATTATCTGAACCATTCCCACGGCATCAAGTCCTGGCTCACCACGCTCGATCACAAGCGCATCGGATTGATGTACTTTGTCGTCATCATGATGATGTTCCTTCTCGGAGGAATCTTCGCGCTTCTCGTGCGCTGGGAGCTTTTTGCTCCGGGACTTCAGTTTTTTTCGAGCCCGGACAAATACAACCAGGCGTTCACGTACCACGGGGCGATCATGGTGTTCATGGTGGTGATCCCCTTGATTCCCGCCGCGATCGGGAACTGCGTGCTCCCGATGCAGCTCGGGGCGAAGGATGTGGCGTTCCCGCGTTGGAATCTTATTTCTTATTATGTGTACATCCTGGGAGCGACGATCGCTGCGGCGACCCTCTTCATCAACCAGGTTGATACCGGCTGGACCTTTTACGCTCCTTATTCGATTCGCACGGGTACCAGCACCACACTTGTTCTTTTGGGTGCCTTCATCATGGGGTTCTCGTCGATTCTGACGGGGCTGAACTTCATCGTCACGGTGCATAAACTCCGGGCGCCCGGATTGACCTGGGATCGTCTGCCGCTCTTCATCTGGGCGGTGTACGCGACCTCCATCATCCAGGTTCTGGCGACTCCGGTTCTTGCGATCACGCTGTTGCTCCTGGTCCTTGAGAGAACGATCGGAATCGGCATTTTTGATCCGAAACTCGGCGGCGACCCGGTTCTGTTCCAGCATTTCTTCTGGTTCTACTCCCACCCGGCCGTGTACATCATGGTTCTTCCCGCGATGGGCGTGATCTCGGATGTGATTCCCGCTTTCTCGAGAAAACCCATTTTCGGGTACAAGGCGATCGCAGCGGCAACCTTCGGGATCGCACTGGTTGCTTTTGTGGTCTGGGGACACCATATGTTCGTGAGCGGTCAGTCGGAATTCGCGAACTTCGTGTTCTCGTTCCTGACCATGCTCGTGGCGGTTCCGACCGGGGTCAAGGTATTCAGCTGGATTGCGACCATGTACAAGGGTTCGCTCAGACTCGATACCCCCATGCTCTATGCCTTCGGGTTTTTGTTCGTGTTCACGATCGGCGGCCTGACCGGAGTATTCCTCGCGGTCGTGTCGACCGATGTGCATCTGACCGCGACCTATTTCGTGGTGGCTCACTTCCATTACGTGATGGTGGGCGGGACGCTTCTTGCGTTCCTCGCGGGGCTCCATTACTGGTTCCCGAAGTTCAGCGGCAAGATGTACAACGAGGGGCCGGCAAGGCTCGCGTCCTGGCTCATCATGATCGGCTTCAACGTGACGTTCTTCCCGCAGTTCATTCTGGGTGCGCTCGGAATGCCCCGTCGGTATGCCGATTATCTGCCCCAATTCACTTCGCTCAATCAGGTTTCTACCGTGGGTTCGTGGTTCCTCGGTGTGGGCTTCCTGATCGTGCTGGTGAATATCATCCTGGCGATCCGGAACGGGAAACCCGCCGGAGACAATCCTTGGGGTGCTCTCACTCTCGAGTGGCAGGCTCCTTCGCCTCCTCCGCATGAGAATTTTTTCCATGAGCCGGTGGTGACGGAAGGTCCGTACGAATACCGCGGCGAAAAAGCCCTGATGGGCGGAAACGCGTAAGGAAAGGGGAACGAAATGGCTCACTCAACTGGCTCCGTAACGCATCTGGAACGGCATCATGCCCATCACTTCAAGACTGCCCACGAGGAATTCGAGGCATGCAAGCAGGGGATGTGGATTTTTCTGGTGACGGAAGTCCTCTTCTTCGCCGGAATGTTCATGGCCTATGCGGTTCTTCGGGTTCTTTATCCGGACATGATGAAGGCGGCCCACCAGCTTCTGGACTGGAAGAAGGGTGCGTTGAACACGGTGATCCTGATCACGAGCTCGCTTACGATGGCTCTTGCGGTCAGTGCGGCCCAGAGGGGCGAGAAGCAAAAAATCATCCGCTACCTGTGGATGACTCTGATCTGCGCGGGCGGGTTCATGGTGGTGAAGTACTTCGAGTACGCGCACAAGATTCACGAGCACATCCTTCCGGGAGCCTTGTACCAGTACAAAGAGCTCACGATGGCGAAGGTGCCGCTGTTCTTGTCGGTCTATTTCGTGATGACCGGGATCCACGGTCTGCACGTGCTCATCGGAATGGGAGTGATTTATTGGCTCATTCGCAGGGCATCGCGCAATGAGTTCGGGCCTTCGTACTTCACGCCGGTGGAGATCACCGGTTTGTACTGGCACTTCGTCGATCTTGTTTGGATTTATCTGTTCCCGCTTCTCTATTTGGTGAGCTAACGGAAAGGACTCTTTTATGTCGGATCAGCATCAGAATCATCAGCATCACATCCTCTCGAACTCGATGGCGTTCCGGATCTTCGGGGCCCTGATCGTGCTCACGGTGGTGACCGTCGGGGTGGCCCAGATCGATCTTGGCGCGCTCAACTTCACGGTTGCCATGCTTGTCGCCTCGGTGAAGGCATCGCTCGTGTGCATGTTCTTCATGGGACTCAAGTACGATCACAAAGAGAACACGGTGATCTTCTCGACCTCCGTGATCTTCATGGCAATCTTCATGATCCTGACCTTCGGCGATCTTCTGACCCGGGGCGATGTGTACGTGAAGGATTTGTCGAAGATCATTCCGGATGGAGCGGTGGCGGCCTCGAATCAATCCAAATACGAGAAGCCTTGGGTTTCGAATGATGAGTTGGTTTCGGCGGGGAAGACCCTGTACACATCCGCTTGTGTAACTTGTCACGGAGCCGAGGGGCAGGGGAACGGCCCTGCTGCTGCAGGCCTGAATCCGAAGCCTCGGAACTTCACTGCCGGAGAAGGATGGAAGAACGGACGCAAGCCGAGTCAGATCTTCGTGACCTTGACCAAGGGCTTGAATGCGATGCCTGCTTTCGGAACCCTCTCGGGGGATGATCGCTGGGCGCTCGTGCACTATGTGCGCACCCTTGGGCCTCATGCCGGAGAAGTGGATGGGGCGGAAGATCTCGCCAAGGCCGGAGTGGGAGCGGGTGGAGCCGGTGCGGCTGAGAAGTCGATCCCGGTCGGCGTTGCAATCGACCTGTTGAGCGAGCCCGCAGGGAAGCCGTCCGAGAATTGATTTTCAGTTTCAGCCGAGATAGCCGTCCGATTGGAGGTTCAGGTTCGAATCGAACTCGAACCTCCACGGCGCGGCGGTCGGAATGTTGAGTTCCAGCACCTCATCGGCCGTGAGCTTCTTGATGTGCTTCACGAGCCCGCGAAGGCTGTTTCCGTGCGCGACCACCAGAATGCTTTCGCCTGCCGAGAGTTTCGGGGCGATTTCGTCGTTCCAAAGAGGCATGACCCGCTCAATGGTGGTTTTGAGGGACTCCCCCAATGGCACTTCGCTCAATAGCGAGTAGCGAGGATCAAGCCGCGGGTTCATGTCCGAGTTTGCATCAAGGAGGGGCGGCAGGGTTTCGTAAGAACGTCGCCAGATTTTCACTTGTGCGTCGCCGTACTTTTTTGCCGTTTCTTCTTTGTTCAGGCCTTGAAGCGACCCGTAGTGGCGCTCGTTCAGGCGCCAGGAGCGGGAGACCGGATACCAAAGGCGATCCATCGACTCCAAAGCCAAAAAGTGGGTCCGGATCGCTCGTTTCAAAACCGAGGTATAGGTGTGATGGAACTCCATTCCGGCCTTTCGCAGGAGGGTTCCCGCGTTTCGCGCCTCTTCGATTCCTTTCGGCGACAGGTCGGAATCAACCCAGCCGGTGAATCGGTTTTCGAGGTTCCATTGGCTTTCGCCGTGACGAAGAATGACGAGTTTTCCCATGAGCGGAGCATAGCATAACCTTGACCATTCGAAAGGGTTCCGGTATATATTGAGAATGATTCTCAATAAGGAGATCCCCGAAAAATTGGGAGAGTTGGAGCCCGGGTGCCGCGCCGAAATCGTGGGATTCGCTCCCGCAGACGGACTCAAGGACTTTTTGTACCGGCTTCATGAGGTGGGGTTCCTGATCGGCGAAAGCATCGAGATTCTTCAGGACGCGCCCCTGGGCGGGGACCCGATCAGCATCCGGGTGAAGGACGCCGTCTACGCGATCCGACGGGAAGATGCGAATCTGATTCTGGTGAACCGGACTGCCCGATCATGAAAAAGAAAATCGCCCTTGTGGGCACCCCCAATGCAGGGAAGACTGCCCTCTTCAATGTCCTGACCCATTCCCATCAGCGCGTTGCGAATTATGCCGGTGTCACGGTCGAGAGTGCCGAGGCGGATTTGTTCCTGCCAGGCGGCGACATCGCGACTCTGGTGGACCTTCCCGGCGCTTATAGCCTTCGTCCCTACACCGAGGAGGAGAATGTTCTTGCCGAGGCCCTGCGCGGGGAGGCGTTTGACGGGATGATTCTCGTGGTCGATGCCACCCAGCCCGAGCGTGCGATCCGGTTCTTGATCGAGGTGCTGGATTCGACTGCACTCCCGGCGGTGATCGCCCTGAACATGTCGGATTTGGCCGAAGCGCGCGGGTTCGAGTTTGATCTGATCCAGTTCGCGGCGCTTCTCGGAGTGCCGGTAATTCCTGCGGTTGCTACCAAGAGGCGGGGCGTGCCCGAACTCGAAGGGGCCGTCGAGGTCGCTCTGAAAAACCAGAAGCGCGAGAAGGGAGCCTTTTTCGGCGAGGCGACGACCGGGACGCCTGATTCGAGTCGCATCCTTGCGTTTTATAAAAAAGCGGATGAGCTCTTGAAGCGCGTTCTGATCCGGAAGGGGTTTCCGGATGAAAACAGTCGAAAAATCGACCGGGTGGTTTTGCATCCGGTGTCCGGCCCATTGATCCTGATCGGAGTCCTGGGGCTCGTGTTCCAGCTCATGTTCAATCTCGCTCAGTACCCCATGGATGCGATCGATTCATTTTTTTCTTTCCTGCAGGCCAGGGTCTCGGAAGGGGCGTTTTCTCCGGCCTGGACGAGTTTTCTTTCGGACGGGGTTCTGGCCGGAATCGGCGGGACGCTCGTGTTTCTTCCGCAGATTGTGATCCTGTACGCGCTCATTCTGTTCCTCGAGGACTTCGGGTTCATGGCCCGCGCCGTGTTTCTTCTGGATCATTGGATGGGCAAAGTGGGGCTCCACGGGCGGTCGTTTCTTCCGCTCCTTTCGAGTTATGCCTGCAACGTTCCGGGGATTCTCGCCACCCGGGCGATCGAGAGCCGTGCGGATCGCGTGATCACCACGCTCATCATTCCGCTCACCACCTGTTCGGCACGGATTCCGGTTTATACGCTCCTGATTTCGGCCTTCATTCCGAATGTGCCGGTGGTGGCGGGAGTGCGGCTTCAGGGGATTGTGATGCTCGGGCTGTATCTTGCCGGGATTCTTTTTACTTTTTTGATGGGAGGGGTCTTCAAGCGATTCTTGTTTCGCGGACGGCGGCCGCCGCTTCTGATCGAGCTTCCCTCGTACAAGCGGCCCTCGCTTCGAAGTCTTCTGCGCGGACTGTTGTATCGAACCCAGTTGTTTTTGAAGCGGGTCGGAACGGTGATTCTCGCGGTCTCGGTGGCGATCTGGCTGTTGGTGAGTTTTCCCCGGGGGTCCGGGGGCGCACCCGCTCCGGTCGAAGAGAGCTATGCGGCCCGGGTGGGGAAGGCGATCGAGCCTGCGATCCGCCCGCTCGGGTTTGACTGGAGAATCGGAATGGCGCTCATTCCGACCTTCGCGGCCCGGGAGGTGATGGTGGGAACACTGGCTACGGTGTATTCGGTCGAAGAGGACTCGGATGTGTCGGAGTCGGGCGGGCTTTCTGCTGTGCTGAAACGGGAGTGGAGCCCGGCAACGGGTTTGAGTCTTCTGGTGTGGTTCATTTTCGCGCCCATGTGCATCTCGACCCTTGCAACCATTCGACGGGAACTCGGGAGTTCGCGTTATATGGTTCTGTCATTGGCGTACCTTTTCGGTCTGGCCTATCTTGCTTCGTTTGTGACATACCGGATCTTTTCTTCCTGAGTTTCGCGGGGTTCCGGCCCGGTTTTCGGCTTGAATTCGATTTTCAGTTCGGGCAGAGTTTCGGCCATGGGATACGACATCAAGACCATCAACACGGTTCGCGAACGCAAATTCAAGCCTGCCCCCCGTCCGGAGATCTGGACCGATGTGCCGTCGAAAGATTGGAACAACTGGATCTGGCAACAGCAAAAGCGGATCAAAACGATGGATCAGCTCGAGAAGGTGATCCATCCGACCGCAGATGAGCGGGAAGCCTTCGCCCAGTCCCATGAGATGTTCAACATGGGGATTACTCCGTACTACGCGAGCTTGATGGATCCGGATGATCCGAACTGTCCCATCCGCCTGCAGTCCGTGCCCGGAAAAGGTGAGCTTCATATCGCGCCCGAGGACCTCGAAGATCCGCTCGCCGAAGAGCGGGATATGCCAGTTCCCGGCGTGACCCACCGGTATCCCGACCGCGTACTGTTCTACACCACTCACAACTGTGCGATGTATTGCCGTCACTGCACCCGGAAGAGGAAAGTGGCTGATCCCGATTCTGCGACCTCGGCGAGAGCCCTCGAGGAGGGCTTGGCCTACATCGAGCGCACGAAGTCCATCCGCGATGTGGTGATCTCGGGCGGCGATGCACTTTCGAATTCGGATGATCGTATCGAGTACATCCTTTCGCGTCTGCGGGCGATGGATCACATCGAGGTGTTCCGGATCGGAACGCGGAACCTGGTGACCCTTCCCCAGCGGATCACCGATGATTTCGTCAAAATGGTGCGAAAATACCATCCGGTGTTCATTCACACCCACTTCAATCATCCGAAAGAGTGCACCGAGGAGGCATTCGACGCCTGCGCGCGTCTTGCCGATGCGGGATGCGTGATCAACAACCAGATGGTTCTCCTGAAGGGAATCAATGATGATCCGAAGACCGTGATGGAACTGAACCACAAGCTTCTTCTGATGCGGGTACGGCCTTATTACATCTTCCAAGGCGATCTTTCGCAGGGAATCAGCCATTTCAGGACTCCGATCGAGAAAGGGCTTGAGATCATCAAGGCGCTGCGCGGTTGGACCTCGGGCATGGCGGTGCCTCACTACGTGGTCGATGCCCCGGGTGGTGGTGGCAAGATTCCTCTTCTGCCGAACTATGTGATCAAGCATGAAGATAAAAAGTGGGTTCTCCGGAACTATCGCGATCAAGAATACACCTATCTTGAACCGTAATCTTCCGCTCCTGATTGCGTTTTTCTGCGGGGCTTGCGCTTCTTCGCCCGGTCTTGATGAAAAAGTGAAGCACCCGAAGTTCCCGTATCCGGAGTCATCGGTGTTCCGAGAACTTCCGACCGGGGATCTGCAAGGTCGCCCGTACGAGGTCTTGGGCTGGGTCCGCTCGAAGGCGGTATGGCCCACCCTCGATCAGGAAGGGTACAGCGACGGTCTGTGCAGGAATTACTTCAATAAAGCCGCCAAGAACTTGTTGAAGGAAGCCAAAAAAGTCGGGGCCGATGCCGTCATCCAGATCCGGTCTGTCGTATTCATGCTCGATGGCAAGGTGGGGGAGTTCCCCGATCCGGAGTGTTCGGATGACGGGGCGGAAGGCGAAGTCCTCGTTCGGGGAATCGCCATCAAGTTCAAGCCTTTGGAGAAAAAGGACGAAAAAACCCTCTGAGGGGAATCCCCCGCCGGAGGCCCCGGTTCGCGCTCAAGTTTTCCTGCCGGTTTCCGATCCGGATGTGACGAGGGCGAAAGGGTTCCATGAACGACGCAATCTTGAAAAAATTCGGCCGCTACTTCCTCCTCGACCGGATCGGAGAGGGGGGGATGGCGGACATCTTCCGGGCCCGTCTTGCCGCTCCCGGTGCGAGTGGCCGGTTCCTCGTGATCAAACGGATTCAAAGCGCCTTTGGCAACAAACCTGATTTCGTCTCGATGTTCCGGAGCGAGGTTCAGATGACCATGCGGTTCACCCATCCGAACATCGTCCAGCTGTACGAGTCCGGCGAAGAAAACGGCCAGCAATTCATCGCCATGGAGCTGGTGGAGGGCCGGAATCTGCGACAGATTCTGTCGAAAGTGTCCCAACGCCAGTTGAAGGTGCCGGTGCCCGTGGCGTGCGAGATCATCGAACAGGCCGCGGTGGGGCTCCATTACGCCCATTCCTTCAAAGACCGGATCACGGGCGAGGCGTTGAATCTGGTGCATCGGGATGTGAGCCCGCAGAACATTCTGGTTTCGTATGATGGAAACATCAAGGTGATCGATTTCGGGATCGCCAAAGCGGCGAACAGCGGGGACATGACCCGGTCCGGGGTGATCAAGGGGAAATTGAGCTACCTTTCACCCGAGCAGGTCATGGGAGACACGATCGACGGCCGATCCGATCTTTTTTCGCTCGGAATCGTCATGTGGGAGCTGCTCACGGCAAAACGGCTTTTTGTTTCAGAGGGCGAGAATGATTTCGCCGTGCTGAAGATGATCGATGCTTGCGGAACTCATGTGAAGCCTCCCTCTTCGGTGAATCCCGACATTCCTCCCGAGGTGGATGCGATCGTGATGCGCGCGCTTTCGCGCGACCGGAGAAACCGGTTCCAGAACTGCGAGGAAATGGCGCGAGCGATCCGGAAGGTGCTGAATTCACAGTACCCGGATTTTAGCACCGCGGATCTTTCGGTGTTCACCAAGAAGCTGTTCCATGAGTGGATTGTCGAGGATCGGAAGCAACTTCAGACTTTGAACACGCGTGCAGAAGAGCTGATTTCCCTCGGATTCCAAAATGCGGAACGCGAATCCGTGAGTCCCTCAACCCGCGAGTCTGGGCTGGACTCCACGCGGGTGGGGTCCATCGGGGACAAATTCGAGAAACAGCAAATCAAGGAAGCCGAAAAAATCGAGCTCACCATCGATCCGGGCAAGCAGATGAAGGTTCCCTCCCGCAGTGCCCCCGCGGTCCCGGGGGCGACTCGCGCCCCTCCCGTCTCTTTGCCCGATGCGCGCTCCCGGAATGAGGGAGCTCCTGCGGGAATTCCCGTACCTGCGCCGGTGCGGGATTCGGGGCGGTTTTTTCATTTGGTGATCCGTGCAATGGTAGTTGCAGGAATGATCGCAGCGTCGGCGTGGTACCTGAATTCCGAATCATCCCGAAAAAAGGCGGAGGAATCGGCACGGGCTCGTGCGACCGGAGGAAGTACTGCGGAAACGTCACTTGCAATTGGTGCCGGTGTCAAACCGGGTACTGCGGTACAGCTTCGTCTTCGGCTCATCCCGGACGGGGATCTCTCTTCGGTGCGGGCAACCCTGAATGGGACGGCGATCGATCTGTACCGCGGGATGATTGACGTGATCGCGGAAGAGCCGCTCGAGCTCGTGGTGGAACGCCCCGGGTTCGTCACGTACCGGAAGCAGTTTTCGATCAAGACTTCCGAAATCGATTCATCCGGAGAGCATCTTCTCGAAGTCCGTCTTGACCCGATGGAGTATGGCACATTCAGTCTCTCCACTGTTCCTGCCATTGCCGATGTCACCATCACAAGCCTCGATCCTTCCGCGGGAGGAGACAGCGGAAAAATCGAATTGAAGGCTCCCGTGGAGAGCCAGAAGCTCACGGCCGGGAGGTATCGGGTCATGATCCGAAATGACATTCTCGGAGTGGAGAAGAGTTTTTTGTTGGAGATCCGGAAGGGCGATCATGTGATCAAAAACGGCGAAGTTCTCGAAAAGGCCGGCACGAAACCGTAGCCTGTTCAGGGCAGGTATTTGTATCCGACTCCATAAACGCTCTGGATGCGCTCGTTCAGATCCGGGATCTTTTTCCGGAGGGACCGGATATGGACATCAATGGTCCGGTCGCTCGTTTCGTGGGCGGCGTCCCTCCAGATCTCCCGCATGATCTCCCCCCTCGAAACGACGACGCCGAAGCGCGAGGCCAGCAACCGGAGAATATCGTATTCGGTCAGGGTGAGTTGGGCCGTAATGCCATCATAGATCGCTTGCCGGTTCAAAGTGTCGATCTCGAGTTTTCCCACGATCAGACGCGGAGACGGATTCGCGAGGGCGCGCGAGAGACGCGATTTGATCCGGGCGAGGAGCTCCCGGTGATCGAAAGGCTTCGGAAGATAATCGTCGGCACCCATGGAAAGTCCGTGGGCGATCTCGCTCGTGGTGTTTTTTCCGGAAAGAAAAATCACGGGAATATGATTGGTTTCCGGGATGGACTTCAGTTTTTTGCAGGTATCATACCCGTTCATGGCAGGCATCATCACATCGAGGACGATCAGCTCGGGGAGGAGGTTGCGGGCGATCTCGATGCCCTCGGCACCGTTTTTGGCGGTCGCAACCTCGAATTCCCGGCTCAACATGACGTGCAGGAATTTCCGGGTGTCGGCATTGTCCTCGATCACCAGAATTTTTGATTTCATGATCCACTCCAGAGTTTTTCGAGGAGGGGGTGGAACGGGCCGGTGGTCGAAGGGGCGGTTTTCAGATTCTCAAGCCGTTCTGCGACCTCGCTCCGGAGCTTCCGGTTCTCTTCCCTCAGGGATTCGATGCGATTTTTCATGTCCTCACGCAGGACGATTTTTTCTTTCAGAATCGAAAATCGCTTTTCGAGCGCGGACTCCAGAAGCGATTGGCGGGCCAGTCCTGATTCGATGTCCGTTTGTGCAACCACCAGATGGAGGGCCCGGGCGTGCGCCTGGTGCCGGATCTCGCTCAAAAGGGATTGGATCTCGAAGTCAGGCACATGAAGGATGCTTTCGCTCAGGTCGAGAATGGTGAAGCGGGGCGTGGAATCGAGAAAACGGAGGATGCTTCGGCGAAGCACACCGACCTCTTCAGGTCCGATTTCGCCTGTGACCCGGAAATGATGGATTTGCCCGTCCATGTCGAAGAGCATTTTCATGGTTTCAGTTTCACACATTCTGTGGAAATTCTAAAGATATCCGTTCCGGATTCCCGGGCGTCGACTTTTTGACGAGCTAGGATTTCCTTAAATCGAAGTCCCGTTCTGCCGAAGGGAAAGGGAGATGGGTGCGCGAATGCGAATGAATCGAGGTTCGGTTTTTCTGGGGGTGGCGGGGGTGCTGGCCTCGGTGACCGCTTTTGCGATTCCACACGGATATCCGGGAGTCCGTTATGTGAGCCCTCACGGGGCTTCGCTCGGGGGAATGACAGTTCCGATTTCGGATGAGATCGGAAATGCGCTATTCAACAATCCTGCCGCGCTCGGCCGGAGTTCGAAGTTCCGCGCGGAATATCTGAATCTGAATTTTTTCGGCAACACGAAGGTTCTTTCCGGCATCACCACGGTGCCCTCGTTTTTTTCCCTGGGCGGGTACACGGCAACCCTGAATCAGAGCCCCGGTTCGATCCATTCGGGCGGATTCGGAAACCTCACGGCCCTCTCGTTCGGAGGGTTCGGAGTGGGATTGCTCCTTCAGGACCGTGTGAGAGCATACTCGGACGGATCCCAGGTGCATTATGAATCGCAAAGTCATTTCGTTCCTGCGATCGGCTACGGTCTTTCGCTCGCCCGCGGAGTCATGAGAGTCGGTTACAGCCTCCAGTATGTGAATGAGGTGAGCGGAACGGGGCAGGCACCGTCGAACAGCTCCGCCGCCTATCTGGGAGGCATCCGCGAAGGCAGGGGGATTTCCCACACGCTTGGAATGAATTTCGTCTTCCCGTTCCAGTACATCCCCACGGTATCGCTGGTGGCGAGGAACCTTTTCGGGACCCGATTTCAGTCGGGAGCCCTCATGAGCCGCGCACAGAACTCGACGGGCGCTCCGCCGTCCCAGGAGATGACGGTGGATGCGGCTTTTCATTTCATGACCAGGATTTCGGGCCCGACCAAGTCTTTTTGGTACTTTCAGGCGAGGGATGTCTTCGGCAAGACCGGAATGAATCTCGCGGAACGCCTTGGTTTCGGGGTGGACTTCAGTCTGAGTCCGGCCGTCGCAGTCCGGTTCGGACTCGATCGCACCAGACCGAGCGCCGGAATCGGCTACCTAAGCGAGAGCAGCGAGATCAATCTTGCCTACTACAGCGAGCCGAGTCCCTTTGCGGGCGTCAATTCTACGGATTCGCGGATCGCACTCCAGTACAAGATTTTCTTCCAGGACAAGAACACGAGAGACCGGGAACCGGTCACGAAGGCGAGGTAAGGGCATGAGTCGGAGCGGACCGTTCAAAATCAGCATTCATGCCCGCGATCCCGGAACCGAGACGCTCTGGATCTCCGAGATCCGCACTCATTTGCGGGCTGCGGGGATGGAGGAAGGCGTTTTCGTGGTTTCGGCACGGGACGAGATCGGAGAGATGATCCTGATCGACTCCGGCCGGGAGGATTGGCGGGGCTGGGCCGGAGGATTGGAGCGAGACGGCAAGTCCCTGATTCTGGTTCTGGATGAGTCCCGGTTCATTCCCGAGGCGCGTGATCTTGTCCTCGTGGATGATCTTCTGGTGAGCCCGTTCCGGACCGCTGAATTGATGAGCGTGCTCCGCCATCATCATTACAAGCGCACCGCGGAATCCCTGATCGAGGAGTCGGGGCTCACCATGGAGGATCTCAAGGACGCAAACTCGCTTCTGGAGAGGATTCTCCGGGAGAGGACTCCGCGGCGCTTCACCGGCCTGAAGGGAATTCAGGTGATGAGCAAGCATCTCTCGGGATTGAAGCCGGGAGGCGATTATTTCGATGTTTTCGAGTCGGACCGGAAGGACTTTGTGAACTTCCTGCTCGTCGATTCGTCGAGCTACGGGATTTCCTCGGCGTTGCTCGGGATGATTCTGTCGAGTTCGGCCCGCATCGCGGGTTCCGCGAATCTGTCGCCCGCGCATTGGGTGCGCGCAATCCATGCCGAGCTGAAAACCACGCTCGGAGATCAGGGCCATTTCAGCATTTTCTTCGGACGTCTGAATCGCAGGGATTTCTCGCTGCATTATCAGCTTCATGGATCGATCGAGTCGTTCCTGATCGACCGGAACGGCGGGGGAACCCGCCTAAGGAAGCACGGCCCCGCGGTCAATAACGCATTCGCGCCGTCTTCCGACGAAGAGTTTGTGGTGCGTCTTGAGCCCAAGGATCGACTGGTCCTTCTTTCGGACGGCTTCGTCTCGGGAGCGGGAGGGGAGCACGAAATGGCGCGCCTGTTCTGCGGAAATCCGGAGCAGGATCCGTTCCTTCTTGTGAATGATCTTGCCTTCCGGATCCGCTCGAAGCTGAGCCCGGGCGAGACCTTCCCGGGGGAGGACTGCTCGGCGATCGTGATCGACGTCGAAAATCGTGTTTTACGGCTCGCGCCGGTAGGGTGAGGGAAACAAGTATCCCTCCGCACGAAAAACCCCCGCGATCTTGCGGTTCCCCTCGGCAACCACCGAACCATGGACGGCGGTCCGGCAGGCGGCGCGGATCTGGATCACCGGCCCCGCGGGATTGAATTCCAGGATTTCCCCCGTAACCGGTTGATCCTTGCCCATTCCCTCGATCGAGGAGATCGCAGAGACGAAGCGGGAGATCGCATGCTCCGTGTCGACCCCATGGGGAAGCTGGACTTTGAATTGGGCGATGCGGGTCGGATTCTTGCTGTAGTTCAGGATGTTGTCGCTGAAGAGCTTGTTGTTTCCGACGAAATGGCAGAGGTTCTCACCGCTGTCGATCAGAGTCGCAAAAAGACCGATTTCGCGCACCACTCCGGTCACTCCCGCCGCCATGATCGTGTCGCCGAGTTTGAAGGGACGGAAGAGGATCAGAAAAATCCCGGCAGCAAAGTTCGAGAGGAGCCCGGACCATGCCACACCGATCGCCACACCTGCGGCAGCAATGACTGCCGAAAAGGAGGTGGTCTCGATGCCGAAGATTCCGAGGATGATGAAGATCGTGAAGAGCCGAAGACCAAAGCCCAGGGTATGGCCAGCGTAGACGGTCAGGGTTGCATCGACTTTTCTTCGCTCGAGTCCTCGCACAAGGAGCTTCCGGAGTCCTCGGATCAGAACTCCCGCGCCGGCCCAAAGGGCGAATGCGCCAAGGATCTTCATCAGGAGAAGCGGGGCTTGAAGAAGAATCTGCGACTGGAATTGCTGGATGGATTCGTGGATGGAGATCATATCCTGCCCTCGAACGTTTTGATGGATGGCCCGATCAGCCAGATCTCGCGGAAGGATTCCGCGGACACCCGCGTAAACCGGACCCGGAGCTCTCCGCCCTGGCAGTGTACGGGCACTTCCTGGGCGCTTCCGGTGATGCATTCCTCGTGCCGGTGAAGGATGATCGCGGTTGCAATCGCTCCCGTGCCGCACGAGAGGGTCTCGTCCTCGACGCCGCGCTCGTAGGTGCGAAGAAAGAGCATTCCGTCCCGGATTTCATAAAAATTCGCATTGATCCCGCCCGGAAGGAAGAGGGGGGAGTTTCGAAGGTTGCGCCCCTCGCGAACCGTGTCGAACTGAAGTAAATTTCCGACCTTGACCACCAAATGGGGTGACCCGGTGTCGAGCGTGGGTCCGACCGGAGTCTCGATCACCTGATTCACATCTCGCATCCGGAGTTCGATCCAACCGTCCTTGCGGACCGCAGCCTCGTGCTCTCCGTCGATCGCGAGAAAACGGAAGCGGTCTTTCTCGATGCCGAGGTCCATCGCGAAGCGGATCAACGCGCGGCCCCCGTTTCCGCACATGCTGCACTCGCCGCCATCCGAATTGAAGTTCCGCATCTCGAAATCGAACTCATTCGAGCTATTCAACAGGATCAGGCCATCCGCTCCGATGCCGAAACGCCGGTTGCAGAGACGTGCGATCTCGGCACGCGTCAGACGGAATTCGCCCCGCCGGTTGTCGATCAGGATGAAGTCATTTCCGGTGCTTTGGTACTTGTGGAACGGAATGGCGGCGCTCATGGGTCCCGCCGTTTCAGAAGGCTCGCACTGATTTCGATCTGGTATTGGGAGGGGAGCCGGAGCGGGGTGATCTGATGCTCGAGCGAGGTCAGCGCATTCGCCCCTTTTCGTAGGGCCCTTCGTTTGAGTCCTTCGGTCATGCGGTCGAGAAGGTCTTGCAGGAGCTCGGACTTCTCGAGTTCGAGGATCTCCGCCCGGAGATACTGCACGATCCGGATGGAATCGAGCACAAGATACTCGGCCGGATCGTAAAGCCCCGGAGAAAGCACGGGAAGGTCGGTTGTGGCCGGCGCGGGCGCGGATGAATCGTGGTGAAAACGCAGGTCTTGTTCCGGAGGCGAGGCCTGATCCTCGTTTCGGGATGGTTTGAGCGAGAAAGACAGGCCGGAATCCCGAAGCTCCTGGATGAGCTTGATTCCCGAGAATTCGCTGATCCGCGGAAAGAACACTCTTCCCGCGCGAATTTGCAGATCAAGCTCATCCGAACTCAGACCGATCGGATTTTCGGTGATGAACAGTAACAACTTGTCGCGGGCATAGGCATCGAAATCCCCGCTCGCGCGAAAATCAAAGGGATTCCGGATGCCCGGATCAAAGGGAGCTTCTTTGGCCGCCTCTCCGTAGTCCCGGATCTGATCCAGCACGCCTGGATCGGGCTTCAGGGGGTCCGGCAGGGAAGGGTCAGGCGAGGATTCCACGGGGGGATCAAGCGCTTCAAGATGGGCTTCCGCAGGAGGAGCGTCGAAAGAAAAATCCATTCCCGCATCCTGCGGAGTCTCGGGCACGGGCTCCGAAGCAGGTTCCGAAGCAGGCAAAAGCGGCAGATCCATGAGAGAGGTCAGATCTTTTTTCTCAGGAGGGTCCCCGTTTTCGTTCATGATCCTGCTCCCATTTTTGTGTGTGGCTCTTAGAGGTGCGCTCCATGGCACTTTTTGAACTTCTTCTGGCTTCCGCAAGGGCAGTCATCATTTCGTCCGATACGGGCAAGGTCGATGCCCGGAGGAAGCGGCTTTCTGCCGGAAAGGGCCTCTCGTGCAGAAGGCAGGCGAGGTACCGGAGCATCGGGAATCGACTCTTCATGAATCTCCTCGGGTTCGGAAACCGCGCTCTCGGCACCCGGGGTGATCTGGACCGCAAACAGCTTCCGGACCACATCGCCCGTGATCTGCGCCATCATCATCTCGAAGAACCGGAACCCTTGCTTCTTGTACTCGACGAGCGGGTCTTTCTGGCCGTATCCCTGCAGCCCGATTCCATCGCGCAGGTGATCCATGGCCAGAAGGTGGTCTTTCCAGAGGTGATCGATCGTTCCGAGCAGAACCATTTTTTCGACCTGCCGCATGAGATCGGGAGAATACATGCGCTCTTTTGCCGAATACGCTTCTTCTGCGATCCGCAGGAGAAGCGTGCGGAGCCCTTCGCCGTTCATCGGAGAAATGTCGTTCTCGGTGATCGCGGCATGCACCTGGAAGGTCACCGCCACGGCCTCATTCAGCTCTTTCAGGTCGAGGGAGCTCGAGCCGTCAATCCGGCGGAGCTTCCCGCCCGGAAAGAAATCCTCGCAGATCGCATTCACAATCTCGCCGGTCATCGAGAACACCATTTCCCGCAAGTGATCGCGCGCTAGCACTTCCCGGCGCCAGGCGTAGACCACTTTGCGCTGTTGATTCATCACGTCGTCGTACTCGAGAAGATGCTTCCGGATGTCGTAGTTGTGGCCTTCGACCTTCTTTTGCGCGTTCTCGATCGACTTGGTGATCCAAGGATGCTCGATCGGAAGATCATCCTCCATGAAGCGCTTGATGTTCACTCCGCCGAAAATGCGCATCAAATCATCGTCGAGCGAGAGGTAGAACTTGGATTTTCCGGGGTCCCCCTGCCGGCCCGCGCGTCCGCGAAGCTGGTTGTCGATCCGGCGGGATTCATGCCGTTCCGTACCTACGATGTAGAGACCGCCGAGACCAAGCACCTCCTCGCGCTCTTTCGCCACGGAGGCTTCCCATTTGACGCGATTCTCTTCGAGGCGGTTCTGCCACTCGCGGATTTCCTCCTCGGTGGCATCGGACTTCAGCGTGCCGGTGGCCTGGCGCGCGAGAAATTCCGGATTTCCTCCGAGCAGAATATCAGTCCCGCGACCGGCCATGTTGGTCGAAATGGTGACCGATCCCTTTCTGCCCGCTTGCGCCACGATTTCGGCTTCCCGTTCGTGTTGTTTCGCATTCAGAACGCTATGCCGGATGCCCATCGACTTCAGGCTTTTCGCGAGTTGTTCGGATTTGTCGACCGAGATCGTTCCGACCAGCACGGGTTGTCCCTTTTCATGTGCCGTTTTGATCTCTTCCAGAATGGCCTTCACCTTCGAGCTGTCGGACTTGTAGATCGTGTCGGCCTCGTCCTTCCGGATGTTGGTCCGGTTGGTCGGGATGACCGTGACGTCAAGATTGTAAATTTGCTTGAATTCGGTTGCCTCGGTATCGGCGGTTCCGGTCATCCCCGAGAGCTTTTTGTACATCCGGAAGTAATTCTGGAAGGTGATCGTGGCGAGCGTCTGGTTCTCGCTCTCGATGGTGACGCCTTCTTTTGCCTCGACTGCCTGATGGAGCCCGTCGCTCCAGCGCCGTCCCGGCATGAGTCGTCCCGTGAACTCATCGACAATGCACACCTCGCCGTCACGGACCACGTAGTCGACATCGAGCTTGAAGAGCACGTGCGCCCGGAGCGCCTGGTTCACATGGTGCAGGAGCTCGATGTTCGCCGGGTCGTACAGGTTCCGGATCCCGAGACGCTTCTCCATCTTGTCGACACCGGATTCGGAGAGAGCCGCGGTTTTCGATTTTTCATCGATCGTGAAGTCGGTGTCCTTGACGAGTCCGCCGTCGGCGCGGATCTGGCGGTCGATCACATAATAGAGATCAGTGGAGTCCTCCGAGGGGCCGGAGATGATCAGAGGGGTCCTTGCCTCGTCGATCAGGATCGAGTCGACCTCGTCCACGATCGCATAATGAAGCTCGCGCTGGACATAGTCCTCGAGCCGGAATTTCATGTTGTCGCGAAGATAATCGAACCCGAACTCGTTGTTTGTCCCGTAGGTGATGTCGCATCCGTAACTCGCCTGACGCTGCCGATCGTTCAGGCCATGGACGATGATGCCGGTCGAAAGTCCGAGGAACCCGTAAATCTTTCCCATCATCTCGGAATCCCGGCGCGCGAGGTAATCGTTCACGGTGATGACATGCACTCCTTTGCCAAGGAGTGCGTTGGTGTAGGAGGGGAGTGTGGCAACAAGAGTTTTTCCCTCTCCGGTTTTCATCTCGGCGATCCGGCCGCGATGCAGGGTGATTCCCCCGATCAGCTGGACATCATAGTGCCGTTGTCCGATCACACGCCAAGCGGTCTCGCGTACGGTGGCGAAAGCTTCGGGAAGAATGGCGTCGAGATGCTCCCCCCGGGCGAGCCGCTCGCGGAACTTCACGGTTTGAGCCTTCAGGGCATCGTCCGAAAGGGCTTTGATCCCGGACTCCAGTTCATTGATCCTGCGGACGATGGGGTCGATGCTCTTTAGTTCCCGGTCGTTCTGGGTTCCGAAAATCTTTTTCCCGAGTTGGCTGAGCTGTTGAATCATGAATTCGTCTCCGTTGCGTTTTGTTCAGTTTTCAAGAATGTAGGCGAGCGGATCCACGGGAATCCCGTGAACCCGCACCTCGTAATGAAGGTGAGCTCCTGTGGATTGTCCCGAATTGCCGATCAGCGCGATCGATTGCCCCCGCCGGACTTTCGAGCCCGAGCGGACCAAGACGCGCGAGGTGTGTCCGTACCAAGTTTCGAGTCCGTAGCCATGATCGAGAATCACGATTTGCCCGTACCCCGATTTTTTTCCAGCAAAAACGACGGTTCCCTGTGCGGGCGCCTTGATCGGGGTTCCGACGGCATTCGCGATGTCGAGGCCTTCGTGCATTTTTTCGACGGATTCTCCGAGCGGCGAGAGTCGCACGCCGAAGCCCGAGGTGAAGTAGCCATCCGCGGGTTTCAGGGTGGGGAGGGCGTTCAAAAAGGATTTTTGATCCGAGAGCAGTTCGTACAGATCATGCAGGTTTTGCTCGAGGGTCAGGGCTTTCAGGCTCAGGTCTTCGAAAGAGCGGTCTTCTTTGCCGGCAAGCGAGGGTTCTTCGCCCGCGGTTCCCGGTGCCGAGGGAAACGAAAGATTGGTCGCCGCATCGGGAGGAGGGAGTTCGATGTGGCGGGAAAGCTCGTCTTTGTCCATCAGATTGGTGATCATCCGGAGGCGTGCCGAAAAACTTTCGATGCGGTCGATGCTCGATTCCATCGCCTCCATCCGGCTTTGGTACAACTGCACGCTCTGGCGGAGCCTCCGGTTTTCGGATTGGAGTTCACGGTTCTCGTACACCTGGCTTGCCACGAACCGGTAGTCGAGGAACAGCGTGACGGCGATCAGGAAAAGCACGGGGAGGATCACGAGTCCCGCTCGGAGGGCCCATACCGGAACGTGGATCTGTCTCGGTCGGGCCGAGTTTTCAGGAATGATCAGGACAGTGTAAAATCGGTTCGCCATCGCTCACACCGCTCTTGCCTTCGCGAGTACCACGGTCACGTTGTCATCGCCGCTCAGGGCGTTGGCCGCCGCCACCAGTCGTTTTGCCGTTTCTTCCAGCGGAAGTCCCGCAGAATCCCCGTTCCGCAGAAGTTCATGGATCAAATCATCATCCAGAGCTCCCGAGAGCCCGTCCGAGCAGAGAAGGAACCCGTCCCCCGTCCTCGATGGCCATCCCGAAAAGATCGCCCGAAACATCAAGCTCATATCCCACCGAGCGGGTGATGAAATTCCGCATTTCATCGGTTTTTTCTTGATCACGGTGAATCAACCCGGCGCGGATCTTTTCTTGGACGTAAGAATGGTCGCGGGTGATCTGCCAGATCCCGGAGCGATTCCAGAAGTACGCCCTGCTGTCGCCCACTTGCAGAATGGTGGCGTGTTGCCCTCGAACCTGAAGTGCGGTCAGGGTGGTTCCCATTCCTTTCAGGGAGGGATCTTGAAGCGATTTTTCATAAATGGCGCGGTTTGCTGTCCGGAGCGCGACGATCAGGGTTTCGGATGCGGGTTCTCCGTCTTTGGCGCTGTCGGCAAGAACCTGATGCAAGGTTTCGACGCAGATCTTGCTTGCGATCTCGCCCCCCTGATGGCCACCCATTCCATCTGCAACGACAAAAAGACCCTCTTCCGGAAGGCAGAGTCCGTAATCCTGATTTTTTTCTCGTTTGGTTCCGATGTCCGAGACCAAAGCGCCGTCGAAACGGAGGTTGGCAAAAAAGCTCATGATGTTCCCGCTCAGTGTGAACAAAAAGGAGGCCGAAGTCTACGAATTCTCTCAAAAAAACTGAAATCCTCGCGGGGGGCTCGGCTCGTCGTAGCTCGGTGCGTTACCGGGGAGGGGCCTGTGTTGGTATTTTATTGCGGTGCGCGGGGGGTTTTTTTTGGACGCTGGACCGTTCCCCCGATACACTGAACGACAGAGAAGAGGGCGGAATCAGAATGACTCAAACGGCTCAAGGGTGGTCAGAATATCTCAATCAAATCCAATCGAAGGAAGAATTCCAGAATTTGAACTGGGAAGGGAACTTCTTTGAATATCTGGAATTGGTGAAGCGGAATCCCAGCGTCTCCCGGAACGCGTTCCAACGCATGTACGACATGGTTTTGTCGTGGGGAACCGAGAATTTCGTCGAGTATCGCAAGGAAATCACGCGCTACAAGTTCTTTGACGATCCGATCGATCACGGAAAGGACGCAGTCTTCGGACTCGACGTCCAGCTTATGAAGCTCGTCAATTTTTTCAAATCGGCGGCCTACGGCTACGGCACCGAGAAGCGGGTTCTTTTGTTGCACGGCCCGGTGGGGTCCGCAAAATCCACCATCGCCCGACTCCTGAAGAAGGGGATCGAGCAGTACTCCCGTACCGATGCCGGAGCCCTATATTCCTTCAAGTGGATCGATCCGACCGGGAAGGGCGAGCCGCTCTTCGGGGGTGCGACCGAGATGATGTCGCCCATGCATGAGGACCCGCTGAAGCTCATTCCCGAAGAAATGAGGGCGAAAGTGCTCGCGGAAATCAACAAGGGATCCAAAAGCGAGTACAAGGTCGTGGTGAAGGGCGATGTCGATCCGGCGTCGCGCTTCGTGATGCGCGAGCTGCTCAAACGCTACAAGGGCGACTGGGCGCAAGTGGTTTCGAACCACATCAAGGTGGTCCGCATCGCGCTCTCCGAGAAAGACCGTCTCGGGATCGGGACCTTCCAGCCCAAGGATGAGAAAAACCAGGATTCTACCGAGCTCACCGGGGACATCAACTATCGCAAGATCGCCGAGTACGGCTCCGACTCCGACCCCCGCGCGTTCAATTTCGACGGGGAATTCTGCGTCGCGAACCGCGGTGTGATCGAGTTCATCGAGGTCCTGAAACTCGATGTGGCGTTCCTGTACGATCTTCTGACCGCCTCGCAGGAGCACAAGATCAAGCCCAAAAAATTCGCCCAGACCGACATCGACGAGGTTATCATCGGTCACACGAACGAGCCCGAGTTCCGGAAGCTCCAGAACAACGAGTTCATGGAGGCGCTCCGCGACCGGACGGTCAAGATCGACGTTCCGTACATCACGAAGCTGAAGCACGAGATCAAGATCTACGAGAAGGATTTCAATGCCCAGAAGATCCGCGGAAAAAGCATCGCTCCCCACACCATCGAGGTGGCGGCGATGTGGGCGATCCTGACCCGGCTCGAGCATCCGAAGAAGGCGAACATCTCGCTCGTGCAGAAGCTCAAGCTCTATGACGGAAAGACCCTCTCCGGCTTCACCGAAGAGAATGTGAAGGAGCTCCGCAAGGAAGCCGTGCGCGAAGGACTCGACGGGGTTTCCCCGCGCTATGTGCAGGATAAAATCTCGAACGCGATCGTGAAGAGCGAGATCCCTTGTGTGAATCCGTTCATGATCCTGAACGAGCTCGAAAGCGGTCTGAAGAACCATGCGCTGATCGCAAGCGAGGAGCGACGCCGGGAGTACCGCGACCTGATCGGTCTCGTGAAGCAGGAGTACGAGGACATCGTCAAGAACGAGGTCCAGCGCGCGATCTCGGCGGACGAGGACGCGATTGCGAAGCTCTGCGGGAATTACATCGACAACGTCAAGGCCTATACCCAGCGCGAGAAGATCCGTAACAAATACACCGGAATGGACGAGGAATGCGATGAGCGCCTCATGCGCTCGATCGAAGAGAAGATCGACATCCCCGAGAGCCGCAAGGACGACTTCCGGCGCGAGATCATGAACTACATCGGCGCGCTTGCGATCGAGGGAAAGACCTTCGATTACAAGACGAACGAGCGGCTTCACAAGGCCCTCGAGCTGAAGCTCTTCGAGGACCAGAAGGACACGATCAAGCTCACGAGCCTGGTGTCGAATGTGGTCGATCGCGCCACCCAGGAAAAAATCGACGTCGTGAAGTCACGGCTGATCAAGTACTTCGGGTATGACGAGATCTCCGCCACCGATGTGCTGAATTTTGTCGCGAGCATCTTCGCCCGCGGCGACGTGAAGAAGCGGGACTGAGCGGATGATTGATGGAGCTCGCAGGGATCATGCGCGCTTTCGCCAGATCGTACGGGGAAAGATCAAGCAGGACCTGAAGAAATACATCACGCACTCCGAGATGTTCGGCCGGAAGGGCAAGGACACGGTCACCATTCCGATGCCCCGCATCGACATTCCGCGCTTCCGTTTCGGGAGCAATCAGGGCGGAGTGGGTCAGGGCGAGGGGAATGCCGGTGATCCGGTTCCGGGGCAGGGTGATCCTTCGCAAGAGGGCGAGGGTCCCGGTCAGGGCAAGAAGGCCGGACAGGATGCGGGCGAACATGATCTCGATGTGGAGTTCACGCTCGAGGAACTCGCCGAGAGATCCTGGGCGAACAGCTGGAGCTTCCGAGGATCGAGCCCCGGGGACAGAAAAACCTGAAATCCAAGGTGGATCGCTACACCGCGATCGCATCCCAGGGGCCGAATTCGCTCCGGCATTTCAAGCGCACGTTCAAAGAAGCGCTGAAGCGGCAGATCGCCTCGGGAAATTACGATCCCGACAATCCTGTCATCATTCCGATCCGGAAGGATTTGCGCTTCCGCTCCTGGAAGTCCGACGTGAAGCACGAGAACTCCGCCGTGATCCTGTACATGATGGACGTTTCGGGCTCGATGGGGGATGAGCAGAAGGAGATCGTGCGGACCGAGGCGTTCTGGATCAACACCTGGCTCCGCTCCCAATACAAGGGAGTCGAGACTCGCTACATCATCCACGATGCGACGGCGAAAGAAGTCGACGAGGAGACTTTCTTTCGAACCCGCGAAAGCGGGGGCACGCTGATCAGCTCCGCCTACAAACTCTGCGAGCAGATCATCGCGAAGGATTATCCGCCGGGCGACTGGAACATCTATCCCTTCCACTTCTCGGACGGGGACAACTGGTCGACCGAGGACACCAAGCTCTGCATTGATCTCATGAAGAACTCGCTTCTTCCGAAGGTGAATGCGTTTTGTTACGGACAGGTCGATTCGAGGTACGGATCAGGGCAGTTCTACAAGGACCTGATCGAGGTGTTCGGCACCGATGATGACACCGTGATCCTCTCGCGCATCGAGAACAAGGACGGAATCCTCCAGTCGATCAAGGAATTTCTCGGAAAGGGACGTTGAATGGGAATGCGCTCGACACAGTTGCCGTTGGAGCTCGCCCGGCTCCAGGAGGAGATCCGCGGATACGCCGAAGGGTTCGGTCTCGATTTCTTCGAGACGATCTTCGAGATGGTCCCTTCGGATGCGATCAACTCGCTTGCGGCCCAGGAGGGATTTCCGGTTCGGTACCCTCATTGGCGCTTCGGGATGAATTACGACCAGTACTCGAAGGGCTATGAATGGGGGCTTTCGAAGATCTACGAGATGGTGATCAACACCAATCCCGCCTACGCCTACCTCATGAGCTCGAACTCGCATGTCGATCAGAAGATGGTCATGGCCCATGTGTACGGGCATGTCGATTTTTTCAAGAACAACTACTGGTTCTCGAAAACCAACCGGAAGATGCTCGACACCATGGCGAATCATGCGGTGCGGGTTCGCCGGTACATGGACGATTACGGGCAGGATGCGGTCGAGGGATTCATCGATGTCTGCCTGAGTCTCGACAACCTGATCGATCCGAATCTTCCCTTCGAGCAGCCGAAGTCGCAAAAAAAGGAAGAAGAAGAGCCCCGCGCCCGCGAGGTGGGGAAGATCAAGGTCGAACGATCCTACATGGACAAATTCATCAATCCGCCCGAATTTGTCGAAGAGCAAAAGAAGAGGGCCGAGGATCAGGCGAAGCGGAGCCAGATGTTTCCGGCGGCGCCGTCCAGGGATATTTTGTTGTTCCTGATGACCCATGCGCCCTTGAAGGAGTGGCAAAGGGATGTGATCCGGATTGTCCGGGACGAGGCGTATTACTTCATTCCCCAGATGCAGACGAAAATCATGAACGAGGGCTGGGCCTCCTACTGGCACTCCGAGATCATGACCAAGAAGGCGATCCGCGATCACGAGATCATCGATTTCGCCGACCATCACGCGGGCGTGACCGCGATGGCGCCCGGAAGGATCAATCCCTACAAGATCGGAATCGAGTTGTTCCGTGACATCGAGGAGCGCTGGAACAAGGGTCGGTTCGGCAAACAGTACGATGATTGCGCCGATCTTCGCGAGCGCGCGAACTGGGACAAAAAAACCGGTCTCGGCCGGCAGAAGATGTTCGAGGTCCGGAAGGTGTGCAACGACGTCACGTTCATCGACGAGTACCTTACCCCCGAGTTCGTGGATCGCTTCCGGCTCTACACCTACGAATACAATCGCCGGACCGGGCAGTACGAGATCACCGACCGGAATTTCCGGACGGTGAAAGAGAAGCTCCTGACCTCGCTCACGAATCAGGGACAGCCGCATATTTCGGTGTTTGACGCCAATTTCGAGAACCGCGGCGAGCTTCTGCTCATCCACCGCCACCAGGGCGCGGATCTCGATTTGAAATACGCGCGCGAGACCATGCGTTCGATTTTCCAGATCTGGACCCGGCCGATCCATATCGAGACCGAAGTCGAAGGCCGGAAGCGGTTCTTCACCTACAACAAGAACCACGAGTTTGTGGCGAAGGATTGATTTTCCTTCTCAGGAGCTCCGCGTGCGCGCCTTGTGCATCAGGGTCATGTGGGTGCCGAGATCCTTTTTCGGGTTCTTCACTTTCCTTTTCCAGTAGGTGCCATCCGGCTTCATCTCCCAACCCTGGCGGTGGTCATCGATCAGGATTTCAAGGAACTCCAGGATCCGGTCTTTTTGCGAAGGATCCGTGACCGGAGTGATCGTTTCGACCCGGGCCTGGAGGTTTCGGTGCATCCAGTCGGCCGAACCGAGCAGGAAGTCGCCGTTGAGCGCGGTTTTCGCTCCCGCGCGGAAGTAAAACACCCGCGAGTGTTCGAGGAACCGTCCGATCACCGAGAACACGCGGATGTTTGCGGAGAGTCCCGGCACTCCGGGGCGGAGACAGCAGAATCCGCGCACGATCAGGTCGATCTCCACTCCCGCACACGAGGCGTCATACAGCGCTTGGATGATCTCGCGGTCATCGAGACTGTTCATCTTGGCGATGATGCGCGCAGGGTTTCCCTTCTTCGCCTCCACGAGCTCGCGGTGGATCATCTTGAGGAACCGCTCTTTCATCGCCACCGGGGCGACCAGGAGCTTCAGGTAGTCTTTCTTCAGGGATTTTCCGGTCAGGTAGTGAAACAGATTCACCACATCATTCGCGATCTCCTTTTGCGCAGTGAAGAGTCCGAAGTCGGTGTAGAGTCTCGACGTGACCGCATGATAATTCCCGGTGCCGATGTGGCAGTAGCTCCGCATTTCCTCGCCTTCCTGTCGCACGACGAGGGTCAGTTTGCAGTGGGTCTTCAGCCCGGATACTCCGTACACGACATGGATTCCCGCATCTTCGAGATTCTGCGCGACCAGGATGTTTTTTTCCTCGTCAAAGCGGGCTTTCAGTTCGACCAGGCAAACCACGGTTTTTCCCAGTTCCGCCGCGCGGACGAGGAGCGGAATGAGCGGACTCTCGGCACCCACGCGATACAGGGTCATCTTGATCGCGACGACCTTGGGGTCGTTCACCGCGGCCCGCACGAAGCGTTCGACCGAGCCCGCGAAACTTTCGTAGGGATGATGGACGAGGATGTCGTGTTGTCGGATCGCCTGGAAGATGTCGCGGTCCGGGTCCGGGAGTGCCGCGGGCGGAACCGGAACCCAGGGTTCATACTTGAACTCCGGTCGCGCCAGCTCGAGCACGGGCTTCAGCGAGGTGTATTCGAGAAGTCCTTCGACTCCGTAAATCTGGTCCTCGTCGAGATGGAGTTCGTCGCGAAGCATGTCGAGGATCATCGGATTCCCCTGTCCCCGGTATTCGAGGCGCACGACATCGCCGAATTTCCGCTCTTTCAGTTCTTCCGAGATCTGCTCGAGGAGATCGTCGGTACCGTCCTCATCGTGATCGATATTCGTGTTCCGCGTGATCCGGAAGGGCATCGCATCGAGGATCTCCATGCCGGGAAACAGCGCAGGAAGATTGGCCGTGATCACCTCGAGAATCGAGACGAATCGCGCGTGGCGGGGGTCTTTTTTTCCGTCGACCCGGAGCCACTGGGGGAAGAAATTCGGAATCTTGAGCCGTGCGAACTGGGTATCGTCCTCGCGTTCGGGGTTCCGGAGGGTCACGCCGAGAGAGATCGAGAGGTTCGAGAGGAACGGAAAGGGATGCCCGGAATCGACAGCGAACGGAGTGAGCACCGGAAAAATCTGGTGCTCATAGAGCGCGTTTGCCCGTGATTTTTCGTCATCCGAGAGTTCTCCCCATTGGAGGAGGAGGATCCCTCCCTCGGCCAGGGCGGGTTTCAGCGATTTATGATAGCACTGCTCGGCCTCGCGAAGGAGAGGAATCAAGCGCTCCCGGAAGTTCACCCGCGCATGCGAGTAGAGGGATCCCATCCGCTTCATGAAGTATTCGTCGAGGTTGTTCTGAAAAATCCCGAGAAACCGCAGGCGCTCGAACAAAGGAGTGCGACCATCGAGCGACTCATGGAGAACGCGCGCATTGAACTCAAGCCAACTGAGATCGCGATTCAAAAAAAGGTCTTTTTCTCCCACGAGTTCTTTTCGGTCAGGAGGGGCGGCGCCTTGAGCGGGAGGACGGAGCGTCGTCACGGATCTGACGGGTTCCGACTCGATCAACGGAATCTCCAATCGCGGGAGGGGATGATGCGATCCACGGGAACGTCCAGCCCGTTCTTGCCGTCCGGCGCCCGGCAGAATGGCCGGGTTTGTCCGACATGGGACTGGTACTCCGCCCAAGCCCGTCCCCTGTCATCGGCCGAAAGTGTTTTTGACTTCACGATCCGCGAGTAGAGCCCGAAGCTCCCGCGGGGGGTGCGCTTCAGGTTTTCGCTCCGGTTCACCTCCACCAAGCCGAATTTCGGGCAATATCCGTCGGTCCACTCGAGGTTGTCGCTCAGGGTCCAAAGAAAGTATCCCTGCACGGGGACTCCGGCCGAGAGGGCATCGTGAACGGCCGCGAGGTGTTCCGAGAGGTACGCCGGCCGGATCCAGTCGGTCGAATCGGCGATGCCGTTCTCGGTGATCAGGACGGGGAGTTGAAATCGCGAGTGCGCCTCCTTCATGAGCCGCGCAAGCCCCGCAGGATGAACGGCCCGTCCGGCCTCGGAATATTCCTCCTCTTTCAAAATCTCAACGCCTCGGGCGCTGATCCACTCTGCGCCGTAATAATTCATTCCGATGAAATCCATCTTTCCCCGGATCTGTTCCAGAAAAAACCAGTTCATGAATCGCCCGGTGAAGCTTGCAAGAATCTTTCCAATCAGGCTCGCTCCCCGGTGATCCCCGAAGTGCTGGGCGACTCCGATTCTGATTCCGGGATGATCACGATGGACGGAATCATAGACCCCCCGGTGGGCGGCCGCCATGTTCAGGACGGCTTTCACGGTTTTGCCGCGATAGAAGGGAAGATCCAGAAGCGACATCGGACCATCGGTTTCTCCCGGGGGCCAGAGTCCCGCCTGATACGCCAGAAGCGCAAACACCTGCGGCTCGTTGAAGGTGATCCACCAGTCGACCTCACCCCGGAATTCAGAAATGATTTTTTTCGAAAACCGGATGAAATCCTCTGAGGTTTCTGGGTTTTTCCAGCCCCCCTGGTTTTGTACCCACTTCGGCACGGAGTGATGGAAGAGGGAGAGCATGATCTTGAGATTCTTGCTCCGAATGGTGCGAAGGATGGAGCGGTATCGGGCAATCGCGGCCTCATCGAAGCGGTCCTTCGTTGGCATGACCCGGCCCCAGTCGACCCCGAGGCGAACGGCCTGAAGGCCGAGCTGTTCGTAGAGCCGGATCTCGGTTTCGGGATCGCTCCAGGTGTTCAGGCGTTTTTCTGGGTCCGCGTGGTTCGAGTACGCGCGGATGTTCCCGGCCCGTGCCCAATCCAGCCAAATGTCATCAAGCCCGTTCTCGGCGTGCCCCGGTGCGGTGGCAACGCCGAATACGAAGTTCTCCGGAAACACCAAGTCATCGGCAAGAGCAGGACTGAAGCGGGCAAAAAGAAGAAGAACGAGCACGATGGATTTCATGATCCGAAATGCTAGCGCAGAGCTCCCGCAAATTCCAATGTGGTATAATGAAAGTGCATGAGGACGTACCGGTCTTCTCGAAAAAAGCCAGTCCGCTTTCCGATCCCCCGGATTCATACCGAACCGGGGAAGGACCCCTTTCAGTCTGTCCGGTATCGCCGGGGTCGCTCCTCGATTCGCGATGCCGAAGGGCGACCGGTCTTCGAGATGGAGAACATCGAGGTTCCCGAGGGCTGGTCCCAGCTTGCAGTCGACATTCTTGCATCGAAATATTTTCGTCGCGCCGGTGTCCCCGGTAAGGGCTTCGAGGATTCCATCCGTCAGGTGATCGGCCGGATCACGCGTGCGATTCGCAGACAAGGAGAGCAACAAGGCTTGCTCTCGGGCGAGGATGCGCGGGTGTTCGAAGCCGAGCTTCAGTATCTGCTTCTGCATCAGATGGCGGCCTTCAATTCGCCGGTTTGGTTCAATGTCGGCCTGTTCGAGGAGTACGGAATCCGGGGCGGGGAGGGCGGCTTCCGGTATGATCCGATCGGGGCGAAAGTCGTTCCCGTTCTGAATGCCTTCGAGCACCCGCAAGCTTCCGCGTGTTTCATCCAGTCGGTCGAGGATGACCTGATGTCGGTGTTTGATCTGGCGAAGAACGAGGCTCGGCTCTTCAAGTACGGCTCCGGAACCGGCACGAATTTTTCGAAACTCCGGGGAAAACAGGAGCGACTTTCGGGGGGCGGATTTTCCTCGGGGCTTCTCGCGTTTTTGGAGGTTTTGGACCGGGGCGCGGGCGCGACCAAGTCGGGAGGCACCACGCGGCGCGCGGCCAAGATGGTATGCCTCGACATGGATCACCCCGAGATCCTGGATTTCATTCGCTGGAAGGCGAAAGAAGAAGCGAAGGCCAAAGCGCTGATTGCGCAGGGGTATTCTCCTGACTTCAACGGCGAGGCGTATCGCACGGTTTCGGGGCAGAATTCGAACAACTCGGTTCGCATCCGGGATGAGTTCCTTCGTGCGGTTCTCGAGGACGGAAGCTGGGAGACCCGTGGTCGGACCGATGGCTCGGTGGTCGAGACCTTCCGCGCGCGGGCCATCTGGCGCGAGATCGCCGAGGCGGCCTGGGCCTGCGCCGATCCTGGAATCCAATTCGATTCGACGATCCAGGCTTGGCACACCTGCAAGACAACGGCACCGATCCGGGCTTCGAATCCGTGCTCGGAGTTCATGTTTCTGGACGATACCGCCTGCAATCTTGCCTCGCTCAATCTGCTCCGGTTTTTGGATGGTCAGGGCGGATTCGATGCCATCCGGTTTTGTCATGCGATCCGGATCCTGCTGACCGCACAGGAGATCCTGGTCGGAATGTCGGGATATCCCACCGAGAGCATCGCCCGGAACTCCCATCGTTTCCGGCCGCTCGGACTCGGCTATGCGAATCTCGGCGCGCTCTTGATGTCGAAGGGAATTCCGTACGATTCGCGCGAAGGTCGCGAGCTCGCTTCGGCCGTGACGGCGCTTCTTACGGGGGAGGCCTATTCGGTGAGTGCCGAGATCGCGGCGGTGCTCGGGCATTTTGAAGGATTCACCGAGAATCGCGAATCCATGCTCGGCGTGATCGAACGCCATGTCCGGGCGGCCGATGACCTTCCGGACGCGCAGGAACTCGCGAGGATCGCGAAAGCATCGTGGAAACGGGCATGGGAGGCGGGGAAGAAATCCGGATTCCGGAATGCCCAGGTCACGGTACTCGCTCCGACCGGTACGATCGGGCTCCTCATGGATTGCGACACCACGGGAATCGAACCGGATTTCGCGCTGGTGAAATTCAAGAAGCTCGCCGGGGGCGGTGCTCTCAAAATTGTGAACCGCTCGGTCGAAGCCGCGCTTCGTACGCTCGGCTATCGCGAGAGCGAGCGAGGGCCGATGATGGAATACTTGCTCGGCACGCTTACTCTTACTCGCGGGACGGCCCGGTTCAATGCGCAGACCTTGACGGAGCGGGGCTTAAGGCCAGAGGAAATTTCGCGCATCGAGGCGGAGCTTTCTTCGGTGTTTCATCTTGCCGATGCGTTTTCTCCGGAGCGTCTTGGCGTCGAGACCCTGAACCGCCTCGGAATCGCCGGGGGCACCGGACGCGGGATCCTGAAGCATCTCGGGTTTTCGGACTCAGAGATCGAAGAGGCGAACGAGATGATTTGCGGACTCATGACCCTCGAAGGCGCTCCCGGATTGCAGGCGCGCGATCTTGCGGTCTTTGACTGTGCGAACCGGTGCGGACCGAAAGGAGCCCGCTTCATCGCCCCGCACGGACATCTGGCGATGATGGCGGCGGTTCAGCCGTTTTTATCGGGTGCGATTTCGAAGACCGTGAATCTGCCGGAATCGACCACGGTCGGGGAGGTCGAGGAAATCCATCTTCAGGCCTGGAAGATGGGGTTGAAATCGATCGCGATTTACCGGGACGGATGCAAGGCCTCCCAACCGCTCGGCACAAGTGCAGGTGCGGAGGCAACGCCGGCCGCGGTTCGGCACCGGCTGCCTGTGAAACGAAAAGGGATCACGATCGAAGCCGTGGTCGGCGAAAGAAAGATTTATCTTCGGACCGGTGAGTACGCGGACGGAAAACCTGGCGAGTTGTTCTTGGATCTCGAAAACGCCGACCCGGAATACCGCGCGCTTCTTGCCTGTTTTTCGATCGCGGTGAGTCTCGGGCTCCAATACGGAATTCCCCTCGAGGAGTGGGTCCGGCGGTTCGCCTTCACGCAGTTTGAGCCGGCGGGAGTGGTTCAGGGGCATCCGAATCTGCGCATGGCGACTTCGCTCATCGATTATGTGTTCCGCACCCTAGGGGTCGAGTACCTCGGGTGGAGCGATCTTGCTCATGTGCCGGGAGGCGCGAAAATCGGCCGGATTGAGAGCACTGATAAAATGGACGGCACTGGCGATGCCATCGATGACCTGCTCCGCACGCTCACCAGGGATGCGCCCGAGTGCGATTCCTGCGGGCACAAGACGGTGAGAGCAGGGGCTTGTTTTCGGTGCCTTCACTGCGGAAGCAGCATGGGGTGCGGCTAACCCCACTTGACGAGGGTCGCGCCCCAGGTGAATCCGCCGCCGAACGCCGCAAGAATCAGCAGATCGCCCTTCTTCAGGCGCGATTCCCAGTCCCAAAGGCAAAGCGGAAGCGTTCCCGCGGTGGTGTTTCCGTAGCGCTGGATGTTCAGCATGACTTTTTCCATCGGCATTCCGGCTCGCTGTGCGGTCGATTCGATGATGCGGATATTCGCCTGATGGGGCACAAGCCAAGCCACCTGATCGGCGCTCAGGTTGTTCCGGGCCATCAGTTCCTCGACGGCATCGGCCATTCCTTTCACGGCGAACTTGTAAACGGCCGCGCCTTCCTGATAGACGAAATGCTGTTTCTTCTCGACGGTTTCGTGCGAGGCGGGAAGAAGGGATCCGCCCGCATCCATGCGCAGGTGCTTTCGGCCCGATCCGTCGCTCTTCAGGATGCTGTCCCGCACGCCGAATCCTTCATGGTTCGGCTCAAGAAGCACTCCGCCCGCGCCGTCCCCGAAAATGATGCAGGTATTGCGGTCCTGATAGTCGATGATCGAACTCATTTTGTCGGCGCCCACAACCAGTACTTTTTTGTAGCGTCCGCTTTCGATCAGCGAGGCGCCCGTGGTGAGCGCGTACAAGAATCCCGAGCAGGCGGCCGAAAGGTCGAATCCCCAGGCATTGGTCATGCCGGCCTTGTCGCAGACGATGTTCGCGGTCGAGGGGAAGGGCAGGTCTGGAGTCACCGTACCCACGATCAGGCAATCGATTTCAGCGGGGGTGATTCCGCGTTTTTTGCAGACCTCGTGAACGACCGGAACAATCATGTCGGAAGTGGCAAGGCCTTCGCCTTTCAGGATCCTTCGCTCCTCGATGCCGGTGCGGGTCCGGATCCATTCGTCCGTGGTATCGACCATTTTCTCGAGTTCGAGGTTGGTGAGGCGGTACTCCGGAACGAATCCGCCCACGGCGGTGATGGCGGCACTGATCGTTTTGTTCATAGGGGACTTAGAGATACGGTATCCGGCCGAAAATGTGGAGTGGAGTTTTTCTGTCCGATCAGCAATGGTTTTCGTTTTATTTGATTGTCAAACCCGTGGCTCTTCGGGACACTTTCGAAAAGGAGATTCCATGAGAGGCATGATCGCAGTGATTCTGGCGTTTTTTGCGGGTGTCGATGCCAACGCATTCCCGACCCGGCTTGAATACAATCCGGCCGAGGCCCTGCGGGTCTTCGATTCCGATGCCGGATATGATTTTCGCGGGATCGTGAAGCTCTCGAACTGTTCGGGATCGCTCGTGCGGTTTCAGGGTGCGAAGGAATCCGATCCGGGGCTGGTGATGACGAACGGTCACTGTGTGAGTGTCGGGGGCGGGATGATGCCCGCGAACCGTTTTTTGTACCGCCAGCCCGCGAAGCGGACCTTTCAGCTTCTGGATCGCGACGGCTCGATCCAGGTCGGGGAGGTCGCCGCGACCGAGCTGATCTACGCCACGATCACCTGGAATGACGTTGCGATTTACGCGCTCTCCGAGAGCTACGAACAGATCCGGCGCCGCTTCAAGGTCGAGGCGCTATTGCTCGACGCGAACCGGCCCGTTCAGGGTGAAGCGATCGAGATCCTCTCGGGCTACTGGAGAAAAGGATACAGCTGCTCGATCGACCGGTTTGTTTATGAGCTTCGCGAGGCCAGCTATGTGAGCCGTGACTCGATGAGGTACTCGAAGGGCGGGTGTCCGACCATTCACGGAACGTCGGGTTCGCCGATTTTGAATCAACGAACGCGTCTGGTGGTGGGGATCAACAGCACGGGCAGTGACCGGGGTGAACGGTGCACGATGAACAATCCCTGCGAGGTCTCGGAGTCGGGCGAGGTGTATGCCGAAAAAGGCCGGAGCTACGGCGATCAGACCTATGTTCTCTATTCGTGTTTGAACCGGGACGGAAAACTCGATCTTGCCGTCAGCGGGTGCAAGCTGTTCCGTCAGCAGTGATCGGGATCCGCCTCGATTTCATAGCGAAATCCACGTAATTCAAATGCGATCTTCCGGGCATGGAGGGCAAGTCTTCCCGGATCCGGAGTCGTTGCGCCGTAAAGGGGATCCCCGAGGATCGGAAGGCCGAGATGGGAGAGATGCACACGGATCTGGTGCATGACTCCGGTTTCGATCCGGACATCGACGCGAAGGCAGGGCGTGTTCAAAAAAACAGCCTTCGACAATTGATCAATCCAAGTGAGTGCCGGAAGCGGCTTGCCCCGGTGGCTTCTGCGAAGCCCTTCGGGAAGGGGGATCATCCGTTTCGCACTCTTCGGATGATGGGCAAGAGGGGTTTCGATCCGGAACGGAGTCCTGATCTTTTCGATCTGAAAAAACGGAGCGGCGGAACAGTAAGCCGTGTAGTGTTTGTGAATTTGACGGTTTTGGAAGCGGGAGCGGATCTCCGCGTGAATCTCCTGCGATTTGGCAAAAAGCAGCACTCCGCTCGTCCCGGTGTCGAGACGGTGACAAAGAATCGGCGGAGTTCCCAGTCGAGTTACGCGGATCGCGTCCTCGGCCGTGATCTGGCCTTCCTTGCCGTGGGATGCGGAGGGCATTCCGCTCGGCTTGTTGACGGCCAGAATCCAATCATCTTCGAAAATCACCCGGAGCATCGGAGAGAAGGGTATCCCCGGCGGGGAAAATTTTACAGGTATTCGTTTTCAATCTGACTTTCGTTGGGCTAAACTCATAGCATGAGGCAAAAATCAAGGTCAAAGGTGACAGTCGTTCTCGCCGGGATGATGCTCGGTTGGGTTTCCTTGGTGGCATCGATGGCATCCGCAGCACCGAAGATCGATGCTGCGCTCGAGTATCCGGTTGCGGTGGGATCCATTGCACAGAACTTCCGGTCGAACTTCGGATTCGGGAGCACGCTCACCCTGGACCCCGTGCTTGCGGATGAGCTCACGAATTACCTGAGCGTGAGTTATGCCTCGTTCACGCTTGAGTCGGATCCTGCCTCGAGTTTTCGTTTGGTTCCCTTGATTGCCGGAATCGGTCTTCCCGGGAAGATCGCCGATGGCCTGACTACCGAAATCGGAATCGGAATCGGAGCCGCGATTTCGTATGTGAACGCCCCGGGAGCCACCAGTTATCGGTCCTACGGGTATTTTGCCGGACAGTTCCGGGCCAAAGTCGAATACGAGATTGCCTCGGGGATCTCGATCTTTTTCAGGATGCCGGTCACCTACATTGTCGGACGCACCAGCATGAGTTATCTCGCATACACAGTGGGGGCGGGATTCCAATTCTAAGACGGAGGAATCGGTCATGAAAGTGTTTCATCGGATTTCGTTGTTGACTGTGCTTTTCGGGTTTCTCCTCGGGAGCCCCGGCTGTGGAAATGTTGACCCCCTCTCGGTGTTCGGCGATACCAATCCGCCGGCTCTTGAGCCGATTTTCGCATTCGGAACCGGGGGGCCCGCGATTGTGGTCAACGGATTCACCTCGCAAAGCCCTTATTGGGCATTCACCCAGGGTTTTTTCTTCGGAGGCAATGTTCTCGCTCCGGCGAAAGGGGTGGTCAGCTCGCTTGGAACGGACACTGCCACCAATTCCACTTTCGTGACCATCGCCCACTCCGGAAGACTTGCGACCCGGATTGCCGGTGTGATACCCACGGTTCGGTCGGGCGATATGGTCGTGTCGGGACAGATCATCGGAACCTTCGTGGGATCCGGAATGGTGACCTTGCAGGTTCTGTTGAACGGATCGGCGGTTTGTCCTCTCTCGTTCATTTCCCAGTCGTTTCGGAGCCAGATTTACCCGTATTTTCAAGTGGCCGGCGCACTTTGCATCTAGATTTTCGTTTTGAAAGGAAGCAGTTTTCATCATGAGTTCTCTGAAAGGTAAAAAAGCACTGATTCTTGGTCTTGCAAACGATCGCTCCATCGCATGGGGGATCGCGCAGGCCCTTCATGCGGAGGGCGTGAAGCTCGCATTCAATTTTCTCGGTGAATCCCTCGAGCGCAGGGTCCGTCCCCTGGCCGAGAGTCTCGGGGCCGAGATCATCGAGCCCTGCGATGTCTCAAGCGACGAGCAGATCTCGGCGCTTTTCAGCAAAGTGAAAGAAAAATGGGGCGGTCTCGACATCCTGGTCCACTCGGTTGCGTTCGCCGGGAAGGAAGACCTCCACGGCCGCTTTGTCGACACCACCCGTGCCGGATTCAAGCTCGCCCTCGACATCAGTGCTTATTCTCTGATTGCGACCGCCCGGGAAGCCTCGAAGCTCATGCCCGAGACCGGTGGAACGATCCTGACGCTCACCTATTATGGCTCAGAGAAGGTGATTCCCGGCTACAACGTCATGGGCGTTGCGAAGGCGGCACTCGAGGCTTCGGTCCGGTATCTTGCCCATGATCTCGGAAGACAGAAGATCCGCGTTCATGCGATCTCGGCCGGACCGATCAAGACCCTTGCCGCGGCGGGCGGGATCTCGAATTTTCGCGATATCCTGAGCCAGATCGAAGAAAAATCCCCTCTCCATGAAAACGTGTCTCCCGAGGACATCGGCGCTCTTGCCGCATTTTTGTGTCAGGACGGAGCACGTCACATGACCGGAAACCTCTTGTACGTCGATTCCGGATTCAACATCATGGGATCCTGATGCCCGGTTTGATCCGCTCCTACCTGAAGTACGATCCGGCAACGCGAAGCCCGCTTGAAGTGGTGCTTTTGTATCCCGGCGTGAAGGCAGTGGTCTTTCATCGTTTGGCGCATCGGCTTCATACCTGGGGGGTCCCGTTCTTTCCGCGGGCGATCAGCGAGCTCAACCGGTTTTTGACCGGTATTGACATCCATCCCGGGGCGAAAATCGGCAGGAATCTGATCATCGATCATGGCATGGGACTTGTGATCGGAGAGACCGCCGAGATCGGCGATGATTGCATTCTGTATCACGGGGTGACGCTCGGAGGGGTCGATCTGAACCCCGTCAAGCGGCATCCTACGCTCGGAAACCACGTGGTCGTGGGGGCCGGGGCGAAAATCCTCGGCAACATCCGGATCGGAGACCACGCCCGCGTAGGAGCGAATTCGGTGGTCATCAAGGATGTGCCCGAGCACTGCACCGCCACGGGAATTCCGGCAAAAATCGTGAACTGCCGCGGTGTGAAGCCCGGTGAGGAGCTGAAACACGATCAGATCGAGTCGGACGGCTGATTTCGTCCGGACCCCCGGGAAGAACGAAAGACCGCGAGACAAACGAAGGCTCCGAAGATCCAACCTGCGATCACGTCGCTCGGAAAGTGCCGTCCTCCGGCAACCCGGAGCGCCCCCGTCGAGAGGGTCAGGATCGCATGGCTGATCACCGCAATCCGGAAGGGAGCAATCCATGCCGGTTTTTCGGATCGGATCCAAAGTGCGGTGAAGAGCGTGGCGAGCGCCACAAAGCTCGTGTGCCCCGAATAAAAAGACGTATACAGGTGGATGTTTTGTCCCTCGGTGAGCGGCGCGCCCCAGACTTGGGGTCTTGGACGCTGGATCAGTGCGCGGACAAGCTCGAGCAGAACCCCGTTCCAAAGGGTCATCGAAAGAAGAATCGAGTTCATCCGGAGTGCGCCAGACCAAGGCCGGAGAATCGCCCAGGGCAGGAGGAACGCGACCGCACCGACCGAGTTTTGCAGGACATTCGAGCAGAAATCCGCGAATACGGACTGGTAGGAGAACGCCAGCCGCTCCATCCCGTTCAGGGATCCGGGGGAGCACAGCTCAGGGGTGCGGGAGCAATGCGGATCAAACCAAAGGGGGCGTGCCAGGAACAGTCCACCGTAGAGGACGCCCGGCACGAGCACAGCAAGAAAATGTCGACTCAAGGAAACGGGTTTTTTCATTTCTCTTGTCAGAGTGTAGCTGTGCCATTAGAGTAATGAAATTCAAAATTTGACCAAACAGAACCTAAGAGAAAGGAACAACCCGAGATGTGGAATCTGAAAGTGGGCCAAGCAGCTCCCGAGTTTAAAGCCCCTGCCTATGTCGCAGGACAGTTCAAAGACGAAGTTGCCCTCAAAGATTACAAAGGAAAATGGGTTTGCTTGTTCTTTTATCCGTTGGACTTCACGTTCGTGTGTCCGACCGAGATCCGCGGTTTCGCAAATCTCGAAAAACAGTTTTTGGAGGCAGGTTGCCAGATCATCGGTTGCTCGACCGACAGCCAGCACTCCCACAAAGCGTGGTTTGAAAAGGATCTTCCCGAAGTGAAGTTCCCCGTTCTTGCCGACACCAATCATTCCGTTTCGCGGAATTATGGTGTGTTGGTTGAGGACAAGGGAATCTCTCTGCGTGGAACGTTTCTGATCGATCCGAATGGCGTTCTCCAGTCGATGAGCGTGAATGCTCTTGGAGTGGGCCGTTCGGTCGACGAGGTGCTTCGCACCCTTCAAGCCCTTCAGACAGGCGAGCTGTGTCCTGTGAATTGGAAACCCGGTCAGGCGACTCTGACCAAGAAGTAATCAAGGAGTAAGTCATGACTGCAACCACCACTTCCACTACGTCGAAATCGAAACTCGGACGCCGTTCCCTGAAAAAAATGGGCCGCGATAAGAGAAAAGCCAAAGTCCAGAACGACAAAGAGTTCGCAAAAGCCCTCTTTGCCGGAAAGTCGAAGCGATCGGCAGACAAAAAAGTCGCGTTCCGCAAGAAGAAGGCGAAGAAGTAAGTCTTAGGATTCATTCTAGAGCGGAATCAGGCCGGATCGGATCGATCCGGCCTGATTCATTTTGAGATCATGAAATCAGAACGAGCGCACAAACGGATTGCGGCAAGCGGACTCCTGAGTCGCAGAAGGGCCGAGGAGGCGATCCGGAATGGCCGGGTTGCCGTGAATGGCGAGGTCTTCACCGATCTCGGCCGCTCGGTCACCGACGACGACCTTCTGACTCTGGATGGAGTTCCTGTTCGGCCTCCTGCAAAAAAACGAACCTTTCTTTTTCATAAGCCACGGGGAGTGATGACCACCAAGTCCGATCCCGAGGGACGGCCCACGGTGATGGATTTTTTTCGCGATGTTCCCGGCGTGAACCCGGTGGGGCGCCTGGATTTTGATTCCGAAGGGCTTTTGCTGATGACCGAGGATGGCGATCTGCTCCTTCGGCTCACGCATCCCCGCTATGGAATCCAGAAGGTGTACGAGGTCGAAGTCGAAGGAAGGGGTGTAGACGGCTATGCCGGCACACTGTGCTCTTCGGTGGAGCTGTCGGACGGCCCGGGCCGCTTCGATTCTCTGACGGTGATCCGTGACCATCAAACGTTCCTGGCCACCGTGAGCGAGGGCCGGAATCGCTTCGTGAGACGGATGTTCGGGGCAGTGGGGCTTGCCGTGGTCCGGCTGAAGCGAGTGCGGATCGGGGAGTATGAGCTGGGCGATTTGAAGCCGGGCGAGAGGCGGGAGATCAGCCCCTCGTGAGTCTCTCTGCTTTGAACCGCAGCGTGATTGGGTGTGAGCGGTGTCCGAGACTTCGCGCGCATTGCGCGATCATCGCAAAAGAAAAACGAAAACAATTCCGGGAAGAAGAATATTGGGGAAAACCCGTGCCGGGTTTCGGGGATCCCCGTGCGCGTCTTTTGGTGGTGGGCCTTGCTCCCGCCGCCCACGGGGGGAACCGCACAGGCCGGATGTTCACGGGCGATCAGTCCGGGCTTTGGCTGTATCGGGCGCTTCATCGGGCGGGATTCGCCAATCAGCCGAAGAGCGAGCACGTCCTGGACGGGCTCACGCTCCGGGATGCCTATGTGACCACCGTGGCCCGGTGCGCGCCCCCCGACAACAAGCCCTCCAAAGAGGAAATCGCGAACTGCTCGGGCTTTTTGCGCGATGAGCTTGCGATTTTGCGGAACGTGCGGGTTTTCTTGGTGCTCGGGCAGATTGCGCTCCGGGGCCTTTGGGCGGTTCTTCCCGACGGCGAGAAGCCCTCGCGTGCGCTTCCGAAGTTCCAGCACGGTCAGGCCGTGAGACTCCGCGATGGCAGGCTTTTGATTTGTTCGTATCATCCGAGCCAGCAGAACACGTTCACGGGGAAGCTCACCGAGCCCATGTTTGATTCGATCTTCGAGAGGGTGAACGAGTTCTTGCGCACGGATATCATCCACACACCGGTGTGTCCGGAGTGACCGCGACGGTTTTTTTCATGAAACACTCAATGTTTTGATTCCGGTCTCCGATAGTCAGTTGATGGCGGAAGGACGCAAGAAGACGGCAATCGTAGCTCTCGTGATGCTGACCCTCTCGGGGTACTCCTGCTCGTTTCCGCTTTTCGGCAAATCCGGCGCTGCTGCATCGGGCGGAGGAGGCGAAAAGACGCTCCTGCCTGCGCGACTCTCCGGAGTCATCGAGCGGGCCGAGAAGTGCGGTGCGGGCTACTACCGGGTCCGCCTGACCGGGCTGTTCGATGGCGGGCAGAACCAGGTCGAGACCGAGAGTGACCGTTCTGGCCGCTTCAGCATGACCGCCCCCCCGGGGCGCTACATTATGGAGGTCTCGAAGGACTCCTGCGGTTCCCGTCAAATGATTGAGCTTGAGGACAATACCGAACACATGGTTTCGGTTTCCGCCCTTGAAACCGAGGGGTATGAGCGCTTCGAGGAGCCGCTCGGCCGGCTGCCGGCATCGGTGTTAATTCCACCCAAGCGTTGACCGGGCAGGGCAATCATTTCCCATTCAGAAACAGGGGCTTCCCCCCGAAGAAGTATCCAGAACAAGGAGGCCGGCCGAATGAGCAAGCACAATGAAATGACCGACGATTTGGAGCTTTCAGACGAGTTTCCCACCGAGATCGAGTTCCAGAAGGGCCCGACTCCTTCGATCGCCCCTGCCGGTGGCGGAATGGAGCGGGTGCTCCAGGGCTTCTCCCACTGCGGAATCTGCGGGGGGCGGCTTCATTTCATCCATGCCTCGGACTTCAGTCGCAATCTGACCGAAGAGAAGGCCTCCTGCCCCGAATGCGGACTCGACGCCCGCCGGGTTTTGCATCGTTTACAGTAAGCCGAAAATAAGCTAAAACCTGAGCCTCATGAATCGCTCAGGGTCTTCTTTGGCATCCTTCCTGCCGCCCCATTCGTTTGTGATGGGAAAGCGGGGGCGGGAGACCGGGGAGGTCTTCGAGATCCGAGAGGCCCGAGAGGTCCGAAATAGAAGCGCTTTGGTGTTTGTCGCAGAAGAGCCTTCCGAAGGGGCGGCCGAATTTGCGGGATCCGCCGAGGGCGCGCTGCTTCGAAGAATCCTCGAGGCGATGAAGATTCCCCCTGAGCGGGCTGTTTTGCTGTTTCACGGAGGTTCCGATCTTCGGGACCGCATCCGGGACCATCATCCGGCCGTGCTGGTGTTCTTCGGGTCGGGTGCGTTGCGAGACGAGGAGATTCATGGGCTCGCGCAGGAACTTCCGGAACTCCGCGTGGCGGTGACCGAGTCCCTGGCTGCCATGGTGGCCGAACCGGGAAGAAAAAAAGCGGCGTGGGAAGTCCTGAAACGGCTGATGCCGGAAGAGCAGGGCGCCCCGGACCGTTCGTGAGAAAAATTTGTAAATTTTGATCAAGGGTTTTTGATCAGGAATCCGAAGGAGAAAATCATGTCAGGAAACATCACCAAGTTCATGGAACATCACTATCGTCACTTCAATGCGGCGGCGATGATGGATGCGGCGCAAGGCTATAAAAAGCACATCGAGAGCGGCAACAAAATGTTCGTCACTCTTGCCGGTGCCATGAGCACGGCGGAACTCGGTCTCTCGCTTGCCGAGATGATCCGTCAGGGCAAGGTCCATGGCATTTCCTGCACCGGGGCGAACCTCGAAGAAGACATCTACAACCTCGTCGCTCACGATCACTATGAGCGCATTCCGAACTACCGCGATCTGACGCCCGAGCAGGAGCATGCGCTCCTGAAGCGCAATCTGAACCGGGTCACCGATACCTGCATCCCCGAGGAAGAGGCGATGCGGAAGATCTGGAGGATCATGGAAGAGGAGTGGCTCGAGGCCGAAGCAAAGGGCGAGCGTTGCTTTCCGCATGAGTTCTTCTATCGCGCCCTCCTGAAGGGCAAGTTCAAGCCCCACTATCAGATCGACCCGAAGAACAGCTGGATGCTGGCCGCGGCCGAGAAGAACCTCCCCATGGTCGTTCCGGGCTGGGAGGATTCGACCCTCGGGAACATGTATGCCTCGTACTGTGTCGAAAAGCGCGTGAAGAACGTGCACACCGTGAAGACCGGAATCGAGTACATGATGAGCCTTGCGGACTGGTACACTGAAGTGACCAGCGGCAACTGCTCGCTCGGATTCTTCCAGATCGGCGGCGGGATCGCCGGGGACTTCCCGATTTGCGTGGTTCCCATGCTCGAGAAGGACTTGAACCGCAATCCCAAGCTCTGGGGTTACTTCTGCCAGATCAGCGATTCCACCACGAGCTACGGATCGTATTCGGGAGCGGTGCCGAACGAAAAGATCACCTGGGCGAAGCTCGGCGTGGACACTCCGAAATTCATCGTGGAGTCGGACGCCACCATCGTGGCCCCGCTCATGTTCGCCTACGTCCTCGGTTGGTGATCGAGATCGATCTCGCCCCGGGCATGGAGCTCGCGGGCTTTTTCGATCAGTACCTGCCTTGCCGCCTCGACGTCGGACTTCTTTTGGGGGCCGATCGCATCGCGTTCCTCGCGAATGGCGTCCCCTTGGCGTCCTGAGACCAGTGAAGCGAATTTAATTTCTTCATCCTTCGTCATTCCGCGTGTGGCCTTTGCGACGGTTCCTTGCGGAAGGGATCGGAGGATTCTTTGAAACGAAGCCGCCGGAAGCTGAAGCAAATGCGCAAAGGTCACCATGCCTTTTTTCAGGGTTTCGGCAAGGACCGGATCGCGGGTGGCGATTCCGGCCAGGATCCGCTCGCGGGTTTCGGCATCAAGCGAGCGCAAGAGCTCGGAGGCTTCTTTTTTTCCGTCGATCTTCAGCGGTTTTTCTTTCGGATCCGGCATAAGGTCGCGCTCCCAGTATAGGGAGTGTCTTCGACTTTGAGAAGGGCTTTGAGAGGGACAGGGGGATCGAGAGGCGGCACTTCCGGATCTTTCCTGATTCTCGTGCACGAAACCGGTTCTTCGAGCCGTTCGCCGTTTCTTCGTTCGTACACCACCTTGCCCGGGATCTCGGGAACCAGCGAAGAAAGAAGCAAAGCGTCCCTCCGGTAAGAAAATGGAATTTCGAGAAAAATTCCCGAGAGCTCCTCGATTCTGGTTCCCGCAAGGTATTCGCTCCTGAGGGACGCGCTCACCGAACGCAAGTCCACCCGCCCGCGGTACTTCCCGGGCCCAGAAGAGTTCAGGGTCCGATTTTCATCCCGGAACACGAGCCGGCATTGGAACTCCGGCGGCGCGAGCGGATCCGACACCGTCATGAACTCCGGACGGCGGGTGCCGGCCCCGGCGCGATCGTGGTGCCGGACCTGGAAGGAAATTCCGGTGTGGCGGGCGCGGCAGTCAAAGCCGTCCGCAAAGCAGTTGCACGAGAACAGCGACGCGAGAATCCACGACAAGAAGAAGCGCATGGATTCCTGATTTTGCAGGAATCATACCGTCTCGAGCACGGTCGCGACTCCTTGTCCGAAGCCGATGCACATGGTGGACACACCGAGACGCGCTTTTTTGGCCTTCATTTGGTGAAGGAGCGTGGTCGTGATCCGCGCGCCCGAGCATCCGAGCGGATGCCCGAGAGCGATCGCGCCGCCATTGCAGTTGATTTTCGATTCCATGACATCCAGAAGGCCCAAGGCCTTGATTACCGGCAAGCTCTGTGCGGCGAAGGCCTCGTTCAGTTCGAAGAGATCAATGTCTTCGATTTTGAGATTCGCCCGCGCAAGCGCCTTTTTTACCGCAGGAACCGGCCCGAAACCCATGATCGAAGGATCACAGCCCGCGGCCGCGATCGCACGAATCTTGGCCAGGGGCTTCAGCCCCAGTGCTTTCGCCCGTTCGGCCGAAACGATCAAAAGAGCGGAGGCTCCGTCCGAGATCGCCGAGGCATTCCCTGCGGTCACGGTGCCGTTTTTCGGATCAAAGACCGGTTTCAGGGCCGCAAGCGATTCATACGTCGAATCGCCGCGAATCACCTCGTCCGAATCGAACTGCTTCAAGAATCCCCGCTCGTCATGCCCGGGGGTGGGAACGATCTCGGCTTTGAATCGGCCCTCGAGGGTCGCCCGATGGGCGTTTTGATGCGAGCGCAGGGCGAAGCGATCCTGCTGTTCGCGGTTGATTCCGTGCATGCGCGCGAGGAGTTCCGCGGTGAGCCCCATGTTCTGTGCGCCCTTCGAGATCGAACGATGCGCCTTCGGGTTGAAGTCCACGTTCAGGGTCATCGGAACGTGCCCCATGTGCTCGACTCCGCCGATGAGGTAAAGGTCGCCGTAGCCCGCCTCGATTCCCATGGTGGCGGTGTGAAGCGCCGTCATCGAGGAGCCGCAAAGGCGATTCACGGTCTGGGCGGACACATGAAACGGAATTCTCGATACGAGCTGTCCCATTCGGGCCACGTTGAAGGCTTGTTCGAGGGTTTGCTGGACGCAGCCCCAAACGATGTCCTCGATCTCTCCTGGATCGATGTTCGGGTTCCGGTCGAGGAGCGAGTTCATCAGGTGGGCCGACAGCTCCTCGGCGCGTTGATTCCGGAAGGCACCTCCCTTGGATCGGCCCATCGGGGTTCGGATGGCATCGACAATCACGGCATCGCGGGGTTTCAGATCAGACATGGCGGAGGACCTCCTTCACGCCCGCGCTTGCATCGTAGAGCGGGCCCTGGGTTTTGAAATATCCGGCGGCTTTTTCCAAAAGGGTTTCAGGACCGACGGCCTCGGCGTAGCGAATCGGACCGCCGCGGAAGGGCGGGAATCCGAGTCCGGTCAGCATGGCAAGATCGAGCTCATGCGATTCCTCGACGATCTTTTCGTGCAGACAGCGCGCGCTCTCGAGCACGAAGGGGATCATCAGGCGATCGATGATTTCCTGGTCGGAGATTGCGGAATTCAAGGCCCCCGGGGTTTGTCCGAGAACGGAGTAGATCTCGGGTTGGAGCTCTTTCTTCGGCTTTCCTTTTGCATCGACCGAGTGGACGTAGAATCCCTTGCCGTTTTTCTGCCCGTAGCGGCCGGCGCGGTACAACAGCGCAACACTGTCGTCCGAACGGAGCGGCATGCGGTCGGGGAAGCCTTTTGCCATCACTTCGCTTGCGTGGTTTGCGGTGTCGACACCGACCACATCGAGCAAAAAGGCCGGGCCCATGGGCCAGCCCCATTTCTCCATGACCTTGTCGATGCGCACGAAGTCCACGCCTTCCCGCACCAGCTGATTGAAGGCGGTGAAGTAGGCGAACAGAACGCGATTCACGAGAAAGCCCGGACAGTCATTCACGACGATCGGGGTTTTGCCCATTGCGGAGGCGTACAGCACGGCCGTGGAAATGGTTTCAGGCGAGGTGCGCTCTCCCCGGATGATCTCAACCAGAGGCATGCGCGGAACCGGATTGAAGAAGTGCATTCCGCAGAACTTTTCGGGGCGCTTCAGATGTTTTGCCAGGCCCGAGATCGAGATCGTCGAGGTGTTCGAGGCCAGGATCGCATCCGGCCCGATGGTGTCTTCGGTTTGCTTCAGGACCGAGATCTTCACGGGCTCGTTCTCGGTGACGGCTTCGATCACATAGTCGGCGGGGGCGAGATCCTCTTGCCGGAGCACGGGCGTGATGCGGCCCAAGGTCTCGGCCATCGCAAGCGGCGTGGATTTTCCGCGCTGGATTTGCTTGTCGAGAAGGGTCGCGGCCTCGCGCATGCCATTCTGGAGCGCCTCGGGGCGGATGTCTTTCATCAGAATCGGAACCTTGCTCGAAGCGCTCTGGTAGGCGATCCCGCCGCCCATGATTCCGGCCCCGAGAACCGCCGCTTGTTTCACGGCGCGTCCGTTCGCTTTCGCTCCTTTTGCTTTTTTCTTCACCGCCTGATCGGCAAGAAAGGTCCCGATGAGTGCCCGGGCCACGGTGGTTTTCGAGATTTTCGCGAATTCCGCCGCCTCGTTCTTCAGTGCTTCGTCGCGCGTTTGATTTTGGGATTTCTCGATCGCCTCGATCGCGGCAAGCGGTGCGGGATAATTCCCGGCCGTTGCGGCGAGAACTCCGGCTTTCATGATCGAAAACCCCATGGTTTTCTCGGTTTGATTCTGGGGGAGCTTCGATTGTTTCGCGATTTTGCGGGATTTCCAGTCGAGCTCGCCCGCGGCTAGCCGTTTCAGCAAATCAAGGCCCGCGGCACGAAGCTCGCGGGCATCGACCACCGCATCCACTGCGCCGGTCTTGAAGGCATCGCTTGCATCGTTCTGGTTTCCGCTCGTGATCCACTCGATGGCGGAGTCAAGACCGATCAGGCGGGGCAGACGCACGGTTCCGCCCCAGCCAGGGATGATCCCGAGCTTGGTTTCGGGAAGTCCGATCTTGGACCCGATCGCGGCGATCCGGTAGTCGCAGGTGAGTGCGAATTCGAATCCGCCGCCGAGCGCGAATCCCGCGATCAGGCACACACTCGGGGCCTCGAGGTCTTCGATGCGGTTGAAGAGCGCTTGGGTACGCCCGATCCAGTCGGCAAGTTCGGCCTCTGATTTTTGAAAGTGGCCCAAAAATTCCGTGATATCCGCGCCCGCAAGGAAAGTCTCCTTGCCGCTCGTCACAAGAAGTCCCTTCAACGAACGGGGGAGTTTCTCGACCGCGGTCTCGAGTTCCGCCAAAGTTTCGGCGTTGAACTTGTTCACGGATTCGTTCTTCAGGTTGATGGAGAGCTCATAGGCGCCCTCGAGTTCGGGGAGGGGCCTCAGTTCGACACAGTTTCCTTGGAAGAGATTCATTGGCCTTCAGGTCCTTTCGGTTTCCGATTCACAAAACGTCCGGATTTTGCATTAATGAAAGTATGGCATTCCAACCCGCCTTGCACGCAATCCCTTTTTCAGAAATGATCCAGAATCTTGGGCCGAAACTTGTCGTCGCGCTGTTTTGCGGCGGTCTGATCGGTCTTGAGCGTGAGCTCAAGAACAAGTCCGCCGGAATCAAAACGAACATGCTCATCTGCGTGGGTTCGATGCTCTTCACCTCGATTTCGATGATGGTGGCGTTCGAAGGGGTGGAGGAGGGCGGAAAGTCCGGTGATCCGGGAAGGATCGGCGCTCAGATCGTATCGGGCATCGGATTTCTCGGAGGCGGTGCCATTCTGCAATCCAAAGAAAACGTGGTGGGGCTCACGACCGCCGCGAGCATTTGGCTTGTGGCGGCCATCGGGATGCTGGTCGGAATCGGTCAGCTCGAGATCGCACTCTTTGTGAGCGTGCTCATGGTGTTTGTCCTGGTGTCGGCGACCATGTTCGAGAACCGCTTCCTCGAGCGAAGAAGGATGTTCAAGATCACGATTCATCTTCGCGAAAAAACAGATGAAATCACCAGAGCCGCGATTGAGGGGCTCATGACCCAGCATGAGCTCTCGCTCGAGGACTATCGCGAGAACTCGGCCTTGGCCCAGCCCGAGGTGAGGCTCGTGTATCTCGGGCGGACGCGCGATCATGGACGGCTTCTTTTGGAGCTTTGGAAGATCCCTGGAATTCTCGACGTCAAGCAAAGCTAAAGAGTCCGGAATTATTCTGTCGCACCAAGTTGATGGGGGTCAGGAAGCGCAGTGCGAAATGCGACCATCCGCTTGATTTCCTTGCCATTCATTGTTTACTTCTCCTAACCTATGTCTACCAAGGAGACTCTTTCATGACCAAGGCCGATCTGATTCAAATCATTGCGCAAAAGGTGAACCTCCAGAACCGTCAGGCAGAGACGGTCGTGAATCTGGTGTTCGAGATGATGTCGGACACTCTGCGCAAGGATGATCGGATCGAGATCCGTGGCTTTGGCTCGTTCGTGAACCGGGTTTACGGCGCGTACGAGGGCCGGAATCCCAAGACGGGCGATCTCGTGAAGGTGGATCCGAAGCGGGTTCCTTTTTTCAAGGTGGGAAAAGAACTGAAGGAAATGGTCGACCGTAAAAAGTAGACCGGGAAGAGGGTGGATGAAGAATCGAATTCGGGGAGCGTTCGCGTTCCTTGCGTTGTCCCTTTGGGTGGACGGGTCCTTGGCGTTTGCGGCTGACGAGAGCGATTACAACTTCAGCTGGCTCGATCCCGAAAAGAAGGTGTATGTCCTTCAGAATCGGCGCTATCGCAAGGCCGGAAGCCCTCAGATTTTCGCCATGGGCGGGCTCTCGCTCGGGGACACCTACCGGAGCGTTCTTCAGGTCCAGCCCCGGGTTTCCTATTGGTTCTCGGAGGCGTTCGGAATCGAGTTCTTTTACGCATCCCGCTTTCATCGTTCGAACAACTCGTATCTCGCCCTCGAAGAAGCGATCGAGCAGTCGGGGGGCGGGCTGAATTCTCCGTACATTCGCGAGATCCGCTCGCAGTTCGGCGCAGTCCTGAATTGGTCGCCCTGGTACGCGAAGATCAACGTGTTCAACTCCGTCCTTTATTTTGACTGGTATTTCTCGGCCGGGGCCGGAATGCTCGGCACCTCGATCGGTCCGAAGCGAAGCGATGACCCTGCGGCGAGCGCTCTTTGGTCGGATCAGAACCTGTTCGCGGTGTTCCTCGGAACGGGGCATCTGTTTCATCTCGGAGAGCACTGGATCACCCGACTCGATCTTCTCGGCACCTTTTATCGTGCGGGCGTCTTTACCGGAATTCCGAATGCTCCTGCGGACCAAGCCATCTTCTCGAATTTCGCGTTCAGCGCGGGAATCGGGTATCAGCTATGAGGAGCCTGCAGGTCAGAAGGGGCCTGAGGTTCCCGGGCGGCTTCGCGGGCGGCTTCGCGTTCCTGTTCCTGTTCGCGTTTTTTTCGCAGCAGGCCCGCGCTTCGGTGGCCGAAGTCCGCAGCGCGATCGATTCCGGTCAGTACTTCACGGCCGCCCGGATCGCGTTTTTCGACGCGAATCAGGCGGCAAGCGACGCCGATCGCGCGATGGCCTATGCCTGGACCACCGAGAGTCTCGTCCGTGCGGGGCTGGAGCAGTCGGCGGTTTATTTCTTCATTCGAACCATCCAGTTTCGCGACCGGGCAGCATCGAAAAAGGTGCTCGAGTTCGCCCCGCTTTTTTTAGACCGCGCGGGAGCGGATTTTCTGAAGAAGTTTTTGCTGAAGAACACCCGGCTCGAGGATTATCCGGGGAATGCCCGGAGCGTGCTTCATCTGGCGGTCGCCAAAGATCGGCTGTTGCAGGGGAATTACCAGGGTGCGCTGGAGGCCGCAGGAAACGTCCCCCCTTCGCACGCGCTGTATGCGCTTGCGCTCCAGATTCGCGGGAGCGCGGCATTGATGCTGAACCGGCCGGCCGATGCACTGGTGGAATTCGAGAAGTGCGAGGAGGCCGCGGAGCAAAGAAGAAAATCGGAGCTCGGGATCCTGGAGGAGTGGCTTCGCCGGAATCTCCCTCCGGCCGTTTTGCGGCCGTGGGAGGATCTCAGAAAAAACTCCTCGTTCGATTTGCAGGCCCGCTGCATCGCGAACCAGTCCCGGGTTTTGTACGAGACGGGGAGGTTCGAGGAGGCCGATCGCAGGTATGACCGGATTCCGAAGTCGAGTTTCGTCTGGACCGATACCCTCTTCGAGCACGCATGGAACAGCTATGCGCGCGAAGAGTACAATCGCACGCTCGGAAAGCTTGTCTCGTATCGAAGCCCCGCGCTCCGCTTCGTCTTCAATTCCGAGGTCGATGTGTTGATGGCGCAAAGCTATTCGGCGCTGTGTTTGTATGACGATGCCGCCCGGATCATCGAGGAGTTCCATCGGCGTCTGGGCACGCTCGCACGCGATGTGCGGGAGTTCCTCGAGCGGCACCCCGACGATCCGCGGGCGCATTTCGAGCTCGGACGACGGGCCCTGAAAGACCGGCTCCATACCGACCGGGTTCTCCACCGCTTCCTGAACCGCTTTGTCCGTTCTCCGCACTTTCAATCGCTTTCGCTCTCGCTCGATCGCATCGAGGCCGAGAAAATCGCGATCGAACGGCTCGATGCCCGGCGATCGGACGCGAAGACCGGCTCCGACTCGGGATTTCCCGGGTTCCTGAATCGGGCCCTCGACTGGCGGCTCCGGACGATCCAGATGCTGGGCGGGATCTTCGTCCGGAATTCCATGATCGATCATCATCAGGTGCTCGTTTCGGACCTCGAAAAAATGCAGTTCATGAAGATCGACGTCCTCAGCCGCCAGAAAGAACGGCTTCTTGCCCCCGACCGTGCATCGACGAGTGAGCGCAATCGGGGGAACCGGAAGCCGGAACGCCGGGATGATCAGTATCTCTGGTCGTTCAACGGGGAGTTCTGGAACGACGAAATCGGCGACTATGTGTTTGCACTCGAAAGCGAGTGCGGAAGGACGGAGAAGAGTGGGAATCCCTGAGCTCCGGATCGCTCCGCTCGCGCTCGCCGTGGTTCTGGCGTTGTCGTCGGGCGCAGGGTTCGCCGCGCCTGCGGATCGGGATTATCGCGCCGTTCAAAGCACAACCGAGCTCAAGATCGAGCAACTCCGGCAGGAGGAGATCCGCGCCGTGCGGACCGCGCTCGGACTCCGGAATCCCGAGAACCGGAAGGCCGACCTCTACCTGAGGCTTGCGGAGCTGTATCTCGAGTCGTATCAGGCGAATTTTCAGCTCGAGGGACGGATTCATCAGAAGGCCCTGCAGGTCGATCCGAATGCGCGGCTCGAGCGCGTGCGATCGCGGGAGGATCTTCGAAACGGGGTTTCTGCCGCCGAGGCTCTGCTGTCTCTTCGGGTGCCGCAGGAGAAGCGGGACCGGGTGCACTATTTTTTGGGATACAACTATGCGGAGTTCGGGGATTTCGAGAAATCCCGCCGGCATTATGAGATCCTTCTCCGCGATTTTCCGTCTTCGGGTTTCGCCCAGGATGCGCTACGCGCTCTTGGCGATGTTGCGTTCCAGTCGGGTGATTTTGCCGTGGCCGTGAAGAACTACGAGCTCGCCGTTCGCCGGACCAAGGACCCGGCCCAGCAAGCAAGGCTCCTGCACAAGCTCGCGTGGTGCTATTACCGCGAACGCCGGGCCGAACTTGCCGTGTCCACGATGAAGCGGGCGATCGCCATCGCCCGCGCCTCGGATGAGAACGGAAAACTGCTCAGCATCCGCGACGAGGGGCTTCGCGATCTCGCGGTTTATTACGCCGAGACCGGGCGCGTGGATGAGGCGATCGAATATTTTCGTGGCAATGCCGGCAAGCAGGATGGAGTTTCGCGGGTGCTTGAGAAGCTCGGAAAGGAGTTCGAGCGGACCGGGCGGGTGGACGAGGCGAAACGGGTCTATGAGGTGCTTTTTCAGATCGACCCCGAAAGCGAGGCCTCCTTTCGGGTCGCCGTGAAGATGATCGATCTGGAGATCCTGCGCGAGAAGTTCCGCGAGGCCGCAACGCGGATCGAGCGGCTTTTCATTCCCGATTCCCGTGACGCCGAGACGGTTCAGGCCGTCGCGAATCTCAGGCGTCAGATCCGCACCACTGCGGTTTCGAATCATGAGCGGTATCGCAAAAAAACCGATCGCAAAGAGGCCCGGCCTTTTCTGGAGGTGGCGGATCGGTTCTATTCGCTCTTCCTGATGAAGTTTCCCGCATCCGATGAGGCGGCCCGGGCCGGGATCAATGAGATCCGGATGTACCTTGCCGAAGTGAAGCGCGAAAAAGGCGATTCCCGCGCGGCCGCCGATCTGTATCAAAAGGTGATCCGCGATCGCGACCCGAAGCATGCCATCGAAGCGGCGAGGCTCTGGGTGGGCAGTCTCGCCTCCGAGCTCGAAAAGAGGTCTGCGCGGGGAGAGAAACCCGGCGCCGAGCCCTCGCGCCTCGAGCTCGATTTTGTCGAGGCATCGGATCTCCTCGAAAAAAGCATTCCCGCCTCTTTGGAATCCCGCGAGGCCCGGCTTCGTTCGGCCCAGATCCTTGCGGCCTACCCGGATCGCAGACCAGAGGCGATTGCGCGGGCGAAGGCCTTGAGCCGGTCCGCGCCCGGGACTCCGCAGGGCGTGCTTGCCGCGAGACTCTGGCTTCAGCTCGAAAAGACCGAATCCGTAATCGGTGCGATCTCGGGCGATGCGCGTCTGATGGCCGCCGATCGGGCTGCGCGGGGAGAGCTTGCGCGCGATCTTGAGGCCGCGCGGAAGTCCCTGCGTGTGGGCGAGATTTCCAAGCTCGAGCGGCAAAAAGAGTTCGGAAAAGCCGCTGCGGCGTACGAGAGCTACGCCCGGAGCGCTCCGGGCGAAAAAGAGGCCGAGAGCGCCTACATCGGGGCGCTCGGGGCCCATGCCCAGAACCGGGATTCCGATGAGGTGCTTCGGGTGATGCGGGAGTGGCGAAACCGGTTTCCGGCGAGTCGGCTTCTCGAAAAATCAGTGAAGGAAGAGGCCACCCGTTGTTTCATCCGCGGACAATTCCAGGATTCCGCCGAGTTGTTTCTCGGGCTCGGGAGAATGATCCTCGATCGCGCGAGCTTCATGACGGCGGCCGCCTTGTTCTCGGGCGGCTCCCAGCTCCGGAAGGCCGATGCGGTGTTTCGTGAGGCACTTTCGGCCTCGCGGACCGCGGCCCAGCGGGCGGAGATCTTCAAGGCCCTCGCTTTGAACGCGATCGAGGAGCGCAATGATTCTTCTGTGCTTGTGCACTGGAAGGAATGCGCGGCCCTGGACAGTCCGCTTCGCGCCGAGTGCTTCTGCCAGATCGGGAACTTTCATGCCGCCCGCCAGGAATTCGGGCCCGCCCGCGAGAATTTCGATTCTGCGGTTTCGATCCGCTCCGGCCCTTCGGCGAAGTCGCCGCACATCGCGTATGCGCAGTTCCGGATCGCCCAACTCCTCGAGCGTGAACGGAAGAATCCGGCGCTCGAGTTTCCGGAGCAGAAAATCCTGAAGGCCTTCGAAGAAAGGATCAACGAGCTGAAGCCCGTGACGGCGGCCTACCAGAAAGCGATCGGATTCGGCGGGCCATGGGCGATCGCGGCCACTGAACGGCTCGGGGACCTGTCGCAGGAGTTCTCGCAGGATGTGGCGCGGGTTTTGCGGGATTCCCGCGCGACTCCGCAACTGCGAGCCGCCCTCTTGCCGGCATCCGCGGCATTGAGCAAGCAGGCAACCGAGCACGCGAAATCGGCCTATCAGACGGCATTGCGCGAAGAAGTGCTCTCTTCGGCCCTGCCGGTCATCCAAGACCGGCTTGTAGATGCAGGGGTTCCGGGGCTTCGCCGGGCGCAGGGGGCCCGGAGCGGCGTGAAGCTGATCGGCATGGCGCCCGATGGCGGCCCCGCGGGTCCCGAGAACGCGTTCCTGCGGGTTCGCGAGGAACTGTTGAAGTCACAAGACAACGCGCTTGCCTGGATCGATTACGGGAATCTTCTTTGGGGACTCGGAAAGCCGGGCCTTGCGCGAATCGCCTATGAACGCTCGCTCGCGCTCCGGACCCGTGCGGCGGACGCCGGGAACAATCTTGCCGTGGTGTTGATCAGTGATCTCGGCTTCGAAGACTGGTTTGCCGCGAACGAGGCCGTGGCGCTCTGGAAGAAGGCGCTCGACATCGAGCCCGTGAATTCGGCGGCGCTCTTCAATCTCGGGCATGTGTTCAATTATTACCGGTTGTTCCGGCTCTCGATTCCGTATTTCAAGAAAGTGTCGCGCAGGGTGAAGATCGGAGAAGTGTTCGACGGGCTTTCGGTCGCGTATTGGGGGCTCGGAAAAAAATCAGAGGCTTTGGTGAATTCGAAACGGGCCGAAGAACTCGGGCTTTCGGCCAATCGCTTCAGCAAAAAATACCGCGAGGCCGCCCTGTACGAGGGGCCGTCCTGCCTTTCGCGGATCGAGGGGATTCCGGGACTCTCCGAGCTGAAAGGGTTCGAAAAAATCTCGATTCATCGTCTGAAGGAGCGATGCCAGCCATGATCCGAAACCAGATGATCCTGTTCGTTGTTTTGATCTCAGGCCTGACCTTAGGCCTGACCGCACCATTCCTTGCGCAGGCGGCGGAGCCTTCCCGGGCCAAACCCGCCGGAGCCAAGGTGGTGTACCAAGGCAACCAGTCGATCGATTTCGAGGGGCTCAGTCTCGAGGGCGAGCTGAAGACCCCGGGCGAGTTTTATTTTCAGAGCCGGAACCAAGAGCGATTCGACGCACTCACGAAGCGCCGGATGAACTTCCGCCGCGAGATGATGCGGGATTCGGTTCAGAGCAACTGAGGGACCGGGAGGGTTGCCGTCATGGAAAACACCGTCGAGACCGCAAAATCCCCTTCGGATGGCCTTCGCGTGAAGTTCGAGGTCCTCGAACAGGGAAAATCGCAGACTTTTCTTGTTTCGAAAGACCGGATCGTGTTCGGGAGCGTCGAATCGGCCGACATCCGGCTCGACAGCAAGGGCGTGGCTCCGATCCATGCGATTCTTGAGATCGACCGGGGCGCCTCGCCCGAATCGGTGTCAGCGCGGTTGATCGATCTTGCGAGTCCCACCGGAGTCATGGTGAACGGTTCCCCCCTGGTGAACGGACCGGTCGCGACCGGCGATCGAATTCAGATCGGCGAGGCGGTGATCCGCTTCGGGTTCATCGGGCCCGAAGAGGCCCGGCCTCTTCCCGATCAAAGTCTTCTGCTCATCGATCCTGCGACCGTTGCTCCGATCTTTGATTACCGGCCTGCGATCAAAGACGCCCTCGAAGTCGTGTGCTCGTGGAACGGCGTGATCCTCGATGTCCGTCATGAGCGAGATGAAGAATCGTTTGTCCCGGGGGAGGGTGTGGTCGATTCGGTCGGAACGAGAGTGACCCGCCAGGGAAGAAGCTGGGTGCTTTTGCTGGATCCGGGTCTTTCGGGAGTATTGTACCTGGGCGGGCGTTTGATTCCGGTCGAGGAGCATCTGCGGACCCACCGAGCGGCCGGCCCGGTGTGGGTGGTCATCGGCGAGAATGATTTTGTGCGGATTCAAAGCGGGGCGGTCTCGTTCCATTTCAGCCGGACCGTGCCCCCTCCGGTCCTTGCCAAAAAAGGCGATCTTGCGGTCGATCCGCTTCTGTTCCGGATTCTCCTCGTTTCGCTCTCATTCACCATTCTTTCGCTTTTCGGCGTGAGCCGTCTCGAAATCACGGCCACCGATCCTCCGCCGGTCACCGAGACGGTGGCTACGATTCTTTATCATCCCGAAAAATACTCTTCGAGCCCGCCCCGGCCCGAGACCCCGAAGCCGGTTCCGGTGAAGCTCGCGGACGAAACGAAGTCAAAAAAACCGACTATGGCCGAGAAGCAGGCGAAGGAGGGCGCGGGCGCACGCGCGAAAGGCTCCGAGGGATCGCGCGGAGAAAAAATCCCGTCCAAAACGGCGACTCCCCAGACCGCAGCAAAAAGGACCTCACCCGAACCGAAAACCGGTCGGGGCGGAACCCGATCGGAGTCCGAGGATCACGGAAACCTGGAAGCACTCAAGGGCGCCTCGAACCGGATTCTGGATCTTCTGGGCGGATCCGGGAAAAAGCTCGGCGCCTCGGGAAGCAAGCTGGAGGGCTTTGGCGGATTCGCCAATCAGGGATCGGGCGGGGCGGCCCTTCAGGGATCGGGCAAGGGAGGCGGCGGTTCCGCGGATACGCTCCTCGGGGGCCTTGCCGGACAGGGGCGGGGAGGTGGTCGGATCGGAACGGGGCTCGGGGCCCGGGGAACCGGAGCCGGGATCGTGGGAGGCAAAACCCGCGTGGATTTGAGCGCGGGCTTCGGCAATGAAACGGTTGTGATTGGATCGATCGACCGCGAGGCGATTGATGCGGCCATTCGTGCGCATCGGGATGAATTCAGGTATTGTTATGAACATGAGGTGAACTCGGGGAATCCCGATCTTGCGGGCAAGATCGTTCCCGCGTTCGTCATCGGCGGCTCGGGACGGGCCTCGCAGATGGCGATCGCTTCGAGCTCGATGCGGAATTCGAATGTCGAGAAATGCGTTCTCGAGGTGATCTCGAGGATCCAGTTCCCGATTCCCGGAGGCGGGGTTCCGGTCAGCATCAAGTACCCGTTTGCCTTCACGAATGCGAGCAAGTGATCAGCAAGTGACGAGCAGGTGAGAGACATGGAGAACGCCGCCCCAAATCAGTTTTCGAAGGATGAGCCGGTCTTTTTTGTGTTCCGCGGAAGCGACGGAGCGCAGGGTCCCTTGAGGCCCTCCGAGCTTCTTCGCATGCTCGAATCCCGCGAGATCTCGTGGCTTGATCCCTGTTATCGCGAGGGAGAATCCGAGTGGTCCCGCATCTGCGATCATGCCGTCTTCCGTGCGCTCGGCCCCGCTCTGCCGCAATCGAAGCCGAAGCCCCGCGTGGTGCCGCCGCCCCTTCCGAAAGAGGCGCTTCTTCCGAAGGTCCGCTGGTTTTTGTTTCAGAACGATTCGCAAACGGGACCGTACCCCGCGCCCGAGCTTGTCCGCATGATCCGTGCGGGTCAGGTGTCGGAGCAGGCCTTTGTCTGGGAGGAGTCCTTTGTCGATTGGGTTCCGCTCCGCGAAGTGCCGGAGTTTTCGGGCATCGCCTCCACCGCCGAACCACGCGAAGCCTCCGACCGGCGCGCCTCGCCCCGGCGTCCGCTGGTGGCGCGGATTTACCTGACAAACGGAAAAGAAGTTTCTTCGGGAATGTGTCGCGACATCAGCATCGGGGGCATGCAGGTGCTGACCGATTCGCTCCCGGGCAAGACCGGAGACCAGATCCGGCTGAATGTCATGCCGCCGGCTTCGACGGGACTCCGGCCCTTTGTCGCGCTCGGGGTCATCGTTCGCGTGCTCGAAGACCGAAAAGGATTTTCATTCCGCTTCACCGAGATCAACGAAGAGGCAAAACAGTCCATCGAGAGATACATCACATGATCATTCCAGAAGGATTTCCGAAAATTCCCGCGAATTTCGAATACGAGACCGAGGTGGTGCAGTCCACCGACGGGGAACATTCGATTTTTTTGAACTGGTTCCGCAAGAAGGGCTCTTCTTCGGAACGGGGGCTTCTTGTTCTACACGGCCAGGGCGAGCATGGTGGCCGGTATCAGCACTTTCCCCATTTTCTGGGCGAAGAATACGACCTGATTCTCGCGCCCGATCTCCGGGGGCACGGACGGTCCGAGGGAATCCGCGGGCATGTCGACTCGTTTGACGAATACATCGACGACGCCCTCCTTGCCTGGAACATCCTGACCGCCCGCTTGGGCGGCTCGAATCAGGCGGATTGGTTCGCCCACAGCATGGGGGGCACGATCACTTTGCGGGCCTTTCAGGATTCGCCCGATCTGGGCGTACGGAATTTGATTCTCTCCGCTCCCGGAGCGGGGCTCACGGTCGAGGTTCCGCTCTTCAAACGGGCGGCAGCGAAACTGCTCGCGAATGTCTGGGGCAGTCTGCAAATGGACACCGGTTTGATTCCCGAGACTCTGAGCCATGATCCGGCGGTGGCGCGCGCGATTCGCCGCGACAGTCTTCATCATACCAAGGCCACGTCGCGCTTTTACCTCGGGTTTGTGGCCGCAATGGAGCGAATCCGCGAGAAACCCGTGCCGATCCCCCGGCAAACAAGGGTGCTGTTCCAGCTCGCGGGCGAGGATCTGATCGTGAGCACACTGGATGCCGAGAAGGTCTTCGAGGCGCTGAATCATCCTGAAAAAAAGAAGCTCTTCTACCCCGGGCTCTTTCATGAAATTTATAACGAAACGATTCGTGAGGCGGTGTTTCGGGATTTTCTCGACTGGGTCCGGAAGAGCGGGCCTGCAAAGGGAGGCGCTTGATCATGCGCGCGACCCTTCTTCGGATGATCGTGGAGCGAAGCTACCGCGAGGGTGACTTCACCCTGTCTTCGGGCCAGAAAAGCGGATTTTACATCGACCTGAAGCCCACAATCCTGCACCCCGAAGGCGCGACCTGTTTCGGTGCGCTCGGTGTGGAATGGATGCTCTCGAAAACCCTGCGATTCGAAGGCGTCGGAGGCCTCACCTTGGGCGCGGATCCGCTCGTGATGGCGTTCTCGATGCAGGCGTTCCGGAAGGGGATTCCGCTTCCTGCGACCATGATCCGAAAAGAGCCGAAGAAGCACGGGACTTCCCGATTCATCGAGGGGATCGAGAACTTCAAACCGGGGGACCGGTTCTTGGTTCTCGAGGATGTGGTGACGACGGGATCATCCGCGATTCGAGCGATCGAGATTCTGCGCGAGGAGGGATTCCAACCCACTCATGTGCTCTCGCTGGTCGACCGCGATTCCGGCGGGCGTGAGGCGTTCCGGGAGCGGGGGATTGCCTATGATTCTCTCTTCAACTTAGATGAGGTGAGACAGGCCTACCGGGAACAGAAGGCATGAGCCTCCACCCGTGCCTCTCGTGCGGGGCGTGTTGCGCGCATTTTCGAGTTTCGTTTTATTGGGCCGAGCCCGTGCCTGAAGCGCTTACCGAGAAAATCAGCCCGTTTTTGAGCTGTATGAAAGGAACGGGCGATGCGATGAGCCCGCGCTGTGTGGCACTCGAGGGCGGAGTCGGAGCGTCCGTGCGATGTACGATTTATGAAGAGCGTCCCGGACCCTGCCGCTCGTTCGAGGCTTCGTGGGAAGCGGGAGAGCAGAATCCCCGCTGTGATGCCGCCCGTGCGCGCCATGGCTTGTCGCCACTTTCGCGTCAGGATTGGAGCTGAAATCGAGCAAAAAAAAAGCGGCTGGAACGGGGCGCGAACGCCGGTTCCAGCCGCTTTTTTTTAAAAAATCAACGAGCCGACTTGGATTTCGTTCCGGTGTGGATCGGAAGCGCGTCGGGAAGAATCTTCTTTGCCAGAATGGTCAGGCGGCTGATCTTGCGAGAAGCGCGTGCCTTGGGGATGGTACCCTTGGAAGCGGCTTTGCTGAGAGCCTTGATCGCCAGCAGGTAGGCATCTTTTGCCTTGCTGATGTCTTTGGTTTGAACGGCTTCGATCGCCTTTTTTACCGCAGTTTTGGTTGCGGACTTGACTGTGTGGTTCCGGGTTTGGCGGACAACGGCCTGTTTGGCGCGTTTCGCCGATTGACGTTTATTTGCCATTTTCTTACTCCTGTATCACCCCCATCGCGGAGGTTCGTCGGCGAGGATAGCCAAAGATTCGTCAGATGACAAGGGATTTTGACCGTAATACTCTAGTTTTAATGGGAATTCGGCTCGTTTCGATCGCGATGGTTCCGGTTCTTTTTGCTCTCTCGGCCTGCTCCACGCCCGGGCGGCCCCGCACGCGCGAGGCCCCGCTTTTGCCCGGAATGAGTCCGGAGGTTCCGGGGGCATCCCGTTCGCGGGAGCCCGAAGAGGAGTCCTACGGCGGGGTTCCCGACCTGGATTCGGTCGAGGCCGAGCCGGTCGGAATGGAAGAAGTCGATGTGGAAGTCCACCCCGAACGCGTGCCGAAAAAGCGGCAGATTCCCTTTGAGTTCAACCGCAGGGTTGCCAAATGGGTGCAGTACTTCTCGCAAAAGGACCGCGAGCGATTTCAGCGATTTTTTGACCGGGGCGAGCCCTACCGCGAGGTGATCCAGAACATTCTCGAAGAAAACGGCGTTCCGACCGATTTGTATTACCTCGGAATGATCGAAAGCGGCTTCAACGCCCATGCGAAATCGAGCGCCAAGGCGGTCGGAGTGTGGCAGTTCATGCGCGCGACCGGAAAACTCTACGGGCTTCGGGCGGATCACCACATCGACGAGCGGCGGGATCCGATCCGTGCGACCGAGGCGGCGGCGCGGATGCTTCGCGATCTGAACCGCCAGTTCAAGTCGTGGTATCTGGCGATGGCGGCCTACAATGCGGGGCCGGGCCGGATTCGCCGGGCGATCCGAAAGGGCGGAAGCCATGATTTCTGGGAACTTGCCGAGCGAAGGATTCTTCCTGTCGAGACGATGGATTACGTGCCGAAGTTCCTTGCGGCCCGGTACATCGGCGAGAACCCGGGGCTTTTCGGATTTTTCATCAATGAAGAAAAAAAATACCCCGATGTCGAGCTCGTCCGCGTGCCCGCGCCCGTTCGCTTCTCGTCGATCGAAAAAACCTGCGATCTTCCCGAAGGGGTCCTGGAGTTCGTGAATCCCCATCATCTCGCGCCGCAGACGCATCCGGGCAAAAAAGAAGACCAGATCTGGGTGCCCGCGAAGTACGCAAAGCAGGTCGAGTCGAAATACCGCGAACTCGCCTCGCGTAGAGCCCAAGACCGGGACCAGTCGATTCTTACGGTGAAGCGCGGAGACACGCTCGAGAAGATCGCGCGCCGGCACGGGCTTTCGGTGGCCTACCTGAAGCGCGTGAACGGAATGAGAAATTCTGCGCTTTCGCCGGGGCAGACGCTCCGGATTTCGGCCGGGAGCTATCGCCAGCGCAAGACGCACCCGCGGGGGAGATCAAGAATTTGAGGCGTTTTTGACGAGGTATTTACATTCCTGGCGGGATCGGGGATTCTCCCCCCATGATCAATCGAATCGCCCTCGGATTCCTTTTTTTGCAGGCGCTCGCAGGATGCGCCCATTCCACCGCTCCTCGTGAGACGCCCGCGGCCGAGCTTCCCGCGGCGGCGAATCCTCCCGCGCGGGCCCATCAGAGCGAAACCCCGGGGCAGGTCACGGTGGCGGTCGTCGGGATCAATGATTTTCACGGCTCGCTTTTGCCGCGCGAGAACAAGCTCCCCGATGGAAGGATTGTCCGGAGCGGCGGCGCCGCGGTTCTGCACTCGATGATCCGGCACCTGAACGAAGAGATGAACGGGCGCGTGCTCGTGATCGATGCCGGCGATGAGTGGCAGGGAACTCTCGAGAGCAATCCCTCGCAGGGGGCGACGGTGGTGGAATTCTTCAATCGCCTCGGTGTAAAAGTCGCCGCGATCGGAAACCACGAGTTCGATTTCGGAATGGATGCGCTCCATGGGCGGGCGGCCGAGGCGAAGTATCCTTATGTCGCCTCGAATATTCATGAAAAAAAGACCCGGCGCCGCGTGCGCTGGAAGAACGTCGCTCCGTCCGCTTTGGTCGAGGTCGAGGGAATCCGTTTCGGGGTGATCGGGGTCACCACCCGGCAGACCCCCGGCGCCACCCGCTATGAAACGGTGAAGCACCTTGATTTTGTCGATCCCATTCCCGAGGTGACATCCGAATCCAAGCGATTGCAAGCGGCAGGTGCTCATGCGGTTCTGGTCACGGCCCATGCGGGCACCGAATGCCGCACGACGCCCGGCCTGAAAGATTGGAAGATCCACCCCTACGAGCAAAACAGCCCGGGATGCGATCCGAATCAGGAGATCGCGCTTCTTGCCGCAAAAACAGGCCCCGCAGTGCTTCACGGAATCGTCGCAGGCCACACCCATCAGGTCATTCATCATTATCTGAACGGAATTGCGGTGGTCGAAGGCGAGGCCTACAATCAGTACTTCAATGTCATTTATTACACTTTCGACAAGGCCACCAAACGCCTGCTCCCCGATCTGACCCGCATCGAGGGCGTGATTCCGATCTGCGAGCATCACTTCAAAGGGACCTCCCACTGCGAGGTCAAGCGGCTTCCGGCGGGTGCACCAGCACCTGCGCTAGTCCCGGCGGAGTTTCATGGCAAGGCGATCACGCCCGATCCCGCCACGGCAGAGTGGCTTCGTCCGATCCGTGAGGGTACTGACCGGTTCCGGAAACAAATCGTGGGCCAGGCCACCGAGCCCCTCGTCCATCATCGCGATCGCGAGAGCGCGTTCGGAAACCTCGTCGCCGATGCTCTTCGCGATGCCGGAAAAGCCGATTTCGCGCTCGTGAATTCCGGCGGCATCCGGACCTCGCTCGACGCCGGTCCCATCACCTATGACGGGATTTTCCGAGCGCTTCCGTTCGATAACTTTCTTCATGTGGTGGAGCTCTCGGGCAAGGAGGTGAAGCTTTTGTACCGGATCGCGACCTCGGGGGCGCATGGTGCGATCGGTCTTTCGGGGCTTCAGATCGAGCTCAGGCCGTTTCAGGAAGAAGCGAAAAAAACCGACCTCGACCGGAACGGAAAGCTCGAAACATGGGAGACCGACCGCTTGCTCTCGATTCGAACCGAGGACGGAAAGCCCATTTCAGACCATAGGCGATATCGGGTTGCGACCTTTGATTACCTGACCGGGGGCGGAGACGACCTCGCGTGGTTCATGGGCCGCATTCCTTCCACAAGAATTCGTGGAGCAGATGCGCGCGTGAGCCGCGATCTGGTGCTCGATTACCTGAAAAAAACCGGTCCTGTTCCGGCTCCCGGCCGGCCGCTTCTTGATTCGAAGGCGCCAAGAATCCGGTTCCGTTCGAACTAGCCGCGTTCGAAGGTTTTGTGGGGAAGGCTCTCGAGTCTTCCGGCCTGGGTGATCATCACATAGTCGAGTTTTCGTTGAAGCTCGCGGATGTCGATCGCTCCGGCGTAGGTGAGGCCCGAGCGAAGACCTCCGATGATATCGGCCAGAATCAAGTCTTCATCCTCGCGGTAGGCGACCTCGGTTTGCACGCCTTCGGCGGTCTTCCATTCCGGCATTTTCCAGGCGGCGTCCGCGTTTTCAGGGAGTTTTCCGATGTCGGCCAGATGATCCATGTAATCTTGTTGCGCCTCGAGCGAAGCCATTCCGCGATAGAGTTTCACTTTTTTTCCGTCCGGGCGGGTGATCACCGCTCCTGGGGTGGGGCGGGTGCCCGCAAGCATTCCGCCGATCATCACGAAATCCGCGCCGAACGCGAGTGCTTTCACGATGTCGCCCGGGGTGCGGATTCCGCCATCCGCGACAATCGAGCGATCCGCGCGTGCGCAGAGCTGAACCGAGGTCAGCGTGGGAACCCCGAAACCGGTCTTGATGCGGGTACTGCACACAGAGCCCCCGCCGATTCCGACCTTCAAAACATCCGCCCCGCACGAGGCGAGGTAATCGGCGCCCGCGTAGGTCGCGACATTTCCGGCCATGATGCATCGATCGGCAAGAAGCGTCCGCAGTTCTTTCAGCATTTTTCCGATGTACTTCGCGTGCGCATGGGCGACATCGACGCAAAAGTATTCGGCTCCCGCATCGCGAAGCGCGGTCGCACGCTCGAGCTCGGCCCGCGAGGCGCCGATCGACACGAAGGTTTTCGAGGGTGATTTCTTGAACTCCTCGATGTTCTCTTCGATCGTCATGAACCGGTGCAGAACTCCGACCCCGCCCCGTTTGGCCATGAATCCGGCCATTTCGGACCCGGTGATCGTGTCCATGTTCGAGCTCATCACGGGCAGGGACAGGGTGAGCTTGCCCGTGCGGTCGGTCACTTCGGTGCTGACCAGTTTTCGGGATTCGTGGTGGTTGTAGGAAGGCACAAGAAGGACGTCGTCGAAGGTAAAGGCGCTCGAGTTCATGGCGCGACAGTAGCACGAAGCGCGGGGATTTGGTTTTTTGCGCGATTTCGGGACGAAAGAGCAACTCGTTAAGAAATGCAAACATTTTTTTATTTGACAAATTTAGTCGTTTATTTAAACTCATGAGTAGGTCTTTGGTTTTCAAAAAACCGGCAAAAGACGGTCTTTCAGGGGGGATCTGGTTATGAAGAAGATAGATGCGATGCGTTATCTGGCGGGTTTTTTTGTGGGAGCGCTGTCTCTCGGGATGGTCATACCAAGAGCTCTTGCCGACGGGACGGATTGTAATCATCAATGCTCGGCCAATTCAAAAAATTTGCAGTTCATTCTGGACGGAGTGAGCGGAAATTCAAGTCTCATGGACGAGTATGGTCCTCCCTTCGACAAATTGCCCAAACCCGAACAAGAGAAAGTTCTGGAAGCCATGGGTGTGTTCATAAGTGGAGTTCGGGTCAAGCGGCACCTTCATTACAAAGGTATGGTGGATCAATTCACGACTTTGGCAGAAGTTTTTGAAGAGGTTTTTGGTCCTCAAGAGCTACGGAACCTGTTTTTGGTTTTGAGCGATACAAATACGCTCAATCAAAAATTAATTGGGAAAACGCTTAATACTGAACAAAAAAAGATTCTGTTTCAGGCATTGACTTCGCCTCTTCTTCTTGATCCTGGGTTGAGACCTCAATTCGAATCCTTTTTGGGGAATTATGCAGAAACACAGGTTGATGGGAGAAGCCGAATTGCGAATCAAAAAGTCGACGAAATGACCGCTCAATTCATGGAAGAACAGCAACCTTCGTTAGAGGAAAACTTCAAGGAGAATTATCTGAGCGAGCGTGAGGAATTCGTAGTCATAAATAATCGAAATCCAAGGAATAAATCTCTTCGGGTTTGGTATAAGTTGGAATTGCCCCGATGCGGTAATAATAATCAGGTAATTACCTACCATTCAACAGACCGTACCGGAGAGAATCCACATCTCTTTTGCGATCCCGTATACAAAGCGGAGTATGCTCCGGCTAGTCATCAACAAATGCCGGATCCAGGTGCCCCCATCCCTGCTCCGCAGGCCGTGCCGGTGCTGACAGTCAAGAAGTTTGTCGATAAATGCGACTTAAAGCAAAATTTCGATGCGAATGAGGCGATCGTGAATCAAGCAGCCCGAGACGCAATGTCCGAGTGCGTCGAAAAGGCAAAAAAGAATTGTCCGACCTTTCAATCCTTCACGGCGATTTCCAAGTCTTGTGCGGACACGCGGAATCCCGGCAAGCCGTGGGATAACAATGCTGACTTGAGTAATGCGCGGAACAACGCGATCGAATCAGCATTCAAAAACATTGTGAAAGCCAAAAGAATCACAAATGCGGTGGTAAGAGCGGCAAACGATGAGGAACGAAGAGAGTATGAAAACTTCACAGAAAAAAACACACCCACAGGAACCTGCGGGCCGAGACCGCCTCTGAACTATAACGTTGAGGCGTGGATGCCTCAACCGCGTACGTATTGTGATGGAGCGAAACTGCCAAATAGTTGGAATAAAGCACATGACTTTTACACTGATGATAAATATAATCGTGATACGTTTCCACAAATTGAGGCATGTCTGAAGCAAAGACCACCATCCGAACAATACAAATGCCTGCCATGAAATATCCAGCGGTAACGGATAAGAAGAAAGTAGACCAATATCTCGAGAAGTTTCGAAGAGCGGAGATCGAGATTTCTTACAGCTGTGAGGTGCCCGGACTGCCGCAAACAGTCCCGGGCGAAGAAGCAGTGATTCTTGTAAATTCGACCGATCCTCTGAAGCCCAAATCCGAGAATGGAATCGTGTATCAGTGCTACTCCCTGGAGGTCTTTATGAACGACGATAAAGTGAAAAAACCCGGGGGTGGAGGGAAAACGAGAAGTTGGAAGGGGAGAAGAGGGCGCAAAATGAATGGAAGCTGCCCGAGATTTAATTAAGCCAAAAATCAGAATCAATCCTGGTTCTGGTTTCACCCCCGGCGGCGCTGCTGTCGGGGGTTTTTAATTTTGCAACCCCATGACCAGTGCGAGGGAGAACTTTTTAAAGCACTGTCCTGAACGGGTCACAACGGTTTCGAGAAGGGAGATTCCGTATTCGTTCCAATTATTATGGGCTGAAATCAGAATGTCATAGTGACCCGGCGATCCACGGATGAGTCTTTTGAACGATTCGGCGACATGTGGAACAAAGTCTTTTTCTTGCGCCTTTGAGCAGGGTTGAAGAATTACTGCGACGATTTCGCCCGCTGCTCCCGGGTAAGCCTCCTCCTCTGTTCGGTCCAAAAGGGTTTTTCCGTTCTGATCGGTGTGGCTAATGAAGTTCTCTCGCTCGAGATTTGCGCTCGAAACCCGGCCGGCAACGCGGTTCAAGACATCGTTTCTCTGGATCGGGGGAAGGTTTTTTTCGGACCGGAGCGTGAAAATTATCGAGATTACGGTTTCTTCGGTCGAATCAGTCAAGTCTGGAGAGGCCGCATTCGACCATGAGCCACTACAAAGCCAGAACAAGGCGACCGTCAGTATTCGCAGAACCACGGAAGGAGGGTACCAAAGTGGATTCTTATTGTCAATTAAAAGCCGGCGAACTTGCCTGGGCGCTTGGATTTTTAAATAAATTGAAATAGTTTATTCATGGGCCAGATTTGTAAAAAATACAAACTGAACTTCAGGTGCGTGGTTCATTGGTTCCACTGAACTCTACATCCGGAATGTCCCGAACTTCGTCTCGGGAATGGGAGCGTTCAGCGAGGTGCTGAGGGCAAGTGCCAGGTGGGAACGGCTCTTCCAAGGGAGGATCACACCGTCATCCCAAAGGCGCGCGCTCGAAAAATACGGCGAACCCTCGCGCTCGTACTGCTCCTGAATCGGCGATTGAATGGCCGAGATCTCGCCCGGGGAGAGGGTTTTTCCGGCCGCCTGGAGTTGCTCGATCTTGACCGTCGAGAGCACGTTGGCGGCCTGTTCTCCTCCCATCACGCTGATCTTCGAGTTCGGCCACATGAAGAGGAATCTTGGCCCGAAGGCGCGCCCGCACATGCCGTAGTTCCCGGCGCCGAACGATCCGCCCACCAGGAGGGTGATCTTCGGAACCTGCGCGGTCGATACCGCGGTGACGAGCTTCGCGCCGTCTTTGGCGATTCCGCCATGCTCGTATTTTTTTCCGACCATGAAGCCCGTGATGTTCTGCAAGAACAAAAGCGGGATCTTCCGTTGGGCACAAAGCTCGATGAAGTGCGCGCCCTTCAGCGAACTCTCCGAGAAAAGAATCCCGTTGTTCGCGAGAATTCCGACCGGCATTCCGTGCAGATGCGCAAAGCCCGTGACGAGCGTCGTCCCGTAGAGCGGCTTGAACTCATGGAATCTCGACCCGTCCACGAGGCGTGCGATGATCTCGCGGATCTCAAATGGCTGGCGGAGATCCTTCGGGAGGATTCCCGCGATCTCGGCCGGATCATAAAGCGGCTCTTCGGGGGTGGCCCGCTCAAGACCGTGAGGAGCCGGCCGGTTCAGATGAAGCACGGCCTCGCGGGCAAGCTCGATCGCATGCTCGTCGTTTTCGGCAAGGTAATCGGCCACTCCCGAGATGCGCGAATGGGTATCGCCGCCGCCGAGCTCTTCGGCGCTCACCACTTCGCCGGTTGCGGCCTTCACGAGCGGGGGACCTCCCAAAAAAATCGTGCCTTGGTTTTTCACGATGATCGTCTGCTCGCTCATGGCCGGCACGTAGGCGCCGCCCGCGGTGCAGGAGCCCATTACGACGGCGATCTGGGGAATGCCTGCGGCCGAGAGGGTGGCTTGGTTGTAGAAAATGCGGCCGAAGTGCTCTTTGTCCGGAAACACCTCCGATTGAAGCGGCAGAAACGCCCCGCCCGAGTCGACCAGATACACGCAAGGAAGGTGGTTCTCGCGCGCGACTTCTTGGGCGCGAAGGTGCTTCTTCACGGTCATCGGAAAATACGTGCCGCCCTTCACCGTCGCATCGTTTGCGATGATCATCACCTCGCGTCCATGCACGAGTCCCACGCCGGTCACGATGCCCGCTCCCGGTGCCGCTCCGTCATACATGCCGTGCGCGGCAAGGGGGCTCAGCTCCAAAAAGGGAGTGCCAGGGTCGATCAGGTTCCGGATCCGATCGCGCACGAACAGCTTGCCCCGCGCTTCATGCTTCTTTCGAAGCTCCGGGCCGCCTCCTTCGCGAACCTTGAAGAGCGTCTCTTCCAGCCGATCGGCTTCGCTCCGGTGAAACGCCTCGTTTGATTTGAACTCCGTGCTCTGGGTCTGGACGTGCGAGATCAGGGTCGACATGCGCTCAAGCCTAAGGGGGAGCGCAGGAAGTTTCAATCCGAAAGGTGCCGACCCGCCTGGGAGCGCGAATCAGCTCCGGTTTTCCCAGTCCTGATAGATCGCGTGGAGTCTCGGCCTGGCAAGCAGGAGGTAGCGATGGAAGAGCGCTCTCCGGGAGGCGTCCTTCTCGGCATGCTTGCCCAGTACCTTCACGATCTCGAGGGTGCTGAGCGCCTGACAGAGCGTCTCGGCGTGGGTCATCATGCGGTCGAGTTTTTCGGAGTCCTGCCAGAACTCGCGATGGAAAAAATCATTCAGATGCGTGAGCTTCTCGAGAAGCCCGGTTCCCGGGGTGAAGCACCTCAGGATCAGCGAAGCGAGATTTTTTTGGAACTCGTATTGGAGCTGGGTGTAGGTTTTTTTGAACTCGTTCTTCTCGATCAGGGATCCGATCGGATGCGAAGCCACCATCGACTGCACGAACCGGGTCGGGTTCTTCATGATCTTCTTGATGTGGTCTTTCAGCGCCATCAAGGACTGGATCTGCGAGGTTCCCTCATACAAAAGTGCACCGAAGCTGTCGCGATGGATCCGCTCGACACCATATTCGCGCATGTAGCCGTATCCGCCGAAGGCCTGGATCGCCTTGATCGAGAGGGTGGCATAGCTTTCGGCGCCGGTGTATTTGACGAGCGGGGTGCGGGCTCGCACGATTTCGTGATGCTTGCGGAAGAGTCTTTGTTCAGCCTCGGTCAGCTCGCCTCCGTGACGGGTCTTCAGGTCGAGTTTTTGAAAAACATCAAATGAAGAAATGGTATCCGCCATGAGCGCGCGGAAGGCGTCCTGCTCGGTTTCCCAGTCCTCGAAGTTGCGATGGAAGAGCGGGAGCTTCAGCAGGGGCTTTCCGAACTGGGTGCGGACCTCGGCGTATTCTTTCGCCCGCTCGAGTCCGGCCTCGATGCCGCCGATGCTTTGCAGGCCCACCGAGATGCGCGCCTCGTTCATCAGGTGGAGCATGAGCTTGAATCCGCCGTGCTCTTCGCCCACGAGTCGCGCCACGGTGTTCTCGTAGACGACCTCACAGGTCATCGAGCCGTGCATGCCCATCTTGTCTTCGATTTTCGTGATCCGGTAGTTTTGCTTTCCGTCGAGCTTTTCTTCGGCCAAAAAGAGCGAAATCCCCGCAAGTCCCTCGGGTGCCCCTTTGATGCGCGCGAGAATCATGCCGAACCCGCCGCCGGCATTCGTGATGAAGCACTTCGTACCATTCAAAAGATAGGTGCCATCCGCTTGCGGGGTGGCCGAGGTGCGGAGGGAGCCCACATCCGATCCGGCATCCGGCTCGGTCAGGCACATGGCGCCGCTGATCTCGCCCCGGATGATCTTCGGAATCAGTCGTTGCTTCGTTTCTTCGTCGCAAAAACGCTCGATCATGTCGCCCATGCTCGTAAAGAATCCGAGCTGGGTGCTGGTCGAGATGCACGCACGCGCGATTTGCTCGAAGGCCACCATGCCGACCGAAAGCGGCAGTCCCAGGCCCCCGAATTGCTCCGGAAGGCAGGTTCCGATCAGGTCCAGTTTCGCCGCTTCCTGGTAGGTTTTCGAGATCGCCTCATTCAGCGAGACCGATCCGTCCGCATTCAGGGTCGCACACCCCTGAAGATCGAGCTCGGCCGCGCGTTCGCGCAGGGTTTCGCCCGACCATTTTCCGGTGGTGTCGAGGATCTGCTCGAAAAACTGCAGAAGCTCTTCTTTCGAGTTGAATCCCGAAGCGGTCGGAAACGAAGGGTAGTACAGAGGGAGGATTTCATCCCACTGGATCGCGTTTCGGAACAGGAATTTCCACTCGGACGAGTCGGAGAAGTAGTTCATGACTCCGATTCTACGTCGATCGGAAGGTCCGGGCTAGAGAAAGTGCGAGGAAAAGGCGGATAGCCGGGGAAGCCCGGATTCGGATACCCTGGATACGGGCGCGGGTAGACGCCATTGCACGGAAAGTAGGGACCGAATCCGCTCGGGCGAGTGTAGTCGACATACGAATCAACGATGCCTTCTCCGGCAAAGCTTCCGGTGGTCTGATCGGTGAGGCGGTTCCGGAATTCGAATTGAATCATCTCTTGATAAAAATACTGCGGATAAAACACCAGGTGGCAAAGGCCCCCGCCCGAAAGCTCCTGGCGTGCGGAGGTTGCCACTTGGACAATTTTGGTCGAGCGACTTCCGACCAGGTATTCGGGGAGCTTCGAGCCGCAGGCCTCGGTCTTGGTATTGAATGACTTGGTGCGCTGAAAGTCATTTTCGTCGTACACTGCGCGCGCTGAAATCTGGGAGGTTTTTGTCTCGGAGTTGCTCTTGAGGGTAAGGTCGATGCAGAACTTGTCGGTATTTTTCGAGAATGCGCTCAGCGTTGCGGGTTGTTGGTTGTAGGTCCCGGTGAACTCATTCGAGTACCGGCACGAGGCAAGGGTGAGAAGGGCGCAGGCAAATCCCAATTTAACGATTTTCGTTGTCATGATCTTAGAGCTACCGGCTTCGGGCCGGATCGTCAAGAAACTTTGATTCGCTTCACTTGTGATTCCCGCTACTTGCTTCTTTTTTGCGTCCGGGGCCGGGCTCTGGAGCAAAATTGACTCTTTGAGCTAACGCGCTCTGTCTTTTGTTTTTTTATGCACTGCGCACCCAAAAAATTCGTCTAAAAGACGCAATAAGTAGTGTCTCGGAATTTCGCACCACTACTAATTGACAGCCAAGGGTGATCAAGGGAACCTGACGGAGGAGTGGCAAAACGTTCCCGGGTTGTCGGAATCGGGCTCTTTCGATACTGAATCCGAACATCAGGGGAATGAATTCGCGGGGGATCACGAACGAAGCGGTTTTTTCGAACCCGAAGGGGAGCAGTGCCGATGCGGCAAAGCTCGCTCAGGGTACGCTTTTGCCTCGGATTCCGTGCGGATTGCGAAAACACAGAATAAAACGCAAGGGGTATGAAAATCATGGAAGAAACCAACATCGCAATGAAACCGAATCAAAACATGCCGACCAAAAACACAACCAATCAAGACGAGACCGATCTTGCGCAAGGTGCGTCTGCGAAAATCTCCGGTCTCAAGGATTTCTCGGCGTTTCAGGATGAATCGCGCTTTGTTCTGATGCCGATCCAGTTCCCGGAAATCTGGAATTTTTATAAAAAAGCCATGGCCTCCTTTTGGACGGCCGAAGAGATCGACCTGTATCAGGACCTGAACGACTGGCGCAGGCTCTCGGCCGAGGAGCGCCACTACATCTCGCACGTTCTTGCGTTCTTTTCGGCAAGTGACGGCATCGTGAACGAGAACCTCGCGCTTCGATTCTACCGGGATGTGCCGATCCCCGAGGCGCGGTGTTTTTACGGGTTCCAGATCGCGATGGAAAACATCCATTCCGAGACCTACGGGCTCCTGATCGACACCTACATCCAGAACTCCAAAGAAAAAGACTACCTCTTCAACGCCATCCGGCACATTCCCTCGGTCAAAAAGAAGGCCGAATGGGCCATGAAATGGATCGAGTCCTCGAACAGTTTCGCCGAGCGGCTGATTGCGTTCGCGTGCGTCGAGGGGATCTTCTTTTCGGGGAGCTTCTGTTCGATCTTCTGGCTGAAAAAGCGCGGACTCATGCCGGGGCTCACCTTTTCGAACGAGCTGATCAGCCGCGATGAGGGGCTTCACACCGATTTCGCCTGCTTGCTCTACGGCATGCTCGAAAAAATCCCGGAATCCCGGATCCTCGAGATCGTGACCGAGGCCGTCGAGATCGAGAAGGAATTCGTGAGTGAGTCCCTTCCGGTCTCGCTGATCGGCATGAACGCGAAGATGATGACCCAATACATCGAGTTCGTGGCCGATCGTTTGCTCCGGAGTCTGGGCGTTTCGTCACGCCATTACGGAAGCCAGAATCCGTTCGACTGGATGGAGCTCATCAGTCTTCAGGGAAAAACCAACTTCTTCGAGAAAAAAGTATCCGAATACCAGAAGGCCGGCGTTCTGAACGCGAATCCGGTCGAGAATCACGGTTCCTTCGGTTTCGGCAACACCATTGATTTCTAAAACGGGAGAGAAAACATGAAAGTCATCACACGCTCAGGAAAATCTGAAAACGTAAGCTTTGACAAGATCACGAACCGCATCCAGAACCTTGCGATCGGTTTGAACGAGAAATACATCGATCCGATCGTCGTGGCGCAAAAGACGATTGAGGGCATGTACGACGGAATCACGACCCAGGAGCTCGACGTGCTCTCGGCCGAGACCTGTGCCTACCTCTCGAGCACGCACCCCGATTATTCCACGCTCGGAGCGCGGATTCTCGTCTCGAACCTGCATCGCTACACGCCGCAGACCTTCAGCGAGTGCATCGAACTGCTTTACAACAATCGTTCGGAGTTCACCGATGAGCCGGCACCGCTCGTGAGCGAGGAACTGTACCGGCTCGTGATGGCGAACGCCGACAAGATCAACCAGACGATCAAGCACGTGCGGGACTTCGAGTATGATTACTTCGGGTTCAAGACCCTCGAGAAGTCCTACCTGCTCCGGGCAGGCGGAAAAATCGCCGAGCGTCCGCAGTACATGCTCATGCGGGTCGCCCTCGGAATCCACCAAGAGGATTTCGAACAGGCCTTCCGCACCTACGAGCAAATGAGCACGGGGTATTTCACCCATGCGTCTCCCACGCTCTTCAATGCCGGGACCTTCAAAGCCCAGATGTCATCGTGCTTTCTTCTTGCCATGCGGGAAGACTCGATCGACGGCATTTACGAGACGCTCAAACAGTGCGCCCTCATCTCGCAAAGTGCCGGGGGCATCGGGCTTTCGATCCACAACATTCGCGCGAAGGGGAGCTTCATCAAGGGCACGAACGGAACCAGCAACGGGCTGGTTCCGATGCTTCGCGTGTTCAACGACACCGCCCGCTATGTCGATCAGGGCGGCGGGAAGCGCAAGGGCGCCTTTGCGATTTACCTCGAGCCCTGGCATGCCGACATTTTCGACTTCCTCGAACTGAAGAAGAACTTCGGCAAAGAAGAACTGCGTGCGCGGGATCTCTTCTATGCTCTTTGGACGAACGATCTGTTCATGGAGCGGGTCGAAAAAGACGAAATGTGGTCGCTGTTCTGTCCGCATGAGGCTCCGGGGCTCAGCGAGGTGTACGGCGATGCGTTCGAAGACCTGTACCTCAAATACGAGCAAGAAAAGCGCTTCAAGCGTCAGGTCAAGGCCCGCGAGCTCTGGGGCGTGATCATCGAGTCGCAGATCGAAACCGGCTCTCCCTTCATGCTCTACAAGGATGCGGCGAACGAGAAGTCGAACCAGAAGAATCTCGGTACGATCAAGTCCTCGAATCTTTGCACCGAGATCATCCAGTACACCTCCGACAAAGAGATTGCCGTGTGCAATCTGGCCTCGATCGCACTGCCGAAGTTCGTGAAGGACGGCAAGTTCGACTTCCAGAAGCTCGCCGAGGTGACCCGCCAGGTGACGATCAACCTGAACCGCGTGATCGACCGCAATTATTATCCGGTCCCCGAGGCCGAATACTCCAATCGCCGCCATCGTCCGATCGGAATCGGCGTGCAGGGGCTTGCGGACACGTTCTTCAAGATGCGTCTTGCCTTCGAGTCGGACGAGGCGAATCTCCTGAATCAGCAGATCTTCGAGACGATTTATTATGCCGCGCTTTCGGCCAGCTCCGAGCTCGCCGAAAAGGACGGCGCCTACGAATCGTATCCGGGGTCGCCGCTTTCGCAGGGGCTCATGCAGTTTGATCTGTGGCGGGTGACGCCGACGGACCTTTGGGAATGGACTGCGCTGAAGGCGCGCGTGGCCAAGCACGGGGCGCGAAACAGCCTTCTTCTGGCACCCATGCCGACCGCGAGCACCTCGCAGATTCTGGGCAACAACGAGTGCATCGAGCCGATTACCTCGAACCTCTACACGCGCCGGGTGCTCTCGGGCGAGTTCACGGTGATCAACAAGCATCTGGTCCAGGACCTGATCTCGCTTGGTCTCTGGAACAAGGCCCTGAAGGACAAGATCATTCTCAGCAACGGGTCGATCCAGAACATCGAGGAGATTCCGGCCGGAATCCGCGAGATCTACAAGACGGTCTGGGAGATCAAGCAAAAGCGGATCATCGAGATGGCCGCTTCGCGCTCGCCCTTCATCGATCAGTCCCAGAGCCTGAACGTGCACATGGAGGGCGCGAACGCCGCAAAACTCACGGCCCTTCACTTCACCGCATGGCGGCTCGGACTGAAGACCGGCATGTACTACCTGAGAACAAAAGCCGCGACCGATGCGATCAAGTTCACGGTCGAGCAGGCTTCTGCTCCGAAGACCGAAAAAACTCCGACGATCGAGACCCGCGTTGCGGGCGATGGAAGCGTGATTTCGGCCGCAACGGCGGCAGACCTCGTCTGCTCGCTCGACAATCCGAACGAGTGCATCTCGTGCGGGAGCTGAGTTCTCCGGAACCAAGCGCATGAGACGGGTTTTTTCGTTCGCGATTCTGGCCTCGATCAAGGCTGTGGTGGGAGTGTTTTATCGGTCGGACTTTACCTGGAACCCCGGTCGGAGTGAGATCGACTTCGACCGGGTCCGGTTGATGGTCCTTCTGAATCATACCTCTCTGTATGAGCCGCTCTTTTTGAGCGAGCTTCCGTACGGGTTTTTGTGGAAGATCGCCGACCGGATCTACCTTCCCATCGCAGATGTCACGCTCAAGCGTCCCTTGGTGGGGTTTTTCTTCAAGCTCATGTTGCCGCGGGTGTTCCCTGTCACCCGAAAAAGCGATGATTCGTGGCAGCGGTATCTTGCGTCGATCCGGGGCCTTGATCTGGTCGTGATCGCGGCCGAGGGCCGGATGAAGCGCCCGAACGGGCTCGACAAGCACGGAAAAAAAATGAGCATCCGGGGCGGTGTCGCCGACATCATCGAGCGGCTCGATCAGGGCACGATGCTGATCTGCCACAGTGGCGGGCTTCATCACATTCAAAAGCCCGGGCAGACGCTTCCTCGCTTGTTCCAGCCGCTTCGGATGCATGTGACAGCGCTCGACTTGCCGGCCTACCGAAAACGGTTTTCTGAGAATCCGCGAGAGCGCAAAATCCAGATGACGGCAGATCTGCAACAGCGCTTGGAGACCGAGACCCCCCGGCTCCGATCGGGGGAATGATCTGACACCTCCGGAGGGTCATCGGCTCTGTGGGGGACGTTCACGTCATTCTTATTCTGGGCTCAAGACCCGACCTTCGCCGGCAAAAAACCGAAGAAGCGAAAGCTGTTCCTCGGGGCTCATGGTGGTCCGGACCCGCTCTTTTTGCGCCATCATTTTTCCGGGCGATGCGGCGGTCGGGTTGAATTTGAAATTCGCAAAGATCGCGATGCCGCTTCCGCCACGGGCGGGGCTCGAGTAAATTCCCGCGATTCCCCGGAGGTTCGGGGCGAACCCGCGCTGAAAAAAATAATTCGAGGAGATCGGAATCCGCGATGTGACCGCATCGAGCGCGGGCAGGGTGAGTGCAAGTCCCAGTACCACCGAAGAATCGAGACTTCCGCCCACATAGACCTGCGAGGAGTTCAAAATCGGAATTCCGATTGCGCCCGACGAAAGAGCGGCCGGCAGGGGGAGGCCGTTCGGAAGGCGGCCCGATGAGGCAAGATTCGTCAGGGCAAGAGACGCGGCGCGAAGAGAGAGCGTGAGCTTTTGTTTTCCGTCGGGAGTGGATCCGAGCCCGATCGTGCCAAGGGGGAGTCCGCCCTGCGGATTCGGAATGGGGATTTGCATTTCTCGCAAGCTCATCGAGCCCAGATGGACCTCGGTCGAGAGCTGAAGAAGGGTTTCTTCGTTTTGTTGTTTGGTCTCGAAGTTCATCGAGCGCAAGAGCGAGGAACCCGAGCCCGAGCAGGCGCTCAAGGCGATGCCGAGACCAAGCAGGGGGATGGACCATTTTGCATTCCGTTGACTCATGGATTCTCCTTGTTGAACGTCGTGTTCGTGGGGCCATCCTATCGGGCGGAAATTCATTTGCAACTAAAAAAGTTAATAAATAATAACAATCATTGCCGCTGAAGTGAGCAAACTGCCTCCTTTGAGTGTGCTTTTGTTGTGACCGGGATCGGCAGAGGGGGATGGAATGATTCGATTTTTGCCGACTCTCGCGAGCCAGGATGGCGAGAGCGAGGCCGGAGGACCCGGCTCGGAGGTAAAAG
>JBEIJY010000007.1:0-97423 GCA_040380025.1 Bdellovibrionales bacterium | reverse complement strand
TCTCCTTGGTCTTGACTGCATCACGCAGGGCTCTTGGACCTCAATACCTGACTAACTGCCTGGGGTCATTTGGTGAAAACCCCGGGGTCAGGACAAATGAAATCGCCTGGGGTCAGTCCGTGAAAAGTGGGGGGTCAGCACGGGTGAAATCGGCCAACAGGCGGCATTTTATCATACTAAAACAGTTTGGTCAAGTATTTAAATTCGTGTTTTGTGCGAGCGAGCGAGAGGGGGATTAGGAGCGATTGAAATGAAAATCATTGAAGAAGTGGTGCCCAGGACTGGACTCGAACCAGCATGCTTTTGGCGCTCGCCCCTGAAACGAGTGCGTCTACCAATTCCGCCACCTGGGCACACAACAAGGAAGAAGCAGGGGAACTGCGACCCTATCAGCGACCTTTCGTTTTGGCAAATTCGTTTTCTCTTTACTGGACTGTAAAGTTCTGGTATTATCTGCCGCGTTAAGTTATAAACAGGAGCCCTATGTTGTCACTGATCCGTCTGGTTCTTCTCTCGATCTTCGTTGTCTCTGGCGCTGCGCGCGCCGAGAGCATCCCTCTTGAGCGCCGATTCGGCATTGGCGGGTACGGCGGTGGGGCCCTCCCGACCGGAGCGGAGCTGTTTCGGGACCACACCGACATGGGCTGGGCCGCGGGGGCATTTGCCACATACTTCATCTCGAACGAGATCAGCGTCGACTTCACCTGGGATCATCTGCAATTCATGCCCACGGTCGGCAGCACTACCACCGAGGCGTTCAGCGGAAATTTAAATTGGCGGATGCTCGGCGCAGAGGCGTTCTCGCCGACGATCGGAATCGGGGCCGGCTACGGCATGACCTCGAGCACCCAGTTGGTCACGAATCTCCTGCTTTCGCCCTACAACTTCAGCGGAGGCCTCTTCAATGTGAAGGCCTCGCTCGATTACCTGGTGTCGGATACGATCATGATCGGTCTCGGTGCCAAGCACATCTGGCTCTTCAACAACAACGGCGCCCCCTCCGATCGCGCTTTCGACATCAATGCGCTGGTTCCGAACTTGTCGATCACCTTGTTCTTCAAACCGCGTTCCAAGGAATCGGCCGAGGAACTGCCTGCTCCTGCGGCGATTCATGAGCCGCTCCCCGAGATCGGGCCCGAGCCCACGCCCGAAGAGCCGGCCCCCGAGGCGACCCCGGAGCCGACTCCAGAAGCTACACCGGAACCGACACCAGAGCCGGTGGCAACGCCCGCGCCCACACCGGAACCGACTCCTGAGCCTGCTCCCCGGCCTGCTCCGGTGGCGAAAAATCCGCTCGAAACCCGGTGCAAAAACGTCCCTCCCGGAACAAAAGTAAATTCGCTTGGTTGTCCGGTCAGTAAAAAAATCGAGATCCGCCTGAACGTGGAGTTCCCGTTCGGGAAGACCACGATTTCGAAGAAGTACGAGTCGGAATTCAAGAAAATCGCGAAGTTCCTGAAAGGGCACTCCGACTTCAAGCTCACGATTCATGGCCATGCCGATGACATCGGCCCGGATCAAGAGAACCTGAAGCTCTCGAAGGACCGTGCCATCGCGATTCGCAAGCACCTGATCCGGAAGTACGGAATCGCGTCTTCGCGCATCCGTGCCGTCGGACACGGCGAGCGAAAGCCCATCGCTTCGAACAAGAGCCCGAAGGGCCGTCAGAAGAATCGTCGGGCCATCGGAGTGTTCATTTCGTCGAACTGAATGAAAAGGGGCTTCGACCCCGGGAGGAAGATCATGATGAAAAAAATCAATTCGAAAGTTTGTTTGGGAATGATGTTGGCAGGAGCAGGAATCGGGTTCGGAGCAGGCTTGGTCCATGCCGCTCCCCAGGAGGCCGTTCTGGAGCCGATTTCGGTGTATGACCGTTATGACGATGCGGGAATGCAGAGGTTGTTTCCGGCGAAAAGCAGCTTTTTGGGCATCGGAACTCCCGCCGGCAAACTTGAGGACAGTGCCACCGGCCGGATGCTCGGATACGCCGAAGACACGAAGGTGATTTTTCGCGGCATTCTGCGTCTTCCCGAAAATCCAGGCTCCGTGAGCAAAATCCGCTCCTTCAAGCTGAAACTAAAGGACCTGACGCGGCTACTCGAGAACGGCCCCGTCATTGAGAATGAAGCAAAGAACAAAAACAGCCTCTACGGACAACTGCTCTGCATCGCCGACACGCTTGCGTGTTCCGGCTCGACTCACACTTTGAAGGGGGGCGCGCGCGCGGGCGGGTTCTTGAACGAAACCCGTTGGCTTACGCGCTCTTTTGGTGAAACCCCTCTCGAGACCATCGGTTTCGGTGTCAATCCGATCTTCGAGGTGAACGGGAGCCATCGCCGATTTCTGGCCGCTCCGGCCGATGCCGCAGGGAGTCGCGACATCGAATTCGATCTGATCGAGCTGTTCGGGCTGGCAGAAAAGACTGCAACTGAGCAGATGGAGTGGATTCGTGCGAATTCGACCGAGTATGCCGAAGGAGGGTATCGCAAGATCCGGTTCCTGCTCGACCATCAGACCTATGCCGCCGGCGGAACGATTGAGCTGGATTATGAAGATACGGCCGAAGAGGGCGAAGTTCCCGCCATGGGCGCCCTGGCGCATGCCGATGACAGCATGCTGGTGACGCCTGCCCTTGAAATCGTGACCAAAACCTTCGGATTCCAAGGCGAAACCCCGGTTAAGGCAAAAGACGGAACGCTTCGGGATCGGATCGAAGACAAGTTGAGCGAGGCGCTCCGGGTGATCAAGAGTCGCGAGAACCTCGTAAAGATGGTCACGCTGACCTGCCAGTACGACGGAGGCGACAAGGCCAAAGCCAAGAACTTCGTGAAGGAAGTCGAGAAGCTCGTCCGGATCTCGCGGATTTCGCATCACCAAATCAAGGTGGTGGGTGCGATGACCAATGACCGCACGGCGAGTGTGAAGTTCGACTTCGAACTCGAAGGCCCGGCGCATAAGATTGAAGAGGCACACACCGATCTGAAAGCGGGCTTGGAGAAAGCTTTTTAAGCGGACAAATGGATTGGTGAGAAAAGTGGTGGGTAGGGACGGAATCGAACCGCCGACACATGCCTTTTCAGGGCATTGCTCTACCGACTGAGCTACCTACCCACAGTCGATTTCAAACGAGTTGAAAGAAGAGAGACCATTAGGGTTATGCGAGATGGTCGAAAAAGGCAACCCCGATTCAGTTGTGACGTGATTTTTTGGAATGAGCCGGTTTGAGTGCTCGCTTTTTCGGCGGAGTCGGGGAGGTGGGCTCGTCCTCGAACTCGAACGTCTCGTTCACGAGAATCACTGGGTCGAACTCCTCGGGCTCTCCGGCCCCCGATCGAGCGCTCGACTCGAATGAAGATGGAATTTCGGCTTGATCTTTTTTTTGATAGAGGGCCTCGGCGTAGAGGTCTATGGTGTCGGCTTTGGGGGTGGTCTCGGCTGTGGGATATCCAGCCGGGACTCCGATCGAAAGAAAAAAGGCCATAAAAAGGACAGTCTTCCTGCTCACCGTATTTTTGAATACCGCATGCAACGATGTTTGTCAATGAAATAAGTTTAATTCAGGTGGGGTGTGTTTGATTTTATTTCACGCCGCCCCTTGACTTGGATCGGGTGGATTCCATTAGCAAGATGCAACGGAACCGTTGAGTTTCAACCAAACCTTGAAGGAGGTAGCAAACCATGCAAGTACGTCCATTGCACGATCGCGTTCTCGTGAAGCGATTCCTGGAAGAAGAAAAATCCAAAGGCGGGATCATCATTCCCGACACTGCGAAAGAAAAACCGATCCAAGGCGAGATCATCGCCGTGGGCACCGGCCGCGTGACCGATGACGGAAAGGTCCGTCCCCTCGAAGTGAAAAAGGGCGACAAGGTCCTCTTCGGAAAATACTCGGGAACCGAGATCAAAATCGAAGGCGATGAATTCCTCATGATGCGTGAAGAAGACATCCTCGGAATCATCCAATAAGCAGGAGACAAACCATGTCAGCAAAAGAACTGAAGTTTTCGCAAGAAGCCCGCAAATCGATCCTGAACGGCGTGAACATCCTCGCGGATGCCGTGAAGGTCACCCTCGGCCCGAAAGGCCGCAACGTCGTGATCGAGAAATCCTTCGGCGCTCCGAACATCACCAAAGACGGTGTGACGGTCGCGAAGGAGATCGAGCTCTCCGACAAATTCGAGAACATGGGCGCGCAGATGGTCCGTGAAGTCGCATCGAAGACAAACGACGATGCCGGCGACGGAACCACCACCGCAACCGTTCTCGCCCAGGCGATCTTCCGCGAAGGCGCGAAAATCGTGGCCGCGGGCCTGAATCCCATGGACGTGAAGCGCGGAATCGACAAAGCCGTCGAAGCCGTGATCGCCGAGCTGAAGAAGCAAGCGAAGCCGATCAAGGATCAGAAAGAGATCGCCCAAGTCGGAACGATTTCCGCCAACAACGATCCGACCATCGGAAAAATCCTCGCCGAAGCGATGGAAAAAGTCGGCAAGGAAGGTGTGATCACCGTCGAGGAGTCGAAGACTTCCGAAACCACGCTCGATGTTGTGGAAGGAATGCAGTTCGACCGTGGTTATCTCTCTCCGTACTTCGTCACCAACCCGGACAAGATGGAAGCGATCCTCGATAATCCTTACATCCTCATCTATGACAAGAAGATCAGCAGCATGAAGGACCTCCTCCCCACGCTCGAGAAGGTCGTTCAGCGCAACAAGCCCCTTCTGATCATTGCTGAAGAAGTCGAAGGCGAAGCGCTCGCAACCCTCGTTGTGAACAAGCTCCGCGGAACCATCCATGTTGCTGCCGTGAAAGCCCCGGGCTTCGGCGATCGCCGCAAGGAAATGCTCCAGGACATCGCGATCCTGACCGGCGGAACCGTGATCTCGGAAGACCTCGGGCACAAGCTCGAGCAAGTGCGTCTTGAAGATCTCGGCCAGGCCCGCAAGATCTCGATCGACAAGGACAACACCACGATCGTCGACGGCGCCGGCAAAAAAGCCGATGTCGAAGCCCGCGTGAAAACCATCCGCTCGCAGATCGCCGAGACCACCTCGGACTACGATCGTGAGAAGCTCCAGGAGCGTCTTGCGAAGCTCCACGGAGGCGTTGCCGTGATCAATGTCGGCGCCGCAACCGAAGTCGAGATGAAAGAGAAGAAAGCACGCGTCGAAGACGCCCTGAACGCCACTCGCGCCGCAGTCGAGGAAGGCATTGTTCCGGGCGGCGGAACCGCACTCCTTCGCGCATCGAAAGTGCTCGACACCCTGAAAGGCTCGAATGCCGAGCAACAAGCGGGGATCAGCATCGTGAAGCGCGCGATCGAAGAGCCGCTTCGTCAGATCGCCTTCAATGCGGGCCTCGAAGGCTCCATCGTGGTCGACAAGGTCGTCAACAACACGTCTCCGTCGTTCGGCTTCAACGCCCTGACCGAGACCTACGAAGACCTCCTTGCCGCAGGCGTGATCGATCCTGCGAAGGTGAGCCGTTGCGCTCTCCAGAACGCGGCATCGGTTGCCTCGCTCATGCTCACCACCGAAACCCTCATCGTCGAGAAGCCTAAAAAAGACGCTCCCGCGATGCCAGGCGGACCCGGCGGCATGGAAGGCATGATGTAATTGGATCTGATTTGATTTGATTTACCCGTCCGGGGCGTGATCGTCCCGGGCGGTTTTTTTTTGCCATGGCGACAGGGCAAATGGAGCAAACCGCTCTCGTTGATTGTGCTGGGCAAGGGAGGCGGGATTAAGAAAGGCCTCTGGAATCATTCGGTTTTTGCCGACTCTCGCGAGCGCGTGATGCGCGAAAGCGAGGCCGCACGAGGCGGCATGGAGGTAAAAACGGAATGATTCCAGAGGCCTCTCTTAATCCCCCCGATATTACAAAAGCACAGTCAAAGGGCGCAGTTCGGTCGATATTCCCGGATCAGCCCTTGGCCAGCAGTTCTCGTAGCATCTCGGGCGAGAACACATAGTGCTCGGAACAAAAATCGCAGTCGATCTCGAAGTTCCGGTCTTCGCGGATCATCGATTCGATTTCGGCCTCGCCGATCAGCATGAGGGAGCGCTTGACCCGGTCGAGAGTGCAGGGGCACTTCAGGGTGACGGGTTTTTCTTCGAGCATGCTGAAAGACTGGTTCTCGAGCAAAAACGAAAGCAAATGGGCGGGAGAGCCCCGGAGACTCGATTGCGAGTCGAACTGGTGGAGCTTCTTCAGGTGCTCTTCGATGAACTGGATGTCGGAATCGGTCGCCCCCGGCATGGCTTGGATCAAAAACCCCTCGGCCAGAACGACGCGGTCGTTTTCCATGAACACTTCGATTCCCACGGCCGAATTCACCTGCTCGGACTGAAGCCAGTAAAAGGTCAGATCCTTTGCGAGATGCCCCGTCAAAAGCGGCACGGTGCCGATGTAGGGCTTCGCTTCGTCGAACTTGGTGCGAAGAACCGAGAACAGTCCGATGCCCCAAGGACCGATGTTGCGCGCCAGCTTGATCTCGTTTACCGGGCGCTCGAGCACATACCCGCGCACTTCGGCATCGGCGTTCGCATCGATGATCGCCTGATGGCACCAGCCCGATCCTTGGATGTTCAAATTGATCTTTTCTTGCGACTTGCAATACGAAGAGAGCAGGAGTCCCGCAATCAGCGATTCCGCAAGTGCTTTACCTCCTGAGGGGCTCAGCGCGTGACGTTCAGTCAGGGTTTGTGCGACCTCGGTTGCGGTCACGGCGATGGCACGGATGGTGCCGCTGCTCGAGAGGCACTTCACCCACTTGTCTTTTTTGAACTGGATTTCGATCGACATTCGGCTCCTGCAATTCGAATCAAAAGGTCATGCCCGCGTGGATCATGAAGGACAGGTATGAGCCACCGAGGCTGCGCAGGCTTCCGTCTGAAGCCGTTTTGGACGCATTGAACATCGTGTTATAGACCAAACGGGAGCCAAAGAACACAGTGTTGCTGACGAGAAGGTCAATTCCTGTGCCGAGCTGCATGCCGAACAGGAGGGCACTTACGGTCGCATTGTTGTCGAGAGTGTAAGAAGGGGAGTAGAAACCCATGCCCACCGTCGCAAACGGAACGAGCTGGTCGAAATACATCAGGTTCGACCGAACCCCGCCCGAGAGGTTCCAGACCGAAAGAGAGCCATTCGAGTGGGTGTGGTACCCGAAGTTCGAGTGGAACGAAAACAGGTCGCTCACGCCATAGGTGTAATGAAGCTCCGGTCCGATCGCATTCTCGTAGCGATCCGAGAGATCGCCCATCAAAAACACCTGTCCGACCCCTGCCGAGAGGTTGTGGGTTCCCGGCGCGAACGGGCTCAGGGGCGCCGACGGCTCCTCGCGCCTTCTGGCTTGGGAGGTGGTCTCCTTGGATTGTTTTCCCAACGAAGGTTCGTTCCTGGTAGTGCCAAAACGGGAGTTCGCACTCGCGTCATGACAAAGCAGGAACGCTCCGAAAAGGAGGAGGGTGATCGATCGAAAAACTCTGATTTTTGCGACTTCGACTCGCATATTCAGAGTGTATTCGGTGTCGCTTCGAGAAGCAAAGAACATTCGAACGCCTTTCGGGCTTCGACGGTTCTTTGACGATCGTGTCGCCCGGTCTGGCGCGACTGCTGGCGATCTCGGTACTTATTGATTCATGCTGGGCGGATTGCTCATCGTCGCCGATGGAGTCGGAGCCTCGGCCTCGATTGCGGCGAGTTCGCCCTTCAGGCGCTCTTGGATGAAGCCCGAAAACGATCCGTCCCCGCTCCGGATGATTGCCTTCAGAAGGTTCACGGAAGGCTGACTCTTTGCTTTTCTTTCACTTTCGTAGAGAAGCTGGGTCAGGGTCGAGGCGGTGATGTCGTTTTTGGTCTTGTTGTCGATGACGCGGATTTCTTCGCCCGCACGGATCATCTTCGCGATTTCATCCAAAGTCACGTAGCTCGACTCGTTCGTGTCATAGAGCTTCCGGTTCTGGTACCGCTTGATTATTTTTGCTTCTTTCATACTGCCCCCTACCTCATTTTCAGAGGATGTTTGCGCTGGTTGTTTTACCCCTGGGCCGGAAATTGCGCGGCATCTGCGATGAAACCTATAAAACCCCCGATTTCATCGAGATTTGGTGCCGAGTTTTCCGACTGGGGACAAGATTTTGTTCCGACACTTTGACATGCCGCAACACCTTCTTGCAATAGGATTTTTAACAACGAGTTCCCTTGATGTCAAGGAAGTACCCCATTCAGTTTTTCAGCCCGTTTGTCGAAGAGTCGAATAAGGGAGGCGATCGCATGATCGACCAACAAAGAAGCGCATTGAAATCATTCATGAAAACCACACGCCCGTTTTGGATCGGAACGGTTTTGGCCAGTCTGACCGGGTGCTCCTCCCTCTCGGTCGAATCTGAGGGCGCTCACGATGGCGCACCCCAAGAACTCCGGGTCGCCGCCCAAAAAAGTTGGGAGAAGGGCTCGCCCGGGGGCGACGCGGAATCTCACTTCACGCTCGCGCAAGCGTATTCCCTCGAGGGCCGGGTCGATCGCGCGATCGAAGAATACCGTGCGGCCCTGGCCTATGATCCCGATTCCGCGGTTCTCCATGCGAAGCTCGCGGCCGAGTTCCTGCGACAAGGGTCGCTGACCTTTGCGATCGAGGAGTGCATGAAATCCCTGAGATCCGATCCCGATTCGGTCGAGGTGCGCCTGATGCTCGGCGGAATCCACTCGATGAACAACGAGTCGGATCTCGCGCTCGCCGAATACGAAAGAGTTCTGAAGCTTGATCCCGGAAACGACGAGGCGGCGGTGTTCAAGACCCAGATCCTGGTCGAGAAGGAAAAAACCGACGAAGCGCTGAAGTTCATCCGCGGGTTCAATTCCAGAGTCTCCGATTCCGCGGCCGCTTGGTTTTACCAAGGGAAGCTCGAGCAGAGCAAGGGCCGTACGGGTGAGGCCGTGAACGCCTACCGCAAGGCGATCCGGATCCGTCCCGGATTTGCCCAGGCTGCGATGGCGCTCGGCGTGCTTTTCGAGATGGAAGGGCAGAATGCGAAGGCGGTCGAGGTCTATCAGGCCCAGCTGAACGAGCGGGTCGAGATCACGATTGCGGGGCGTCTGGTGACCTTGTTGCTGAAAGACGGGAAAACCGAAGCCGCGCTCAAGACTCTGGCCTCGATGAGTGCGATCGATCCCGAAGATCTGAATGTGCAGCTTCGCATCGGGCTGATCCGGATGCAACGGGATGAGTGGGCCGAGGCGCGCGCGGTGTTCGAATCGATTCTCGCGAAGGTTCCCGACTCCGACAAGGTTCATTATTATCTGGCCGCCGTTCTCGAGCAGGAGGGGAGTGTTCTCCGGGCGATCGAGCATCTGGGGAAGGTTTCTCCCGACTCGAAGTTGTTCGAGGACGCGAATCTCCATGCGGCGGGGCTCCTCCGGCGCCGGAATGAAGAGGCGAAGGCGCGGGAGCTGATCCTCGAGGCGATTCGAAAGTCGCCGGAAAATCCGGGATTTTACCTGATGGTCGCGAGCATCTCCGAAGAGGGCAAGCAGTTCAAGGAGGCCGCCGAAGCGCTGGCCGGAGGTCTGAAGCTGTTCCCCGATCACGAAAAGATGCGCTACTTTTACGGTGCCATGCTCGACAAGCTCGGACGGACCGACGATGCGATCGTCGAGATGCAGAAGCTTCTCCGCACCTCTCCTGATCATGCGGATGCGTTGAACTTCATCGCCTACACCTGGACGGTTCAGGGGGTGAGGCTGAAGGATGCCGAAGCGATGCTGAAGCGCGCGATCCGCCTGAAGCCTGAGAATCCGTTCATTCTCGACAGTTTCGGCTGGAACCAGTTCATGCTCGGAAAAAACCGCGACGCCCTGATTTATCTTGAGCGGGCGGCGGGTATGAAGGGAGACGAAGAAGTCATCCTCCAGCATCTTGCCGAGGTGTACTCCAAAAACCAGATGCCGGATCGCGAGCGGGAAACCCGCATTCGCCTCCGGAGCATCCGGGACGAAGAGGGGCGTCGGGTTCCCGCCTCGGTTGAAAGCAAGTGACCTTTCGGGCATGCTTTCGTGAGTGAGCAACAAAATCACCGCATTCCTGTTTCTGTCATGCTTTGCCGCCGCATGCGCGACCGCGCCCAAGCCTGATGACAGTGTGCTTTCTTCGAGCGAGGCGCGGACCTGGCTTGAACGGTATTGTTCCCGTGGAGCAAGGGCGATTTCAGGAAACCTCATCGTCCGTGCGAACACCCGAGAGTTCAAGGGCCAGCACCCGGCCAGTGTCCGCTTCGAGCCGAACGGTTCGTTCGTGCTCGAGGTGACCCATCTTCTGGGCGGCACCCTGCTCCGCCTGAAGGGAGAGGGCGAGACCTTCGACATCGAGGCACCCTCGAAACCGGAGGCGAACCGCAAGGGGGTTTCGCGCTATCTGGGCATCGAGGTGCCGGTACTGGGAGGACTCCTTCTGGGTGACCTTCCCTGTCCGGCGGGCTGGCGGGATGCGACTCCCCGGATCGACGGGGCCAAAATCCTGCTCGAATCCGGGCCGTGGCGGTGGAGCTATTCCCGGGCTCTTGATCACGCCGAGCGGATTCCGTATGCAATCGAGCTCACCCCGCGGGGGTTGCCGGATCCGGAATCGCGGATCGAGCTTTCGATCGACGACTGGGACCGCGAAGCGGGCTTTGCCCGGAAGGTGAGGGTCCGGACCGGCGAGGGGGAGCTCAAGTGGACGTGGCGGAATCGCACTCCTTGATGGATTGGTTCGTTGGTGGCAGACTTTGAACGATGATGAGTCCCGGCGAAAAGATCCTCGAGGTGAAAAATCTCGAAACCACATTCAAGACCGATCGCGGAACGATCAAGGCCGTCGACGGGGTCAGCTTTGATCTGTACGCCGGCAAGACCCTCGGGATCGTCGGCGAGTCCGGTTGCGGAAAGTCGGTGACCTCGCTCTCGATCATGCGCCTGATTCCCCAGCCCCCCGGAAAGATCACGAACGGCGAGATTTTGTACTCGGGACGCGACCTGCTGAAGCTCGGATCCGAGGAGATGCGGAAGATCCGGGGGAATGAGATCTCGATGATCTTCCAGGAACCGATGACCTCGTTGAACCCCGTGTTCACGATCGGCAACCAGCTGATCGAGGCGATCCGGCTCCATCAGGACCTATCAAAGAGCGCGGCCCTCGATCAGGCCGTGAACATGCTCCGGCTGGTCGGAATTCCGGCGCCCGAAAAACGGGTGCAGGATTATCCGCATCAGCTTTCGGGCGGGATGCGCCAGCGGGTGATGATCGCGATGGCCCTCTCATGCAATCCGAAAATTTTGATCGCGGATGAGCCCACGACCGCGCTCGACGTGACGATCCAGGCCCAGATCCTCGATCTGCTCCGCGATCTCCAGCAAAAGACGGGACTTTCGCTTTTGCTGATCACCCATGACCTCGGAGTCGTGGCCGAAATGGCCCACGAGGTGGTCGTGATGTATGCGGGCAAGGTCGTCGAACGCGCACCGGTGCATGAGATCTTCAAAAGCCCGAAGCATCCGTACACGCGCGGACTCTTGAACAGCATTCCGGTGCTGGCGAAGGACCCGACGGGAAGACTGCGAAAAACCCGTCTCGAACCGATTCCCGGGATCGTTCCGAGTCTGCTCGACCTGCCGCAGGGGTGTCGCTTCCAGGAGCGTTGCTCCCTGGTCTCGGTCGAGTGCAAAGGGCCGGAGCCCGATCTCCGGGCCGTGGGGCCGGCGCGGGAAGTCCGGTGCGTGAAGGCGGAGGTTTGAGATGGAAAGCCCGGAAGTTCTTCTTTCAGTCCGGAATCTGGTCAAGCGGTTTCCCGTCAAAGGGGGCCTGTTCGGCCGCGAAGTCGCATCGGTGAAGGCCGTGCAGAATGTTTCCTTCGATCTTCGCCGGGGCGAGACGCTCGGTCTGGTCGGCGAATCGGGTTGCGGGAAATCCACTCTCGGACGTTGCATCCTCCGTCTGATCGAGCCCACCTCGGGTGAGGTCTGGTTCAAGGGGCAGGACATCTTGAAGCTCGATCCGGGCTCGATGAGAAAGCTCCGCCGGAACATGCAGATCGTGTTCCAGGATCCGTACGCATCGCTGAACCCGCGAATGACCGTCGAGGAGATTCTGGGTGAGCCGTTGATCATCCACAAGCTTGCAAACAGCCGCGAGGAACGCCTGAAGCGCATTCACGAGCTTCTGGATCTGGTCGGATTGCGCCGGGAATCGGTGTCGCGGTATCCGCACGAGTTCTCGGGCGGCCAGCGCCAGAGGATCTGCATCGCCCGCGCCCTGGCGGTGAAGCCCGAATTGCTCGTGTGCGACGAGCCGGTCTCGGCGCTCGATGTGTCGATCCAGGCCCAGATCGTGAATCTCATGCAGGATCTCCAAAAAGAACTCGGGCTGACCTATCTGTTCATCGCCCACGACCTGAAGGTGGTCGAGCACATCTCGAATCGCGTGGCCGTGATGTATCTCGGAAACATCGTCGAAACCGCGGGGGCGGAGGAGTTGTATTCCAGTCCGCGCCATCCGTACACGAAGGCGCTCCTCTCGGCGATTCCCGTGCCGGATCCGACGATCCGCAGGGATCGGGTGATCCTGCAGGGAGATGTGCCTTCGCCGATCCATCCGCCCGAGGGTTGTTTCTTCCATCCGCGCTGTCCGATCGCCGAGGAACGGTGTGAAAAAGAAGCTCCGGTTCTGAACGGGGTGGGGCCGGCCGGCGGCATCCATCGGACCGCCTGCCATTTTCCGGCCGAAGGGCCGCTGGTCCCGAAAAAGAAACCCCTTACGGAGGCAATCCCATGAGCGACATCAAGGCCGCACCCCTGACCGCATCCCAGATCGAGCTGGAACTCCGGCGGATCGCGGATTGGAAGTTGAACAGCCAGGGCGAGATCGAGAAGACGTTTGTCCTGGGCGGGTTCCCCCAATCGATGCTTTTTGCCAACTCCGTTGCGCTACTGGCGGAATCGAAAAACCATCACCCCGACATTCTGATCCAGTGGAACAAGGTGAGGCTCTCGCTTTCGACCCACGACTCGGGCGGTCTCACCGCGAAGGACTTCGAGCTTGCGGCATTGGTGAACGCCCTGCCGGTGATCTGAACCGGCAGGGACGTTCCGGATCGGCTCACTTCGATTTGTCGGCCTCGAGAAGGGTCAGGGCATAGAGCATCTTGTTCCATTGCTTCGCACTGCTCGCATTCAGCGAAAGCTCGCTCAGCGCCTCTTGGAACATGGGTTCGACCGCGATCGTCCGAGAGGGCCAGAGGCGCGACTCGCCCCGGGAATCACAGTAATAAGATGTGAATTTTCCCGAGTAGAAGTCCCAGCTTCGGTCGGTTCCCGTCCGCAGGTTCACGGGAAGGGTGGCGTAGTAGATGAACTTCCGGTTCAAGCGATTTGAGAGGTCGACCGAGGCCTCCTCCGAGAGAAAACGGATGTTTCGGAGGGCCTCCCGTTTTCGGGCCGGAGTCTCGCTCCGGTTGCGCCAGAGCACAAGCCACTTGCGGTATTCCGCGATTTTTGTCCGCGCGAAGGCCGGAAGATAGTCGCCATCGTCAAACGCGTTTTTGGTCTCGCAGGCGAAGGGCGCCCGGATGATCCGGTAGCGGTCCGCGACGCGCAGGTAAGCATCGGAATACGCCCCGAAGTTCAGGGTCATGTGCTTGATCACCGCCAATTTGAGCGAAATCAGATCGGCGATGTACTGCATCGGGATCGCGTAGAATCCAGGCAGATTGATCGAGTGGATCTTCAGCCGGAACCGTTCGATCTCGCGTTTGAACCGGATGTTCAGGTCCGGGTCGAGCACATACCGGTTCGATGAATCGTCGTTCCAGGTGTTGCGGATGATCAAGGCACCCGGCACCGTATACTCCGGATTCCGATAAAGCTGATCGTCGTAACCGATGATCTGGACAGAATGATCCAACCCGTCCGCCGGAGATTTCCCTGAGAGCTCTTTTTTGAGTGCATCGAGCGAATAGATGCCCTCGAACAGGCCTGTGACATGGTTCGGTTTCCAGTTCGAGAACCGGGGTTGCAGCAGCACCGAGTGGATCGAGATCGTCAAAGCGCTTCCGGATGAGATCAGCTTCCGGAGGGTGTCGAAATCGATCGAGTTCTGATAACCGGGTGTCATGACCAAGGTTCGGGTCTCGAATCCGAATGCGCTGGTGTGCGGAAAATCAGGATCGAACGCGATCGCCTCTGAAGGACGCGGACGGATCGAGGCGACCTCGGGATAGCCCTTTCCATCCTCTGGCCACATGAATTCCGGCAGGATCTCGCCTGTGCGATCGAGGAGCTGTTGGTCCGCGGAATTCAGATCGAGCATGTACACCGGGTTGTCGCGGAAGAACTTCCGCCGGATGAACGCGTGCCGGTGGAAGAGGCTCAGGCGGACCGGAAGCTTCCGGATCGCGAACGCCTGTTCCAACGCGTTGACTTGCGCTTCGGCCTCGCAGTCGCCGACCATGCCCTGGCTCGTGCCCATCAGCCTCGGAGCCAGTCTCGGGGGATAATACTCGCCTGCGAAGGAGAGGGGACTGAGGAGGAGCAAACAGAAAATCGCACAAAAGAGTGAAAAAAAAATCGGGAAAACCTGCGTGGTGCTCGTTCTCATGGGCAGTTCCCCGCAAGTGCGAACGCCCGCACATTTTTACATAAGACCGGTTTGTACGAGTCGGGAATGAGGGCCAGCATGTCGCGGGTGTGCCGGATCCGTTCCTCACCTCCGGTCTTCAGGAGATGATCGATGACCTTCATCGCCGCATCCGCCCTCTGGTCGAGCCGAGAGGCGAAAACCTCGCTCTCTTTGCAGATCTCGCGGTCCGCCGGCAGGATGTTGTTTTTGCAGATGGTGTTCTTGTGAACGCAGGACCATGCGTACCCGGCCCTCAGGTTGGAGAGCTCATCCGTGGCCTTTCGGATGCGGATCAGCAGTTCCTGCGAGACCTTCGAGATTTCGATGTTCGCATTCTTCACCGAATCGGGGCAATCGCTCCGCGATACCCATTCCGAGGCCAACGAAGGATAGTTCAGGTTGGCCTCCAGAAGAGCCGCATGGAAATTATGAAAATCCGCCTGGGTGACATCGGTGAAGGTCCGGTACCGTTCGGGTTTGTATTCGAAGGTCCGGAACACGCCGATCCACTCGTTCAGCTCGACCCCAGTCGAGTCGAGCTCGCCCAGAAAACGGCCGAAAGCATCGACACAGGAGTCCGTCAGATCCGGATGCCGCAGGGAAGGAGCTCGGGTTTTTCCGAGCGCCGCGAACTGGAATCCGTGACGGAGCTCATGGCTCAGGGTTCCGTACTCGGCCATCGTGTCAAAAAGCATGGTGTTTCCGTGTTCGAAGAAAACCCCCGCCTCGGTGGAGCCGCTCTCGTAAACCTTGAATCCGATCTCGAAGCCTTCCCGCTGGAGCTTGGCCGCCCTGATCCAAAACGAGGAGCGAAGAATCATGAGCGGAACCGGAGTTGAATCGTCGTAAAGAATCTCGTTCAGGGATGCGACCACGTCCGAGGGGATCGGACGAAGAAAGAAGGCCCGGAAAGGCCCGCGCGATCCGAGCCTCAGGCCGAATCCGTGCGCAAGCCAGGGGTGGATCCGGGGAAGGATCTTCTCGGGGTTGAACGCCTCCGGTCTCCGGTCGGCAGTGCCGACATACCGGTAAGATTCGAGTTCCGTCCGGAGCGTTCTGATTTCCTGCGGAGTGGGAATCGAGAACGGATGGGAGTCGGCTCCGGCGCGACTGCAGGCCACTAGGACAAAAAACAGGAAAAGCGGGAGAAGGGATGCGAGTCTCATTGTTTGTCCCCTCCTTTTTGGATTTCGGGGGCATTCAACGATGTGCCCGGACGAAGCGCCGGTTCGATTCCGCCGGTGAGAGTCGGGGTCCAGTAGGCGGTTCCCTGATACATGGAGCTGATGTTGGCCGGTAGGACTTCCCCCTCATGATCCATCGGAATCGTTTCCATGGAACGGTAGAAGAAAAAACGGCTCAGGCAAAACATCAGGTGTTGATGATAGACCCTGCGTTCCACATCATCAATGGTGAACCGCACCTGGGAGTGAGATTTCAGGCGTTGATCGAATTTGATTGAGGCATCGCGGAAAATCGAGTCGATCCCGGATTCAATGCCCGGGTAGTAGAAATTCGCAACCGCCATGTTGTGGCGGACCCGGTACCAGTGGGTGGCGTAATCATCGAGTTTCACCTTGATGCTGGCGTAATCGATCGGGGTTGCGGCCAGGATCCGGTTATAGGAATTGGCCCACTTCAGGAAGGTATGGCCGAGGCAGGCCATGACTCTTTCCCGTTCCTCATTTGGTGAGACCATCCGCTCAAAATCCGCCAGATCCGTCATCAGTTGGTTCGTGATGTCAGAGGCCGAACGATTGTCGGGTGAGGGTTGCTTGGAGGCTCCGGCGGGCGGCACGGCAAGCAGGAAAGTGAATAACAGAAGCGGGATTTTGGGGCTCATTCGGGGTTCTCCTTTCAAAAGAGAAGGTTCAGGGTGGACGGATAACGCTTTTTCAAAGCTTCAAGCTCGGATCTGCGAAGGGGGTTCTGTCGGAGATCGATCGTCTGGAGCGCGGGAATGAAGCCAAATCCGCTCAGGGATGCGAGCTCATTCTGATGAACCGAGAGCTCGCGCAGGCGGCTCAGTCGATCGAGACCGTTCAGGGTTCGCACGTGGTTCAAACCCAGGTTCAGGGTCGTCAGATCGGGGAGAACTCCGAGCGAGTCGGGTTCGACGATGTGATTGTTCGAGAGATCCAAAGTTTTCAGGGCTTCGAGATCGGCGATGAGGGAGACATCCACGATCCGCGAGCCTCTCAGTCGCAGATGCTCGAGCTGGCGGAAGGGCGAGAGCAGGCGGAGATCCAGTTCGTCCGAGAGTGCCCCTGTCCCCGTGATTTCGAGCCGTCTGGCATCGCCCAGTTTCCGCTCGAGGGAATCGCAATCCGATGCGGGATCGGTGGATTTCAGGGCGATTCGGAGTTTGTTCACGGTGTTTGCGATCAGCGTGCTTTGCCCGGCCTTCCGGCAGAGCTCGAGGAATCCCGGAGGGACGAGGAGGGACTGGTCGAACGGTTCGAGTGTCAGTGCCGAACGGCCCGGTTCCGGATAAACGGCTTTCCAGCACGAAGCCGGCGTCGTGTAGCAGATCTCCGCGAGATTCAACAGCAGTCCGATGTTCGAGTCGATTTTCGCTCGGGCCTCTTGCAAGGGCTTCTGTTTTTCTCCGAGATTCCGCGCGGCGAGAAGGCGGTCCACGGTCACGGCATTCCGGTATTGTTCGCGGAATGCGTCCCCGACGCGCTTTCGCGCCAGGCGGGTGGCATCGTCGATTTCGGGGTACCGGTTCGGGTAAATCCCGATCGCGGAGTAGGGGGCGGTCCGGAACGAGAGGATGGCCGGCCCCGGTTTGGCTCCCGGTCTCAACTGGGAGGGGAAGCCCCTTTCGACATCGGTTGCATATTCCACCGCGCTTTCGATCACTTTTGCGCATTTTTCGAAACTTCCGAGCTGGCACTCGATGAATCCGGCTCGACCATCGGGAGTCTGGGGAAACAGCTGGGTGATGCGGCTCACGTCCCCGCCCACTTGGTATCCCCGCACGGTGACCTTGGTGTTCCGGTGGAAGGAGCGGGATGCCAATCGAAGTGCGGCACTCGCCTCGAAGAGGCCGCCCGACACCGAGAAGCGGGTTTGAAATGCGGATTTTTCTTCTTTGGAGCGGAAGTCGATCGTCACCGAAAAAAACAGCTTTCCGCCGCTGGAGAGCTCCTTCACGAACCGGTCCCCGCAGGTCTCGTTCCAGCGTCCCCGCTCGAGCGCGGATCTTCCCGTTGCGTTCAGGTCCTCGAGCGTGACCTGGAGCGAGCGGGTGGGGAAGAGGTAGTCGGATTCCCAGGCGGCGCCGATCGAAAGATCCGTGCTCATCGATGCCTTCACGAAGCCGGCCGCCACACTGAATCCCGCAAGACCGAAACTCATTCTCGTTCCCGCATCGAACCCGAGTTCGGATTGCAGCTTTTCCTCGCTCAGGGATTCCTGGAAGCTGAACGAAGAGCGGGCTTCACCCACTTCGATCTCGCGGTTTGAATTCAGACAACTCCCTCCGGGCAGTGTTTCTTGCTCCGAAAAGTAAGCCGCCCCGGCGAATGGCGTGATGCCGTTTCCGGGGACTGCGGTTTCGAGTTCTCCGACCGATGCGGGAGAGAACCCGGGGATCGTAAGCATGAAAAACAGGAGTGCGAATTCCATCGGGCTGATTTGGTACGACATTTCGCAAAGACCTGAAGCAAGAGTCTTGCCATGACGAAAGACCCCGTGATTTCGCAAGGTGTCTTCGGGTCCGATGCGATTTGGTGCCCGAATCGCCGAAAGGAGGGGCTTTTTGTCGCAAAACGGGTTTCGTTGTCCGGCGGATTTTTGTCCTGATTCCGGACCGAGGATCTGCTTCAAATCACACAGACGTTTTGCTAGGCTTCCTGAATGCAAGCATCCCGGTTTCAAGTTCCCCTTCCTATGAACGAACCCATTCTTGGCTATCTGAAAGGCTCAAAAGAGCGCGCCGATCTGAAATCGGCCCTCTCCGCGATCGAGTCCGAAGTGGTCGAAATTCCCTGCATCATCGGCGGACGGGAAATCCGCACCGGGAACTTCTTCGAGGTCCGCATGCCCCATGATCATCGCACGGTGATCGCGCGGGTCCATCTGGCCGGCAAAGAAGAGGTCGCGCTCGCGATCGAGGCCTCGCTGAAGGCGAAGCGCGAATGGGAAACCCTCCCCTGGTTCGAGCGCGCGAAGATTTTCTTGAAGGCCGCCGATCTGCTTGCGGGCCCTTGGCGCGCACGGATCAATGCCGCCACCATGCACGGGCAATCGAAGAACGCCTATCAGGCCGAGATCGATGCCGCCTGCGAGCTCGCGGACTTCTTGCGATTCAATGCCAAATTCTACGAGCGGATTCTCGAGGATCAACCGATCTCTCCCGCGAACCTGCACAACTCGGTCGATTACCGGCCGCTTGAAGGGTTCGTGTTCGCGGTCACCCCCTTCAACTTCACCGCGATCGCGGCGAATCTTCCCGCCGCTCCGGCGATGGTCGGGAACACCGTCGTCTGGAAGCCCTCCGAGCAACAGTGCCTTTCGGCCTATCGCACATATCAGCTGTTCGTCGAAGCGGGACTCCCCGCGGGCGTCATCAATTTCGTGCCGGCGAACGGAGCGGTCGCGGGCGAGGTCGCCCTCTCGCACCCGGCGCTTGCCGGCGTTCACTTCACGGGATCGAGCGCCACCTTCAATCATATTTGCAAGACGGTCGGTTCGGACATCGAGCGCTTCCATGCCTATCCGCGCATCGTGGGCGAGACGGGCGGCAAGGATTTCGTGTTCGCCCATCCCTCGGCCGATCTGGATGTTCTGAATGTCGCGCTCGTTCGCGGCGCCTACGAGTATCAGGGCCAGAAATGCTCGGCCGCATCGCGCGCCTACATTCCGGCTTCGCTCTGGTCGCGCCTCGAAGAAAAACTCGTGGCCGAGGTGCGGGGGCTCCGTCAGGGCGATGTGCGGGATTTCCGGAACATGGTGAATGCGGTGATCGATGCGCGTTCCTGTTCGAAAATTGAAGGCTATCTTGCCCAAGCCCGTTCGGATCGCGGCTACACGGTCCTGGCCGGCGGCGAGGCCGACACCAGCACGGGGTACTTCGTGAAGCCGACCTTGTACCGTGTGGCCGATCCGAAGGCACGCACGATGTGCGAGGAGATCTTCGGACCGGTGCTTTCGGTGTATGTGTACGAAGATGCGAAGCTCATGGAGACCTTGCGCCTGGCGAACGAGACTTCTCCTTACGCGCTTACGGGAGCGGTGATTTCGCAGGACCGCGCTGCGATCCGGATGATGCTGGAAGAGCTCCGTCACGCTGCCGGAAATGTCTACGTGAACGACAAGCCCACGGGCGCCGTGGTCGGACAACAGCCCTTCGGGGGCGCGCGTCGTTCGGGCACGAACGACAAGGCTGGAAGCGGCATGAATCTGCTTCGCTGGATGAGTGCGCGGACGATCAAAGAAAACTTTGTTCCTCCGAAACAGGTCCTGTATCCTTACATGGATGAAGCCTGAAAATCCGAAGTACGAAGAATTCCGGAAGCACCTCTCGAAGATCGCCGATCTGAATGCCGCAAACTCCGTGTTGGGCTGGGATCAGCAGGTGTACATGCCCAAGAACGGAGCGCAGTTCCGGGGGCGCCAACTCGCCACCCTTTCGAGCATGGCCCACGAGCTGTTCGTCTCGGAGGCCTTCGGCAATCTAATCGAGGAGCTCTCGGGAGACGGCTCGCTTCCGGATGCCGCTGTCACGAATGTGCGGCTCGTGCGGCGCGATCTCGCTCGGAAACGCCGGTATCCGCAGGCATTCGTCGAAGAGATGGCACTCACCGCCTCGAACGCGTTCGGTGCGTGGCATGAGGCGAAAACCAAACGGGATTTTTCGATCTTCCGGCCCTTGCTCGAAAAAATCGTGCGCCTGAAGCGTGAAGAGACGGAGTTCCTGGGGTACGAGGATCATCCGTACGATGCCCTGGTCGAGGACTACGAGCCCGGGCTCACGGTCCGCACGATGGACCGCGTTTTTGACGGCTTGAAAGAGCGGTTTTTTCCGTACATGAGGTCAGTTGCCGCGAAGGCCGCTCCTCCGGCACCGTTTTTGAGCCGGAATTATCCGAGGGCGGAACAGTGGGCGTTCTCGAAAGGCATCATCGAGAAGATGGGCTATGATTTCGATTCGGGCCGTGCCGACGATGCCCCACATCCATTCTGCACGACCTTTGCTCCCGGGGATGTCCGGATCACGGTCCGGGGCGATGAGAACGAGTTCACGATGATGTTTTTCGCTGCCGTCCATGAGGCGGGGCATGCCCTGTACGAACTCGGAATCCCGATGAAGGACGAATACGGACTGCCGCTCGGCTCGGCGGTTTCGCTTGCGTTCCATGAGTCGCAGTCACGGTTCTGGGAGAACAACATCGCCCGCTCCCTTTCGTTCTGGAAAGGGCACTACGCCGGGCTTCAAGCGATGTTCCCCGCGAATCTCGGACCAGTGCCGCTCGAGGATTTTTACCGCGGAATCAACCGGATCGCGCCCTCGTTCGTGCGAGTCGAAGCCGATGAGCTCACGTATCACGCCCACATTCTGATCCGGTACCTGGTCGAAAAGGCGCTGATCACGAAAGAAATCGAAGTGAAAGACCTGCCCGCGTTCTGGAACGAGAAATACCGGGAATATCTGGGCATCACCCCGGCGCATGACGCCGAGGGATGCCTTCAGGACGTGCACTGGGCCTACGGTGCGTTCGGGTATTTTCCCACCTATTCGTTCGGGAGCTTTTATGCCGCCCAGCTCGGGGCCGCCATGAAAGCGCAGATTCCTGATTTCGACTCCAAGGTGGAGCGGGGGGAGTTCGCGCCGATTCTTTCTTGGCTGAACGAAAACATCCATGCCCACGGCAGGCGGTATTCTTCGGAGGAGCTCTTGAGGCGCACCACCGGAGGCGGCCTCGATGTAGGGCATTTCATCGATTATGCTCGCGATAAATACGACGCGATGAAGTAGGGGCCGGAAGAGGGCGGACTCACTCTCCCTCAATCCCGAACGACTTCATCCTGCGATGCAGGTAACTGCGCTCGATCCCGAGGGCTTGGGCGGTTTTTGAGACATTCCAATGATTCTCCTTCAGCGCCTGCAGGATGTATTCGCGCTCGAATTCCGCCTTTGCGTCCTTCAAAGGCCTTCCGGTCGAGAGTGCTACGGCACCTTTCGGCGAATCGGAGGGCGTTTGAGAGGCGGAAGAGGCTCCTCCCGCATCGAATGCGGGATCTCCCAGGTGAAACTGCAATTCTTCGACCGGGATCCGCTCTTCGCCCGGTTCGGATCCCTGCAGGATCACAAGACGCTCCAGCAGATTCCGGAGCTCGCGGACGTTTCCGGGGAACGGATGCGACTGCAGGAGTGCCATCGATTCCTTCGGAAAAACCCGCTTCGGTTTTTGGTGGGTCTGTGCGAGTTCGCTCAGAAAATACTCGCACAACAGGGGGATGTCCTCGCGGCGGTCCCGGAGTGCGGGCACGTGGATCCGGATCACGTTCAGGCGGAAGTACAGATCCTCCCGGAAATTCCCGCGTGCGATCTCCTGCCGGAGGTCCTTGTTCGTCGCCGCGATGATGCGGACATCGACCGAGTGGGTCTCGTGTCCGCCTACACGCTCGAATTTCTGCTCCTGGAGGATCCGCAGGATCTTCGCCTGGGTCTTCATCGACATGTCGCCGATCTCGTCGAGCAGGAGGGTTCCCTGATCGGCAAGATCGAATCGCCCGCGGCGGAGCTGGGTCGCGCCCGTGAATGCGCCTTTTTCGTGGCCGAAGAGCTCGCTCTCGATCAGCTCCTCCGGGATCGCGGCGCAGTTCACCTCGATGAACGGTTTTTTGAATCGCTGGGAGAGTGCATGGATCGTCTGCGCCACGACCTCCTTGCCGGTGCCGTTTTCGCCGGTGACCAGAACGGAGCTGTTCGTGGGTGCGACCCGCTTGATCAGCTCCCGCACATTCCGCATGGATTGCGACTCGCCGATCAGCGGCCGTTTTGCGGCGATCTGCTTCCGGAGCGCCTGGTTCTCCTCGATCAGATCCCGGGCCGAGAGCGCGTTCCGGATCGTCAAGAGCAGACGATCGAGTTCGACCGGTTTTTCCATGAAGTCGAAGGCGCCGAGTTTGGTGGCTTTGACCGCGGTTTCGATCGTGCCGTGACCGGACATGATGATCACCGGCACATCCATTCCGCGCTTCCGGATTTCTTGCAAGGCCGTCATGCCGTCCATTTCAGGCATCCAGATGTCGAGCAGGATCAGATCGGGCGGCGTCTTCGTCGCAAGTTCGATCCCGGTCATCGCATTGTGGGCTTTCAGAGTGCGGTATCCTTCGTCCGAAAGCGCACCCGAAAGAGAGTCGCGGATGGAGGTTTCGTCGTCGATGATCAGGATCGTCCGGCTCATGCGCCCACCATAGCGGTTTTCAGAGGAAGCTCAATCACAAAAACCGTTCCATGGTCGGGTGTTGACGAGAGCCGGATGTAGCCCCCGTGATCGTGGACGATCCGTTTCACGATCGCAAGACCGAGTCCGGTTCCCTCGTTTTTCGTCGAGAAATACGGCTCGAACGCCCTTTCTTGTATCTCTTCGCTCATGCCGGGCCCGTTGTCGCGGATGGAGAGCGCCGCGATCTCGAGCTTTTCGTTGTAGTGGGTTTCGATCTCGATCCGTCCCGGGCCTGTGCGATTTACCGATTTGATCGCCGTGATCCCGTTGTCGATCAGGTTCAGGATGACCCGCTTGATCTGATCGCGATCAAGATTGAGAACGGGAAGATTCGGTTCGAGCTTCGTGATGAAGTGGATCTCCGGATGGGCCGAGAGATACAACTGCATGGTCTCCTGGATGATCTCATTCAGCCTCTGCGGCGCCGGGTTCACCTCGGGAAGTCGCGCGAAGTTCGAGAACTCATTTACCATTTCCTTCAGCTCGTCGGAGTGCTGGATGATCACCCGGGTGCACTCCTGCAAGAGCTGTCCGTCTTTTCCTTGCAAGTCCTTGAGCCGACGCTGGAGCCGTTGAGCCGAGAGCTTGATCGGGGTCAGAGGGTTCTTGATTTCGTGCGCGATTCTTTTTGCGACCTCACGCCAGGCCATCTCGCGCTGGCCCTTCACGAGGTGGGTGACATCGTCGACGACGGCGACCGCTCCGCCGATCCGGTCGATCTCCTTCAGGGGCGAGGCGATGGCGGAAAGGTTCTTCACCTCGCCGTTCACTCGTACGGTCCACGCGGTTTCGAGATCCATCTTGGGCGCATCCGCCAGGGCCGATCGCAGGACGGTCAGCAACGCCCGGTTCTCGCCCTCGGGCGGGAGGAGTTGCGCCATGTTCCGCTCGGGAATCCCGGTGCCGTCCAGGTTCAGCAGGATTTTTGCCGAGTTGTTCAGAATCAGGACCTTGCCCGATCCGTCGACCAGGATCACTCCGGTCGCGATGTTCGAAAGGACGGCCTCGAGTTGCCGTGTTCTCTGCCGGAGTTCGGCCTGATTCCCGCGAAGATCCGAGGTCATTTTGTTGAAGCTCTCGACCAGGGTTGCGATCTCATCCCGCCCGGTTTTTTCGATCACAATGTCGAGTCGGCCCTTGCCGACCTCGCGCGCCGCCTTCACGAGCCGTTCGACCGGAACCGTGAGCTCGCGCGCCAGATAGAGGCCGAGCCAGATCTCGGCGAAAATGATCAACAGGGTGATCAGGATCAGAATGATGAGGTAGGTTGTCTTGATGGGATATTTGAGCGGGTTCGTGCTCTTGTAATCCTCGGCGGTGTGGGCGATCTGGCCGGCCCGCAGGGTCAGGTTCATCGGAATCAGGGTGTTGGCTACGACGAGCGCGCGCACGCGGCCCGAGGCATAGTCGATCACCGGAGCGACCGACCGGACCAGATCCGCGTTTCCGACCGATTGCACGAACGAGAAGCGATTTCCCTGGAATCCCTGCTTCAGACGATCGAGCGACATCCGCACATATGCGTACGGGGTGTTGGCGCGGGATTGCGGATCCATGACGAGTTCGGGCTCATCAAGTGGATCGGCATAGACCTCGAGCGCATTCAGGGCGTAGAGGTCCCGCAGGGATTCAAGACTTCCGGCAGGAACGGGCTTTCGGAACGCAAGCGACCTGTGAAGCTGTTTTGCGACCAGTTCGGCGAAGTGGGCGGACTGGGTCTCGGCATTCCCGTAGTAGAGGTTGGTGATCTCGAGCGAGGACTGCAGGGTGTTCTGGATCTTCAGTGAAAACCATTTATCGAAGCTCTGATTGATGTACAGGGCCGAGATCGTGAATACCGTGAGCGTCGGCACGATCGAGAACCCGATGAATGCGGTCACGAGCTTGGTCTTGAGCCGCGAGCCGAGAATCCGGCTCCGGCGCTCGAAGAAGAGCTTTCCGACGTTCTTGAAAATGAGCCAGAGCAGACCTACGAGAATGACGATGTTGAAGTTGATCAGGCCGAAGAAAAAGATGGAGTTCACGAACGGGAGGGAGGCCGAGATCTTGCCGAGCCGGATCTCCACCGCCGTCAGAAGCAAAAAAAGCAGGGCCAGGCCGATCATGATCGCCCATTCCCGGCGCCGCTTCCGGAGCTCTTTTTGTTCCAGCCTGTCCGCCATGAGACCCCGAGATTATCATGGATTTCAGGCCCGAATCGACTTAATCTAGCCGGCATGGCAGAAAAAATCACCCCTCGTTCCGAAGACTTCCCCCAGTGGTATCAGGATGTGGTCCTGCAGGCCCGCCTTGCCGACTACAGCCCGGTCAAGGGGTGCATGGTCATCCGCCCGAACGGGTACTCCATTTGGGAGCGCATCCAGCGCGAGATGAATGACCGCATCCGGGCCGCGGGCGTCCGGAACGCGTATTTCCCGATGTTCATTCCCGAGAGCTTCATCAAAAAAGAGGCCGACCATGTCGAGGGCTTCGCTCCGCAGGTCGCGGTGGTGACCCATGCGGGTGCCAAGGATCTCGAAGAAAAACTCGTCGTACGGCCGACCTCCGAGACGATCATCAACTCGATGTTCGCGAAATGGGTGCAGAGTTACCGCGATCTTCCCTTGCTGATCAACCAGTGGGCCAACGTGGTCCGCTGGGAGATGCGCACGCGGCTGTTTCTTCGCACCACCGAGTTCTTGTGGCAGGAGGGGCACACGTGCCATGCCACCCTCGAGGATGCCGAGGTCTTCACGCAGAGGATGCTGAAGATGTACCACGAGTTCGCCGAAACGGTGCTTGCGATGCCGGTGATTCCCGGCATGAAGTCCGAGGCCGAGAAGTTCGCGGGGGCTCTTCGCACCTATTGCATCGAAGCCATGATGCAGGACGGGAAGGCCCTTCAGGCCGGAACCTCGCACAATCTCTCGGATCACTTCGCCAAGGCATTCGATACGATGTTCCTCGACAAGGACGGCAAGCAAAAACACGTATTCCAGACCAGCTGGGGCGTATCGACGCGTCTGATCGGCGGAATGATCATGACCCACTCCGATGACAAGGGTCTTGTTCTGCCTCCGATGCTGGCCGAGACCCATGTCGTGATCGTCCCGATTGTGCCGAAGGCCGCCGCGGCCGAAGCCGTATATGGAGCGGCCGACCAGCTTGCCTCGGCGATTCAAGAGCACTCCGATGTTCGCAGGCTTCCATACCGCACGGGCGTTCTGGTCGACAAGGACGACACCAAGCAGGCCGGTTGGAAGTTCCACGAGTACGAACTGATCGGGATTCCGATCCGGATCGAGATCGGCCCCCGCGATCTCGAAAAAGGCCAGGCCGTGTTCACCCGTCGCGATGTCGGCGTGAAGGAGTTTGTGCCCTTGGCGGAGCTTCCCGCGAAAATCGCGCGCGAGCTGGCCTCGATGCAAAAAGATCTCCTGGCCCGCGCGACCGCTCATCGGGATCAGAACATCCACGAAGTGCGCGATTATGAGACCTTCAAGAAACTCCTCGACGAGAAGGGCGGATTCTACAAGGTGCCCTGGGGATTGGATCGCGAGGCCGAAGAGCAGATCAAGAACGAAACGAAGGCCACCTTGCGTTGCATTCTGCTCGATGATCGCTTTCAGCCCGTCCGGGCCGACGCCCCGTGCTTCAAGACCGGTAAAAAAGACGGAATCGTCATGGCGATTTTCGCAAGATCGTACTGATCAGGAGAGCCGGAATGAACACGGATCTCGTCGTTGCGCTCGATTTTTCTTCGACCGAAGAGGCGGATCGTCTGATCAGCCGGCTCGTCGGTCTGCCGGTGGTGTACAAGGTGGGGCTTCAGTTGTTCCTCTGCGCCGGGCCCGATTGGGTGCGGTCTCTCACCGCGAGCGGGGCCCGTGTGTTCCTCGACCTGAAATTCCATGACATTCCCAACACTGCGGCCCGTGCCGTGGTGGAGGCGACAAAGCTCGGTGCGGAATTCGTGACTGTGCATCTTGCGGGAGGGCGGCGCATGCTCGATGAGATCGCCGTCGCGATCGAGCGGGCGAAGGCCGCAGGCGAGATTCGCACTCCTCCCAGAGTTTTGGGCGTAAGTGTGCTGACGTCCTTCCAAGAAGAAGAATGGGTGGCGAGCGTTTCGCACATGGCGAAGATCTCCGAGGTGCGACCGATCCGCGATTCGGTGCTGCATTTTGCCGACCTCGTCGCGCGGCATCCCGGGGTGGACGGAATGGTTTGTTCTCCGCTTGAGGTCTCGGCCGTCCGGCTGAAATATCCGGATTTGTTTTTGATGGTTCCCGGGATCCGCCTTGCGGGCGGGAACTGGAACGACCAGCAACGCGTGATGACCCCCTCTGAAGCCAAGAAAACAGGGGCGAGTGCGATCGTGGTGGGGCGACCGATCACCGAGGCCGCGGACCCGAGGCGTGCGGTCGAGACGTTTCTTCAGGAGCTTTCATGAACAGTCCCGAGCTTTTTGTCCGTAATCCCCATTCCATTCTGCTTGCCCTCCGGCATCGTCCCAAAGACGTGCTCGAGATCCGGCAACCGCGCGACGCGAGCGACGGAGCGTGGACCGAGATTGAGGCGCTCGCGCTGAAGCACCGGGTGAAGATGACGGCGGCCCAAGGAGGCGGCGGACCGTCGGGAGCGGGACGGGAAAGCGGGCATGGCGCGAAGATCCGTCCCAAAGCGCCTGTTTCAGTCGAGCGGCTTTTCGAGGGCGTCGATTCGGATACCCGGGGAGTCTGGCTTGCGCTCGATTGCCTGCAGGACCCGCAGAATGTGGGCGCGATCTTCCGTTCTGCCGCGTTTTTCGGCGTGAAAGGCGTGCTCCTCACCACCGAACGTTCGGCGCCGATGACGGCTGTGACCTATGACATTTCGTGCGGAGGGGTGGAGGTTCTGCCGTTCGCTCAGGTCGTGAATCTGAAGCAGGCGCTCGACAAGGCGAAAGACGCGGGTCTTTGGATTCTCGGCACCTCCGAGCATGCGCGCGAGCCGCTCGGGCGCATCCAAAAAGATCGCGCCTGGCTGGTCGTGGTCGGGAACGAAGAGAAGGGCATGCGCCGCCTGACCGAGGAGTCGTGCGATCTGATTTGCACGATTCCGAACGCCGGCACGGGCGTTGGGTCGCTGAATGTGTCGGTGGCGACCGGCATTTTGCTCGGTCATTTCAGCGGGTAAACATGAAAACGGTCATTTGCGACACACGGGGGATTTTTTGTTCACTTGAATACTTGATCTAAATGGTATTGTTATGGGAGCATGAAGGTGTGAAGAATCAGTCAAATCGAGAGGCAATCCGTTTCCACATGAGACTTCTGTTGTTTTGGATCGGGATTTGCATTTTGGTGAGCGCTGAGTGCCCCGCCCAAGGGCAATCCTGGAGCGTGCTTCAGCTCGGGGCGATCACGCTCCCCCCGAATCCACCCGCTACCAGTAATTGGCGCACGGATCTCTGCACCGGAGTCGCGGTGGACAAGGACGGGAATACCTACTGCTCAGGCTATACCTGCGGAGATCTGGGGGAGGGGAATGCAACTCGCCAGAATTTGCCCCCGCTCGCATGCAATAATGTGGATGCCTTTGTCATGAAGGTAGGACCCAAAGGGAACATCTTGTGGATCACCCAGCTCGGAAAAGTCACCAAGGCTCCGAATGTGGCTCCCGCTCTTTGGTCCCAGGCCAATCAAGGTAATGATTTTTGCACGAGTGTCGCAGTGGGGGGGGAAGGTTACGTGTATTGTGGCGGTTACACGGATGGCGTCATCTCGGAGGCCAATGCGGGCGGGTACGATGCGATGGTTCTGAAGTTGCGGCAGGCCGATGGGGGCTTGGAATGGGCGACTCAACTCGGACAGTCCACCGCCGTTCCCGGAGTGAATCCTGCCCTCGCGGGTGCGAACACATCCAAGCAAGGGTCGGAGTTTTGCAACGGCATCGCTGTCGATCGGTTCGGAAATATTTATTGTGCTGGCTACACCACTGGTTTTTTCAGGGAGCAAGTCGGGGGTGCCGGAGATCTGTTCTTGATGCGGTTGAACCCCGGCGGAACGGTGGAGTGGGTGACCCAGCTCGGGCAGCAAACCCGGGCGCCCGGAGCAGGTCCGATTCTTGTGAATCAAGGGTTCGAACAATGCATGGGGGCTACGGTTGACTTTGACTCCTGGGGAGGCAAGCAGTTCGTTTATTGTGCGGGTTATACTTTGGGTGCTTTGGGGGAACCGAACAGAAATCCGAGCGGATCCTCCGGTGATGCGTTTGTCCTGAAACTCAATGCGGCTGACGGGCAGTTCCTTCTCCAGCCCGCAAATGAAACCTGGCTTGTTCAGCTGGGAGCGCAAACGCGGGTGCCCGGAGCTCCGGTCCATGCCAACCTGAGCGATGACCAGTGCAATGGCATTTTCGTCGACTCCAGGAGAAACGTGTATTGTGCCGGTCATACCAACGGATACCTTGCCGAGGAAAATGCGGGAGGCTCGGATGCATTCGCATTGAAGGTCGATCAATTCGGCCAGATTGAATGGGCACGGCAGTTCGGGAATGTTTCCCGTGTTCCCAATGCGCCCGCCTGGCCGAACTGGCACTGGGATAGGTTCAAAGGCGTGGCCGTGGACAAGCAGGGGAATGTGTACTGCGCGGGTCAAACCTATGGACCTTTCGCAGAGCCCAATGCTGTTCCCACGAATTTTTCTTCGGATCTGTTGGTCGTAAGGCTGAATAAGTTCGGAGTTCCGGTCTGGGGCAAGCAACTCGGCGCGAATTCCCGTGCTCCGATCACGCCGGGAACCAATCTCAATTTTATCGGGACACAGAATATCGGGCAATCGGATCTGTGCAATTCGGTTGCAATCGCTCCCAATGGCGATGTGGTTTGTGGCGGAGAAACGGATCGATTCATCTCGGAGCAAAACGGGGCTGTCCGTCATCTTCTTCCGAGTCCCGGTGACGGAAGCGGACAAGACGCCGTTCTGATCCGTCTGAATGGTCGCACAGGGGACTTTGCGCAGCCCGTTCAGACAAACAAGAAATAGATCAGGTCGTCAGGCTGATCCCGAAACACGCCTTCGCGTTCCGGGTCGTGATGGCGGCGAGCTCATCGAACGAAACGCCCATCACCTCGGCGAGCTTCAGTGCCGTGTGCTTGACCATGAAAGGCTCGCACTTTTTTCCGCGAAGCGGGGCCGGCGCCAGAAAGGGCGAGTCGGTCTCGACGAGCAGGCGATCGATCGGAAAGGTCCTGACCGCCTGCCGGAGTGACTCGGAATTCTTGAACGTCAGGATTCCCGAGAGCGAGACATAAAACCCGAGATCGATGCAGGTCTGTCCGAACTCGCGCGTGCCCGAAAAGCAATGGATCACCCCCAAAGAAGGAGCGCCGGCTTGCCGTTTCGCATAATCGGCAAGCATCGGAAGAAGATCCTCCTCGCCGTCGCGCGAGTGGATCACGACCGGTTTTTTCATTTCGATCGCAAGCTCGAGCTGGGCGCGGCATTCGATCTGCTGTTTGTCGCGCGCGGAGTGTTCGTAATAATAATCGAGCCCGATCTCGCCGACCGCCACGCATTTCGGGTGCGCGAGGAAGCGCCTCATCGACGACAAGACATTGGAGTCCACGAGCGACGCCTCGTGCGGATGCACGCCGATCGTGTGGTACACGTTCGGGAACTTTTCCGAGATCCCTTGCACGGTCGCAAAGTTCGCCTCTTCGGTCGCGATCGTGATCAGAATCCCGACCCCGTTCGCGTGTGCCTCGGCGACGAGCTGGTCCGGGGTTTTTCCGCCGTCGTATTCGTAATTCAGGTGGCAATGCGTATCGATCAGCATCAGAGGCTCTTTACTTTTTCGATCGCATCGACCCAGACATGGGTGGGGATTCCACCCTCGATTTTTCGACCGTTCAAAAAGAAGGTCGGAGTGGATTGGACTTTGAGCGCGGTTCCGATCACCGTGTCGCGACGGACTGCTTCGGCGGTAGACGGAAGATTCTTGCACTCCTCGAGCTTCGTGAGGTCGATTCCCGGGACCTTCGCGGCCACGAGCGATGCGATCTTTCCGTGCTCGAACGAGGACTGGTGCTCGAAGAGCGCCTCGTAGGCCTCGGCGTATTTTCCTTGCCGGGCTGCGCAGACGGCGACGGCCGCGGCCTCGCAGGCGAAGGGGTGGATCGAGCGCTTCAGGCCGGGGTCGGCATTGCACTCGGGCGCGAGGGGGAAGTTCAAGAATACGAAGCGCACCTCTTTCGAAAACCGCTTGAACAAGGGATGAATCGACTGCGCGCCGAGCCTGCATGCCGGGCATTCAAAGTCGCTGAACTTTACGATGGTGATCGGCGCATTCGCCTCGCCGATCGACGGAGCATCGGCAGGGATCTCGACCGCAACGGGGGGAGTGGCAAGAATGCTTTCGACCCGGTCATTCAGGACCTCTTCGTTTACGCCGTAAAGCGGGTTCAGGCCCTTCAGGAACGCGAATGCGATCAAAACCGCGCCGGCGCCTGCCGCAAGCAGATGGCCCGGCCGGGATCCGGAATCACCGGCCGAAGCCCCGGGCAACCGCAGTGCGATCGCGAACAGGGCGATGTTGATCGCATCGACTCCGAGGCAGAGGATGCAAAGCTTTCCGATCGCAAGCACCATGATCGCGAGGTAAACGAGCGAGAACGCGAGCGCGATGCCCGTGGTCGCCACCAGGAGCGGTTTCAGGTTCTTCCGGAACTCCGAAGACAACCCCATGAGGGACAGGATCAAAATGAGCGAGTATCCCGCGATCGCGAGGCCCGAGAGGGGGAGTCCGGGAAAGAGCTCGGCGAACCGGCTCATCTCGATCGCAGTGCAATCGAAGGTCTCCCCGATGTTGCAAAAGGTCTTGAATGCGCCAGTGCCGCTTCGGGTTTGAAAGAATCCGCGCGTTTGCCAGATCGAGATCGCGGCTCCCAGTGCTGACAGGGCGGTGAGGAGAAGGTAGGGCTTCGGCCGGAATGAGGATTCAGACATGGAATCAGTTCGCCTTTCCTGCTTTGAACATGAGGTAGTTTGAAAACGCGAGAATCAGGATTCCGCTCAGGATCTTGATTCGATGCATCCACGCACCCGAGCGGGGTAGGTGCTGGAGCGAGCCCGCGAATGCGGCGATCGCGATCAGAATCGTGCCGAGCCCGAAGGCGAAGAAAATCATGAGTCCGAGCCCGAAAAGCACGGACTGGGTCTGGGCGATGTAGGCCAGGATCGCCGACAGCACCGGAGTCGTGCAGGGAGCCGCGATGAAGCCCGAAGAGGCGCCGAGCAAAAAGGCGCCTGCGAGCGTCGCCTCTTTCTCGGTGTTGAACTTCGAACTTCCGGTGAGCCCCATCGCGCGCTTCATCCGGTCCAGAATCGCCTGAGGATCGATCGGAAGAATATCCATCATCACGAGCGCCGCGATCGTCATGAAGAGAGAGAGTCCGACATACCAGGCCGGGGTGTTGGTGAGCGATCCGAACACCTGACCGGTCAGGCCCGCGAGCACGCCGAGAAACGCATACACGATCGCCATGCCGAGCACGTACGCAACTCCACGCAAAAAGACGCCGCGGACGTTCCGTTCTTCGTGATGGGTCTGGATTCCGCCGATCACGCCGATCGTGATCGGAATCATCGGGTAGATGCAAGGAGTGAGGCTCGAGAGAATCCCCCCGAGATACGCAAGACCGAGAGCCAGGAAGACGCCTCCGAAGGAGCCGTTGCTCAGAATTTTTTCGAGGCTTTCCGCGATCTGATCCATGATATGGATCTATCATGATCCAACGATGGGTGACCAGACTTGTTTTGTGCGCGTTTTGCACTGTTCTTCCGGTTTCCGGCCTTTTTGCCGAACCTCTCCAGATTCAACTGCCGGCCGAGCCCACCTGGTTCGATCCGCTTTTTCTGGAAGACGGCGCGGCCCTGAAAATCGCGGCGAATACTCTCGGCACCGCTTACTTTTACGACGGTGCGGGCGAGCGGCAGAAAGGTCTGATCGATGGGTGTTCGATTTCGCGGAACCGCTTGCAATACACTTGCCGGTTCAAGAAGGATTTGGTCTGGAGCGATGGCAAAGCCTTTCATGCCGAGCAGTTCCTGCTGGCGCTCCGCCGGCTCACGGGCAATCCGGTGCGCGGCGCACTTTCGCATTTGTATCCCCCGATCGACATGAAGAAGACCAGGGTCCTCGATGCGCGCGCGGTCGAGATCCATCTTCGGGAGCAGGATGAGCAAATGCTGAATTGGATGACCACACCGCCGTTTGCTCCGATCCGGCCGGATCTGGTGGAGCACTACGAAAAGACGCGCTCGCCCGTCCTGCCCACGCTCGGTGCCTACGAGGTGGTGGAGTACCGCCGGGACAGCCACCTTCTGCTCCGGAAGAACCCGCGATTCCACGCGTCGGACTCGGTGACGATTCCCGAGGTGATGGTGCGTTTCATCGCAGATGAAGCCTCGCTTTACCCTTTGATGAAGTCCGGAAAAATCGACATCCTGACCCGCGTTCCGACGCTTCAGCAAAAGCAGGTGGCTTCGATCGCATCCTTGGTCGAGGTGCCGGTCGAAGCGGTGACCTATCTTGCATTCAACACGAAAAAGCCGCCGTTCCGGGATCGGGATCATCGCATCGCCGTCCGGAATGCGGTTCTGATCGCGAAACGGGCGGAACTGGCAAAGCTTCTGGGAACCGGCGAGCGGGGGGCTCCCTCGTTCTTGCCGACATTGCTCGCCCCCGGCGGGTATCGGCGCGAATGGATCATCACCCCCGTCAAGACCGATCCTCCGGCGCGATTCCGGATCCAGAGCGATTCGGGATCGAGGAATCAAACCATGCTGGAATTCGTACAAAGCGGCATCAAAGATGAGCTGGGATGGGTTTCGGAGCTGGAGCTTCTGGATTGGAAGGCTCATTACGCCAGACTGAAGTCCGATCCTGCCGCGATCTATCGCTTCGGCTGGCAGAATCCGATCAGCTCGGCCTCGATTGTGTACGATGTTCTCACCACGGACAGTCCGAACAACTTCACGGGCTGGTCGAACAAGGAGTATGATGCCCTGGTCGAGGAACTTCATCAGGAGCCGCTCCTCGTGAAGCGCTCCAAGCTCATTTACGAGATCGAATCGATTCTCTGGGAGGAAGCTCCGGTGATTCCGCTTCTTCACCAGGTGCTTCGCTTCGGGGTTTCCAAACGGGTTTCAGGCTTCCGTGCGAACCCGTTCGGAGTGGTGTTGTTCCGCGAACTCCGTTTCGAGGATACGCCGAAGAACTAGGCGTAGACTTTTTCTTTGTGCTCGTGGTGCTCCTGGCACGACACGCACAGGATCGAGAAGGGTCGCGCTTCCAGACGCCGCGGTTCGATTTCTTCTTCGCAGGTTTCGCACAGGCCGAAGGTGCCGTTGTGGATCTTCCTCAAGGCGGTGTTGATCTTCGAGATCATCACCCGCTCGCGATTCCGGAGCTCGAAAGTGAGGCTCTGGTTGATCTCGCTTGCCGCAAGGTCCGCCTCATCCGGCAGGTCATCGGTCGAGATGTTGAGCTCATTCTGAATGCTGTGTTTCGATACCTTCAGCAGGCGTTCCCGCTCCGCAGTCAGGATCGTTCTGAATTTTCCGATGGTTTGAGTGTCCATTTTCTATCCCCCCGCGATTGACAAACATCAATCGCTTGATCAGGGTTTACGGCCTCGCGGGAGCCGGATCAATCGGTTTATTTTGAAGATTTTCATATTTGAAGCATAAAAGTCGGGAATTGCGCGGAATCATGAAAAAGCCGCGAGTCCCCGCAAGTGGCAGTTTCAAAATCGAGCAAAATCAGGGAACCTACGGCCCATGATTTCGAAGATCCCAGCCCAGTCCTCTGTTGTGATTCTCGCCGCCGGCCTCGGAAAACGCATGAATTCCTCGCTTCCGAAGGTGTTGATCCCGGTGTGCGGAAGGCCCATGATCTTTCAGATTCTCGACCGGCTTTCTGCGGTTTCTCCCGCTTCTCGAGTGGCGATCGTGGTCGGACATCAAAAAGAACTGGTGATCAATGCGGTCCGGGCGCAGGGCTATCCGATGCCGATCGCGTTTGTCGAGCAGGCCGAGCAAAAGGGCACCGGGCATGCGGCAAAATGTGCGATGGAGTCCGAGTGGGGCCGTCTTGCGGTCGAGAAAAACGAGAGCGTTCTCGTGCTTCCCGGGGATTTGCCCCTGATCACGGCCGGATTGCTGAAGGAAATGCTCGAGCCCTTGAAACGGGGAACCGCACTCCGGGTATTGACCGCGGTTCTTCCGGATCCGTCCGGTTACGGAAGGATCGTGCGAAGGGGCAAGTCGGGTCCGGTGCTCCGGATCGTCGAAGAAAAAGACGCGAATGCGCGCGAAAAACAAATCCGCGAGGTGGGGGTGTCGATTTACAGCTTCCAGGCGAAGTTCCTCGCTTCGGGGGTTGCCTCCCTTCAAAACCGGAATGCGCAGAAGGAATACTACCTTACCGATCTGGTGGGCATCGCTGCATCGAAAAAACGCTCCATGGAGGCCTTGGTCTGGGATTCGCCCGAGGATGTGCGTGGGGTGAACAACCCGTATGAACTTTCGCTTGCCGCGGGCATTTTGAATTCGCGTGTGATCCGCGATCATGCGGTGAACGGCGTGCGGTTTGTGGATCTTTCTTCGTGCCGGATCGAGCCCACGGTCACGATCGAAAAAGATGTGACCGTTTATCCCGGGGCGATCCTCGAGGGAAAAACCCGAATCGGCTCGGGGACCGTGATCGGTCCGAATGTGTTTTTGAGGAACGTCGTGGTCGGCGCGGGATGCGAGATCAAGGCGGGAACCGTGGCCGAGGAGAGCGAGATCGGGAACGGCGTGAATCTTGGGCCGTATGCGCACTTGCGTCCGGGGAGCATCGTGCGCGACCAGGCCAAGATCGGCAATTTCGTCGAGCTCAAGAAATCCGTCATCGGCGAGAAAACCGCGATTTCGCATTTGAGCTATGTGGGAGATGCCGAGGTCGGTGCGCGGGTGAACATCGGCTGCGGGTTTGTGACCTGCAACTATGACGGGCGGGTGATCGACGGAAGCCGCAAGCACAAGACTGTGATCGAAGACGATGTGTTTGTCGGAAGCGACTGTCAGGCGGTTGCGCCGGTGACCCTGAAGCGCGGAAGCTTTGTGGCCTCGGGTTCGACCATCACCGAGGATGTCGAAGAGGGGGCGCTTGCGATCGCCCGCTCTCGCCAGGTGACCAAGCCCGGTTACGCGAAAAAACTGAAGGCCGGGGTCTGAGGCTCATTTCATGCCGATCCATACGGTCAAACCCTTTCATCTGGTCTCGGAGTACCAACCCACCGGTGATCAGCCCCGTGCGATCGAGCAGTTGGTGGCGGGTCTCGTAGAGGGCAAGTCCTCGCAGGTTCTTTTGGGGGTCACCGGCTCCGGCAAGACCTTCACCATGGCCAACGTCATCGCCAAGGTAAACCGGCCCACGCTGATTCTGTGCCATAACAAAACCCTGGCCGCCCAGCTTTATGCCGAGTTCAAGGAGTTCTTTCCCGAGAACGCGGTGGAGTATTTCGTAAGTTACTACGACTACTATCAGCCCGAGGCCTACATCGCCGCCACCGACACCTATATCGAAAAGGATTCGCAGATCAATGACGAGATCGACAAGCTCCGGCACTCGGCGACGAGGTCGCTGCTCGAGCGCGAGGACGTGATCATCGTTTCTTCGGTGTCGTGCATTTACGGTCTCGGAAGCCCCGAGGCCTACGAGGGGCTCATTCTTCATCTCGAGACCGGCAAGGAATACAAGCGGCAAGAGGTTTTGCGAAAACTCCTCGAGATCCAGTACCAGCGGAACGACGTCGATTTTCATCGCGGGACCTTCCGGGTGCGGGGAGAATCGGTCGAGATTTATCCCGCCTACGAAGAGGATGTCGCGATCCGGCTTGAGTTCTTTGGCGACGAGCTCGAGGGCATCTCGACGTTTGATCCGCTTCGGGGCATCCGCTATGAGAAACTCCCGCGAGTCACGGTTTATCCGGCGAGCCACTATGTGACGACGGTCGACAACCGGAAGCGCGCGCTCGAGTCGATCCGGGCGGAGCTTCAGGAACGGCTCGTCGAATTGAACGCGCAGAACCGGCTTCTCGAAGCGCAACGGCTCTCGCAAAGAACGCTCTTTGACCTCGAAATGATCGAGCAGATCGGATTCTGCCAGGGGATCGAGAACTACTCCCGCCACCTGACGGGCCGGAATCCGGGCGAGCCGCCTCCGACGCTCATGGATTATTTTCCGAAGAACTGGCTTTGTTTTGTCGACGAGAGCCATGTGACGGTCTCGCAGATCGGCGGCATGTACCGCGGCGACCGGGCCCGCAAGATGAATCTGGTCGAGCACGGATTCCGGCTTCCCTCGGCGCTCGACAACCGCCCGCTCAATTTTCAGGAGTGGGAGAAGATCCTGAAACAATGCGTGTATGTTTCGGCGACCCCCGGCGACTACGAACTGCAACTGACGGGCGGAACGGTGGCCGAACAGCTGATCCGGCCGACGGGGCTCCTTGACCCGGTGGTGGAGGTGCGGGGGGCGCAAACCCAGGTCGAAGACCTCTTGCAGGAAATCGGCGAGCGCGTGAAGCGGAACGAGCGGGTCCTGGTGACCACGCTCACGAAGCGGCTGGCCGAGGATCTCACGCGCTATTACACCGAGAAAAAAATCAAAGTGAAGTATCTGCACTCCGACATCGAGACGCTCGAGCGGGTTGAGATTTTGCGCGACTTGCGGCTCGGAACCTTCGATGTGCTGGTCGGGATCAACCTGCTCCGTGAGGGGCTTGATCTGCCCGAGGTATCGCTGGTCGCGATCCTCGACGCCGACAAAGAAGGGTTCTTGCGTTCGGAACGCTCGCTCATCCAGACGATCGGACGGGCCGCGCGGAACGCGAACGGATTCGTGATCCTTTACGCGGACAAGGTCACCCATAGCATGCAGAGGGCGATCGGGGAGACCGCACGAAGGCGCACCGTCCAGCAGGAGTACAACAAAAAAGCCGGAATCGAGCCCAAAACCATCCGGAAAAAAATCGCGGAGCGCATCGAGGCCGGGTCGGATCTCGTTCCGGGGCAGGGTCTCTGGCCATCGGTCGCGGCCGGGAAAACCCGTGGGGATTCCGAGGTGCCTGCTCCTCCGGTCTTGTTGGATTATGTCGACGAGCTTTCGCGGGTCGATGCCGTCCGGCAGATTCTGGGGGAACGCTTCACGAGCATGGAAAAGCTTCCGGGCACGCTGAAGAAGATCGAAAAAGAGATGCGCGAGGCCGCACAGAATCTCGAGTTCGAGAAGGCGGCCGAGCTCCGTGACATTTTGCGCCGGGTGCGGATGCTCTCGCTCGAGCTTTGATTCGTTGCCGGGCGAAATCCGCGCAAAAGCGGGTCAGCCGATCACGCGGGCAAGGTCCCATGCCTCGCGGATCGCGCGTTTCGCATCGATCTCGGCCGCGAGCTTCGCGCCTCCGATGATGTGGCAGGGAACACCCGCTTTTTCGCAAATGGACTGGAGCGAGTTCTCGGAATCCTGGCCCGCGCACAAAAACACCTGCTGGGCCGGAACGAGTTTTTTCGTCCCGTCTTTCAGAATCACCGAGACGCCCTCGGGGGTGATCGCCTCGTATTGCAGATTGTTCAAATAGCGCACGCCCGAGCGCTTCAGGTCGAGCCGGTGGATCCAGCCGGTGGTCTTGCCGAGATTTCGGCCCATTCCCCCCGCGCTTCGCTGAAGCAGGGTCACAGAGAGACGGGTGCGGGGCGCTTTGAAGTCGGGGACAAGACCGTTCTTTCGGGCGGGGTCGATTCCCCAGTGCCGGAAATACGCCTCGGGATCGAGATCGTGGTTCGAGTGGTGGTGAATCAGATAGGTCGCCACATCGACGCCGATGCCGCCCGCGCCGATGATCACGAGAATGTTCTTCGGTACCACTTTGCCCGAGAGAAGCTCGTCATACCGGTGCACATGCGGAAGATCCGCGCCCGGGATCGAGGGAATCCGCGGCTTCACGCCGGTCGAGACCACCACCTCGTCGAAGCCCTTGATCTCGAACTCGCTCTTGATCTCGCGCTTCAGGCTGATTTTTCCGCCCAGGCGCCGGATCTCGGAAGTCCAGTGCTCGATCGAGCCTTGGTATTCGCCCTTGCCCGGAATGCGGGCGGCGAGATTGAACTGGCCTCCCGGGATCTCGGATTTTTCGAAGACGGTGACCTGATGGCCCGCCTTCAGGAGCACGATCGCGGCGTTCAGGCCCGCGGGGCCCGCGCCCACGACCGCGATCTTCTTCGGATGCGCGGTTTTGACCGGAACCCACCGGTCTTCCTCGCAGGCCGCGGGATTCACGAGGCAGGAGGCCTTTTTTCCTTCAAAAATATGATCAAGGCAGGCCTGATTGCAGGCAATGCAGGGATTGATCTCTTCTTCGCGCCCGGAACGGGCTTTTTCGACAAAGTCAGGATCGGCCAAAAAAGGACGGGCCATGGAAATCAGGTCGGCGTGCCCCTGCGAGAGAACCTCGTTTGCGGTCATGGGGTCGTTGATTCGGTTTGTGGCGATGACCGGAAGATTCACCGCCTCGCGCAGACGCGCGGTGATCGGCGTGAATGCCGCCCGCGGCACCATCGAGGCGATGGTGGGAATGCGCGCCTCATGCCAGCCGATTCCGGAATTCAGGATGGTGACCCCGGCACGTTTCAGTTCTTTTGCGAACCGGATCACCTCGTCCGGGGAGGAGCCTCCGTCCACCAGATCCAGAATGGAGATCCGGTAAATGATCATGAAATCGTTCCCGACGCGTTTCCGGATCTCGCGGACGATCTCGAGCGGGAAGCGAATCCGGTTCTCGAAGCTTCCACCGTATTCATCGGTCCTGCGGTTGGTGCGCTCAGCGACGAATTGATGAATCAGGTACCCTTCGGACCCCATGACTTCGACGCCATCATACCCGGCAAGCTTTGCATTCGCGGCGGCCCGGCCGAAATCGCGAACGGTCGAGCGCACCAGGAACTTCGGCATCGCGAACGGAGTGAAGGGCGAGATCGGCGATTTGATGCGCGAGGGGGCGACCAGAAAGGGATGGACGGAGTACCGCCCCGCATGGAGGAGCTGGAGACAGATGCGAGCTCCGTGTTCTTGAACGGCACCGGTGAGTGCGCGATGGGCCTTTGCGAGGGATTTGGAATGAAAGGCTCCGCCGGAAGGGGCGAGCTTTCCCAGTCGGTTCGGTGAGTACCCACCGGTGATGATGAGGCCCACACCCCCTTTGGCCCGTTCGACAAAATACCGGGTCAGGGCGGGAAGGTCTTTTGCGTGATCCTCGAGCCCGGTGTGCATGGATCCCATGACAAAACGGTTTTTAACGCTCGTGAAGCCGAGATCGAGGGGCTCGAAGAGTTTCATACGGGTTCCAGTCTAGCGTTTTTTTCTTTCCTTCGATAGGGTTTAGGTCCATGAAAAATCGATTTTCGTTGATCGCGCTGATGTTGTTTCTTTGGGCTTCCGTGTCCCAGGCGGCGACTTTCAAGTTCCGCCTTCTTGCCGAGCCCGTCACCTTGGACTGGAACCTCGCGAGCACCCTGATCGAGACCCCGATCGTGATGAACGTCATGGAGGGGCTGACCGAAATCGACGAAAAGCTGAAGCCCGTTCCTTGTCTTGCCAGCAAGGTCGAGGTTTCGAAGGATCAAAAGACGTATACCTTCCGTCTTCGTCCGAACATCCGCTGGTCGGACGGGGCACCGCTGCGGGCGCAAGATTTCGTCGAGGGCTGGAAGCGTCTGCTGACCGCCTCCACCGGAGCCCCTTACGCCTACCTTTTGTTTGACCTGGTGAACGCCGAGGAATTCCACAAAGGATCTCTCGGGGATTTTTCGAAGGTGGGGGTGTCGGCGAAGGACGATGCCACGCTGGTGGTGACCTTGAAGCATCCGGTCGCGTATTTTCAGTATCTCACGGGCTTTTGGCCGCTTTTTCCGATCCGCAAGGATGTGATCGACCGCGAGGGGGCGCAGTGGGCGAAGCCCGGCAAGATGGTGAGCCTCGGGCCGTATCTGCTCGACAGTTACCAGATGCAGACCAAAATCGTTCTGAAGGCGAATCCGAAATACTGGCGGAGCATGGGGAACGTGACCGAAGTCGTCGCCATGATCATCAAGGACAGCTCGACTGCGCTCAATGTGTTCCGCTCGGGCGGGATCCAGATGATGCAGGATCTTTCGCCCAACGACCTGAAGGTCGCGCGGCCCATGCCGCAGTTCAAGACCTTTCCCTATCTAAAAACCCACTACCTCGCCTTCCGCACCAAAGGCTCGATCGCCGAGAACGCGAACCTGCGGCTTGCGATCGCCCACGCGATCAACCGAAAGCCGATTCCGAGCGTTCTGAACGGAACTCAAAAGGTTGCCTCCACGATGATTCCTCCGAAGGTCACGGGCTATGACCCGAAGATCGGAATCCAGTTCGATCCGGCGAAGGCCAAGGAGTATCTCAAAAAATCCGGGCTCGATCCGAAAACCCTCAAGCTCGAGATCGTTTCGAGAAACAGCGAGCGTCCGCAGATCATGACCCAGTACATTCAGAGCGAACTCAAGAAGAATCTCGGCTTGGACCTGCAAATCCAGGCGTTCGACCACAAGATCTTCCGGAGCCAGCTGCAGACCGCGAATTTTCCGCTCATGCTCATGGTGTGGGCCGCGGATTATCCCGACGGGGACACCTTCATGGGTCTCTTCGAGACCGGCACCGGAAACAACATGACCCGGTACTCGAACTCGAAGGTCGATGAGAACATCCGGAAGGCGCGCGAGGATTGGAACACGGTGAAGCGCGATCTTCTGTACAAGGAGGCCCAGAACATCCTCCAGGTGCGGGATGCCGCCGTTCTACCGCTCTTTTATGAAGAAAACGAGGCACTGGTTTCTTCTGCCGTGAAGGGGTTCTCCATCAACCCGATCGGATACTTCTTTTTGCGCAATCTCAAAATGTAAATTTTATTCATTTAAAAAACTTGATCTCCCGGTTTGTGTGGGGTACTTCTTGGTCAATGAAAACGATTTTCGTTGGCTTGGCGTTCCTCGTCGGTTCCGCAGTCGTTTCTTTTCCCGCGCGCGCAGACTTCGAATCCGTCGAATCTCTCGATTCTTGCGATCAGCTCTATTCCCTGCGCGGAGCGAATCTTCCCGCCTCGGTCGAATGTTACGAAAAGCTCCGGGTGGAGTTGCCGCTCGATCAGCGCGAGTCGGTTTATGAACGACAGTTCATTGCGCTCTCGGCGATGGTGAATGATTCACCCAAAACGCAGACCGAGGTCGATGCGATCCGGAAAGCAATGGAACTCCTCGGGCGGTATTCCCGCGAGGTCTCGGAGAGTGCCGGACTTTTTTACTGGCGAGCCGTGTTTGTCAGCTTCGATGCCATGCAGAAGGACCGGGGCCAGGCCCTGCCCCGCACTCTGTTCGGAGTGCTTCGATCGATTCAGGATGATCTCAGAAAGGCGATCTCGCTGAATGCGCCTCTTCACTCCCACGGGCCCGCGCGCGTACTCGGCACCATGCACACGCAGATGCCCGCGATCGTGGGCGGCGACAAATCCCTCGCCGAAAAAACCTTGCTCGATGCGCTGAAAGGAAGCCCCTCGATGTGCGCGAATCATCTGGCGTATGCAAAAATCCTTCAGGTGAATGGCAAAAAGAACGAGGCACGGACCGTTCTGAATCGGTTTCTTTCGATGAGCGATCGCGAGCTTGATCCTTATCCCGAAGAACCGCTCCGGAACCTGAAGCCCGAGATCGAACGGGATCGCAAGGCCGCGCGCGATCTGCTCGCCCGGCTCGGCGGCTGAGGATCCGGAATCCCGGGGGGAGGGGACGGGGAATGAAAATTCTCGAAATGGCATGGCTGCTGGTCCTCGCTTCCGGCTTCTTTTTCCCCGAAGCGCGTGCGCAGATTCTTTCGTCGTATGTGCGCGAGCAGGTGGGGACTCTTCCTCGCGGCCGCTTCATGGTGTCGTTCGTCGCAGTGAATGCGTCGATCGATACCATGTATGGCGCAAGTGGCGAGCAGACCTCTCTTTCGAGCAACTTCAATCAGGACATCTCGTTTCAGCGCATCACAAGTGAGGACCCTGCACGGGGGAACCAGCTTGCCGGTCTGTTTTTGGCGAACGGAGTGAACCTTTCGGATTCGGCCGGGACGATGACGGGATCCATCCAAGGAACGGTGAACGGAAAAATCCCGGTCCTCGGTTATGGCATCACCGATGACATCGGGGTCTTTGTGTCGGTGCCGGTCCTGACTTTCAACATCCGGGCCGCATACGAGTTCCAAGAGAGCTCGTCGACTCAGTCGTTTTTGAGCCGCTTGAGCGAAAACGACCAGGTCTCGGTCGCAAACGAGATGACCGCGGCCCTGAACACGAGTCTGGAGAGCAAACTGTACAACGCCGATCTTGCCTGGGATCCGAACTTGAACCGGAGCTATCTGGGCGACGTGCAAGTGAACGTGATGAAGGTGTTCTCGGGAAGAAAGGGAGAGCTCCGGCACTCGATCCAGCCCGGGATCGTGCTCCCCACGGCGACCGATCAGGACATTCATGATCTTTACGGGCTTCGTGCGGGGGAACGCCGTTGGGGAGTATCCTTCAAGTATGCGCTCGAACAACCCCTTCCGGGGCGGTTTCAGGCGAATCTCGGTGTCTCGGGGACGTACCTTTTCGATGCCACGCGGGCGCGGAGAATCCCCTTGAATGCCGCCGATCAGATGAACGAGCTCATCGAGGAGGATGCCCGCGTGAGCGGGGGAAGCAGGGTGCAGACCCAGGCCCAGCTCCGGTATTCTTTTCCGAAGTGGGTCAGCCTGAATGCGGGAATGGTTTATCAAAAGCGATTCCAGGAGACGATCACCGGTTCCACGTACTCGGGTTCCCAGTATGCCATCGCCTCCGGCCGCACCTCGAGCGAGCTGGTTTCGTCTTATTTTTCGTTCGATCTGAATTCGATTCAAAGTTTTCTGGAAGGCGGGTTTTTGTTTCCTGCCGTTGCGGAGCTCGGGGTGGGAATCCCCCTGGGAGGACGGAATGCGATCGCGGAGCCGGTGATCCAGCTCCAAGGGTCGATGTTTTTTTAAGGAGGCACATGAAGAGCCTGATTCCGGTTTTATGGTTGTGTGCAGGATTGATGGGTTGCTCTGCGGATTCCCCGCCCGAGGTGCGTTCCGGTGAGCCATACCGCGTGGACGCATCAAGGATCGAAGGGCTACGGGGAATGCGAGTCCGGGAGCTGTTCGTGGTGATCTTTCCGAAGGACTATTCGGTCGAGGAATGGCGGGCAATCTTCGAGCAGACCAATCTTCTGAGCAAGAACAAAAGACGTCTGCGCGAGATCGAGGGACGGGACGAGCCGCAAATCCAGGAGGAGCGATCGGCGATCATCGGAAAAAACGCCGAGATCCTTCTGGAGCTCGGAATGAAGAGCCTGTTCATGATGAGCTGGACCTCGCAGGACGAAAACTGTTCGATCGACAAGGAGATGCGCATCCTTTGCGATCCTTTCAATCCGGACAATCCCCTGAACGGAGGCTTGCCCGCGAACACCAGGCCGCTCCGGTATGTCATCCCGAATCCGGTGCAGAACAGTTCAATCAAGACGCCGTATCTTTCGGCCTTTCTCGAAAAGAAAAAATCAGGGGCGGGCATCGGCTTCGGGATCGAACTGCGATTGAAGCCCGAAGCCTCCAATGCGCAGTCCTCTTGGTATAAAGGCGATGTCGTCATCGAGGAGGGAAGCGTGTTCCCCTCGGCCACCGATGGCTCTCCGGTCGGCACGTATTACCGCTACGGGTATTCGGAAATGACGCTCGGGTTGTGAATCATGGGTGATGAGCCAAAAATCCCATTGTCGAAAGACTTGCGATCGGCACGGAATTTCGGGATCATGAAGCCATGAACCACCATCCTCTTGTTCTTCCGGTCCTTGCCCAGATCGCGCTCACGGTGCTGGTATGGTGCTGGATGTATCTGACCCGGCTTTCATCGATGATCCGGAATCGGGTCGCGATCGAGGATCTCAGGACCGAAGAGGGATACCAAAGGATCCGCGATGCGACGAACCCTTCGGACAATTTCGAGAATCTGTTCGAAGTGCCGGTACTGTTTTTCGTGCTGATGCTTCTTCTGATCCACGGGGGCGATTCGGATCCCCTTTATGAAAAAGGCGCTTGGGCGTTTGTGGCCTTCCGGGCCGTGCACAGCCTCGTTCATTGCACGGTGAATATCATCACCCTGCGGTTTACCGCCTATTTCCTTTCGTGCATTGCTTTGTTCTGGATGTGGGGCAAGTTCGCGCTGGCGGTTCTCGGTTGAATTCACTCGTACCGGTGAAACTGATTCTTCGGGAGCGGAGGTGGCTCGTCATCCACGGTCGCATTGAGCTCGAGATACAGCGGGGTCAGATCGAAAACTCCGTTTTCGGCCGGAATATCGCGCGATGACAGGAGGAACTGATTTCCCGCCCGCACGCGGAAGGGATAACGCCCGAGCAGGGCCGGGGTCAGGCAATCCCCGGGGGCGGTTCCGGAAGTGATGATCCACTCGGGTCGAACTTCGGCGACCTTCCCTGCGGCACCATCGCAAGAGGCCGAAGTGAAGCCCCGGTTGGTATAGAATGCGATTTCCACATACGTATCCCCGTCATTGCCGTAGGGTTGGACATGGTTGACATACATCACCCGATCGCCCGGTTTCGAGTGGGTCTGGATGAAGGGCATGAATTTCCGGATCGCAGGGAACTGCTCCGCCGTGAGCGAAACCGGAAAAACAACCAAGGCCAGGGGCAGGAGCAGGCCGGCAGGGATCAGGAAAAGATCGATCGTTCGTGCGGTGAAGGTGCGTCCGGCCGCCCGGAATGCGCGATCGACAACGCATGCTACGACGACCGAAAGGAATGGAAAGACGGGAAGAAAATAGTACGGATACTTGAACCGGATCAGCGTCAGCACTGTCACCAGGACGGCCACGGCCACCAGATGAATTTGAAGATCGCGATTTCGCGGAATCGTGATTCCGGGACGATTCCCGGAAAGCAGGATCGCGATGCAGGATCCTGCCAACACCAGGAGCCCGGGAAGATAGGACTGTCGCAATACCTTCCAGAAATAAAACGGGTCAATGGGGCTTCCGTAGCCCCGTCCGTGAAGGGCGCTGCCGAGGACCTGCCGTGAAAAATAGTCCTCGAAAAGATGCCAGCCTCCGAGACGGATGGTGATGGCCCAGATCAGAAGAGAAGGAAGGAGGGATCCCGCACCGAGGAGGGCATAGGCCAACAAGGACCGGACGGAACGGTGGCTCTGGAATCCGAAATCCACGATCCATGCCACGGGCAGAAGAAGGAATCCCACGGGGTTCTTGAACGCCACGGCCAAACCGGAGGCAAGACCGGCAAGAAAAGCGGGAGCAAGCGAAATGGTTCCCGGGAGATGCACCTTCCGCCAAAGTGCGAACGAGATCAGGATCCAGAAAATCATGGCCGGATCGAGCTGGAACTTGGCGCCGTGCTGGAACCACATCGGAGTCGAAAGGACCAGAACCGAAGCCAGGATCGCGATTCGGTGATGGAATTGGGTACGAACGAGTCGGTACAGCACCCCGAGCGCGAGCACGGAGAACAAAGACGGAAGGAATCGCGCGCTCCACGCATTGGCTCCGAAAAAACGCATGAACTTTCCGGCAAGATAGAACAAGGGGAACGGGTGGTCATTGTAGACCGGGTTGGAGAAGTCCAGATTCATCCATTGCATCGGAAAGCGGGGAAGCCATCCTCCCGAAGAGACCTGCAGCGCGACCCGGGCATGAAGGGAGCTGTCCCAGGCCTGCAGCAGCGATTCCCAGGGTTTTCCCATGACCGCGACACAGGCGATCGAAAAAAGGGCTGCCTGTGAAAACCATTGTCTGGATTGTTCGTCCAGATTCCTGAGTTGCTTCATGTTCTTGTCCCGCGGATCGGTTTCCGCCGTTTTTTCGTTTTCTTCGGTTTTGATCGGGCATCCTTCCGGATCAAGAAAAACTGCCGGCCCTCCGCTCCGAGGCTCTCGGCCGCGATTCTCGCCTCTTCGCCGAACCCGAAATACAGATCCGCCCTTGCCGGCCCCTTGATTGCGCCACCAATGTCTTGCCCCAGCATGAAGCGGGAGATCTCGCGGCCGTCATTCCGGGTCAGTCGGGTGAAGCTTAAGATCCCCGAGACGGGGTAATAAGCAGTATCATACGCATAGGAGCGGCGTTCGGTCAAGGGAATCGAGTCGATGCCGACCGGTTCTTCGTCCGTGACCCGAAAATAAACATAGCTCGGACTTTCGGCATGCAGGATCCGCTGGATCTCAGGTCGCTCGAGGAACACCCGGTGCTGGGACGCATGGCTCATGTCGGAGGGATCAAGCCAGCCGTGCTCGACCATGAGCCTCGAAAAAAATCGGAGTGGTTGGCCGTTTTTGCCGTCATACGTGAGGTATTTGGTGGTGATCGCTCCTGAGACCGGGTCAACCAGCCGGATCCGGCCCCCGCCCTCGATGTGCAGGGAGTAAAGCTCGAATAGATCGGCATCGATCCAGGCGCACTCGAGTCCGCGGCCACCCAATACGCCGTGATAGACGATGTCCTCGCGGGTCGAAGCCCGAAGAACAGGATCGGAGGGCGCGGAATACAAAGGGATCCGGAACTGTTCTGTCGGAGCAAGGGCGCCCGTGAAGTCCGGACTATAGTAAGCAGTGAAGCGCGAGGTTCCGGCGGCCGGTGTGAAGACCCGGAATCTTTTTTTGATCGATCGGTCAAAGTGCTCCCGGCACACGGAGTCCGGGAGCGAGGCAAGGCATTCCTCGCCCTCACGCGCGATCTCCCGGAACAGCACGAGCGTATCGCGGAGAACACTCTTCGGGTAGGACCGGGCTCCGAAGGTGATTCTTCCTTCCAGATTTGCGCGGCCTTCATCGTAAGCGTCGATCTGGCGTTGGATGGCGCGCTCGAGATCGCGGAACCCGAGGTCATCCGAAAAACCGAGGGACCCCGGGTCGATTTCGATCGTCGGCGTGTCCTGCCCGTGTGCCCCGGATGCGAAGCCAAGAACGCAGAGGAGGAGAATCCATGGCCGCATCATGCGAGGGATTTTTCGTAAATTCGCCATCTACGGTGGCGAGGCGCTCCGAGGTCCGCCCACGGCTTGTTCATCGCGACATTGTCCTCGAGAATCCATGAGGCTTCCCCCTCCGAATAACCATATCGATGGGCGCGGTCGAAGGCCTCGAAGGTGAAGAGCGCGAAGATTCCGCTCCCGCGAAATTCGGGCTTCACACCCAAGGTGACGATGCGGACCTTGTTCATGTGTTTTTTTCCGAACAGAAGCTTGAAGATCCCGGTGGGGAGGAGCTTTCCGTCCGGAATGCGTTTCAGCACGAGGTTCAGGTCTGGCACGGCCAGCATGAATCCCGCGGGTTTTCCGTCGACCTCGGCTATGAAGGCCATCCGGGGGTCGAGGATCATCTTCATGTCCTTTGCCGCGAATTCGAACTCCTCGCGGGTCATCGGGAAGAATCCCCAGTTGTTCTCCCAGGCGGAATTGTAAATCTCGAAACACCGGTCAACTTCGTTCTTGTAGTCCTTCAGGTTGAAGTCGCGGAAAGTGATTCGCGAATTCCGCTCGCGGAGGCGCTGGACGTATTTGACGACTTTCGGAGGGAGTCCTGCATTTTTTTCGCGCTCGATCCGGTAGGCCACCAGATCCTTCGCCTTCGACAGTCCGAATCCTTCGTGTAGGGGAGCGTAATAATCGGGGTTCCAGGTGGTCATGACGGTGGGGTGCTGATCGGTGCCCTCGATCAGAAGTCCGCACTCATGATTGGTCGAAGGGTTCACCGGGCCCACCATTTTGTCGAGCCCCCGTGCTTTCAGCCAGGCTTCGGCGGTCCGGAACAGGTGATTTGCGACTTCCTGATCGTTGATGCACTCGAAAAAACCGTAGAATCCGGTTTTCTCGCCGTGGAACTCGTTGTGTCCGCGGTTGTCGACCGCGGCGATCCGTCCCACCGGGGCCCCGTCCTTTTCGGCGATGAAGAGCTGGATTTCAGCACGCCGGTAGAAAGGGTTTTTTTTGGTGTCCAGGCTCTCGATCACGGACAATCGAAGAGGAGGGACCCAGGCGGGGAATTTTTTTTGGTCACAGATCTTCCAGACCACCTCGACGAATTCTTCGGTGCCGCGTTTTCCTGATACTTCCCGGATTTTGATTTCGCTCATGGGGTCCGGAGTTTACGCGATCCCCGGGCAAATGGGAATCGCTTCTTCGGAACGATTGGGCCGCGCTATTGGGCCGCACCCGAGAGCCGTTCGACGTTGATCCCGGCGCGTTGCAGGGCTTTGCGGATATCGAGCATGTAGGTGCCCATGTTGTAGCGGATCGGGTCCGGAGCCGAAGCGGCGTGGATGCCCACCACTTTCAGACCACCGTTCGCGCCTTGGGCCAGCATGCTGCTGCCGCTGTTTCCGTGCTGGGTGTCGCACTGGTGCGCCATCCGCGAGGGAAGATCGAACGGAGCTCCCACCACCGTGCTTCTTTGAATGGAGCAGAATTGGGACCACTCCAGGGGGCGTCCCATCGGGTATCCGAAAATCGTGATGGGGGTTCCTGCGGTTGTCCGGGCGGGTTCAACCGCCACCGGAATGCTCGATGCGGGCATCTGATCGACCTGCAGGAGGGCGTAGTCGCGATCGTCATTCAGCTCGGCATGGACGATTTTGACGCATTTGCTGACCAAGGTCACCAGGGGTTTCGGGGTCCCGGTGGCGGGAGATCCGCGGTAGCCCCAGTAGAGCTTGGTGGTGGCGCAGGCCTCGTTCGAAAGAACGCCCGGGCCATCGCCGTCGATGAAGCAGTGGCCGGCGGTGAGGACATAGCCGTTGCCGATGTGGGTGCCCGAGCATGCCCCCGAGTTCCCGACGGCCACCAGACCGAAGGCATCGAGGGTCGGTCGCAGGGCCTCGGGGATGTTGCTCCCGTCCACCTTGACCGGGACGAGCGGATTGATCCCGATGATCTTGGAGGGGCTGTACCCGGTGGCGTGGGCGACAGAGATTGCCCCGAAGAGTGCTCCCGAGAGGATGAGTCCCGCTCCGATCAGCGAAGCGGCGAGGGGTGAGTGATTGGTGTTCCGTTTCATGCGTGCGGCCTTCCCTTTCTGTTTCCGGCCTTTTCGGGCCTGGTCCCCGGACCTGGTGTCCGTAGTTGGATCGAATAGCATTAAATGGATTCGGTTTAAACAATAAAAGTAAATTATTTTTGTTTAATCGATCGGGACGGGACGCACGCAATTCCCTTGATCGGATCCGACCCGCAGGATTAAAACGGCCTCATGATCAAAAATTCTTGGATTTTCAAAGCGTTGTTGCTGTCTTTGTTCTGGTCGGCGGGCGTCGCGCAGGCCGGCAGCTCCTATCGACTGGGAGTGGTTCTGGTGGTGGACCAGTTCCGCGCCGATTACCTCATGCGGTTCAAGGACCGCTTCCGGCCCGCGGGCGGATCGGGCAAGGGGTATCGATTTTTGGTCGAAAACGGCGCGTATTTTCCGCTCGCGGATCACGGACTTCTGCAGGACATGACCGGTCCCGGGCATGCGGCGATCCTTTCGGGAGCGTATCCGTACCGGCATGGCATCTCGACGAACACCTGGTTTGATCGCGAAAAAAAGAAGGAAGTGTATTGCGTCGAGGACGAGCAAACCCGGCTCGTCGGCTCGGACGGGGTGATCGCGGACCCGAAAAAAATCGGGGTTTCGCCCCGGGGTTTCAATGCCAGCACGGTGGGGGATGAGATCAAGAACGTCGATCGCCCCTCCCGGATCGTGAGTGTGGCGGTCAAGGATCGCGCCTCCATTCTGCTCGGAGGCAAACGCACGGATTACACGCTCTGGTTCGACGAGAAGCGATGCGAGTGGATCTCCAGCGAGTTCTTCCTTACGAAGCTTCCGGATTTCGCGCTTCGCGAGAATGAGCGCCTCAAAACCGAAAAAGGAAAAAAATTCGACTTCGGTTCCAAAAAAGGAATCGAAATCTGCTCGAAGGATTCCCTGCGTGCTCCGTGGGGCATCGAAGAGACCTTCCGCATGGCGCTCGCCGCGGCCGAGGGTCTGAAGCTCGGGCAGGGAAAAGACACCGACCTCCTGCTGGTGAGCTTGTCGAGCCACGATTACCTCGGCCATCAGATCGGGCCGAACCACCCCGACATGGAGGCGATGACCCTTGCCGAAGACCGGCTGATTTCGGAATTCCTGAATGCCCTTGCCAAGAAAGTCCCGGGCGGGCTGAAGGACGTTTTCGTGGTGCTGACCGGCGACCACGGCATTCCTCCCGGCAACCTTCCCAAGGACCGGGTCGCCTCCGAGAATGTCCCGGTGGACGAACTGCCCCGTCTGATCGAGAAGGCCATGAGCGATGCGTTCGGAAAACCGAAGGGCGGCAAATGGGTCGACTCGACTGTGGAGTTCCAGGTCTATTTGAACGGAGAGGCGATGAAGTCCGCCGGAATCACGCCGGCCCAGGCGCTGAAACCGGTGCGGGAGGCTCTCTTGAAGGAACGATTCGTCGACCAGGTTTGGGCCAGGGACGACATCCTGTATGAACGAAAAGTTCCGGCCGGGGAGTACGGGATTGTCGCCGACCGGACGCTCACCCGCCGGAGCGGGGATTTGGTCGTGGTGCTCAAGCCCTTTCACTACAGCGATACGTACCCGATCACCCACATGACCTTTTACTCGTACGACCGCTACGTTCCCTTGGTGTTTTATGGTAAGACCTTCAAGCCCGGGACGTACCGTCAAACGGTGAACGTCACCGACATCGCTCCGACGCTTTCGCGGGTTCTCGAGGTCCTCCCTCCTTCGCAGTCCGAGGGACGGGTGCTTACGGAAATCTTGCGGTAAGCCCGGAAACAGAAGAAACTGAGACTCTATGAGAAACCTCCCTGCATTGGTCCTTTCTCTTTCGCTGGTGCTTTCGGGTGCGGCCTCCGCCCAGACACTGAAATGCGAACAGGTTCCCTCGCTCATGAACGTGTTCTTGGGCAATCATCTTTCGGTGAATCAGCTGAACGATGAGGTGAAGAAAAGGACCGTGACGCTGTTCTTGAAATTTCTCGATCCGAACAAGCAGATCTTCTACCGCAAGGACATCGACCAGATGACCGCGCAGTTGAACGGTCTGTTCTTGAAATCCGGCATGGATGCGGGGAACTGCGGTCCGCTCGCCGACATCGGAAAGCTCCTCGTGGAGCGGGCTGGCGAGAATCTGAAAATCGTCGAAGACACTTTGCGCGGGGACTTCAAGATCAATGAGGAGATCCGGTATCAGACCGATTCGAAAAAACGGGAGCATCCGCTCGATCCCATCCAGAAACGCGCTTTGATCGAGGCGGCCGTCCATACCCAGATCGCCACGATCACCGCCGGCGATGTGAAGCTCCCGAAGGCGAAAGAGCAACTCGTCAAGCGCTACACGCTTTCGGTCAAGCGCTCGCGCGAGTTGAATCCGGGAAAGATGGTCACGCTGTTCGCCGAGTCTTTCGCGCACGCGCTCGATCCCCACTCGGACTATCTCTCGCCCGAACAGCTCGACGAGTTCCGGATCAGCATGGGTCTCTCACTCGAGGGGATCGGGGTGTCGCTCAGTTCGGATGACGGCTACACGGTGGTGCAGGAAATCATCCCGGGCGGAAGCGCCGACCGGGCATCGGCGCTTCGGCCGAAGGACAAGATCATCGCGGTCGGCCAGGACAAGCAGGAGCCGGTGAACATCGTCGACATGGATCTCTCGGATGTGGTGAAGATGATCCGCGGAAAAAAGGGCACCCGCGTGAGTCTGACGGTGGTCCGCGCCGCGGGTTCGAAGTCCGAGACCTTCCACGTCACCCTCGTCCGCGACAAGGTCGACATGAAGGAGCAGGCCGCGAAGGTCGATTACCAGACCCGCAAGATCGACGGAAAGAACCACACCATCGCGGTCGTGGAGCTTCCCTCGTTCTATGGCGGATCCGAGAAAAACTCCCGGAACTGCTACGAGGACATGAAACGCATCGTGGAGGAGGCCCGCGCCAAAAAGGTCGACGGGATGATCCTCGATCTTTCGTCGAACGGCGGAGGACTTTTGCAGGATGCGGTCCGGATCGCGGGTTTGTTCATCAAGACAGGCGGAGTGGTCGCCACCCAGGACGGAAAAGGCAGTCGTGAGGTTCTGGCCGACGATGACGAGCGGGTTCTGTTCACCGGTCCCTTCATGATTCTGACCACCCGGCAGAGCGCCTCGGCATCCGAGATCCTGGCCGGTGCGATGAAAGATTACCGCCGGGCCCTGATCGTGGGCGGGGATCACACCTTCGGAAAGGGCAGTGTCCAGGTGCTGAATCCTCTCCCGTTCAAGCTCGGTGCGATGAAGTTCACGACCCAGATGTTCTATTTGCCCGGAGGGGTCTCGACCCAGTTCGGAGGCGTCGATTCCGACATCTCGATGCCGACGTATCTGGATCTCGATGATTTGGGCGAGCGTTACATGGATTACGCCCTTCCTCCGGCCAAAACCACGCCGTTTTTGTCGATGGAACTCGCGCGGGGCAAGGCTCCGGCCGAGGAGTGGAAACCCGTCGGCGAGGATCTGGTCCGCTACCTGAAGGAACGCTCCACGAAACGCATCTCGCAGAATGAAGAGTTCAAGGAGATCCAGAAGGATCTCGAGGAAACCAAGAAGAACGAGGGCTGGATCAAAGTGGCCGACATCCTGAAGCGTTCGGGCAAGGACAAAGACAAGAAGAAAGAACGGAAGGATCTCTCGGCCACGGTGGAGGGCCGGAAGCAACTCTGGCTCAAGGATCCGCGGGTGCAAGAGGCGCTGAACATCATGGGCGACTGGCTCGCCCGGGCTGCGAAATAGTCCCATGTCGGGGGTGCGGTCGAAGCGTTCTCTCTGGAATGCCGCAGTCATCGTCGCGGCCCTCGGGTACTTCGTCGACATTTATGACCTGCTTTTGTTCAGCATCGTGCGGGTCGAAAGCCTCCGTTCGATCGGATTCGAGGGAAGGGAACTCGAGGTCGGTGCGTCCCTGAGCAATATTCAAATGACCGGACTCATGCTCGGAGGGATCCTCTGGGGCGTCCTCGGGGATCGCAAGGGGCGCCTTTCGGTGCTGTTCGGGTCGATTTTTTTGTACTCCCTCGGAAATTTCTTGAATGGCTTCGCCACCACCTACACCGAATATGCGTTTTGCCGGTTTTTTTCGGGGCTCGGTCTTGCCGGCGAACTCGGTGCGGGAATCACGCTCGTGTCCGAGGTCCTGCACCCGTCCATCCGCGGATACGGAACCATGATCGTCGCCACCGTGGGGGTGACCGGCGCCATCGTGGGTGGCTGGGTCGCGCAGGTGTTCGACTGGAGGACCGCATTCAAAATCGGCGGTGTGCTCGGGTTTCTTTTGTTGCTCCTGCGAATCGGCGTCCATGAATCGGGGATTTTCGAGCGGGCCCGCAAAGGGTCCGTGAGCCGCGGGAATTTCTTCGCGATCTTCACCTCGAAGGATCGCTTCCAGCGTTTTGCGCTCTCGATCCTGATCGGGGTTCCGATCTGGCTCACGATCGGAGTTCTGGTGACGAACGCGCCGGAATTCGCCGGGATTTTCGGCATCCGGGGTGAGGTGCTTTCGGCCCGCGCGGTGATGGCGAGTTACGCCGGTTTCACCGTGGGCGATTTCGCTTTCGGGTTCCTGAGCCAGTGGATGAAGAGCCGGAACCGGGCAGTGCTCGTGTCGATCACGATGAATTCGATGGTCACGCTGTTTTACCTCCTTGGCATGAAGGACGCGACCGCATCGATGCTTTATTTCGTGTGCTTTTTGCTCGGCACCACCGCGGGCTATTGGGCCGTGGTGTGTACGATCGCGGCCGAGCAGTTCGGAACGAATCTGCGTGCGACGGTGGCGACCTCGGTGCCGAACTTCATTCGATTCTCGCTCGTGCCGATGAATTTCGCGGTATTGGGCCTGAAACCCTCCCTCGGGCTCACCGGAGCGACCCTTGCCGTTGCGGTCGTTGTGTTCGCGGTGGCGCTCGTTTCGCTTCGCGGACTCCGCGAGAGTTTCGGAAAGGATCTGGATTTTGTCGAACCGATCTGAAAAAGCCCAGGTCTGGATCGGTGTCCGCGCCGCCCCGGACGCAGGCGGAGATGCCCGCGGAGAGCCGCGGATCCTGCTTTTTCGGGTGATCGGAAAGCGTGGGGGCGGCTGGCATCCCGTGACCGGCGGAGTCGATCCGGGGGAATCGTTTGCCGAAGGAGCGAAGCGCGAGCTCTGTGAGGAGACCGGCTTCCGCCCCGAGCAAGGGGAGTGGATCGATCTTCGGTTCTCCCATCGCTTTCAGGGCCGTTTCGGGCCCGCCGAAGAACACGCATTCGGATTCATTCTTCCGGTCGAGAGCAGTCCCGCCCTCGACCCGGGCGAGCACGAGGCTTTCGAATGGGTTTCGATCGAAGAGGCGGAGCGCCGGATCGGTTTCGAAGCCCAGCGGGGTGCGCTCCGGCGCTTCTCGTGCTATCTTTTGCCTCGATGAATTCCCGCGCACCCTTCGAAGATCTCGACTGGCCGAAACTTCTGGATCTTGCCTCGGGCGAGGCACGCACACCGTACGGAAAAGCGCGCATTCTCGCGCTCGGTGCGGTGGATTCGTTCGCACCGACTCCGGCCCGGGCCCGCGAGCTTCAGGCCGAGACCGCCGAAATGGCGCAGATTCTCGAGCGATCGGCCCTCTGGGGTCCGCTCCTCGGGCTTCTTCCGGTGGACGAGGATCTGGAGAATCTCGAGCGCGGATCGATTCTCGAGGTCGCGGCGCTCGTGCGGATCCGGTCCTGGTTGTACGCGATGGACTCCTGGGGACATTTTCCGAAAGAGCTGGCCGGCAAGTTCTTCAAGGGCGCGCTCCTTTCGCTTTTCTCTCCGCACGATTGTCTGCGAACGCTCGACCGCGTGCTGACTCCGGCGGGCGAGCTCTCTGAAAAGGCCTCCTCCAAGCTCGGCTCCCTTCTTTCGCAGGCGCGCGATCTCCGCCGTGAGATCGGAAGCAAAATGGACTCGCTTCTTCGGGAGTACGAATCGAAGGGGGTCTTGCAAGAGAACTATTCGGATGTGCGCGACGGGCGGTATGTGCTCCCGGTCCGGGTGTCGGATCAAAGCAAGGTCGAGGGCCGGGTGGCCGAATTCTCGGTGAGCCGCCAGACTGTGTTCATCGAGCCCGCCGAAGTGGAGCAACTCCAGTCCCGGCTCCGGCGGATCGAGGCCGAAATCAGCCAGGAGATCTTCGTGATCCTGACGGCCGTTTCGCGCGAACTCCAGCCGTATTCGGATCCGATCACCGCCTCGGTCGGGGTGATCGGCTACTGGGATGCCGTGCAGGCGCGCGCGCGGATCGCGAAGCGCTACGGCGGCAGACCCGTTGCGATCAGCGAGGCCCGCGAGTGGATGCTTCAGGAGACGGCGAATCCCGTGCTCTTCTGGAATCTTCCCGAGCAGGAGATCGTCCGCAACACGATCGAACTCGAAGAGGGCCGGCAGATGATTCTCCTGTCGGGTCCCAATACCGGCGGGAAAACCGTGCTCCTGAAGACCTTGGGACTTTCTGCGATCTGCGCCCGCACCGGTTTCTTCTATCCCGGCACGGGGAAAATCCAGGTTCCGTTCTTCGATTCTTTTTTCATCGATCTCGGCGATCCGCAATCGATCGAGGAGCACATCTCGTCCTTCTCGGGCCATGTGCTCAAGATGAAGCGCATTCTCGAGAACATCGGCCCCGGGAGCCTTGTCCTGATCGACGAGATGAACTCGGCCACCGATCCCGAGGAGGGGGCGGCGCTCGCCCTTGCTTTCGTGAAGACCGTGCTCGAGGTCGAGGGTGCGGTTCTGGTCGCAACCACCCATGACCCGAAACTGAAGGCCATGGGGCTGTCCGATCGAAGAGTCCTGAGTGCCAGCATTGTGTTTGACGAAGAGACCCTGAAGCCCACGTATCGGGTGGTGTTCGGCGCGCCCGGAAGGTCGCGCGCGCTCGAAACCGCTGAGCGGCTCGGAATCCCGAAGGCCGTGCTCGATCTTGCGAAGACCCATCTTTCGAAAGAGCACGAGATCGTCGAATCGGTGCTCCAGCAATTGCAGGAGCGTCTCGGTACGGTCGAAAAAGCCCATCGCGAGGCGGCCCAGATGAAGGAAGAGGCGGCAAAGCTCAAGCTCGAGTGGGAGGAACGCGTCCGGAGCACGGTGAATGAATCGCTCGAAAAAGCGCGGCAGAAACTGAAGCATGTGCTCGAGATGGCGCAGATCGAAGTCCGCGAGACCCTGAAAAAAATCCAATCCGGCCGGAGCGGCAAGACCCTGGACGAGGTGAGAGAAGAATTGAACGAGGTGTTTCAGTCCGGCGAAAAACGCCTCGATGCTTCGATCGGCGAGGCCTCGCCCGAGCTGCTCGATGCGATCGGCGGCGACGCCCCGATTCCCTCGGTCGTGGTGGAGTTCCATACCGGGCAGTGGGTCCGGGTCCCGAAGTGGAAGAACGTCGGCGAAATCGTAGAGTGGGACGGCAAGAGAGCCCGTGTGGCTCTCGGAGCCGGAACGGGAGGCGGGGGCCTCGGAAAGGCCTTCGTGGTGACCGTGTATCCGGCCGAGATGGAGCCCCTCTCTGAACTCGAGAAACGGACCGTTCTCGGAGTCCGGGCGGGACAATCGGGCCAGATCAGAAAAAACGTGACCGTGCAGGCGGCCGATCCCGGTCCCGTCGCCGATCAGATCGACCTTCGGGGCCAGCGCCTCGAAGACGCGATGCGGGAGGTTTCGGGGTATCTCGATCGCGCATTCCGAGCAGGCAAGAACGAGGTGACGATCGTTCATGGACTCGGAACCGGCGCCCTCCGTGAGGGGGTGCGCTCGCTCCTGAAGACCACGAATTACGTGGCTGTGTATCAGGACGCGGGAAGCGGCGGCGCGACGCTTGTCCGGTTCTCAGTGTGAGTCGGATCCGTCGAACAGGAAATCCAGAAATCCGAGTTTTCGGTACACCTGATCCACCGCCCGCATGAGACCGATGGTTTTTTTGAAGCGGTCGGGACTTTGAAGGAGATCTTCGGCATCTTCGATCGAGGTCAGGAACGATCCGTGACGGAGCATTTCGAGAATGTTCCAAGGGGACCAGATCCGGAATCCCGCATGCGCGGGTGAGGTGATGTCCATCATCGGATGAAGCGCCCTGCCCCGATGAAAACAAGACTGCAGCAGGGGAATCGGATCCGGATCGCGCGATTCCCTTGCGATGCGAATGGCGATCTCGTACTCGCGGCGTACGAAGCGGGCCATGGCCGAGCGCGCTTGTTCGACGGTCTCGTCGGGCGATCGCATCGCATGCAGATAGGAGTTCCCCGGGCCCTGATTCGAGGGCCGGTCGACATCGTCGCTTCCGGATTCGATTTGTCCCAGGCAATCCCCGGATTCGCCCTCGAACGCGGCCCGGATCAGACGGTGATGGGCCTCGGTCGACCACTCGGACGCGACCGTCAACCCTTCGGCAGTGGCGGAAAGGGGCAGAAAAAACACAATCATGGCAAAGGCCTGCTTCATCGGGGCTTCCTCCGTTCAACGCAGGACGAGCACGATCCGTGCCGTCCGGGGCAGGTTTTGCCGAGTCAAATAAACTACAATTGTGTAAAAACCCGGATGTCTTATCCTGTTTCAGGATGAGAGACTTTGATCTGATCAGGATGTTCAGAGAGTGGAATGGATCCGCGTTCAAAGGGGAGCTTCCGCTCCCCGAGGTCCGGTGGAATCCGCGGCTTCGAAGCACGGCCGGACGATTCATTCCCGATCCCGGTCTTTGTGTCATCGAGATCGCGGCCTATCTTCGGGAAGAGAAGGAGGCGGAGGCGCTGATCCGCGACACGCTCGGGCACGAGATGATCCACTACTGGCTCTTCCACAAGAATCTTCCTTACGGGCACACGCACTTGTTCTACGAGAAAATGCAGGAACTCGGCGTGAGCCGCTACAATCCGGTGCCGAGACACCGGCCGTTCCGGCATTGCTATGAGTGCGGAACCTGCGGTCAGCGGGTGTTCGTGAGAAAACGATTTCCGGTTGCCGCCTGCGCGGCTTGTTGCAACCGCCACTCCGGCGGAAAGTTCGATCAGCGCTACCAGCTGAAGCTCATGGCATCGGGCGAGCGCGAAGTCCGGAAATTCACCCGTCCGGGCACGAAAAAAGCCGGCTGAGCCGGTCTCAGTGCATGAGCCCGAGAAGCTTCAGCTTCTCGAGAAGAACCACTCGCTCCATCCGCGCCGCGCGCGCGACCTTGTCGAGGTCGTGATTGAAGCTCTTCAGCAGCTCGCTCAAATAGATGCGTTCGAACTCGGAACGCGTGGCCTGAAAGTCGATCTTGTCGTGACCGAAGTCGGGAAGGTCCTTGATCTCGACGCGTTCGGATTCGCACGCCACCGTCGCCATGCGAAGAACGTTTCGGAGCTCGCGGAGGTTTCCGGGCCAGTCATAGTCACGGAGCTTCCGCCATGCGGTCTCGGAGAATCCCTTGATGTATTCCTTGTGCAGTTCCTGCGTGATTTCCTGCAAGATGCCCATCGCGATGTCCTCGAACTCGTTCAGGCGCTCCGAGAGATTCGGCATCTCGATGCGATTCTTGCTCAGTCGCAACAAAAGCTCGTCGTTGAACATTCCCGCGCGGGCGCGCGAGTCGATCTGCGGAGCGGCGGTCGCGATGATCCGCACGTTCGCGATCATGGGAACGGCAGGCATTCCTTTTTGGGTCTGGTGCACGGCCTTCGTCTTCAAGAAATTCAGAATGACCATTTGTTCGGCCATGGGGTAGTTCACGATGTCGTCCACGATCAGCGTTCCCCCATTGCATTCCCGGATCTGTTCGGCCAGGGTACGCTCCCGGGTTGCGAGGATGCAGGTCTGGGCCGCACGGGGACTGTTCTTGTGGATCCAGTTTGCGAGGGCGCCTTTTCCGGTTCCGGTTCCGCCGATGATGAGGACGGGTTCGTCCTCGGCCTGGGCGGCTGCGAGAGCGATTTTTCTTTGCGAGGACGGGATGAAATACACCATGCTCATAGAAGCCCGATCATAGAGGAATCAGCGCGAAATAGAAAGATTTAATGAGCTGCCCGCTGTGCGGGCCCGATCGCGGGCACCCCCAGTTTGACTTTGCCCGGGAACTGGCCTAGATTCCAGAACTCTATGAAAACTCTCACGGAATTCTCGGGATTCACCCTCAAGGACGCCCAAATCAAAAAAACCGCACTTCTCGCCGAAGGTAAGACCGAAGAAGAGGTTCAGGCGGCCCTTCAGGAGCACATGAAGCTCGATGAGGCCAAGGCCGGTTTTTACAAAAACGTGGTCGACATGACCAGTTCCCGGATGGATCGCGTGAAGCGCGTCGTGGTGGCGTTGAAGTCCGCCGAGGAAGAAAAGGTCCCCGAATCCTACATCGAGCGGGAAGGCCATTTTTATCTGGTGGAGTATTTTCCGGATGCGAACTCTCGCGGAGTTTCGCGTGAGTCGTCGGATCGGGATTTCCGGAAGGGCCGCGGGGATCGCTCCCGTGGCGGCCGTCCCGATCGTTCCGGACCCGGTGGCCGTCCCGATCGCGGAGATCGTCCTGCACGCAGTGATCGCCCCGCACGGGGAGACCGGTTTGAGAACAAGCCCGCCCGTCCGGCCGAGGGTTCGTTTCAGGTGGGGAATGCCTCCGGGGCTGTGGCACCGGGAGCGGGAACCGTCGCGCCCCGCCCGCCCAGGGCACCTCGCCCTCCGCGTGCACCGCGAGCCGATCGTCCCCGAAATCCAGAAGCAAAAAGCGCTGAAAAAAGATCAGGAGCTCCGCGCGGTCCCCGTGGGGCGGGCGAGCTCCGTTTGGTGCTGAAGGGGCAGTCGGCAACGACTCTTCCGGGGTCAGCCCCGGCTCCGGTCACCGTCGCAGAAGTTCCCGCTACTTCAGAGCAGCCACAGGCGTAACTGCCGCGCGGGCATCAGAAAGATTCTTCACCTCATCCGAGGACGGGGCTTGCTTCAATAGTCCTTCGAGGCTTTTTTCGTTTGATTTGACCTGAAAAAGCGTTTTCGGCAGAGGCTCGTTCTTTTTCAGCTCTAGCACTTCGAGCGACAAGCTCTCGGTCTCGAGCGCCGGGCCCAGTACCTTGGTGATCACCAGTGCGTGGGTCGATTCGGTGAAAAGGGGCGACGGGGAAGCCTCATAGCCGAGTTTTGCCAGGGCTTTCAGCATGAACTGGGATTCTTTCGCCGAGAGGTTGTCGAGTACATGGATTTTCATTCTCGTCGCCGCAAGCGAGTTCAGGGTGAACAGTGATGCTACGATCACAACGAATAAACTGAAAAGATGGATCTTCTTCATGGCTCTCAGGACCTCTCCCCCCTGATAGAGCGAAAGCCGTGCCATGCAAAAGTCCCTTAAATGGCAGGAAAATCCCGCAAAATGACCACCCGGGGCCGGGGGTGTTCAAGTTTTGGTCACTGCCTCACCGCTACCTCACCGCTGCCTCACCAACGCAAACCCCTTCAAATACCGCTCGGTCAGGTTCATTCCGGTCGGGAAGGTGGGGGGAAGATCCACCCGCCAGAGCACCCGGAGGGTGCAATCCGTGTTCTTTGCGGCCGTCTCGATGTCGCGCAGGAATGCCGCTTCGGGGTGGTTCTCGGAGTTGATCGAGGTGATGAGGATTCCTCCGGTTCGAAGGAGCGGGAGGATCGCCTCGTGCAGGCGCGCGGAGTCCTTGCGGGTCGAGAATGTTCCGGTCTTGGAGCGCGAGAACGAGGGCGGATCACAAAGAATCGTATCGTACAGGGCGCCTCGTTTTCGGAGCCGCGGAAGCCACTCAAAGACATCCCCCGAAAGGAACTCGCCGCGTTCCGAAGAAAGCCCGGCATGGAGCCAGTTCTCTTTCGCCCATTCCACCGTGGGTTTGGAAAGATCGATCGTCGTGACTTTTGCGGCGCCCGAGACTCCGGCCGCAACCGAGAGGCTTCCGGTGTACGCGAAAAGATTCAGCACGGTTTTTTCCCGCTGGGTTTCTTTGAGCCACGCGCGCAAGGGCGCGTGATCCAAAAACAGCCCCGGGTGCTTGGTCGATTCCATCTGCACGAGGTAGGGGATTCCGAATTCCCGAACCGCAAAGCGTCCCGGGCGCGGCGTGCCGGCGATCGTCCGGACCTCGGCATCGGTCGCGATCTCGGAGCGATCCATGAGAACGATCGCGCGAACCGCTCCCGCAAGGCCGGTGGTGATAAACCGCTCCACCTCGGGCAAGGCCGCGGCACCGGCCGGGTTCCACATCGTGATCCAGAACTGATCCGAGAACTGATCAATGGCCAAGTGCTTAAGTGCAGGATGATCGGTCTCTCCGGGCCCGTAAAACAAACGAACCGCTTCGGTGGAGTTCAAGACGCCAAGGCTCTTGCGAAGATCAATCGCGGATTTCAGGATTTCATGCACCATGTTTGAGTTGCCTCCAAAGAACAGCCAGATCCTCGGGCCAGGGCGCGGTGAAGGTTCCGGCCGGGGTGTCCAGCTCATGCGCATGGAGGCAGACCCGGTGGGCCTCCCTTCCGCCGTGGGTCCGGTCCCCGAGGAGCGGAAATCCCGCCTCTTCGGCATGGACCCGGATTTGATGGAATCGCCCCGTGAGCGGAGTCGCCCGTCCGAAAAAGGAGTCTTGCGCGGCTTCGAGGATCTCGAACAAGGTCTGAGCGGGCTTGCCGTCGATGGCGCTTCGAATTTGCACCGCCGGGCGGGAGGGAGGGGGCGCGGCCAGGAAAAGATAGACCTTTTTTGCAAGGCGCTTCTCGAACCAGCGGTTTGCCGTGCGGTGGGCATCGCGGTTCCGGGCAAAGATCATGACTCCGCTCGTGAAGCGATCCAGGCGGTGAACGGGCAGGATATCGCCCGCATAGCGGCCGGAGAGCCACTGGCTGACCACCGGATCGGACGGAGCGGGTTCGCGCGCAGGAATGCTGAGCCAGCCCGGGGGCTTGTCGAGTGCGACGAGGTCGCTTGATTCAAAGAGAATCGCGGGTTCTTTCACGATGCGGGCGATCTTATCGCCATTGCGGGAACCCGTCAAATTCGGTAGGATTTTCGATATGCTACTTCTCGGGTTTTCTATCGTCATCGCGCTCTCGATGATCGTCCTTGGCATGCTCATCATGGGTCGCGCCGGCCGCCACATCAACATGGACCGTCTGCAGGTCTTCATCGCAGTGGCCTCGGGCTTCATGATGGCGTTTCTGTTCATCGATCTTCTGCCCGAGAATCTGATTCAGTTTCCGGGGGGGCCGCGAATCTTCTTTGCGTGGTCCCTGCTCGGCATGATTCTGGTCATCGCCTTTGAACGCTACGGGGTGCCGCGGCTCCGGTTTGTCGAGACGTTTTTCCATCCCGACAAAGAAACCCTCTCTCACATCGAAACCCATGATCCGAGCGTCCATGAAGGGGCGACCCATCATGAGCATCACGATCTGGCCGAAGCCGTGCAGTGCGAGCACTCGCACGATCACGCGCATCTTCACCGCCACACCCACATGGAAGTGCTCGGGACGGGCGAGGTGTGCTCGGCGATTGCGTGCTTCATGATTTGCTCGTTTTTTGACGGAATCGCGCTGTCTTCGGTGCAAGCGGTCGATCCGCACCTGGGATTTTTGATGGTGATCGGCGTGATTCTGCACCTCCTGCCCGAGGGGGTCCTTTCGGGGGCGATGGCTCTTGCCGGCGGAGCGAACCTGAAGTCCGCTCAAAAGGTGTTGTTGTTCATCGGCGGAGCATTCGTGCTCGGGTCGCTGATTCCGTTTTTCATCAAGGGCTTTGAATCGACCTTTCTCGCGGTCTCGACGGGGATCCTGATTTTTGTGACGCTCGTTCAGCTCCTGCCGACGGCGCTCAAGCTCAAGTTCGCACCGGCGTGGATCCTGCTCGGGGCGGGAATGTATTGGGTCTCGCACCTGGTGCTCGAGCTCGTGGGAGGACATGCCTGATGGAACGGCAGAATCGTGCGATCGTCTGGCTCCGGCGCGATCTCAGGCTTTCGGATCATCGCGCTTTGTTTGAGGCATGCTCGCGCTTTGCCGAGGTGATTCCGGTCTTTGTGATCGATGAAGGTATTCTGAAGAACCTGAAAAAAGACAACCGTCAGGTCGAGTTCATCCAGCAATCGATCGATGAGCTCGAGGAGCGGCTGAAAGAAAAGGAATCCCGGCTCCTCGTGCTTTGCGGCGACCCCGTGCGCGAGATTCCGGCGATTGCCAAAGAGTACGGCGCACAAGCGGTGTTCTTGAATCAGGATTATGAGCCCTCCGCGAAGCTCCGCGACCGCCGGGTCGAAGAAAAGCTGAAGGCGATCGGAGTCGGGTTTTTTTCGTTCAAGGATCAGGTCATTTTCGAGCGGCGCGAGATCCTGAGCGGTGGCGGTGAACCGTATCGGGTGTTCACCCCCTATTCGAAGAATTGGCTCAAGACGCTCGAGGCCGATCGCGCGCTCCACCTGCGTGAGTTCAAGCCGGACCTGAAACGGCTCATTCCGGCCGCCAAGATCAAGGGCCGGAATCCGCGCTTTGCCGATCTCGGGTTTCAGAAGGTTCCGCTGTTTGTGGACGCGGGCGAGAAGGCCGGACGGAAGATTCTGCGATCGTTTGACGAGTCGATCCGGAATTACCGGCGGGATCGCGATTTCCCGGCGCTCCCCGGAACGAGCCTGCTGTCGGCGCATTTTCGCTTTGGCACGGTCTCCATCCGGGAGGCGGTGCGGTTTTCGTACGAGCATTTTTCAGAAGGGGCAAAAACCTGGCTGAACGAGCTGATCTGGCGCGATTTTTACCAGATGATTCTCGATCAGTTCCCGCATGTGGTCGAGGGCGCCTTCAAGCCCGAATACAATTCCCTGAAATGGAGCGGCACCCCCGAGCAGTTCAAAGCCTGGTGCGAGGGCAGGACCGGCTTTCCGATCGTCGATGCGGCCATGCGGCAGTTGAACCAGACGGGCTTCATGCACAACCGGCTTCGCATGATCACTGCGATGTTTCTGACAAAAGACCTGCTCATCGACTGGCGCGAGGGCGAGCGCTACTTCGCGGAGCAGCTCCTGGATCATGATCTTGCCGCAAACAACGGCGGCTGGCAGTGGAGTGCCTCGACCGGTTGCGATGCCCAGCCGTACTTTCGCGTGATGAACCCCGTCTCGCAGAGCGAGAAGTTCGATCCCGAAGGCGTGTTCATCCGCAAGTATGTGCCCGAGCTTTCGGGGCTCGATGCCAAGCGGATTCACTGGCCTCACGAGGAAGGCCTCTTCCGGAGGGGGCTTGGTGACTACCCGGAGCCGCTGGTGGATCACAAGACCCAGCGCCTGAAAGCCATCGCCATGTTCAAGAAGTAGCTTTTTTCAGAATCGGAAGTTCGATCACAAAGCGCGTGTTCTCGGATTTCTCGTCGTAGTAAAGGCGGCCGCCGTGATCCTCGATGATCCCTTTTGAGATGCTGAGGCCGAGGCCCGTGCCTTTGCCTGTTTCTTTGGTGGTAAAAAAAGGCTGCATGATTTTTGCTCGCATGGCCTTCGGGATGCCCTTCCCGCTGTCGGTCACGCTGACCACTTCAAGATCGCCTTGGGTTCTGGTTTTCAGTTCGATCCAAGGATTCGGCTCGCGCTCGATCGCATCGAACGAGTTGTTGAGCAGATTCAAAAGCACCTGCGAGATCTGTCCGGGCCGTCCGAGAACGGTATTGTCATGGTTCAGGTCGAGCTTGAGGTCGACGGTCTTCGAGCGGATGCGCTCCTGGCAGAGGCTTAGAGTTTCCTCAATAATCCGTGAGATCTGCACCGGTTCTTTCGGATCGTGGGTTCCTTCCCGCGAAAACGAGCCAAGCCCTTTCACGATTTTTGCGATGCGGCCTACGGTGTTCTCGGTGAGTTCGATTTTCTCGCGGAGTTTCGAAAGATCAAGATGAGTGGAGGACTCTACATCAAGGATCTTTCGCATGTAATTCATTGTGGCCATGACGATTGCAAGCGGATTATTGATTTCATGGGCCATTCCCGCGGCCATTTCTCCGAGCGACGACATCTTCGCGGACTGGATCAATTGGGCTTGTTGCTCTTTCAGCTGCTCCTCGAGTTTTACTTTTTCGGTGATGTCTTCGATCACCACGAGGCCTCTTTTTCCTCCGCCGCGTTCTGCGATCAGCTCCCGGTTGAAGAGCTTCGTCCACACGGTTTTCCCGTCTTTCGACCGGTAGCGTTTTTGGATGCCGGCGCTTTCATATCCGAATTCAAACAGCGCATCCATTGCCTCGCTTGTTTTTTCTTTGTCTTCGGGGTGGGTGATCTCGAGGGTGTCTTTGCCGCGAAGCTCGGCTACCGAGAATCCCACCATTTGCTGGAACGCCAGGTTGGCCTCAAGGAACTTTCCGTTCATGTCCGTGATGACGAGGCCGATCGGAGCGAATTGAAAAAAGTTCCGGAATTTTTCCTCGCTCCGGAGCAGTTCTCCCATGAGCTGCTTTTGTTCGGTGATGTCGCTCTGGGTGATCAACACGTGCGAGGGGAAGGTCCCCCCGCTCAGATGCAGCGGAACCGCATTGGTGTTGAGCCAGCGATGGGTTCCGTCGGGAAGCTCGATCTTCATGACGACATTCAGGAATGCCCGATTCTCGAGGATCACCCGGCGGGAAGGCCTCGACTCGGGGGTGATCACGGTTCCATCCTCCCAAAAGAGCTTCCAGCGCGAATCGAGCGAGGTTCGGCTCATTAAATCCTCGGGAGTCAGGCCGGTGAGCCGGAGCGCCGCCGGGTTGAAATCAATGATGCGATTCTCGGAGTCCTGAAGGATCACCCCCTCGCTCATCACATCGGTGAGCGCCTTCAAGCGCTTGTTCCGTTTTTTCAGTTCCTCGACCTCGACTCTTCGCTCGATCAGGGTCACGGTATGGGTTGCCAGGGTTTCGAGAGCCCTCTTCTGCCCCGAGGTCAGAGCCTTCGGCTCGGTTCCGATCACGCAGATGGTTCCGATCGCATGCCCGCTCGAGGTGATGAGGGGAGCCCCCGCATAAAAACGGATTCCAGGGGCACCGGTCACCAAAGGGTTGTCATGGAAGCGCGGATCTTTTCGGGCATCCCGGACCTCGAACACCTGGGACTGGAGGATCGCATGTCCGCAGAACGAGATCTTGCGGGGAGTTTCGGTCACCTCGATTCCCCGCGCGGACTTGAACCATTGCCGGTGCCCGTCGACCAGGCTGATGAGCGAGATCGGCGTCTCGCAGATCTGGTTTGCGATCAGGGTGAGATCATTGAAGCATTTCTCGCTATCCGTATCCAGGATTTGAAGGTCCTGAAGAGCCTTCAGGCGTTCGGATTCGTTTGATGGAATCGGTATTGGTTGCATGAACTCCCCGCCCGCAAGCGAGGATGGTTCTATCAGGCGCGGGAAGAATGAAACACGACCGCCGTCAGGAAAGGAGAGAAAAAACAGGCTGCCGGATGGAAGGGAGTTTCCGGAACCCGTTCAGGATCATTGCGGCGATGATCTCGGGCGTGAAAATTCCGCCGCGCCCGGGACGCGGCACATGAATGAAGCCAAACCAAGGGGCTTTTGGGTCGGACGCAAGCGCACGCGCCATTTTTGCGCACAGATGATTGCACACGAAGTATCCCGGACTCATCGAGGTGCGGATCCGTGAGAACGCATCAAAAGGAAAGCGAAGCGGAATCACCGCATCGTCCGGAAGATCCTTGAAGATCGCTTGACCTTCACGGATCATACCGGCGTTGTCGGGAAACCCTTCCACATCATCGAGGTTGTTGGCACGGGTCTCGATTTTGAGTTCTTCGTCGCCCTCTCCGAGCGAGAGGACGCCTTCAAGGCGAATACCCTGCGCGGCAAGGGCCTCAATTTCTTGCAAAAGAACGCTTGCACACCGATCGTACTCCACGGGCAGGACCCGAAAATGAAACGCAAACGCACCGTCCGGGCTCGGCTCAAGACGGGCTGATGCCTTGATGAGTTCCTCGAGCACTAGCATCGAGGCGTTTTCGAGGCGTCCTGCAAAGGGTTCGAATGCGCTGATCAGCCAGTGACGCTTCCGATCCGAGCTCATGGGTCAGGACTTCTTTCTGGCCCGCTTTGTTTTCTTTGCGGGTTCCATTTCCGCGCGGGCCTTGATGAGCGCCACGGCCTGCTCGAGGTTGAGCTCCTCGGGCTTGATCTCTTTCGGAAGAGTGGCGTTGATCGTGTCCCACTTCACGTACATGCCGTATTTGCCGTCGTAAAGCTCGACGGGCTTGTCTTCGTGTCGCCCGACCTCGCGCAGGGCCTGTGCGCCCCGGCGCGCTTTCTTCTCTTCGCTCAAAAGCTGGAGTGCGCGATCCAGCGTCACGGTGAACACGTTGTCTTCTTTTTTGAGCGAGCGAAAGTCCCCGTCGCACATCACATACGGTCCGAAGCGCCCGAGGTTCGTGATCACGGGTTTTTTCTTCTCGGGATGCTCGCCGAGCTCTCGCGGCAACGAGAGGAGCTCGAGCGCTTTGTCGAGGGTGATGGTTTTCGGATCCATGCCCTTCAAGAGCGAGGCCCGACGGGGTTTTGGTTTTTCTTCGGTCGGCAGGCCCAGTTGCACATACGGCCCGTAGCGCCCGCTCAGGCAGTACACGTCGAGTCCGGATTTGGGATCCACTCCCATGCTCTGCGGGCCTTTTTCAGAGGCGGCGAGGAGGTCCGAGACTTGGGTTTCGGTCAGATCACCGGGGGCGATGTCATCCGGAATCGTCGCATGGATCTCGTCCTCGGTCTTGGTGCCGGCTTTGACCACGTAGGCGCCATAGCGGCCGATCTTGACTTCGACGTCTTTCAGTTGTTCGAGCTGGACGGTGCGCGAGCGGTTCGGATCGATCTTTTTTTCTTGCGCCTTCACCTGCTCGGCGAGTCCGTTCGCGCCCGAAAAAAACCGTTGAAGGTACGGAAGATACTCGCGTTTTCCCTCGGCGATCTCGTCGAGCGAACCTTCCATCTCGGAGGTGAAGCGAAAGTCGACGAGGTTTTCGAAATGATTCTCGAGCAATTGCATCACAGCGATGCCGGTGAAGGTCGGAACGAGCGCGTTCCCGATCTTGCGGGCGTAGCCGCGGTCCAGAATCGTGTCGATGATCGAGGCATAGGTCGAAGGGCGGCCGATGCCTTCTTTTTCGAGTTGTTGGACGATCGAGGCTTCGGTGAAGCGCGCAGGAGGTTTGGTGGTGTGCGAGAGCGCCTCGATGTCGTGAGGTTTCACCGAATCGCCCTGTTTCATCTCGGGCAGGATCACCTCACGGTCCTCGAGCGAGGCTTCGGGGTCATCGCGACCTTCGACATAGGCGCGAAGAAAGCCCGGAAACAGGATGCGGGATCCGTGGGCGTTGAAGAGAACCGTGTCGGCGCCGGCCTTGGCCTCGATTTTAACGCTGACCGAGAGCTTGCGGGCTTCGGCCATCTGACAGGCCACCGTGCGCATCCAGATCATCTCATACAGGGCAAGCTCGCGCCCCGAGAGTCCGGTCGAGCGAGGATGCTTGAATTCGGCTCCCGCAGGGCGAATGGCCTCGTGTGCTTCTTGCGCTCCTTTGTTCTTCGAGGTGAACTGTCTTGGTTCGGGAGAGAGGTATTCTTTGCCGAAGAGTTCCTCGACCGCCGCACGCGCCCCGCGGATCGCCTCGGCCGAGAGATTCGGCGAGTCGGTCCGCATATAGGTGATGAACCCTTGTTCGTAGAGGCTTTGGGCTGTGCGCATCGCATCGCGTGCGCTCATGCCGAGCTTGCGGTTCGCCTCTTGCTGGAGCGTCGAGGTGATGAAGGGAATCGACGGGCGCTGGTTGAATTGTTTTTCTTCGGTCGATTGGACCGTGAAGGTTCCCGATGCAAGCGCGCCCTTCAAGCGGTTGGCCTCGGCTGATCCCAGGATCAGGATTTCGCCCTCTTTTTTGGCGAGGAGCTTTCCGGTCGTCTCGTCGAAATCCTTCGACGTCGGAAGCCGCATTCCGTTTAGGGCGATCGCGCGGGCGCTGAATTTTCCGCCGTCCCGGCCGGATTTTTCGAGCTCGGCTTCGAGGTCCCAATAGGTCGCGCTCCGGAATCGGATGCGCTCGCGCTCGCGTTGCACCAACAGGCGGAGTCCCGCCGATTGTACGCGTCCGGCCGAGAGTCCATAAGCGATTTTCTTCCAGATGAGCGGCGACACCGTGTAGCCGACGAGGCGATCGAGGATGCGCCGGGTTTCTTGCGCGCGCACGAGCCGCATGTCGACCTCACGCGTGTTCTCGAGCGCTCGCTCGATGGCGGAGCGGGTGATCTCATGGAACACCATGCGCTTCACGGGGACCTTCGGCTTCAGTACCTCGAGAAGGTGCCACGAGATGGATTCTCCCTCGCGGTCCTCATCGGTTGCGAGATACAGCTCATCCGCGCCGGAGAGCTTTTTCTTCAAGTCCGAGATGACTTTTGATTTTCCTTTGGGCACGACATAGAGCGGCTCGAAGTCGTGCTCGATGTTCACGCCGATCCGTGCCCAGTCTTCTTTTTTCAGCTTCTCGGGAATTTCAGCGGCACTTTGGGGGAGGTCGCGGATGTGCCCCATCGACGCTTCGACGATGTAACTCTTCGGAAGAAACTTCCGGATGGTTCGGGCCTTGGTCGGTGATTCGACGATCACCAGGCATGTTTTGGAGTCGGTTTTGGGCACGTTTGGCTCACCTCTGATACCGAAGTAAGGCAAGGTCGATGAGCTTCGTCAAGAGATCCGTGTACGGGATGCCTGTCTTTTCGAGGAGTTTCGGGAACATGCTGATGCTCGTGAAGCCGGGAAGGGTGTTCACCTCATTCAGGTAACAAGCGCCCGTTTCGCGGTCGAGGAACAAATCGACCCGTGCGTACCCTTCGAGTTCAAGAGCGCCAAAGATTTTTTCGACCATCCGCGTTAGATCTTGAGTCAGGTCTTGAGAAATCTCGGCCGGGATCTTGAACACGGCACCGTTCTCGTCGTTGTACTTGGCATCGTAGGTGTAGAATTCATGGGTGGGGATGATCTCGGCCGCGATCGACACGAGCGGCGCCTTCGCGCGATCGGTGTTCTGGAGCACCGAGAACTCGATTTCGCGCGCGGGGATCGCTTTTTCGATCAGCACTTTCGAGTCATGCTCGAAGGCTTCCTTCAGTCGCGGCAGAAATTCCTCGCGGGATTTCACCTTGAAGACTCCGACCGAGGAGCCCTCTCGGGCCGCCTTCACGAACACCGGGAAGCCGAACGCCGCTTGCACCTCGTTCAAAAGCAATTCGTGCCGGGTGACCGGATCCCAGGAGCGGGCCACGCGGTAGGGAACAATGGGAATTCCCGCCTCATGGGCGAGACGTTTGGTGATTTCTTTGTCCATTCCGATGGCCGATCCGAGCACTCCCGAGCCAGTGTACGGAATTCCCGCACTTTCAAAAATTCCCTGAAGCGTGCCGTCCTCGCAGTTCTTGCCATGGAGCATGGGAATGATCACATCGACAGCTTCGACTTTTCCGGCATGCGCCGGATCCTGCCAGGCGAAGAGGGCCTTCGCTCGCCCCGAGCTGTCGTGATGGGGTCTCGGAAGCAGAACGACTTCGGGCGAGGTGAGTGCTTTCGGAAGAGCAGTCTCTTGCCGCTCGCGGAAGGACTCCGGAACATCGGCCCAATGAAATGCCCCTTCTTTGTCGATGTAAATGGCGCGCGGAATGAAACGGTTTCGATCCAAACGGTTGAAGACGCTTGCCGCCGAACGGAGTGAAACCTCGTGCTCGCTGCTTCGTCCGCCGTAGAGAATTCCCACTGTGATTTTGTCGGGTTCGACATTCTTCATGGCAGAAGGGTAACACTTCTGCTAGGCTCGACCCAAAATAAAAAGACTCGGAACAATCGGAAACTGTTAAGGAGAGAGGATCATGAGTCACGGTTTGCGTTCTGGACTTTACGACACCAGCCCCCTGTATCAAAACGCGGTCATGGACCTCGAGATGGCCGGAAAGGTCATGGATCTCGATCCGGGCGTTCTCGAACGCCTGAAGATGCCCAAAAAAGCCATGTGCGTGAGCATTCCTGTCCGCATGGATGACGGCTCGGTGAAAACCTTCGAAGGCTATCGTGTCCAGCACAGCACGACCCTCGGGCCCGGCAAGGGCGGAATCCGCTTCCATCCCGAAGTGAATCTCTCTGAGGTTTCGGCGCTTGCCATGCTGATGACCATGAAGTGTTCGCTCGTGGGACTGCCGCTCGGCGGGGCCAAGGGCGGAATCCGCGTCGATCCCTCCCAGCTTTCGCGCGCCGAACAGCAGGCGCTCACCCGCCGGTTCACGATGGAAATCATCTCGATGATCGGACCCGAGCAGGACATTCCCGCTCCGGATGTCGGAACTGACGGTCGTCACATGGCGTGGATGATGGACACTTATTCGATGGCGAAAGGCCATGCGGTCCCCGGTGTCGTGACCGGCAAGCCGATCGAAATCGGCGGATCTCTCGGTCGCCCCGAGTCCACCGGCCGTGGCGTGGTGTACGTGATCGAGCATGCGATCGAACTTTTGAAAAAGAAAAACCGCGGGAACTTCAACCTGAAGGAATGCACGGCCGCGGTTCACGGATTCGGCAAGGTGGGCGCGGTTGCGGCCCATGAGCTTGCGATCCGCGGCTGCAAAGTGGTTGCGGTGAGCGATTTCTTCGGCGGGATCTACAACCGGAACGGCGTGAATGTCGAAGAAGCATCGGCTTATCTTGCGAAGAACCGCACGCTGAAGGGGTATCCCGGTGCCGAGCCGATCACCAACGAAGAACTGTTGGCGTTGAACGTCGACATTCTTGTTCCGGCGGCGATCGACGGCGTGATCACCAAGGCCAACATGAAGAACATCAAGGCCAAGATCATCTCGGAAGGCGCGAACGGCCCCATCACCTCGGAGGCCCAGCAGTACCTCGAGGCGAATGGCGCATTCATCATTCCCGACATTCTCGCCAACGCGGGCGGCGTGATCGTGTCCTACTTCGAGTGGGTGCAGGGGCTGCAGCAATTCTTCTGGAACGAAAAAGAAGTGAACGAGAAGCTCGCCGAGATCATGGCCCGCGCGTTCCATCGCGTGGCCAGCAATGCCGATCGCTACAACACCGGCATGAAGACCGCCGCTCTGATCACCTCGGTGGAGCGTCTCTCGCAGGCCATGCTCCTTCGTGGCCTCTTCCCGTGACGCGTTGACCTCATGGGGGTTCTTCTTGCGATTCTGATTTGGGCGACCCCGGCATCGGCGTGGGACCGGCACCAGGAAATGGTGAACCGGATTCTACTTGGCCCTGCCGGGGACTCGCGTCCTTATCTTTCGCAAAAAATCAGCATTCCTTGCATCGAAGAAGAGCAAAAAGAGCTTGATGCCCTTGCTGCCCGCATCGGCATCCGTGCGGGTTCGGTTGAGCCTGTCTCGAAGCAGTCGTGCGGGAGCAAATCGAATTCCGGTTCCGCTCCGATCACGATCGAAAAGCTCCTTGGCATGGGCTTCATCGACGAGCCTGATTCGGGCATGGATCAGGATTTGCCCGATTCGGCCGATCCGAACGGGTATCGCAAATGGATGGGCGGAACAAACGGCCCGACCTCGCAGGGGTTCCGGCACATGGTGTTCCCGGGCTTCGAGTGGAGTTCTCCGCTTGCGAGCTTTCAGGTTCCGCCATTTCGAATCGGAGACGCCTTCGGCCGGATCGAGGTTCTGAAGCAAGCCTCGGATTCGTATTTCGCATCCGGGAACGTCTTCTTCGGGCTTCGTACTCTTCTTTGGCGCGAGCATCTCATTCAAGATCTCCTTCAGCCCTTTCACTCGACCCAGATTCCGAGCCTTCGCATGGTGCCGTGGAAGTCCCTGTTTCGCGGCTTCGTGAAGCGCACGACCCACGCGATCTCGAACTACCATTACGCCTACGAGGGAATGGTGCTCGAGATGGTGAAGACCCCCTGGGAGCAGGGAATCGAGGAGTGCCTGCAAAAAGAGGATTCGAGACCCTATGCGGGAGAAAGTGCGATCCTTGCGATCGCGCGCAAAAAAGCGCCCGAGCTTGGCTCTGCCATGATCGCGGTATTCGGAAACTCCCTGAAGAGCGAATCGGTCAATCTGCCCGAGGGAGTGGGCGCGGTCGATTACTTTCAGCTCATCCACGCCAAAACCCTGAAGATCACGGGCGAAGAAGAGTCGATGTTGAGCGACGAAGAAAAAACCGAGCATCACCGATCCGAGGAAGTGGCCGTTGCGGTCGAGAAGCTTCGTGATCTCTCGTGCGAGCTTATGAAGGACGCGGCGCGGACCTTCTGGGGTGACCTTGATCAGGCTCTGATGAAGTCTGCTTCGAGCAACACCGGCAAGTGATCCGACACCGTACCGGTCGGAAGCACGCGGATCGAGATCTTCTGGAACTTGTTTTTTCGTAAAAGGAACCGATCGAGCAGAACATCGGGTGCGTCACTCGGAAAGGTCGCTCCGGTTTGAGAGGGTTCTTCGTAAAGCGCCTGTGTTTCAGGACCGAGGATCGCCTCGCCGTTGAAGTCGCCTCCGGCAAGATCAAGGTCCAAATCCCGAAGGCGGTCCTGAAGCCGAATCAGATGGAGCTCGCGGTTTTCGGCCGAGAAGGCCTCGAGATGCAGATTGCAGATTCGCAGCCCCTCGATCGAGACGATTTGCAGGTAGCGGTGGAGCGAAAAGAAGTTCCGGAGTCTGCCTTTCTCGCGCGGCTTTGCGAGCAAGTCAGAAAGAATCGGATGGATGGGAAACCGCGAGAGGATTCCTCCGCCAGACCGGATGCGGCCGAAATGGGTTCGCGGATCGAGCCCGGGGTAGGGAACATACATCGAATTCCAGCTCACGACGGGAGCCCGATGAAGAAGGCCGCTTTTGCGCGAGATCTGATCGAGCTGGTGGATGTGGTGGGAGCGGGCGGCATCGAAATCGACTTCTTGAAGGAGCGCGATGTCGATCGATTCGGTCTTGATCACGCGCGCGATTTCGTTCAGCGCATGATCGAAATGGGATGCGGGACGGGTCCGGTAGCGGCCCCCGAGCCCATCGGAGCCCGGGCCGTATCCGAAACCAAGATTCCAAGTGAGGATCCGGAGTCTCATGGTATGAAATCCATGATGAAGATCATCACGGTGGATTGCAACTATGTCGAGCCGGGATTTGCGGCGTCTTACCTTTTGGTTCGCGGCGAGCGGGCCATGTTTGTCGAATGCAACACGAATCACGCCCTGCCGGAGCTCGTGAAGGCCGTGCATGCCGAGGGACTCTCGCTCGAGCAAGTCGATGGGCTCATCGTGACCCATATTCATCTTGACCATGCGGGCGGAGCCGGCTTGTTCTTGAAGACCTTTCCGAACGCAAGGCTCTTTGCGCACCCGAAGGCCGCGCGCCATGCGATCGACCCCTCGAAGCTCGTGGCGAGTGCGACAGCGGTGTATGGCGAAGAGTTCATGCAACGACTCTACGGGACGATTCTTCCTTGCCCCGAGGAGCGGGTGCAGGTGCTGAAGGACGGGGATTCTTTGTTTTTTCAGGGGGTGGAGCTCGAGATCCGCCATACCCGCGGGCATGCGAACCATCATCTGGTCGTGTTCGAGCCCCTGACACGCACCTTGTTCACAGGCGATTCCTGCGGCGTTTCGTACCCGGTGCTGAACGCAAAGCACGGGGTGGTGGCGCTCGTTTCGACTTCTCCCACTGATTTTGACGGCGAGGCGGCTCTCGCCACCCTGGACTGGATCGAGCGGCTTGCTCCGGCATGGATCGCGCCCACGCATTTCGGCATGATTCCGAAGAGCGAGCATCCGAGGATGCTGGCGATGCTTCGCGATCAGCTCCGGTTCTCGATGGATCTTTTGACGAGGATCAGGAACGAGGGGCTGTCGGAGGCCCGGACCTGCGGGCTCCTGCGGGCGTGGGTGAGCGAGTATTTTCAGAGTCAGGGATTCCGCCTCGATGAGCGGGAGCTCGGGCTTCTGGATCTGGATCTTCGCGTGAATGCCCAAGGACTGATGTATCGGGCGAATCTTCCGAGTTGAGATTCAAACTGCACCTTTTGGGTGTGCTTGATCCGGTACCGTGGTTCGGGAAAGGGGGTGGGAAACAAAAATGTTTTTGCCTCCGAGCCGGGTCCTCCGGCCTCGCTTTCGCCATCCTGGCTCGCGAGAGTCGGCAAAACCTTTTTGTTTCCCACCCCCTTTCCCGAAACATCGTACTGATCAGGAACACTCAAAGGGGGCAGTTCGGTTGAGATTCACTCGAACAGGATCGCGTGATCGCGCTTCCGGCCCACGAGCTTTTGATGATCCTCGGGCGCAACGAAGAGCCGCGAGATCGAGCGCGAATTCGGGTACTGGGTGAAGAGCGAAGTGCATTTTTCGAGCGGAATGAAGCTCGGATCCGAATACAGGTTGTCGTATTTGACAAAAATCGGATGATCCGACCGGCCAAAGTATTTGGACAGGATCCCGGTCGAGGTGTTCTCGATGTAGGGAATGCCGCGCGACTCCAGTTCGGCCCGCGCTTTCCGGAACAGCCGTTCTTGTTGTTCCCGTGCATTCGCGGTCGAGGGAATCCCGCTGTGGATCTCGATGAACATCTTGAAGGGTTGTTTTTCGACAATTCGTTTGGCCCAGGGGTTCGTGGACTGTGCAAGATGGGCATATAAGTGCGCATCCGTACAACGGGCATAGGTCTCGATGTCGGCCGGGAGCTTGTAGTCGCAGAACGGGTCGTTCAGGTAGTTTGCGAGCATCTCGTCGTACACGACCGTTTTGTGGTGTAGATACACCTGCAGGAACATGTTGAAGCGGGCGAGCAGGAAGTCCTCGAAGGCGTAGAGCGCGCGGTGTTTGATCGCAAGATATACTTTTCCGTCCTTGGTGTGTGCGCAGGAGTTCCGCAAAATCCAGGAGTAGTCGAAGACCCCATAGTTGACGCCGCAGTAAAAGCTGTCGCGTCTCAGGTAGTCCATGCGATCCGCATCCATCTCGCTCGAAATCAGCTGGTGCAAAACCGGGCGGAAGTTCAGCTTCTCGCCCTCGATGCGTTCGATGAAAAAATCCTCGTTCAGTTTGATTCCGGAATCGATCAGCGCCGCGATGTGAAGGGGACCAAAACCAAACGGTTCGCCCGCTTTTTCGAGGACGGGGGTAAGGGGAGAGTCGAGGATGATTTTGAGGGTGTAGTCCTCGTGGGTGGCTTTTCGTTTCGATCCGAAGCGAGCGCCGAGTTTGGAGACCTCGGGCATCGCGAACTCGGTCGTGTGGGAGAGCGGCCCGTGGCCGATGTCATGAAGGGCGGCAGACAGGCGCGCAAGAGCGCGAAAGCGCTTCCAAAGCGGGTATTTCTTTTTCTTCAGTCCCGAGAAGATCGCTTCAAAGGTCTCGGTGATGGTGTGGAGGGCGCCGATGCTGTGAATGTAGCGGTTGTGGGTGGCGCCCGGGTAGGAGTGCTCGGCGAAGCCGGTTTGCCGGATCTGCCGGAGTCGTTGGAACAAGAACGATTCAAGAACCGGGAGCTCATGCGCTTCGATCGGGATTACACCATGGATCACGTCTCGGATATCCATACGGCATGAGCTCCCTTGTTCTTGGTTTCGGATCCCGGAAGTCCGGAGATCAGTCTTCGTCCTCGTCCGAGAAGTCCTCGTCCGAGTCGAATTCCATGTCTTCGTCTTCTTCGAGCTCTTCTTCGTCGAGCTCGAAGTCTTCTTCATCCTCTTCGCTCAGGTCTTCGGATTCGAAGTCCTCGGACTCCTCTTCCTCGTCAAACCCGCGGGTGTAGTACTCGTCTTCTTCATCCTCGTCGGACGGGTCCTGAAGGGATTCTTCGTCTTCGATGAAGGTCTCCTCCATGCCGAGTTCCTGATCGTCATCGTAGGCATCATGCCCCTCGCCGACGAGGTTCGCTCCGAGGGCTCCCACGGCGGCGGTTGCGGCCATTGCCGTTGCAAGGGTGGCGGCGCCGGTTGGAGAGGTGGTGACCGAAGGGGTCCCGGTCTTCACGGGGACTGGTTTCGGGGCAGGTTTTTTGGTGGCCGCTTTTTTCGCGACTGTTTTACTGGTCACGGTTTTTTTGGCTACGGTTTTTTTCGCCACCGGTTTCTTCGCGACGGTCTTCTTTGCGGCAGGTTTTTTAGCAGCCGCTTTTTTAGCGACAGGTTTTTTTGCTACGGTCTTCTTCGCTGTGGTCTTTTTTGCGGGCGCTTTTGTGGTGACTGCTTTCTTGACTGCTTTTTTAACCGCTGGTTTCTTAACCGCTGGTTTTTTTGCCGCGGATTTTTTGACCGCAGCGGTCTTTTTCTGGATTTTCTTTTTTGCCATGGTGATTCTCCTTTTTTGGAACGGCGTACCCTTGAAAGCTAGCGAAAGGGGAATGGTTTTGGCAAGGGGTTCCCTCGGGAAATCAATGTCCGACTTGATCGAATTCTTCGCTCACATCTTGCAAGCCTTCGGCCAGCAGGTCTTGCAAGCCGACGAACCGGACGGAATACCCGAAACGGGGCCGATAGCCCCATTGGGTCTTCCCGATCTTCACATGGTCCGGTCCCCAGGAGCTCAGGACTTCTTTGTCGGTCTGGAGCCAGAACTTTTTTGATCCCGGAGGGGTCAGTTTGTATAAGGGAAGTTGAACCGCGGCGAAGGTCTCAGTCTCGTTGTCGTCTCCGCCGGTCGATTTAAGTTTGTTCAGATAGTAGTTGTTCATCGCGATCTTGGTCTGCTCTTTGACGTCATTCAGGGTGATTCCGAACTGGTTCGGAAATGCGCCATCCAGGGTTTTGTCGAGCACCTTCTGGATGATGCCGTTGACATCCTCGGAGCCCTTTTTGAAGATCGGGGCGTAGAACCGATAGGCCGGAGGGGCCTGGTAGGTGCCTTGGGGTCCGGTTTGCTGGCTTTGGGCGGTTTCTTTGTCAAAGTAGGGGATGAATTCGTATTTCAGAGAGTCCAAGTTCTCGGGGGGCGGGGGGAGAATGTTGTATCGGCCCACCTCGATCGGGTTCGGTGCCATGGCATGATGTTGAGCGGTTTGAAGCTTGCTATCATCGAGGATGACCTTATTGGTGCCCGCAGGCCGGCTGGTTGAGAGCTCCGCCATCTTCTTCAAGAAATCCTGATGGAAAAATGTGAGTTTTGAGTCGGAAGGGTCGACCTTCATGTTGGGTACGTTGCATTTGTGACCTAGGGCGACAGCGCCCGGATTGCAAATGTGTTCTCCGTTCACAACCACCGAGCTCAAATCGACTTCTTTTTCGTAGAGCTCCGCCTCGGGATTCAGGTCAGAGGGACCGGTCCGGCTTCCGAATGGCTTCGCCGCCGCATAGGCCGAGAGCTCGAGCGGCTCGTTCCAGGGGGCGAAGAATAGCCCGCGGGGCTTCACGAAGGCCCTGAGCTTCACTCCGTACACCACATTGGTTCCCGGGCGCCGGTTCAGTTTCACGCCAACCGGAATTCCCCGGAGCGGGATCTGATGAATCGAGGCATTGCAAAAGGTCGCGGCGGAAGGGTTCAAGGTCGCACTCGGAATCATGACTTGAATGAAGGTGTCGATGTCGGCCTCGACGGTCTGGGCGTCCAGGGTTTTGGCCTGATGCAGTTCCTGCATCTCGGTTTTCGAGACGTCGAACACCGAGTGATTCAGATTCGAGAGGGCGGACCGAAAGGCCAGAATGGAATGCTCGTGCGTGTCGGCGGTGTCTGTGGCCCTCTCCCATGCCTCGAGCTGGTCGGGATTCACGGTTTGGGGAGTGGTGTTCAGAAACTCGACCAGGGTTTGGATCCGCATCAGGGTGAAAATATTCTTGGGGTACAAACCCAGTCCCTTGGTGACCTCTGCGATGATTCTATTCAGGCGGCTCCGGTCCTGCAGCTGTTGGCTTGCGCCGGGGATGCTGGTGTACAGCCGGTCGAGAATCCGGTTGATTTCCTGGTTGTCGGAGTCGCCCCGGAATGCCCAAGTCAGGAGCACGAACTGGTTGATGAGCCCCTGGGCTTTGCAAAGCTCGTTCTGAAGCGCCATGATGCTTCGGGAGGCATCCAGATACGTATCGAGGATGGAGCCGCCTGTTCCTGCGAGAATTCCGACCTGCTGAAGCACATCCTGCGTTGTGTTTCTTTGGTTGATTGCCATGCAATTGTCTTCGTTCTTGCCGGAAGGACCGTTTGGGTTCGGAAACATGGGCATGCAGACTGCCGGCACGCGGAGGTTGATGGTTTTTTTATAATCGACAGGGCTTCCAGACCGGTCGAACTTCGGAAAAAGATAGCGTCCGTCCGCATCGACATCCCCTTGCGCAAATGATCCGCTCAGGAAATCCGGACTCCCCATGTTTCCCACAAAGGCGTTCCGGAACAGGAATTTTTTGTACTGCCGGCGCATGTCGTAGTTCAAAAACGAGATCGCGTTCAACCATCTTCCTTGAGTTGCGGCTCCGGAATAGGCGGCGGCGTCGGCCGCGGCCTGGACGCTGATCTTGGCGTGGATCAGAAGCCCCGTATTGACCGTGAACGTGAAAAAAAGAATCAGGGTCAGGATCAGGATGGCGACCATGAAGATCGACTGTCCCTGATTGTCCCCGAGTCGATTTCGCTTTTGATCCCTGACGGTTTTCCCCGATTGCCCCACTCTTTCAGGGTAGCCCCTGTGGGGGTCAAAATCAATTCGACGAACGGGGTTCGAATCGGGTATGAATTGGGGCATGAGCACAATGTGTCTTCGTTGGTTCGGGAAGGTCTCTCTTTGCCTGATGGTTCTGGTGTGTCATGCGGCCAATTCAAGTGCCGAGATCAAGGTGGGGCTCGTTCTGGAACGCTCCGGGAAAGACGACAAATCCTTCAATGCCTCGGCCTACCAGGGGCTGAAGCGCGCCGAAAAAGAGCTGGGTGTGGTCACCAAGACTGTCGAAGCGCCCGACAACTCGGCCTATGAGTCGCTTCAAAGAGCCTTTGCAGAGAAGAAATTCGACCTCGTGGTGGCCGTCGGATTCCATCAGCTTGAGGCGATCAAAAAGAACGCGGCACGGTTTCCTGATCAGAAGTTCTTGCTGATCGATGAGGATGCGAAAGCCCCGAATGTCCGTTCGGTGATGTTCGAGGAGCACGAGGGAAGCTTTCTGGTGGGAGCCCTGGCCGCCATGCACTCCAAAACCGGAAAAGTCGGCTTCATCGGTGGCATGGATGTTCCCCTGATCCGTCGATTCCAGATGGGCTACGAGGCGGGTGTCAAAAAAATCAATCCGAAAGCCCAAGTGGTCGCAAACTATCTTGGCGTGACCGGAGAGGCTTGGAACAATCCCCCGAAGGCGAAAGAGCTCGCGTTTGACCAATACAACCACGGAGTGGATGTCATTTTTGTGGCGGCCGGCAACTCCGGGCTCGGGGTCTTCGATGCGGCGGCCGAAAAGGGCAAGCTCGCGATCGGGGTTGATTCGAACCAGAACTGGATCAAGCCCGGATTTGTTCTGTCATCGATGCTGAAGCGCGTGGATGATGCCGTGTTCGAGTCCGTGAAGATGTACAAAGAGGGCAAGTTCACCACCGGCCTGGTTCGACTCGGAGTGAAGTCGAAAGGAGTCGATTACGCAGTCGATGAAAACAATGCGAAGCTGGTCAGCGAAGTGAATAAAAAAGAGCTCGAATCGCTTCGCTCGCAGATCATCAATGGCAAGATCAAGGTTCCTGATTATTATCTCGTCCAGAAGAAAAAATGAACGCGCTCGAGTTTCGCGGAGTCTCCAAGCGCTTTGGGTCCTTTTATGCCAATCGCGACCTGAGCTTTGAGGTCCGCGCAGGGTCGATTCATGGTCTGATCGGCGAAAACGGCGCCGGCAAGTCGACCGCGATGAAGGTCCTGTTCGGGATCCATCCGGCCGATGAGGGCGAGATCCTGGTCGGCGGAAAGCCCGTTCGGATCAAAAGCCCCGTTCATGCCATGAAGCACGGGATCGGAATGGTCCACCAGCATTTCATGCTGGCGGGTCCCGAAACCGTTCTCGATAATATCATTTTGGGCCATGAGCCCGGATTCTTCGGCATCAACCGCGAAAAGGCCCGCGTCACTCTCCGTAAAATTTCCTCCGACTACGGGCTCTCGTTCGACCGCTGGGACAGCCCGGTGTCGGAGCTCTCGGTGGGCGAACAGCAAAGGGTCGAGATCCTGAAACTCCTCTACCAACGATCCGAAGTGCTGATTCTTGACGAGCCCACGGCCGTTCTGACCCCGCAAGAGGTGAAGGAGCTGTTTCAGAACCTCCGGCGCCTGAAGGATGAGGGAAAGACCATTCTTTTGATCTCGCACAAGCTGAAGGAAGTGCTCGAGTTCACCGACTCGGTCACCGTGATGAGGCGGGGCGAGGGAGTGGGCACCAAAATCACCTCCGAGACGAACGAGGATGAGCTTGCGCAGATGATGGTGGGGCGTCCGGTTTCGTTCACCTATCAGGGCGAGCGGAAGATTTTCGCCACGGCGGGTGGCGCCACCCGCCCCGTGCTCGCTGTGAAGGGCCTTTCGGTCGAGAGTTCCTCGGAGCCCGTCCGCGATGTGAGTTTCGAGATCCGTCCCGGAGAAATTCTGGGCATCGCAGGCGTGCAGGGGAACGGCCAGACCACGCTTCTTCGTTACCTGACCCATCCCGCGCGATTCGAGGGAAGTTCGGAAGGCCTGATTTTGCTGAAGGGCAAGGACGCAAGCCGGTTTGATCCGCTCTCCCTCCGCGATGCCGGGGTGGGGCTCGTCCCCGAGGACCGCCTCTCGGAAGGGCTTTTGTTGCATCAGGATCTGACCGAGAATTTTCTGCTCGGTCAGCATCGCGATCCCCGGTACGGGACTCGCGGCTTCCTGAACCGGGGTGTGGTCCGCACCCGGGTCGAAGAGAAGATCAAGGAGTTCGACATCCGGCCTCCTTTCACGACGGTATGGACGGGGCGCATGAGCGGCGGAAACCAGCAAAAGCTCGTGATCGCCCGCGCCCTCGACTCGAACCCGGATGTGCTCCTGATCGCGCACCCGACGCGCGGGGTGGATGTCGGGGCGATCGAAAAAATCCACGAGGCGATCATGCAGGAGCGGAATCGCGGAAAAGCCGTGTTGCTCTTCTCGTCCGAGCTCGATGAGCTGATCGATCTGAGCGATCGCATTTTGGTGTTTTACAACGGATCCGTCCGCGCCACCTATGCGCGATCGGAATTCGATGCCTGGTCGATGGGCCGGGTGATGGGGGGAGGAGAGAAATGAAGAATCTTCTGCCGGCTTCGTTCCGATCGTTTCTTCGCTCGTTTGCCGGAGCCCTTGCAGGCTTCGGAGCGGGGCTCCTGGTTTGTGCTTTGGCGGGCGAGTCGCCGATGAAGATCATCGGCATTCTTTACCGGAGCGGATTCGGCTCCGGGTATGATTTCGGAATGACCTTGTTTTACACCGCGCCTCTGATTCTGACCGGCCTTGCGGTGGCGATCCCCTTCAAGGCAGGACTCTTCAACATCGGAGCCGAGGGTCAGCTCACGATCGGTGCGCTCGCCGCCGCCTGGGCCGGAGTGCTCGGTTCCGGAATCACCTCGCCCTGGATCGCCGTTCCTTTTGCGGCGGGGCTTGCGTTTTTGGCAGGGGGACTCTGGGGACTCATTCCCGGGTACCTGAAGGCCAAGCGCGGCAGTCATGAGGTGATCACGACCATCATGCTCAATTTCATCGCGGCCGGGGTGACCTCGTACTTCACCCTCTACACGATCAAGGATCCGAACTCGGCACAGGCCGAGACGATCCCTCTTCCGGCGTCGTTTCATCTCGCGCCATTTTCGGTCTTCAACGGAGCCCCGATGGGCGGGTTGATTTTTTTCCTGATCCTGCTCGTGGTCGTGCTCCATCAGGTGCTCTGGAACAGTGTGTGGGGCTATGAGCTGAAGGCCCTCGGAGAGAATGAAACGGCGGCCGAGACCTACGGAATCCCAAGGGCACGCGCCTGGATGTCCTCGATGTTCGTCGCAGGTGGAGTCGCGGGGCTCGTCGGTCTGATTGAGATCCTCGGAAACTCCCATCGGTTCAAGATCGGATTCTCGGCCGACTATGGCTTTGTCGGAATCGCCGTTGCCCTTGTCGCGCGGGGGAACATCATGGGGATCCTTCCTGCCGCATTCTTGTTCGGGTTTCTGCAAAAGGGAGCGGCCAGTCTTGATCTCGAAACCGAAAAAGTCACCCGCGATTTGTCGTATCTGATTCAGGGATTGATCATTCTCGGGGTCTCGGCCGAAGGACTCTGGGATGCGGTCGGAAAACTCGGACAAAGGTGGAGAAGCAATGCTGGCTGAGATCTTCACGAATTGGGCCCTTCCGGTGCTTCGGGTTTCGACCCCGCTGATTTTTGCGGCACTCGGGGGGATGTGGTGCGAGCGCAGCGGAGTGATCCAGATCGGACTCGAGGGCTTCATGCTCGTGGGTTCGTTCTTTGCCGCGGTGACGACGCTGTACTTCAGCAACTCTTATCTTGGTCTCTTGGCGGGTGCGCTTGCGGGGGCGCTGTTGTCGGTTCTGTACGGGTTTTCGGTGTTGCGGTTCAGAGCGAACCAGATCGTGGCCGGAACCGCGGTGAATCTGTTTGCGCTCGGTGTTCCGCCGTTTCTTTCGAAAATCTGGTTCGATTCGACCGGTTCGACCCCGCCCATTCCGGGCGAGGCGCAGTTGCGGTTCCTGCCGCTCATCCTGACCGGACTTACGGTGGCGTTCAGCGTGTTCGTGTACACGCGCACAAAATTCGGGCTTCGCTTGCGGTTCGCCGGGGAACATCCCGAGGCGCTGAAGAGCGCGGGCGTTTCGGTCGCCGTCAAACGCTGGCAGGGCGTGCTCTTGAGCGGCATTTTGTCGGGAATCGCGGGTGCGACCCTGTCGACGTATCTTTCGTCCTCATTCATCCGGAACATGTCGGCCGGAAGGGGCTTTATCGCCCTTGCGGCCGTGATTCTGGGCAAATGGCGTCCGGTGCAAACCGTGCTCGCGTGCCTGTTGTTCGGGTTCACCGAGCAGATCCAGACCCGGCTTCAGGGGGTGGTGCTTCCGGGCAGTGAAGAGCCGGTTCCCGTGCAGTGGATCCAGATCCTTCCTTATCTGATCACGATCGTGGTGCTCGCTTCCGCCGTGGGCCGCTCCCGCGCGCCCAAGGCCCTCGGGGTGGTGGAGTGATTCGTTGCGATCGTTCGATCGCTGTTTTTTTGCTTCTTGGTTTGTCGGGTTGCAAGGTCACGGAGCGGTTTCGCGAAAGGCCCCTCACAAGCACGCCTACTCCCGCTCTTGCACCCTCGCCGGTCGAGACGCTGGCACGAGAAAACCGCGAGCTTCTGGCCGAGATGATTCGCGTGGTGTTCCGTGAGGATCAGATCGAGGATCCCGGATCGTTCGAGGAGCTGTCCCGCTCTTTGAATCAGGGGGCGAGTCTCGAGGGGATTTATCGCGGGATCGTGATGGGAACGCGGTATCGCGCGCTCGAGTCGAAATCAAAAGGCGCATCCCCGCAGGAACTCCGTGCGTTCGCCTCCGAGATGGCCGAGCTCCAGCTCGCGATGCGGAATCCGACCTTGTTCGACGAGACCTCGAAACGCGCGCCCGAGATCGAGTTTCCTGGGGGTGATGCCTCCTCCTCTGCTCCAGCCGCTCCGGCGACGACTCCTCCTTCGCCCGCTCGAAAAAAAGACCGGGCCGCGATCGAAGCCGAGTTGCTTCGGGTTTTCATCGGCGCGTCCTCGTTCACGCTGAAGCGCGTGTTGGGCGAGGAAGCGCTCCGGAAGTTCGATGAGGATTCATCGGATTCGGCGGGAATCTCGCAGTGGTATGCGGGCCTCGTGCTCCGGCTGATCGCGCGGGGGCTCGACGCCGGACTTGAGCTTCGGAATCGCTCCGACTTCGGATTCCACCAGAAATTCGCGGAGCGCATGGCGCGGGACCGCGTGAAGTGGGAAGTCCTGAACCGCTACCACCGTTATTTGAATTCGGTCGCGCTCCGGTCTCCTTGAGCCTCGAGGATCGGAACAAAGCCCGACATCGATTTCGGAATCATCCGGAGGCCCATCCGCTCGCAACGGGCGCGGATCGAGGGGTCTTCGTACCGGCTCGTGACCAGGACCGCGCTTCCGGCGATTCCGAGCTCTTCGACGAGGTCCAGGCCGTTCACGCCTGATTCGCCGAGGATTTCGTAGTCCATCAGGAACAAGGGATTTTCGAGGTCAAAGAAGCGATTGCGGTAAAAATCGCGGAGCTGGCGCGAGCCGCTGAAGTGCTCGAGCCGGAGCGCCGATGCGCGGCCGGTTTTCTCGAGAAAACGCCCGCGCCAGACCTGATGGATGCTCTGATCGTCATCGAACACCACGATCGTGCTGTTCGGCTCGAACGCGAGTTCGGGAACAAACCACGCGGGGGGCGGCTTTTTCGGAAGACGCAGGCTCACCGTCGTGCCCCGCTTCGGCGCGGAGTCGATCGAAATCGAGCCATTCCACCGGAGCAGGGTTTCGCGCGCATGGGCAAGGCCCAGGCCCGAGCCTCCGGCCTTATTGAAGGTGGCGCCCTTGGTGCCCAGGCGGTTCAGAATCCCGGGCTCGATCCCGATTCCGTCGTCTTTGATCTTGATTTGAACGGTGTTCTGTTCCCCCGGCGCAAGGAGGATCGAAATCGAACCCGTTCCGCCCGGAATCGCCTCGACCGAGTTGTTCACCAGATTCGAGAGGACTCGTTTGAAGGCCGTCACCTCGATCGCGGCCGCAAGGCCGTAGCACTCCCGGGATTGCTCGAAGCCGATCTGAATGCCGGGAAGATGCCGGTATTCGAGGCGTTTTTCGGTGATCAGTTCTTCGATCACGGGAGCGATCAGGAGCTCTTCGCTCGCGGCCCGGTTTTGGAGGGCGACGGGAGCGGGTTCCTCGGGCACGGGTTCCTCGCGTGCGGGCGCCGCACCGAGGGGACGGCGCACGATTGCCGTGTTCGAGGGGTTTTTCAGGGAGTTTGCGATGTCCTTGATCCGCGAGATCGAGTTCCGGAGGATGCGGCGTTTTTCTTCGGGAAGCTCGGATAGGTGGTCCGAGAGCATTTCGAGTGCGGCCAGCGGCGAGCGGATGTCATGCGCGACCTGCCCTGTGATCGAGCCGAGCAGGGCATCGGACTTCAGGTGGAGCGCGCGTTCGATCATCCGCTGGCTGATCCGCGAGAAGATCCAGAGTCCCATCCCGAATGCGATCGGAATCAGATAAACGCGGATCAGATACGGTCCGCTCCGAAGTCCGTGAAAAATCAACGCATCGTTGATCTGACAGATCATCGAGAATCCGAAGATCCCGATCAGGACGGGCTTCAGCCGCGAGCGTTCCATGAGTAAAGCTCCGCGGAAGGCGACCAGATGCGGGATCAGAAGCAAGGGGAGTGCAAGACGGGTGAGAAGGTAGGCGTCGTCGAATCCCCGGATCGCAACACTTTGATTCATGGTCTCGAGCAGAAACGTGACCGGATACGAGAGGAGCATCGCCCAGTAGGCGATGCGAAGACGCGACAAGCTCTGCGAGTTCCGGAAGAAGGTGATCCGTGCCAGTTCGAAGAACGAGTAGTCCGCGAGAATCCGAAACAGGAAGTGAAGGAATCCTGCGAGCGGTACGGGCAGGAATTCGCGGGGAAGCTCGGTGAAGGAGTACAAGAAGAACCCGCTCGCCACCGTGAACCCCAGAAGCGCCTTGAGCTCGCCGCTCCGCGTGCGCATCAGAAGCATGCAGCATGAAACCGTGAGAGCGATCACGAACATCAGGATCGCGGCGATGAGCGGAATCAGGATGGTTTGCGAGATGCGCGTCCGGGTCAGGCAAAAGGCCCATTTTTGTTCGTAAATTCCGACCGGACCACCGCGGATTCCCGCCTGCACATTCTTGAAGCTGTGAACCTCGATCGTGAGGGTGTTCGGGCCTTCCTTTCGGAGTGCTGCTGCCGGCAGGCTGAGATTCACGGGGTAATGCTTGCGGTAGACGGCCTTGGAGCGGAATTCTCCATGAGAGGGCAGGGGCTCCCCGTTCAGCCGGAATTCGGCGGAGTCGCCGAGCTCTGCGATGTAAAGCGAGCAGGAGCCGCTTCCGAGGCGGCAGGCGTCCGGAGTCGGGAACCGCACCGAGTACCGGATTCTTCCCTGGAATCCGGGCGAGTTGTGCCGATTCACGTCTTGCGGCACCCGCGCCGGACGGGGCTCGCATTCGCTTCCGTCCCGGTCAGGAAAACACGAACTCCACTCGGCTCGGGTCAGATCAAGGACCGGTAGCGGCGTCGGTGCAAGATAGGGAGCGAGAAAAATCGCGGTGGTGAATACCGCAAGAAGGGCCGTCGGAGTGAAATCGAGAAGGTTCCGGATCGGAGACTTCACCCGGTCACTTTCTTCCGATGTAGCCCACGCTCTCGCGGCCGTCGAGACGGATGTCCTCGGGGAAGTCCGTGCGCGAAAGGGTGGAGCACCAGGTGGTGAGGAATCCCGCGGCCTCAAAGCTCCGGGTCAGAACCTCCGGATCAAGCAGGTGCATCTCGGGCGGAAGGAATGCGGCACGCTCGGGCGCGACTTCGGCGACGTTCGCGATGAAGCCGGGCCAGCGGACTCCCGATCTCTTTCGCTCCTCGTAGACCGGAATGAAGCTCGAGAAGTTCTTGAGATACGGAGTCTCGCATACGACGAAAATGCGGCCGCCCTTGGCGAGCCAGCGATGGAACTTCTGCGCGGCGGCTTCGATCTCTTCGCCACGGAAAAAATGCAGGACGCGACACACGAGAATCGCCGAGCAGGATCCCTCGGGCAGAGAAAGGCTGCGGAGATCGCCGGGGAGCTTGCTGAGTCGTGAGCGTTCCGGCTCGGGCAGGGTGGATTCGAACAGGTCGAGATGCCGGCCGTCGAGATCGTTCGCGATCACGCGCGCACCGGCCATCAGGGCCTGGCGGCTGGCCACACCGTAGGCGGCGCCCAGGTCCAGAACCGGCAGGGTCTGGTTTTTTGCGAATCGGACAAACTCCTGCGAGACCGGGTCGAGGGTGCTCGTCATGTAGCCCATTTGATTCAGGGTTTTCACAAACCCGTTGGGTTCGGCGGACGGGATCGAAGAAGGAGTCGGGTCGAGCTGTGTCATTACTCTCATGCGTAGCATTAAACTGAATTCGTTGTAAATATCGAAAGTAATCCCGATCCGCTTGAATCAGTTCGCCCGAAACCATCCCGCTCCGTGAGGGCCCCACGAATGCTGGATTTCGGCGAGCCGCGTCCTGCGGCCTCGCTTTCGCCATCCTGGCTCGCGAGAGCCTCATCCAGCATTCGTGGGGCCCTCACGGGGCGGGATGGTTTCGGGCAATCCGAGATTCAGGCATTTCATGCAAACTGCCCCCTTTGATTGTGCTTCTCCATTGAGCCCGCTCCATCACCAAGCACAATCAAAGGGGGCAGTTTAGACGCGGATCCCCTGCGCCTTCAGCTTATCTGCGATACCCGACGGGGCATTGAACCGGAAGGTTCCCTCATCGCTCTGGGAATCGAGCGGGTTCTTCGGCTCGAAGGAGAACACCTCGTGCAACACCAAGGTGTCCTGATCGGAGCCGGACACTTCTTGGATCGACACGAGCTTCCGGACTCCCGAAGGAAACCTCCGGATCTGAAGAATCAAATCCAGCGCGCCCGCGATTTGCCTGCGGATTGCCGGTAGCGGCATCTCGGGCCCCGCACTCATCAAGAGCGTCTCCAGCCGGAGGAGCGCCTCACGGGGCGAGCCCGCATGAAGCGTTGTCATAGAGCCGCGGTGTCCGGCGTTCATGGCCTGAATGAATTCCCTCGCTTCCGGGCCGTGGCAATCGCCCAGAATGATCCGGTCCGGTCGCATCCGGAGCGCATGCGGAATCAGTTCCCGAACCGAAATGTCCTGCTCCGAAGCGTCGGTCGCAACACTCGCCGTCAGCTTCACCTGATTCGGAAGCACATACGGAATCTCGGGCGATTCCTCGATCGTGATCACCCGTTCATGGGGCGGCACCAAGGGAAGAAGCGCATTCAAGAGCGTGGTTTTTCCGGAGGCGGTTCCCCCGCTGATCAGAACGTTCTGGCGGCCCTGCAGGCATGCCGATAAGAATTGCGCCATCCGCACATCGAGCATCTTCGATTGCAGGAGCTGGGAGATGTTCAGGTGCTTCGGAAAACGCCGGATCGTGATGCACGGACCATAGTCGGTGATCGGGGGTGCCGCAATATGCACGCGCGATCCGTCAGGCAGGGTGGTCACGCAGAGGGGATGTTCGGGAGAGATCCGGTTTCCGGACGGAAGGGCCAGAATCTGGACCACACGGTCGAGCTCCTCGAGGCTCTTGAAGCGGATCGGGGTCACCACGATCTGTCCGCGTTTTTCGATGGCAATGTTGCGCAGATCATTCACCATGATCTCGGTGACTTCCGGGTCCGAAAGTGCGCCGTTCAGGATTCCCAGATCGGGCATGGACGCAGGGGGCCGCGCTCCGTTCGGGTTCGGATCGGTGTGGTCAAAGGCGATCGAAGCCGTGTTGGCCTCGGTTTTTTCTTCGGGGGCGCGTGGAATCCGGATGCCCATGCTGAAATGATCTCAGGATCGGGCGGAATATGCTAGAATTTGTGCAAGGAAAACCATGGAATCAGACAAGGACTTGACGCAAAACCCAGGAACCGAGGGCGAGTCGGGAGCGGCCGTGAAGGAGCTGGACGCGGTCAATGAGCCTCCCCGCAAGTTCGCAGTGTTCTTGCATAACGATGATTACACGACGATGGAATTCGTTGTGGAGGTCTTGACTTCGGACTTTTCGAAACCACATGAAGAAGCGGTCGGGATCATGCTGAAAGTGCATGAAGAAGGAAAGGCCGTGGCAGGCGTGTACTCGTTCGAGATCGCCGAAAGCAAGATCCTGAAGGTCACAGAAAAGGCCCGGAGGTCGGGGTTTCCCTTGAAACTCACGATGGAACCGGTGGAGAGGAATGAACGATGATCGGGAAACGCGCGGAATCAGTATTGAATCGGGCTCTGTCGGCCGCAGTCGAGGGCAAGCACGAGTTCTTGACGCTTGAGCATGTGCTGGCCGTGTTGCTCGATGAGCCCGAGGTGGTGCAGGTGGTCCAGCACTGCAAAGGATCAGTCGAGAAGCTCCGTGAGGACGTGAAGGCGTACCTGCAAAAGGAGGTGCCGCTTGCGCCAAAAACCGAAAAGGGCGAGGCAGAAAACCCCATCGCGACTTTGGGCGTCCAGAGGCTCGTCCAGCGCGCAATCTTTCAGGTGCAGTCCTCGGGAAAAACCGAGATCCAACCCGTGGATTTGTTTGTCGCCCTGTTTCAGGCCAAAGACTCCTGGGCGCTCTATCTTTTGAATCAGCAGGGCATTGATCGTCTTGAAGTGGTGAGCTTCATCAGTCACGGGCAGGGAGCGTCCGAGGATCTCTCGAGCGCGTCTCAATCCGAGTCGGGAGAACAACCTGCGTCGGGCCAGAAGCCGCAAAGCGAACACCGAGCGTCGATGAACGATGTGCTCTCGAGCTACACGGTGAATCTGAATGAACTGGCGAAGAACGGGCGACTGGATCCCCTCGTGGGACGAAAACAGGAGCTCGATCGGGTCATTCAAACCCTTTGCCGCAGACGCAAGAACAATCCCCTTCTGGTCGGTGAGGCCGGCGTCGGAAAGACCGCGATCGCCGAAGGTCTTGCGCAAAAGATCGTCGACCGCGAGGTGCCCGATCTGCTTCGGGAGGCGGTGATTTACTCGCTCGATCTCGGTGCCCTTCTCGCCGGAACGAAGTTCCGGGGGGATTTCGAGCAACGCATGAAGCGGGTCATTCAGGCGCTCGAGACCAAGCACTCGCGCGGGCAGTTCCCCGTCCTCTTCATTGACGAGATTCACACCATCATCGGGGCCGGATCGGTGAACGGCGGCACGGTCGATGCGGCGAATCTGCTGAAGCCCATGCTCGCACGCGGCGAGATCCGGTGTTTCGGTTCGACCACATTCCAGGAGTACCGGAGCTCGTTTGCGCGCGATCTCGCGCTCTCGCGGCGGTTTCAAAAAATCGACGTGCCCGAGCCCACCCAGGACGAAACGATTCAAATCCTGAACGGACTGAAGCCCCAGTTCGAGATGCACCACGGGGTCATTTACACCCCCGAGTCGATTCAATCCGCGGTCGAGCTCTCGGTGAAGCATCTGACCGACCGGTTTTTGCCCGACAAGGCGATCGACGTGATCGACGAGGTCGGCGCAAAGCTCCGGATCAAACGGGTGCAAGAACAGCCCGTCGATCCGGCGGCGCCCGTTCTGGTCACCGGAATCGAGGTCGAGGAAATGATCGCGCAAATGGCGCGGATTCCGGCGAAAACCGTGACCCACAACCAAAAAGACCGCCTGCAGGCGCTCGATCGGAACTTGCGACTCACGATCTTTGGGCAGGATCATGCGATCGAGAGAATCGTCTCGGCGATCCGTCTTGCGCGTTCGGGCTTGCGCACCGGAGATCGCCCCATCGGATCGTTCTTGTTTTGCGGGCCGACCGGGGTCGGAAAAACCGAGCTCTCGAAACAGCTTGCAAGCCATCTCGGGGTTTCCTTCCTTCGCTTCGACATGTCTGAGTACATGGAGCAGCACACCGTTTCGCGCCTGATCGGCGCGCCTCCGGGATATGTGGGGTTCGAGCAGGCGGGGCTTTTGACCGATGCCGCAATGAAAAACCCGCATTCGGTCGTGCTTCTGGATGAGATCGAAAAAGCCCATCCGAGTGTCTGGAACATCATGCTCCAGGTGATGGATCACGGTTTTTTGACCGACAACAACGGCAAAAAAGCCGACTTCCGGAATATCATTCTCATCATGACCTCAAACGTGGGTTCGCGGGATGCAGAGCGCAGGGCGGTCGGATTCCAGAATGATCCGGGCGGAGCGGGAGCTTCGCAAAAAGAGCTCGAGCGCACGTTCTCGCCGGAATTCCGGAACCGCCTCGATGCCACGGTGTTCTTCAACCCTCTCGACGAGCGGATGATGGAACAGGTGGTGAACAAACAAATCGTCGAGCTTGAGCATTTGCTCCTCGCGAAGAACGTCGAGATCGAGCTCGAGCAACCCGTTCGAGAGTGGCTCGGCAAGAAGGGCTATGACCGGAAGATGGGAGCGCGCCCGCTGGCGCGGGTCATCCAAGACGAGATCAAACGGCCGCTTTCAGAAGAAATCCTCTTCGGAAAACTTGAGAACGGCGGAGCCGTGCGCGTGGTTCTGAAGGACGACCGCCCGCACTTTGTGATCGAGTCGAGGGTCCCGAGTCCCGAGAAAAAAACCGAATCGGCGAAAGCCTGATCCGCACCAAACTGCCCCCTTTGCCTGTGCTTTTTTGTGCCGAGGGATGAAGATAAGGGATTGGAATAATTCGATTTTCCCCTCCGAGCCGCGTCCTGCGGCCTCGCTGTCGGCAATCCTGCCTCGCGAGAGTCGGGGAAAACCGAATCATCCCAGTCCCTTCTCTTCATCCCACTGCCCCATCAAGCACAATGAAAGGGGGCAGTTTGGATCGGCACTTGCCTCGATTGATCGGCGTCAGATATCCTCGTCTGGATGAGGTCATGGTTGATTCTTTTGTGTCTCGCTCCGGGCCTATGGCTTGGAGCCACCGCCTTTGCTCTTCGCGAGCCAAGGGCAGGGCTCCCTGACCTCCTCGGGCTTCCGGTCCCAAAGGGGCAGCGGTGGTTTCGGGTGCAGACGCACCTTCATGGGCCGTTTTCGTACGACGCTTGCGACGACAAGGGGCTCAATCCGGACGGGTCGATCAACCCGCAGTGCGAGCGTGACCTGAAAGACGCGATTTGTGCGAACCACCTCGATTTCGCGTTTCTGACGGATCATCCGCACAAGCTCGAACAGGCGACGTATCCGGCGGTTCTGTTGAAGGGGCCGAAGGATTCTGCGGTGCGGACCGCGAAGGGCCGCGAGATCGCCATCCGGATCGGATGCGAGAACGGATTTCGGCCCTATTTGATGCCCGGCCTAGAGGGGACCCTTCTCGGGCTCGGAATGGAGTGGCGGGATGACTCCTCGTGGCGCAAGGTGATGGAGAGCGGGGGATCGGCAAAAAACGATGCAAAACTCCTGTTCGAGAAAGAAACGGGAGCGGTCGTCGGAGTGCCTCACACCGAGAGTCGGAGTCTTGAGTATTTGTACGAGCTGAAGCCCGATTTCATCGAGGTGTTCAATCTTCACGCTTCGGGGCATCCGTTGATTCGAAGAGACCATCTGGGCGAGTCTTGGTTCATGGGCGGTCTCCTGAAGTATCTGTTCGATCCGGTCGGCTGGGCGAATCCGGATTTTTTCGTGCTCGAGTTCCTGAAGCTGAGTCCGGTGTACTTCGAGAAATGGGCAAAACTCCTTTCTCGCTTCGGACACGTGACGGGTGTTCTCGGAATCGACTCGCATCAGAATGTGTTTCGCATGAAGGCCGAGGACGGGCTCCGATTGGACTCCCATCGTCGCATGTTGGGGCAGCTCTCGAACTGGATTCTCGCACCCGACCTGACCCCGGATTCGGCGAAATCCGCGATCCGGGAGGGCAGGGTGCTCGGTGTGTTCGAGGTGCTGGGCACGCCGGCAGGGTTTGATTTTTTTGCCCTTTCTCGGGGAAGGAAGCCCGGCACCGCGGTCCGGACCGGGATGGGAGGAGGGGCATCGTTGAAATCCTCGCCGGTGCTCGAGATCCGAATCCCCTCGGTTCATTCGCCGCTCGCTCCGATCGGATCCGAAGATCGCCCCAAGATCTTCGCCGATTTGATCCACGTCAATCCGGAAGGTGTCGAAACCCGTATTTTGACCGGCCAAACAGCCGATTTCTCGCATGTTCCTGCGGCGCCCGGCCATTATCGGGTTGAGATTTTCATCATTCCCTTGCATCTTAAGCGCGAATCGCGCTCGGAGCGCCTCTCCCGGAAGACCTATCCTTGGGTGATCTCGAATCCGATCCGCGTGCTTTAACCCTTCGACCCCCAAGGCTGGATGATGAGAGTTTTGAAATTGTTTTTGTCGTTTGGCATCGGTCTCGTTCTGTCGGGCTCCATCGATGCCCGCGCGCAGGCCACCGATGCCAAGCCCGTGGTGGGAGTCCAGTGCGCGTTCCGCGATGAATCGGTTCTGGGCTGTGCGGGGATGATCCAGTTCATTCAGGATTCCTTGGACGGAATCACGATCGTCTCGGATCCCTCTGCTCCGGTGAGTGTCACCTTGAGCGATCAGGCACTCGGAGACAATGTCGAGTACTCGATCACGGCTTCGGCTCCGTCGGGGAGCTTCATGATCCGGATCCAGCTTCCGCGAACAGCCGACGATCGGATTCGCAAGGAGCGCCTTATCGCCCCGATCCGGGATTTTCTCTCGCATTTGGTGAATGAGCCGCTCACGAGCGGGGACGACGGCGGCTCGTGGTTTTTTGACATCACGGGGAATGCGCGGTTTTCGAACAACGGAAAGACCAATTCCTCGTATGGCGGCGGACTGTACAATCTGAATGCCGGGTCTTTTCCGCGCGTGAAGTTCGAGAATGTGAACAATCTCGATTTTTCGGCATCGAACCAGATCATCTCGGGGACAAGAGAGGGAATCAGCGGGCTTTTGGTGGGCTCCACGGTTGCGCTGACCTACAGCCTGAACGACAAGAAACACTGGAATGCGTTTTTGATCACGGGGGCCGAACACAGCCCCGCGCAAAAGAATATCAACTTTTCGACCTCGGGGACCGGCGGAATCGAGTGGAATCTCGTGCCGATCCGCGATCAGGGCCAGCCCACCCAGGTGCGCGTGCAGGGGACGATCGGCGTGGTCCACAACCAGTACCGGCTCCGGACGATTTTCGACCGGCTCCATGAGACCTTTGCCAGCGGTGGAGCGAGCATCGTGTTCATTGTGTACTCGAAAGACTCCCGTCTCAAAACCACGGGGAATGCGGGCTTTAGTATTCCGCTCCGTGCGGGAGGCGAGAAGGTCGGAACCTACTCGGCCGGCGTGAACCTGAGCTACCAGATCCGTCCCTCGAAACCCGCAGTGAGGCTGGATGGGAATTTTAGCATCCGGTATCGCGAGCTCAGCCTGACCGATCCGGACCCCTCGATCGCCCTGCCGGCCATGTTTTACAACCTGTACTGGAACAGCCCCGGGTTCTCGACCTACGCCCGGATCGGGCTTGCGATCACCCTCGGAAACGCCCGAAAACGCTCGCAGGACCAGCGCGGTCCCGGGTTGTGAGTGGGGCCGGAATAAAATGCAGTTGACTGCATTTTATTCCGAGATCCATCCAAAGCTCTTGTCGTCGGATTTGAATCGTCTTTTGCAGTTTGGTGGATTTCCGGAACCGTATTCCAAGGCCGATGAGACCCATCTGCGACGCTGGCAGAGAGAGCTGGTCGCGAGGGTGACCACCCAGGATCTGGCTGATCTTTCGACGGTGAAGGACATCAGTCTGGTCGAATTGCTGGTGGAGCTTCTGTTTGGCAGGGTGGCCGCTCCGCTTTCGATCAAGAGCTTGCAGGAGGATCTTGGCGTATCGCCGCACACGGTGGAGCGCTGGATTTCGCTCCTGGAGAGCGTGTATTTTTGTTACCGGATCGCTCCCTATGCTCTGAAAAACCGGGCAAAAGCGGTGAAAAAAACACAAAAGTTGTTTTTATGGGACTGGTCGCAGGCCGAAACCGAGGGAGCGCGATTCGAGAATCTCGTGGCCTCGCACCTGCTGAAGTACTGCCATTTCAAAGAGGACACCGAGGGGCATCGCATGGAACTTCGATACATCCAGGATGCCGAAAAAAGAGAGATCGATTTTGTGGTGACCCGGGATAAAAAACCCGTATTCGCAGTGGAATGCAAAACCGGCGAGCGGTCGCTTCAGCCGAGTCTTCGCTATTATCAGGAGCGATATGCGATTCCGCGGGTGTATCAGGTTCATCTCGGTACCGCCGATCATGGATCTGCCGAAAAAGGCGGGCGGGTTCTTCCGTTCCGTGAGCTTTGTCTTGCCGAGAATCTGGTCTGACTCAACAAACTGCCCCCTTTGATTGTGCTTGATTCAGGAGCGGGATGGGGAGAGGGGGTTGGAATCATTCTATTTTTGCCGACTCTCGCGAGCGCGTGACGCGCGAAAGCGAG
>JBEIJY010000006.1:0-101607 GCA_040380025.1 Bdellovibrionales bacterium | reverse complement strand
TTGCCCTGACCATTCGGCCAAAGGCTCGGATATTGAACCGGGCTGATGAAATGATCCTTGGAGTCGAATTCAATCACCCAGCCCTGGGTCGAATCCCGCCTGAGAATCATGAAGGCACCGTATCCGCCTGCGGCATTTGCGCCTGCATTTGCGATTGCCACGGTCGCTTTTGCATTCGGAGCTCCGATGATGACGAGGTCATTGTGGGAATCAATGCTTGCACCAAAACCTCCCCCGATGAGGTGCGGGTAGTCACTCGCATCGGGAGTGAAGGCCAGAGACCCTCCGACATTTCCACCGCCACCGCCTCCTCCGCCGCCACCGCCAGCAGTCGCGATGTAGGCAATCATCGCAGAGGCGCTTCCGGAGCCGCACGAGGCCCGAAGAGTGACCATGGTACCCGAGGCGGCGCTCGCCAGGGGAGCATAGGTGCAAGTAAACGAGTTCGAAGAAACACTGAAGGGGCCGGAGACGCTTCCCACAGTCGGGGTGAACGGTCCGCAAACCGGCGTAGTGGAACATCCATCATGCTGAACGGTGAACTGAATCGGGGTGGTGCTACCCACGATGACCGTGGCACTCGGATTCACAAACCGCATTCCCGAAGAGAGCCCCGAGTTGTCCAAGACCTGTCGCCCGCAGTTCTGAAACAGGCCAATGATCGCGAGCAAAACCGCCGAGGTATGGATCAACCAAGCGTTTCTGCGGTATGAGTTGAAAGCACTCTTGAACATTTTCGGCTCCTCCGGATCGATCCGATCCAACTTCGATTCGGCACGGGAGAACCGGAACTTGAGTTATTGCGAGACGCCTTCGCGTTTTTTTTGGGATTTCTCTTGTTTGGAAAGATCCCGCCAGCTCTTGCCTTCACGGGCCTTCGGGTCGTTTTGCAGGCGCCGCACCCAAGCGGCGTGTTCGGGGTAGGTCCGGCTGAACACATGGGTGCCGTCGTTCTTCGACACAAAATACAAAAAATCGGTATCGGCCGGGTAAAGAACGGCCTTCACCGACTCGGGGTTCGGGTTGGCGATCGGTCCCACGGGAAGTCCCGGCAGGGTGTAGGTGTTGTACTCCGACGGACGCCGCAAATCCTCGCGCTTCAGATTCCCCGAGAAGGCGTCCCCGAGCCCGTACATGGTGGTGGGATCGCTCTGGAGCTTCATCTTTTTCTTCAGCCGATTGAAGAACACCGAGGCGATCACGGGTCGCTCGAACGAGGCGCCCGTCTCTTTCTCGACGATCGAGGCCAGGGTCACGACCTGCTTTCGCGAAAGACCGATCTCTTTTGCACGCGCCTCGTGTTCGGGGGTCCAGGTGCGAAGAAACGCATCGACCATCCGCCGGATCAGGTTCGTCGTCGTTTCGTGACGGTCGTAAAAATACGTATTCGGGTACAAATATCCCTCGAGGGTGCGGACGTCCTCGTTCTTGAGCCCGACCTGCGCAATGAACTCCTGCGATCGAAGAATCCTCAACACCGATTCCTTTGCGCCGACCCCCGCACGGGCGAAGGCGTCGGCCACCTGATGGATGTTGTCGCCCTCGCGAATGAGTAGGGAGCGCTGGATTCCGATCCCGCTCTGAAAAATCTTGAAGATCTGAAGCGGCGTCATGCCGGTGCCCAGATCGTACTCGGCGGCGCGGAGCCCGGACCAGCCGCGCGTGAAGCGCCCGAGCCAGTAAAACAAAAACGCACTCCGGACGAGCCCCTCGCGCTCGAGCGCGAACGAGACTTCGCGGGGCTGCATTCCCTTCAGTAAATCAAATTCCACTTTTTTCGTCGACCCGGAGGAAGCCGCGGGGGCGTTTGCGAAGCGGTACAGAACAAAGCCGGACGCCCCGACGGACAAGACCAAAAGGAATGCCACAAGCTTGATCCATTTCATGATGGCTTCAGGATATCATCGAATTTTCTCTGGACTGAACCAAAAACCTCTGTTAATTTTTTAAGCGTCGTTCGGAATCGTCCAAACACAATCCAAAATTTTTTGACAGCCTCGAAGCCAAATCCACCCCATTCATCCCAACCATTCCCATCAATCCCGAAGGAGAGTTCGTGAGCACTCAAAACACCCCTCAAAAAAAACCCGGTCAAAAACCCGTCGCACCCCGCGGCCGCCCCCAACAGCGCATCATCCCCGGCAAGCGCCCGGCAACCGACGGATTTGAACCCGCGGCCGATGAATTCATCGCCACCGAGATCACTGCCGAAATCGCCACCGGGGCGGAAGTCCTCGACGTTGCCGATCATCAGGCCCCGACTCCCGAGGCCGAGGTGATCAGCGCCTCCCCCTCTTCTGAAGTTCAAGGTTCGGCCGCGACCACCCACGCAAAGCGTGCGATGCACCTGAAGGAACTCAAAAACAAAAAAGCCCATGAGCTCGTCGAAATGGCGACCGCGCTCGGCATCGAAAACGCGGGAAGCATGCGCAAGCAGGATCTGATCTTTGTGATCCTTCAAAAGAAGGCCGAAAAAGACGAGCACATCTTCGCCGATGGCGTACTTGAGTGCCTGCCGGACGGATTCGGATTCCTCCGCGCCCCCGAGTACAATTATCTTCCGGGGCCGGACGATGTGTACGTTTCTCCCTCGCAGATCCGCCGCTTCGGACTTCGCACCGGAGACACCGTCTCGGGCTCGGTTCGCGCCCCGAAAGAAGGCGAGCGGTATTTCGCGCTCCTGAAAGTCGAGCAGGTGAACTTCCAGCCCTCCGAGCTGAACTCCGAGCGCACGCTGTTTGACAACCTGACTCCGCTCTACCCGAAAGAGCGCCTGAATCTCGAATATCAGCCCACGAACCTGAGCACGCGGATCATCGACCTCATGGTTCCACTCGGAAAAGGCCAGCGGTGCCTGATCGTGGCGCCTCCCCGCGCCGGCAAGACCGTCCTCATGCAGGACATCGCGAACGCGATCACCACGAACCACCCCGAAGTGAAGCTCATTGTTCTTCTGATCGACGAGCGCCCCGAGGAAGTCACCGACATGCAGCGCTCGGTGAAGGGCGAAGTGATCTCTTCGACCTTCGACGAGCAAGCCTCGCGGCACGTGCAAGTGGCCGAGATGGTCATCGAAAAGGCAAAGCGTCTCGTCGAGAACAAATACGACGTGGTGATCCTGCTCGACTCGATCACCCGTCTTGCGCGCGCGTACAACGCGGTCGTGCCGCCGTCCGGGAAGATCCTCTCGGGAGGGGTCGATTCGAACGCGCTCCACAAGCCGAAGCGCTTCTTTGGCGCCGCCCGGAACATCGAGGAAGGCGGATCGCTCACGATCATCGCGACCTCGCTCGTCGACACCGGCTCGCGCATGGATGAGGTGATTTTCGAGGAATTCAAGGGAACCGGCAACTCCGAGATCGTGCTCGACCGCAAGCTCATGGAGAAGCGGATCTTCCCGTGCCTTGACATCAACAAGTCGGCGACCCGGAAGGAAGACCTTCTGCTCCCGAAAGAGGTGATCAACCGCATCTGGATCCTGCGCAAGGTCCTGCACCCGATGAACACCGTCGATGCGATGGAGTTCTTGCTCGATCGCGTGTCGCAGACCAAGACCAACGATGACTTCGTCAAATCCATGAGCAGCTGATGTTCGACAAGCTCGAGGCGGTCGAAACCCGCTTTCTGGAAATCGAACACAAGCTCGGAGACCCCGATCTTGCGGGAAGGCCCGATGAGTTCCGGCGCCTTTCGAAAGAGCACGCCTCGCTTCAAGAAGTGGTGGCGGAGTATCGCCATTACCGCAAGCTGAAGAGCGACATCGCCTCGAACAAAGAGCTTCTGGGCGATGACGATTTTTCGGCGATGGCGAAAGAAGAGCTGAAGCTCCTGGAGCCCGAGCTTGAAGCCTGCGAGAAGCGCCTGCAAGTGCTCCTGCTTCCGCAAGATCCGAACGACCAGAAGAACATCTTGCTTGAAATCCGCGCGGGCGCGGGCGGCGAAGAGGCCGCCCTGTTCGCGGGAGAACTCTGGCGACTGTATCAGCGGTACTCCGAACGGCAGGGCTGGCGGACGGAGGTTCTCTCGGTGAGTCAGGCTGAAAAGGGCGGGCTCAAAGAGGTCGTGATGATGATCGAGGGCCAGAAGGTGTACTCGAGGCTCAAGTACGAGGCGGGAGTCCACCGCGTGCAGCGAGTGCCCGAGACCGAGGCCCAGGGACGAGTCCACACCTCGACCGTGACGGTGGCGGTTCTGCCGGAAGCCGAAGAAGTCGATATTACGATCAATCCTGCCGATCTTCGTATCGACGTGTATCGCTCGAGCGGTGCCGGCGGGCAGTCGGTGAACACCACCGACTCGGCCGTCCGGATCACCCATCTTCCGACCGGAGTAGTGGTCGCGTGCCAGGACGAACGCTCCCAGCTGAAGAACAAAGAAAAAGCGATGAAGATCCTGCGCTCGCGGATTCTCGAGGCCGAGCAAGAAAAGGCGGCAAAGGAACATGCCGATTCGAGGCGGGCCATGGTCGGAACCGGCGATCGCTCCGAGCGGATCCGCACGTATAACTTTCCGCAGGGGCGCCTGACCGATCATCGCATCGGCTTCACGCTGTATCAGCTTCCGGACGTGATGGAGGGGCACATCGAGACCCTGCTCGATGCACTCCAGGCCCACTACCAGACCGAAGCGCTGAAACAAGCCGGCTATGCAAACGCTTAAAGAGCGGGTTCTTTTGATTCTTCGCTCGAGCCCCCATTCCAAGTCGCCCGAAGCCGAGTGCGAGCGGATTTTTTTTGAGGTCTTGCGCAAAACGCGCACGAATATCCGGCACCCCCGCGATTTGATCTCGCTGACTACTCAGCCCGCCCGCGAAGAAGAATCGCAAATCCTCCATCTTGCCCGGGAGCGCGCGGCGGGGCGTCCCCTCCAGCACCTCCTCGGCCATCAGTTTTTTTATTCCCGCGAATACCGTGTCGACTCGTCGACGCTCATTCCCCGACCCGAAAGCGAGGTGCTCGTCGACGAGGCGATTCACTGGGCGCGCGCGCGGTTCGGGGACCGGCCCTTTCGCTTTGCCGAACTCGGGCTCGGAAGCGGCGCCCTCTCGGGCGAGATCCTCTCGCATTTTCCGGCCGCAAGCGGGGTGGCGAGCGAGGTCTCGCAGGACGCGATCGCGCTCGCGCGTTCGAATCTGGGTAGGTCGCTTGCAAGGATTTCGATCCTGGAGCCGCGAACCCCGTGCGAGGGGTTCGCCGTGTTCGAAGCGCATGCCCCGTTCGACCTCGTGATCTCGAACCCGCCGTATCTTTCGCGCGCGGATGAGATCGACGCCGAGGTCCTCGCCCACGAGCCCGAAAGCGCGCTCTTCCCGGCCTTCCCCGACGAACAGCCCTCGTTTTTTTATCTCGATTTTTTGGCCCGCGCCTCGAAGATCCTCGCTCCCGGGGGAGCGGTGTTCTTCGAGATCCCGCACGAGCGCGCCGACGAAATCCACTCCTGCTTTTTGCATTCTCCGCTTGTTCATGTGAAACTCATTCCCGATCTGACCGGCCGGTTCCGCGTCCTTTCGGCGGAATCCCCGTAAAAAAGGAGCACTCTTATGGAAAAACTTCGAATCCTGGGCCAGGAACGCCTGCACGGCTCTGTCGCCGTGAGCGGCGCGAAAAACGCAGCCCTTCCGGTATTGTTCGCGACTCTTTTGACCTCGGATCGCTCGGTGGTGACAAATGTTCCGGCGCTGGCCGACATCCGCACGACCATCAAGGTCCTGGAGTCGCTCGGAATCGAAGCCACCTTTGACGAAACCAAGAACGAAGTCTCGATCGATTCGGCGAACCTTTCTTCGATCGAGGCGCCCTACGAGCTTGTGCGCACCATGCGCGCCTCGGTGCTCGTGCTGGGCCCCCTTCTTGCCCGAAAAGGAGAGGCCCGCGTGAGCCTTCCCGGAGGGTGTGCGATTGGTGCGCGTCCGGTGGATTTTCATCTCTCGGCGCTCGAGGCATTGGGCGCGCAATTCACCATCGAAGAGGGCTACATTCACGGCGTCGCACCGAAAGGCCTGAAGGGCGCGGTGATGCGTTTGCCGTTCCCGAGTGTGGGAGCAACCGAGAACGCACTCATGGCGGCGGCTCTGGCAGAAGGCGAGTCCAGAATCGAGAATGCCGCGCGCGAGCCCGAGATTGTCGACCTGGTGGATTCGCTTTGCTCCATGGGGGCCGAGATCACGGGCGCCGGAAGCTCCTCGATTGTCATTCGCGGAAAACCCTCGCTGAAAGGCATGAGACACTCGATCGCTCCTGACCGCGTCGAGGCCGCGACCTTTCTTTGTGCGGGGTTGATCACGGGCGGATCAGTCGAGGTGACGGGGATTTCTCCCGCATTTTTTGGCTCAGCGCTGGATGTGCTTCGCGCGGCGGGTGCGGGGATTTCGAGCACAGAGTCTTCGATTCGGGCCTCGTTCGAGCAAAAAATCCTTCCGGTCTCGATCGAGACCGCGCCGTTTCCGGGGTTTCCGACCGACATGCAAGCCCAGTTCATGGCGCTTCTGACCCAAGCGAGCGGCGAATCGCTGATCACCGAGACGATTTTCGAAAACCGCTTCATGCACGTCCCCGAGCTGGTTCGCCTCGGGGCGAAGATCAAGATCGTAGGGAACCGCGCCTTCGTGTCGGGCCCCGTCGCCCTCGGAGGCGCGACCGTGATGGCGACCGATCTGCGGGCAAGCGCCTCGCTCATTCTCGCGGGTCTTGCCGCCAAGGGCGAAACGAACGTGCGACGCATTTACCACCTCGACCGCGGCTACGAGCGGATCGAGCAAAAGCTCTTGCGGTTGGGCGCGAAGATCCACCGGGAGTTCGACCGATGATCACTCCTGCGGCGATTGAGGAATACTGCGTCCGTCACAGCTCGTCGTCGGCACCGATTCTCGAGGAGCTTGCGGCCGAAACGCGCATTTTTGCGCCCCAGGCGGCCAACATGCAGGTGGGCGCGCTCGAGGGGGGCCTCCTTTCGCTTTTGACCCGGATCACCGGCGCGCGGACGATTCTGGAGTTCGGCACCTTCACGGGATGCAGTTCCTTGCAATTCGCACTCTCGCTCCCGGCCGAAGGAAGAATCACCACCTTCGATCGCGACCCCCGTGCCGTCGAGATCGCCCGTAAGTACTGGCGCCTGGCCGGAGTCGAATCGAAGGTCGAGAGTTTGGTCGGCGATGCTCGCGAGACTTCGCGCGCGGTTCTGGAAGAGGTGCGGACCGGCAAGCGACCGCAGTTCGACCTCGCCTTCATCGATGCCGACAAGGGCGCGTATGCCGCGTATTTCGAGACCTGCCTTGCGGCGGTCCGAAAGGGCGGGCTGATCGTCGTCGACAACGTGCTTTGGAGCGGGCGCGTGCTCACCCCCGAAGATGACTCGGACCTGGCCATTCATGGATTCAATGAACGCTACCGCCGCGACCCCCGCGCCGAGGTGACGATGTTGCCGGTGCGGGACGGGATTTCGGTGTTTCGGGTGTTGGGATAAGTGTACACTTTCGTGCACACTTCGGTGTGCACAGACCGAAACAGACCACCCGCGAGACAAATCGACTCAAAACGATCAGACTCTTAAGTGATCGAAATCAATGATCTTTTTTTCTTTGGCGCTTGCGTCCGAGTGGCACAAGGCTTGCTTCTAATCGTTTGAAGAGAAAAATGATCTCATGAACAAAAGCCCGAGGCCCAAAAACCAAAGCCAGCAAATGACGATTCGACGAGAAGTGCGCGTCGAAGGGGTTGGCTTGCACTCGGGTAAACCTGCGGCAGTGACCATCAAGCCTGCCCTTCCGAATACCGGCGTGGTGTTTGTCCGTAAAGACCTCGCCCAGCCCGTTGCGATTCCCGCGAACTTTGAATTTGTCACCCAGACCCGTCTTGCCACCACCCTGGGACGAGGAAGCACCTCGATTTCGACCGTAGAGCACCTGCTTTCGGCGCTCCGTTTGCTCGGCATCGACAATGCCCTGATCGAGGTCGAGGGCCCCGAAGTCCCGATCATGGACGGCTCGGCCGAACCATTCTGCGAGGCCGTGATCTCGGCGGGAGCGTTCGTGCAGTCGGTGGCACGAAAGGCCGCATTCATCAAAAAATTGGTCGAAGTGCGCATGGGCGACAAGCTCGCCCGGATCGAGCCCTCGCGCGAGCTCGAGATTCGCGCCCGGATCGAGTGGGAACACCCCGCCATCGGCGTTCAGGAGCTCTCTTATTCGGCCGGAAGGAGCGATTACCGCGAACTGTCTCGCGCCCGGACCTTCGGGTTCTTGAAGGATGTCGAGGCGCTGAAGCGCATGGGACTCATTCAAGGCGGGTCGCACGAGAACGCGATTGTTCTCGATGAAGCCTCGGTGATGAATCCCGAGGGACTGCGATACCCGGACGAGTTTGTCCGACACAAGGTGCTCGATGCGATCGGGGACTTCGCACTCTCGCCGATTCCGATCATCGGAAGCGTCACCTTGGTCAAAGCCGGGCACGAACTTCACGCTGAACTGGTTCAGTCGATTTTCTCGAATGCCGCGAATTACACCGTGAAAAGCCTTGACGAGATCACTCCGGCAATGGATTCTTCGGTTTCACAAAACCGGACGATCGCACGAAGATCCCGGGCCCTTCAGGGAACCTTCTAGAACCCCTTTCCCTGATTCTGGTTTTTCGAGCTATGGCGCAGCCTGGCTAGCGCGCTTGCTTGGGGTGCAAGAGGTCGTGGGTTCAAATCCCGCTAGCTCGACCATTTTTATGAACCCGCAGTCGGGGCGATTCGAGCCCCCTCTGCGGGTTGTTTACCAAGATACATGAAACCCAGACTTTCTCGCGTTTTCCTTGATCCATTCATCACCGGGCTTAATTGATTCAATAGACAACCACACAATCTGCTTCAAAGACTTATCAAGCAGCGCATCTCCCATTCGTTTGAGCAGGGCCGGATCAAGGGACCTCGCCTTACCTAGCGCACGAGCTGCAGTAGCTTTTAATCCAGGATCTTTATTTTCGGACCCGAGCAGGATGTCCCCGATCGCATTCTGTGCTTCAGTCAAAGAACATCCGATATTTCCGAGAGTCGAAATAGTGTGATTCATCAGGTTACTATCGGTTTTAGGATCCTGAAGGAAGTGCAACAACACGCGCTCCAAGCCTTCAGAATCAACACCAAGGATTCCGAGATCTCGAACAAGCTCGGCTTTTTCACTCGAATTCATACGAGGATCGAGTAAGAATCGTTCGAGGGCGGAGTGAAACTCAGAATCTGACAATGCGGTTGAGATTTTTTCCTCGTCTTGCCTCATGTTCTTCAGAATTGTCGATACGATGATCACTGAACGGAAATCTGACCCCGGATCGTCGAGAATACCGGAAAGTTGAATCAAGGGAACATCGGTATTTTGTCTGAATTCAGGATCGAGAAGCAGCTTTTTGCGATTGGTCATCTCGATATATCCCACTAAAGGATTCGAGATTTCGTTCCACCATCTCGCTATCAGTGGTTTTCGGTCTTGATCTCGAAAGTAAACCACCAGATCACTGGTCGCACTCGGTCCTTCCTTTTCCATCTCGAGGCGCTCCGCAAGGCGATCATAATAGAACGCATTCTCCGTGAATCCCGCTACCCGATGAATGCATGCGATTTGCCTCCACTCGTTCACAGATCCTTCCGGATTCACCAATGCCTGCTCACGAAGCGCCTTCAGCGCCTCTTGCTTTTTCTTACATGAGACATTGCTTCGGCCCCCGCCTCCGCCCGAGCAATCGGGGAAAGCCTCCTTTACTCTTCGAGCCAGGCCCAAGGTCGCCGAAGGGAACAAAAAAGTCTCATCCTTCCTCAGTTGCTCTCGCACGCACTGGTCCCTATTACGCTGAGCTCTGCATTTTCGAGTAATTCTTTTTGCGACGGCACCAATCCGGTATGAGTTCAGCATCCCAGCCCCCATCCTCGAAGGCGAGGGGAGACCAGGAATCGGAAGCGCCGTTTTTTCCAAAAGCAATAGTGCATCAGAGGTGTTCAGTTTAAATCTGGTCAGCGCCATGAACGCAGCAAGTGCGCCCGAAACCTGCGGAGCCGCTCCGCTCGTGGCTCCAAAAAGCACTGGACTGCCTTCCTCGTCGTAGGTTGTCATCTGTTGATCCGATGGGGCGGATATCGTAAGAGTCTCACCATAATTGGAGACGTGACTTGGTCCGGATTTGTAAGAAAGACTTCCCACCACAACGAGTTTTTTTAGTTTCGCCAACCGATGCTTTGTCGGTTGATTTGTTTCGAGGGGCTCTTTCTCGTTGCCGGCCGAAGTGACAACAATGGCTCTGCCCTCGTCCACAATTTCTTCCACGATCCCATCAATCCACTGTGAACCATTCCAACCCATGGAATGATTGATAATTGCAGGTTTTCGCGGAGTTTCATCGCAATATTCAATGTATTGCTCGTCAGAGCCGAAATCCCGGTATGGCGTGGTGGCTTTGCCGGGAAGAACCGCCGAGGGAAAGGGGCCTCGAATCAAATTTGCGACCATCGCGCCATGATCCAAAGGATAAATCTGATCTGGCTTCGCATCCCAAACATCAATTTCCAGATCCTCAAAGAGCTTCCCGTTTTGTCCTGTCTCAAGTTCTTCCCGGAGCAGATCGGCCCCAGTGTACTCCTGCGCCCAAAAGGGGCTGAGGCCCGGAATCCGATGGGGGGCTCCGTTCGGAACCTGCCGTAAAAACTGGCATTCTTGACCGGAATCACTCTGGCTCAATGCCTGAATAATCCCACCCCACTGCTGAAACGGGCTGAGTGAATGATCGCACGCACTCTTTTCGAATACACTGGAGGGTCTGGCAGTGGCATTCTCAAGAACTGATACGATCGACACCAGCAAAAGAAACCATTCAACCAATCGCGCCCGAATCTTCGTCATTTCATCGGATCGGAACTTAAGGATGATTCTTGAATCCAACCTGACCCTCTGTCTGCCCTGAAACTTTCAGCCCTCAAGTTTTTCATCTCCCGGCCGAGAAGTGAGTTATGAGACTGAAGCTCAACCTGTCGCTTGCGATCGTCTTACTTTTTTTATCCGCAATTCCCGCCCTTGCCAAGTCACCGAAACCGGAGCGCCCGCCCCAGAAAGCCTTCGGGGTCATGCTCAAGCTGAAAGACCAAAAATCAGGCGAAACCAGAGAAATCAGTGCCCTGAACACGCGTTTCGGCGTGACCGGAAAAGCCAAGTTCTTTAAAGACTTCAATATTTACAGCTTCCGGCTCAAAAATGGTCCGACAGAAGACCATCAAGAGCTGAAACGGTATTGTGAAGAAGCAAGAAAACTCCCCGGAGTCGTGTACTGCGAATTGAACCTCGAGCTCAGACCCGATTCGATCTGAGCTCGATCCCTGCTTTAACCCCATCCAAAACCAAACCCCGAAAAAGGAGAGACCCATGAGCAAGAAAAAAGGAAAATTCGATCTGACCCGTATGGTCCACGAGGGCTACCTGAAAGACGGAGAGAAAATCTTTTTTGTGAGCAACCCCGAGATGTTCGCAAAAGTGCAAAAACAACCAAATGGGGAATTCAAGATCTGGACCCCCGATGGCACCACCACGGTTCACGCGTTCGCCATGAAATGCCTCGGCACCGAGCCACCCGAGCATGCCTCGCGCTGGTTCCGGAACGAAAAAGGCCAGACTTTGTATCAGCTCTGGCATGCAAGCGAAGATGGCGAAATGGCGGCGTAGTGTGCGCTGGCCAAGCCTGATTCTCTTGCTTCTGATTTTCGGAACCGAAACCTCCGCACGGATGCTTGCCCCGAAACCGGGAAAGAAACCCTTGCGTCGGCCGGCTCAAACCAGCGGATGCGAGCTGTTTCAGGATCCCTATGTTCTGGTTCCGAGCGGGACCCCCTTTGGCGAAGGCCTGAGCAAGTTCTGGGCACAAGAAATTACCGGTGCGGACCTCGTCCGGGATCGCCTCGATCACGAAGAGCACTCTGCCGCGATCGAGGAAGGCATTCGGGGGGTTGCGGTTTGGGATGCGGATCGATTGCCCGTGTGGTTTTCCGAAGAAAAAGAAGTGAAGGTGAGCGTCGCAGAACCCGTAATGGAGCATCTGAGTCACGCCACGAGGGTGAAAAACCTCATCGGCGGACCCAGTCCGACGGGAATGATCCCGTCCAAGCCCTCTCCTGAATTCAAGCTCTGTCCCACCGCGGATGCGTTCATCGAAAATTATGAGTCTTTGGGGGGGCGCGCCCCAATGATCATCAATCTCTCGAGAACCTTCCCGGAACCTCGCTCCCTCGGAGCAGAAGCGATCGAAGGACTTCTTCGTGTTGGACACCTCCTTGTAACTTCCGCGGCCAACACACCCCTCCCGGTCTCGAAAACTGATCCCCTGAAGGGTGATCTCTCGAGCCAAAAAAAAATCATCACGGTCGCCTCGAGCAATCCTTCGGGTGACCGGAGCGAGTTCAGTTCCTACGGGGACGGCGTGGCGATCTCGGCCCCCTCTGATTATCGTGTGATCTCAAAAGATACCGATGGCCGGGGTAAAACAGGCGATGAATTCCGAGACGGATCAAATCACGCTGGCAACTCATGTCCTCGGTTCCATCGGGGCCTCGAAACACCCGGATTGGTCGCAGTGGTGCAAAGAAATCATGAAGACGGATGAGGGTGCGTGGACCGTCGCCTATTCGGTTCTTTCGGAAGAACACATGATGGAGCGAAAGGATTTCGAGGAGCTCGTCGAGCAGGCGATGCGGTCAGACAACGCGATCGAGGCGATCGCGTCGGGCGTTCTGAGCAAACCCAAGGGACTCAGATTCAAGAAATCCAAGGAATGGGCTCTTCGGGTAAAAGAAACATCCCCGGAATTCTTTTACAGTTTTGTCCTCTTGAATCCCGAGTCGATGAAATGGCCCGAATGGGAAGCGTGGTTTCGCGAGTTTCACAAAGCCGCCCCGATCCCGGGCGTCAGGGCGTACCTTTTGGACAACGAAGCCGTGGTGAAACACCCGAACTTCGAGCGGGTCATGAATGCGTTGTTTTCAGAAAAGACAAAGCCGGAATTTCCTGCGCTTGAAATCCTGAATCACCCGGAAATCATCAACCACCCTGCCTGGGAGAGTTGGGTCGAGCAGGTGATCCGGAACGGATCTCCAGAAGGTCGTGTTCGCTTGAATGATGAGGTGCTCGGCAATTACACGGCGATGTTGGCACCCTCTTGGAACAGACTCATGGAACTCTCGGTCTCGGCGGGCGGAGAAAACTGGCACCGGCCCCTGATCCGTGCCGCCACGAATCTCGAAAAAACGGATTGGATTCGCATGGTCCGAAAAGAGATGCCGAACCCCTCTTCGGCGTACGGAACCTCTGAAATTCTGAGCAATGAATTCATTTTGAAAACCCAGGAATGGCTCCCTCTCGCGAACGAGTTCATCGATACCCGGCTACAAAACCCTCAGAATGGCGCCGCGAAGGAACTGGTGGACGGTTTCTTATCGAAGCCAGAGGTCATTCTCAGTCCCGAGTGGGAAAGGTGGATGGGGCGAACGATTCAACAGCTCAAGCACGGGGACATGGCCGTAATGGGGAAGGTTTTTGAAAGGCCTGAATCCCTGCAAGCCACGCCCAAATGCCAGGAATGGCTCGAAAGGGTCGTCAGGAAATATCCGAAACTCCGTTCGGAATGGGAGTCCGTGGTGAAAAAGAACCATTGGCAGGGCCTGTATGCCCCCCTGCTGAACGGCAAAGCACCCACCGCCGAGAACATCATGGAGTACATCCTGAATAAGTAGAAAAAAGCCTACGGCGACGTTTTCGCCGGAAACCCGAGGTGCTGAAAAGCAAGTGCTGTCGCCACACGGCCACGCGGCGTGCGCTGAATGAAGCCCTCTTGCACCAGATACGGCTCGTACACATCCTCGAGCGTGTCGCGCTCTTCGGACACCACGCTCGAGAGCGTCTCGATTCCGACCGGGCCTCCGTCGAATTTTTCGATCATGGCGGTGAGTAGCTTCCGGTCCATCGAATCAAGACCGCGCCCGTCGATCTCGAACAGATTCAACGCTTCGTTCGCGGTTTTTTGATCGATCGTAAAATCGGTAACCTTCCGGAACTTCACCTGCGCGAAATCCCGCACCCGTCGAATGAGCCGGTTTGCGATCCGGGGCGTTCCCCGGGCGCGCGAGGCGATCTCGAGCGCGCCCTCGGGCGAAATCGCCACATTCAGGATTTGCGCCGAGCGCACCACAATGCGCGCAAGCTCCTCGGGCCGGTAAAAATCAAGCCGCATCTCGACCCCGAAGCGCCCCCGAAGCGGGCTCGAGAGAAGCCCCGATCGGGTCGTGGCCCCGACCAGCGTGAATTTCGGGAGATCAATGCGGATGGTCCGCGCCGACGGGCCCTGCCCGATGATGAGGTCAAGCTTATAGTCTTCCATCGCGCCGTAGAGCACCTCTTCGATCGCCATATGCAGGCGATGGATCTCGTCGATGAACAGCACATCGCCGGGCTTCAGGTTGGTGAGCACCGCCGCGAGATCGCCCTTTTTTTCGACTGTCGGTCCGGTCACGACATGAATCTCGGAGCCCATCTCGCGCGCGATGATCTGCGCAAGGGTCGTTTTGCCCAAGCCCGGTGGCCCCGCCAGGAGCACATGATCGAGTGCATCGCCCCGCTGGCGCGCGGCCTCGATAAAGAGCGAGATCTTCTCGCGCACTCCGTCCTGTCCAATATATTCGTCGAGCACCTGAGGACGCAGGGTCTGTTCGGCCAGAATCTCGGTGCCCTCGGCGTTTGCATGGGGGCTCAGCTCGCGGGTTTCCATGAATCAGATTCCCCCTTGGAGTGCGATTTTTACCACTTCCTCGACGCGCGTGATTCCCGCTTGTTTTTTGAACGCCGCCTCGACCATTTGCTTTGCCTGGATTTCCTTGAAGCCCAACCCCTGAAGCGCAAGATAGGCCTCAATAAAAAGCGGATGCGCGCGGCCCAATCCTGCCACACCAGCCGAAGTGGCGCTTGCTCCCTGCAGTGCCTTCGAAGGATTTTGGGCCCTCCTAAAGATGCCGGCCGCGATTTTCTTTTCGATCACGTCTTTTAGCTCGAGCACGATCCGCTCGGCGGTCTTTTTACCCACGCCCGAAATGTCGGTGAGCGCGGCTTTGTCTTCGGTCAGGATCATCTCGATCAGGGCAGAGTCATCATGGTGCGAGAGGAGCGAGAGCGCGAGCTTCGGCCCCACGCCCGAGACCGAGAGAAGCGTGGTAAAAAAGGTCTTCTCGCTCGAACTCAAAAACCCGTACAGGTCAAAGGCGTCCTCTCGAACATGGGTGTACAGATACACCTCGGCGCGCTCGCCGGGCAGGTAGGCATCATACCGGGGATGCTCGGGGGTCTTGACCTGATACCCTGTGAACCCGGAACTCTCGGCGCCAATCAACACGATCATCTCGCCGTGGTTCCGCTCTTTGATCACTCCCTGAAGATACGCCAGCATGGTTCGATCATGGCGCGAACGGGGGGAGTTTTCAACGCCTCATTCATCGCGTGATTTTCGTTACTTTTGTGATGGCTTTTTGCGGCTTTGACTCATTCGCGCTTCGGCAACGGCCTTCAATGACCCGGCTCCGGCTTTTTTGGGCGGCAGGGCGGGAATGTCGGAGTGTTTGGATCCGATCGCATGCGCCACGGCGAGCGCCAGCGCATCGGAGGCATCAAAGGTGGCAAAATCAGTCGCCCCCAGCATGAGCCCCAGCATCTTTGCGACCTGCTCTTTGTCGGCCCTGCCGTGGCCTGTGATCATGCTCTTCACCTCGGTGACGCTGTATTCGTAAATCTCAAGATCATGAATGGCCGCGGTCAGGAGCACCACTCCGCGGGCCTGGCCGAGCTTCAGCGCCGAGATCGCGTTCTTGGCAAAAAACACCTTCTCGACCGCAACCGCATGGGGGCGATGCTCGCGAATCACCAGCCCGAGCTTTTCGTGAATCTCGCGCAAGCGGGAAGGGGTGGTCTCGTCGACCGGAATGTCGCGGTATTCTTTATGATAGAGCTCGATCGTTCCGTGGTCGATGACGCGAATGCAGTTTCCGGTCTTCTCGACCAGTCCGTAGCCTAACAAGCGCGATCCCGGATCGACCCCGAGAATGATCATAGTGCGGCGTGGGCGCCGAAGTGCTCGGTGGCGAGCCGCTCAAGCCGCGCCTTGTTCTCGGCGTTGCCGAGGACTCCGAATTCTTTTCCGATTTTTTCGAGATGCTCAAGAGCGTAGTCGAGATCCTCGCGGGTGTGCGAGGCCATGTAGCTTGTGCGAATGAGCGAACAGCCTTCAGGGACCGCAGGGCGCACCACCGGGGTCACGAACACGCCCTCGGCACAGAGCTTTTGGGTCATCGCAAACGAGGCGGCATCATCGCCGATCAACAGGGGAATGATCGGCGTGCGGCTGTTCAGGGTATTGAAGCCCATGGCTCGCAGGTTCTGGCTCATGTACTCGGCGTTTTTACGAAGATTCTGCAGATGCTCGGGCTCGGTCTCCATGATCTCGAGGCACTTCAGCACTGTGGCGGTTGCGGCGGGGGACATCGCGGCCGAGAACATGAAGGGCCGCGCCTTGTGCTTGATGTAGTGGACGACATCTTTGGTTCCTGCGATGAAGCCGCCGATCGAAGCGAAGGACTTCGAGAACGTGCCCATGACGAGGTCGACTTCTTGGTGCAATCCGAAATGCTGGCCCGTTCCCTCGCCCTTGGGGCCAAGAACTCCAAGCGAGTGCGCATCGTCGACATACACCTTGCAGTTGTATTTTTTGGCGAGCTCGATCACTCCGGGAAGGTTCAAAATATCTCCCGACATCGAGAACACGCCGTCGGCGATGATCATGGCGCCATCGTATTTTTCGCGGGTGTTCTTCAGCACGCGCTCGAGGTCCTCGAGGTCATTGTGCCGAAACCGAATCGTGTCTCCGAGTGCGACTTGCGTTCCCTCGACGATCGAGGCATGGTTCTCGCGATCGCTGTAAATCACGTCACTCCGGCCGACCAGGGCTCCGAGCGTTCCCTGATTCACGAAAAAGCCGGTCGAAAAACAAAGCGCCGCCTCTTTGCCCACAAAGCGGGCCAGGCGGTCTTCGAGCTGTTCGTGGAGGTCGAGGTTCCCGTTCAAAAAGCGCGAGCCCGTGCAACCCGTGCCGTAATGATCGATCGCCTGCTTTGCGGCTTCCATGACCCGCGGGTCGTGCGTGAGTCCGAGATAGTTGTTCGAGCCGATCATCACCTGGCGCTTTCCGCCGGTGACGACGTTATTGCCGGTCGAGGCCGTGATCGCCCGAAAATAGGGGTAGAGCCCCATCGCCTGCAGTTTCTTTGCGTCTTCAAACTTGTAGCATTTTGAGAACAGGTCGTGGGATTGGCTCATAAAATTCCTTCCAAATTCAAGCGTTTATAAACTTGACCGCTTTGTTTTGCAATGGGTTTCTGGGGGCTGTTCAAATCCTGACCGTTATGGTAATCTATTATTTGGAGGTAACTGCTTGATCCCCAAAGTGAATCGACCCGAGCTTCAGCTGGTCGTCTCGCAGACCAAGCCTGCCGAAAATGACCCCGGCAGCAGCCAAGGGGGGAGTGTTGCCTACGAGAAGCCTCCGGATCAGGAGCCAAAAGAAGAGATTGCCGAAGAAGAAGAATCCACACCGGAGTCTCGAAGCGAGGTTCCTCCGTCCATTCGGGCCGATCAGATCGGGTTGGGCGAAGTGATGCGAATGCACTACGAGTCGAAACGCACGGCGAGTTCTCCGCGCGCGGCCGGCCCGCAGAAACCCGGCCGGCAGTACCAAGACCGGCAGGATCATCCCTCCGCCTCGAAGGGACTGCTTTTGAACAAAAAGGCGGAATGATTTCGCGACCGATCCCGCACCAAGAAAGCACTTCCTAATTCTTTTGGTTCGCCTTCTGTATTTTCATTCTCTCTTCGTGGTCCGCCTGGTTTCTGACAGAAAGCCCGTAGTAAAAAATGTTGTGCGGGATCGCGTTCGGTAGTTGGGACGTGATGCAAACCAACACATTCCAGTGTTGGATTGAAATCACCGCAAGATGCGCATCCCGCCGGAGGGCCTTGAATGCGTCCTGCTTTTGTTTGCAGGTAGGTGCGGGGTTTTGCGGCTTTGCATTGCGTGCATCGATACAACTCGGGTTGATGATTCTTCCGTTCTTCAAAAGCTCCTGAAAATCAACGAGGATTTCATAAGCCGCATCATCCGCAAGTTTGCCTTTGATGCACGCCCTCGGTTGAGCCGCTTTCGCACAGGCCCCGCGCCAGCGACTTGCAAGCTCCGAAATCTTGTAGGCATTCAATGTTCCCGCTCCCATCCCCTGAGTTTCCTTGTCTACATGGGGCAGGGCGGTCTTCTGAAGCAATCGGATTGCCTCATCCAGACTCAGCTCATACCCTGAGATGATCTCGAATACAGCCAAAGCGGCCGAAACCATGGCGGTCGCGGCACTGGTTCCACCAAACCTTGAGTAATTTCCGCTCTTTCCGGCACTCAAAACCATCAAATCACCGGGCGCGGTGATTGTGATGCCCTCTCCGAAGTTACTTCCCAAATAATCCGAAGTCTTCCATCGTCTCGATGTGTTGAATTCCATGGATGCAACCAGAATGATTCGATTCTTATCCTGATTCAGTTCAAAGGCGAATGGATTCCCCTGCGCCAAAGTCGCGTTTTCATTTCCGGCGCCCGAAACAAGAATCATTTCTCTAAGCGCGTCCGGCGGCTCCACCCGAGCGGGGATCAAACAAGAAAAGTTAACGATCCGACTTTCGACTCTCTTCGGAATGTCGAGTACCTCGTTCAACGCTCGGTCAAGACCGTCTGTAGCGGTGATCTCCCGGATTCCTGCGGGCACGCTGTACGGGATCATACTTGCTCCCGTGGGACCCATCATGAGGTTTGCCACCTTGATCCCATGATCGTTTTCGGAGGTATCCCAAGCGATGAGCTTTTTGTGCATCTCCGCAATCGACGTCTCGTACTTCTTCGCAATCAACCGTTCTCGAACGAGATCACCTCCGATGAATTCCTGCGCCCACAAGTGGCTTGCGCTAGGATTGAGCTGGGGAAAGGGTTCCTGCCTCCCCTCTTCGGGGAGCCCGAGCTTCACCTGGTCCGAAAGCTCAAGAACCGGGAACAGATCGCAATTTTCTGCCCGCGCGGAACCAGCGGTCCAGACGGCCGGCGATACCCCCACGAGAACCATCATGAATTTGATCAGAATCGGCGTACGAATTCGCATAAAACCCTCATTCGCAATGCCCCGCATTATACGCGAAACCAGGACAAATGTATATCTTTTTTATCAAGAATTGGGCTTTTTAGCGCAAATACCCCTCCATCTCGGCCCGATCGGAGGCATCGGGGGCGAGGTCGAGGTAGTTCTGAAAGAACCGCTTTGCCGCGGCCTTGTCTCCGCTCTCGCGGTACGCAAGTCCGAGTTTTTTGTAGATCTCGGGACGTCCCTTGTCGAGTGCGAGCGCCGACTGATAAAGCGCGATCGCGCTCGAATACTGCTTCTTCAGGTAGTTCGCATACCCGGCCCCGATGCGCGCCTTGATGTTCTGGGGGTTCAACGCCATGGCCTTCGAGAGGCTCTTCAGCGCCTCGGCCAGATCGCCCTCCTGGATCAGGATCTCCCCTTGCTCGACCCATGCCCCGTCCATCCGGGGGTTCAGCTTCAGCTCGGCATCAAGCTCCGAGAGCGCATCCTTCAGGCGTCCCATTTTGCGGTACATGGCTCCTCGACGGTAATGGAGCCCGGGATACCGCGGCGACACCTCAAACACCCGGTTCAGCTCCTCGGTGGCGGCCTCGAAGTTCGATTCCGCAAGAAACAACTCGAATCGCTTCAAGTAGCCATACGGATCGGCGCTCTTCCGGTCCGAGTATGCCTTCAGCGACTCGAGCGCGCGCTTCTTCATTTCTCTTCGAAAGAGCATCTGTTGCAGATATACCTCGGCCTCGACAAGGTAAGCATCGGGATGTTCCGGATCGAGCTCCCGCGCACTCTCTGCGAACTGGATCGCCTTCGCCTCATCCTGAGCCATCCAGTACAGGCGGCCAATCCCCGCGATCAAATCGGGGCGGGCTTTCGGCAGACGGGCCAACTCCTCCTGCACCGCTGATACCGCGGCCGAAACGCCGTCGGTCTTCAGAATGCACTTTGCGTTCCCGAGAATCGCACTCGCATTCATCGGGTCCAGCCGGCGTGCGAGCGCATAAAAAAACTGCGCATCCCGGCATTGATCCGCCTCCCGAAGCAGATTCGCATACGACGAATACACCTCGGGATCAATCGAGTCCCGTGACATGGCCTTCTGGTACAACAACGCCGCATTCTCGAAATCCCCTTGATCGTAGGCGAGGTCCCCCGCAAGTCGGTCGACACTGCTCTTCAGCTTGGGATGGGTCCGGTATTTCGCGATCAACTTCGATGCTTCTTCGATTTCCTTGTTCCGGATCAGGGCATCGATCGCCTTCACGGCGATCGGTGCTTGCTTCGGGTCGAGATCGAGGGCTTTTTTGTATTGATCATACGCGCGACTGAACTCGCCCGACTTGAAGAACAGATCCCCCATCTTCTCGAGTGGCACGGTCGAAGCCGGATACTGGTCCCGCGCCTGCAACAGGGTCGCCTTGGCCTCGTGGAGCTCCCCCTGGCGTTGCTTCCGCTCGGCATCGAGAACAAACGCATACATCCGCGCCAGCTTCTTGTACTGGTCGTCCTTCTCGAGACTCGAAAGAAGCGAGTAGTATTCCAGGCGGAGAGCCTCGTCCCGCGGATCGATCCGGGTGGCCCTCTCGAGGAAGTCGACCGATGCCTTGGGTTTCTTTTCGAGGAGCGCGAGCTTCGAGGCATAAATGAGCGTCCGAATGTGCTCCGCGGGACTTTGCTCGCTTGCGTTCGCAAGCAAAAACTCGATCTGCCGTTTTCGGGCCTTCAGCTCGCCCTTGTGCTCGCTGATGCGGATCAGCCCCAGGATCGATTTGGCATGGCGGGGCGAGATCGTGAGCGCGCGCGTGTATTCGGCCTCGGCCTGCACCCAGTCTTTTCGCTCTTCCCACAAAAGACCGCGAAGATGCGGAAGCAAGGGCGAGGGGAACCCTCCCTGCACGATCATTTCGAGATGTTTCGCGGCGGCGGCGGAATCGCCTTTCAGGTAAGACAACCACCCGAGATAGTAATTCACCGCCGGATCGAACTTCCCGGTGTTTCGCACATATTCGGTGAGCCTTTGAATCGCGGCCTCCAACCGATTCTGCGCGGCGAGGAACTCCGCCTCGGCGATGACCGTCTCGATCAGGTCGATTTGTCGCGCCTTCGAGAGCTCGATCAGCTTGTTGATCACCGAATAGGTTTTTTCGTCCTTGTTCGAAGACTCGATCAGATTCAGATAACACGAGGCCAGAAGGGCCAGCGCCTTCACGTTCCCGGGATCGGCCCGCAGGGACTTGTGGAACAATTCGGCCGCGATCTGATAGCCCTTCACGGTGTCGAGCGCGTAACTCGAAAGCGCCGATTCATAGAGCTTCACGCTCAGTTTCGGCTCGATCGCGCCCCCCGCTGCCGCCGGGAGCTTGGGCCGGATCTTCACCATGACCACCTTCGGCTGTGCTGCCCGCGCGGCCCGCGCGGCCTCCTCTTCGTCGTCCTCGTTCATCTCGTAGAGCACGATCAGAAGAAGCAAGAGAACCAGAAAGTTCTTGTTCGGAATGAGCGCGCGGAGCCCTTTTTTGGGCGGATCGGGAGGAAGAAGGCCTTTGGGCCGCTCGATGACCCGGGTTTTCTCGCTCCGGATCTCGGGCGCCGAGAAATCATCCATCGGAACCGGTACGGGCGCCTTCGGCGCAAGGGGCGCGGGACTCGCGGCCTCCTCCTTCAGTGCATTTCGATCGAGGATCGCGGTCTTTTGATTCTCGGGCAGGGCCCCCGCAGCGGCCGAGAGTCTCGTCGGCTCGTCGGCCTCGAACGGATTGTGAAACTCGGGAAGATCACTGACCTTCAGCACCAGACCGGAGGGGAACACCGAAAGTTCATCGCTTCCGTTCAGCTCCCCGTTCAGAATTCGCTTTCGGATCTCATCCTCATTCAGCGGCGAACTGTCACGTCCGTCCCGAAAGCGGATCACATAAGTTTTTGCCATCTTCCTTCATCGGATCAGCGGGATCCATTTCAGGTAGTGTATCATGGCATTGGGCATGGTCCCCAAAAAGAGCACGGCCGCGGCCGCAAGCACGACAACGATTTGACTCTTATAGCGGGCATCCCACACGGCGGCTCCGGGGTCAGCCTCCCGCATGACCATCAAGGCCACGGGCCGCAGATACGCATAGGCGCTTACCACCGTGCAAAGCGCCGCAAGAACCACCAAGGCCACCTCGCCTCCGCTGATCGACGAGAGGAACACGAAGTACTTGGCGAAAAAGCCGATCGTGAGCGGCATTCCCGCCATCGAGAACAAAAACACCGCCCAAAGGAAGGTCAGGGCCGGAGAACGCTTCATGAGGCCGGTCACATCGACCAGCTCGACGCCGGAATCCCCGGGAGCCTGGGACAGGCTCAGAAGCACGAACACGCCGGTGCTCATGAGCGAATAGCCCACAAGATACACGAGCACGGATTGGATCTGCTCGGGGTGTTCGAGGGTTCCCAAAAGACCAAGAAGCAAATAGCCGGAATGGGTGATCGACGAATACGCCATCATGCGCTTCAGGTTTTTTTGCGTGATCATCACAGCCGAGCCGATCACGAGGCTCGCTCCGGCCGCAAGGCGAAAGACCAGCTTCATCTCGGCCAGATTTTGCGCCCAGGCCGGGTCGGACCATTCGGGCAGATGCGCAAGCCGCACGAGGAACAGGAATGCTCCGGAAGTCACAATGGTCGCCATGATGCCGGTGACCGGCACGGGCGCGCCCTCGTATACATCCGGCTTCCAGAAGTGAAACGGCGCCGCCGCGACCTTGAACAAAAACGAGGCGATGACCAGAACCTGCCCCACACGAAAGAGGGCATCGGGACCGCCCGAAGAGCGGGACCACGCCTGAATCGCTCCAAGATTGGTGGAGCCCGTTGACCCGAACAAAAACGAGGTTCCGAGCAAAAACACCGCGCCGATCGCACCGCCCAGAATGAAATACTTGATCGCCGCCTCATTCGAGCGGGAGTCATTCCGTCTGAAGCCGGCGAGAGTGTAGGCCGGCAGCGACATCACCTCGAGCGCGATGAATGCGGCCACGAGATCGCGCGACGACACCAGAACCCCTGCGCCCAGGATCAGGATCAAAAGAAGGTGATAGTAATCGGAGTAATGGAGCTTTTCGCGGGTAAGATAATCGCTCGTCCCGACGACGAACAGAATCCCGAGCCCCGAAAGCAGGGCGAGCGTGACCCGTGTCAGGGCCGAGGCCTCGAATGCGCCCCCGAACAAGGTCACCGGCTCGGCCGCAACACTCGAAAGCGCCGAGATCAGCGTGGCAGCAAGAGTGAGCAGGGTGAACACCTGTGCCGGTCTTCGGGTTTCGACCCGAACCACACTCACCATCATCGTGATCAGAATTCCCGCGCAGAGCACGAGCCAGGGGGTCAATGGAACCAGATCGAGAGTCATCTCAGTTTCCCTTCAAAAAGATCGCGGTCTGAAATCCACCCGCGAGAATCATTCCCATGAGCCCGATCACGAGAATCAGGTCCAAACCGCTCAAATCGCCTGTTCCGGCTGCTTCGGCAGAGCCCGATGCCCCGTTGCCCGAGGAGCCGGGGCTTCCCAGGCCGAGTTGCTGATAAAACCGGAGCATGTACACCGCGCCCAATACGACTCCGGCCCCGGCCACCGCCGTCCAGAGCGCACTCGAGGGATAGGCCTCGAGCAAAACGAGGAATTCCCCTGCAAAGTTCATCGTTCCGGGCAACGAGACCGAGGCCAGAACGGCAAGGAACATCGTGGTGAAGAGCACCGGGTAGCGCCCTGCGAGGCCGTGGGCCGTATTGAGATCGAGCCCTTCTTGCCGCTCTTCGACCTGGGCCAGAAGAAAGAACAGCAACCCGCTCGCGAGGGTGTGCCCTGCGCTCAGCAGAATCGCGGCACTGGCCCCGGCCTGCTTCATGCTAAAGACGCCCATCATCACAAAGCCGAGGTGGCTGATCGAGGAGTAGGCAAGGAGGGTCTTCGGCGAAGAGCTCCGGATCGCAAGGAATGCGGCATACACCACCGAGATCGCCGCAAGCGAGAGCAGTACCGCCTGATGCTCGAGGATCACCCCTTGGAACATCGGAACCACAAAGCGAATCATGCCGAAGACGCCGAGCTTCGAGAGGATGGCCGACATCCAGATGGTCGCCGGCACAGGGGCGTTTGTGTACACGTCCTTGAGCCAGCCGTGGAAGGGCACCAGGGGCACCTTGATCGCAAACGCCAAAAAGAAACCCAGGAACACCCATGCCGACCGTTCGGGCCCGAGACCGCTTGCGACCCGAATCAAATCCGAAAGATGCGAAGAGTAGCCCGCTCCCGACACCGCGCCCTCGCGCACCAAATAAAAGATCGAAACCAACATCAGGATCGACCCGAAAAAGCTCATCAAGAAAAAACGAAACACCGAGGCGGCCTTCTGGCGCACGCCCCAGATTCCGACCATGAAGATCATCGGGATGAACACCGACTCGTAGGCGAGATAAAAGGCGATCAGGTCATTGCTCAAAAACGCGGCATTCAGGGCGAAGAGCAAGAAAAACCCGAGCCCCGTGAACAGTCCCGGGCTCTTCCGGTACCAGATTCCACGGGTCGAGAACGCGAGTACCGCCACGAGCGCATTCAAAACGACAAACCAAACCGAAACCGAATCGAGCCGGAGCGAGAGGCTCAGTCCGAGATCGGGAACCCAGTCGAGCCGGTGCTCGATCGCAAGCCGCGCGGCCTCTTCGGCGCTCTTGCAAAACAGAAGCGACGCCGTTTCGTACACGGTCAGGCCCAGAAACAGCACGCTCCCGAAGATCGCATACAACCTTTGCGAGGCCTTCGGCACGAGGAGCGAGATCAAGGCCCCCATCAGGGGAACGGTCAACAAGAAGCTCAGGGAACTAGAACTTTCCATATCCGGTCACTCCAAAAAAGATCCACGACACCACGGCCGCCACCGCCAGCACCATCATCAACAAGTAGGTTTGGGCGGAACCGGTTTGCACGGTTCGAATCAGGTTGCCTGACAAATCCACGATTGCGGCGGTTCCGCGCAAAAACCCCTGAACCAGCGTCTCTTCGAGCACCCGTCCGATCGCATCCGACAATCGGTATACGCCACGCCCGAAGACCTGCCCGTAAAAGCGGTCGATCCGGAACGGATCGAGCACGGGTTCGGAATCGGTATTCCGCGAATATCGCGCACGGGCCACAAACGCTCCGATCAGGGCGGCCGCCACGCTGAGCACCATCACAAGGGTATGGGCGGATGCGGGCGCCCTTACGGCTTTTTCGTACGAGGCGAGCTCGACCGGAGCCCCGAACCAACCGCCGGCAAGCGATGCGCCCGCCAGAACCATCAGCGGAATCGTCATCACGAACGGGGACTCATGCACATGGGCCTTTTCTTTGGCGCTCAGGCGGGAATCCCCGAAGAACACGAGCACATACAGACGGGTCATGTAAAACGCGGTCAGGAGCGCCGAGAACAAGAGCACCCCCGAGAGCACCAGACTGCCGTGGCGCGAGACCAAGGCATCGTGGATGATCTCGTCCTTCGAAAAGAACCCGCTGAAGGGCGGAAGCCCGAGGATCGCGGCCCAGCCGGCCGAAAACGTCCAGAAGGTGAAGGGAAGGGACTTCCTGAGCCCGCCCATCCTAAAAATGTCCTGATTCCCCGAAAGAGCATGGATCACGCTCCCCGCGCCCAAGAACAAAAGCGCCTTGAAGAACGCGTGGGTCATCACGTGGAACACTCCGCTTTCGAAGGCACCCACGCCGCAGGCCGCGAACATGAATCCGAGCTGCGAAATCGTCGAGTAGGCCAGGATCTTTTTGATGTCGCTCTGAAAGCACGCGAGAATCGCGGCGATGAGGGCCGTGGCCGCGCCAACGCCGCCGATCAGGGCGATCGTCGCTGGCGAACCGGCAATCACCGGCTGGAGCCGCGCCAGCAGATAAACTCCGCTCGTGACCATGGTCGCGGCGTGAATCAGGGCCGATACCGGGGTCGGACCGGCCATCGCGTCCGGCAGCCAGGTGAAGAGAGGAAGCTGGGCGGATTTTCCGGTACAGGCAAGAAAAATCAAAACCCCGAAGAGCATCGCCAATTTTGGCGCCATCACGGACTGCCCCAGAGCAACGGCATCGAGGGTGCCCACGGCATGGAAGCCGACAAACATGGCGAGCAGAAACCCGAGGTCGCCAATGCGGTTCATGACGAACGCTTTTTGCCCGGCCCGGACCTTCTCGCCGTCGCGGAACCAAAAGCCGATCAAAAGATAACTTGCAAGCCCGACCCCTTCCCAGCCCAGGAACACATGCGGAAGGGTCTGGCCGAGAACCAGATTCAGCATCATGAAGCAAAACAAATTCAGGTACGCGAAATAGCGCGCAACACCCGAATCGTGCGACATGTAGCCGATCGAATACAAATGGATGAGCGAACCCACGCCGGTGATCACGAGCGTGAAGGCCGCGCTCAGACGGTCAAACCGGAATCCGAAATCGACCGAGTGGGTTCCGAGTCGGATCCACGAAAACAAGCTCTCTTCGATCGCCATGGGCTCGCCGCCCAGAGCGCGAAGCTTTGCATTCAGCACGAGCGCAAGAACGAACGAACCCGCCATGGCCAGAGTGGCGATCGCGCCCGTCAGCACCGCGGGCGGATGCTTGGAATCAGCCTTGCTGCCCAAGGCGATCGCCCCGTTCACCAGAAACCCGAAAAGCGGCAAAAAAACCAGAAGCGTGATCAGCATCGCTCAGTCCCTCAAAAGTTGGATTTGATCCGAATCGACCGTTCGGAGCGTACGGAAGAGTGCGATCACGAGCCCGAGGCCCACCGCCGACTCGGCCGCCGCGACCGTCATGACGAACAGGACCGAAAGGTGCCCCTCGATCAGCTGGTGCATCTTCGAAAACGCGACAAAGCTCAGATTCGCGCCATTCAGCATGAGCTCCACACACATCAGCATCACGAGCAGGTTCTTCCGCACGATCAGACCGAAGAGGCCGATGCAAAAAATCAGGACCGAAACCACGAGCATCATCCAGGGTTCGAACGCAATCATGTTCCGGCCTCTCCTTTGACGGTCTTGCGCTTGGCGAGCGCGATGGTGCCGACAATCGCACCCAAAAGCAAAAACGAGGTCAGTTCGAACTGGAACAGATGATCCGAGAACAGCGACTCCGAGATCACCCGCACATTCCCGCCGAGCTCCTCGATTTTTTCGTCGTTCAGGCTTCCGCGCGGGGTCACCTCGCGGGCGAGCAAGGCGACACGAATCAGAAAATACGCGAGCGCACCGGTGCAGAGTGCGGCGAATCCCTTGAAGACCCCGCTCGATGCGCGCAGGTCCTCGACCGGGTTGTCCTGGTTCAGGAGCATGATCACAAACACGAACAGAACCATGATGGCGCCGGTATAAACCAGAATTTGCAAGGCCGCGACCAGATGGGCCGCCATGAGCGCGTAGAGTCCCGCGAACGAAAAGAACACGATCACGAGCGAGAACGCCGAGGCGACGGGGTTCTTCTTCAAGACCACCATCAGCGACCCCAGCACGGCGATCGTCGAAAAGATGAAGAACGCAAGCAGACGGTAATCCATCACTTGTTCCCCCTCTGCTCCAAAAGGAAGTCCTTTTCGTAGACGGTGCGGTTCTGCTGGCTCATCTCGTAGATGTTCGAGAGCTTGATCGCGTCTTTCGGACACGCCTCTTCGCACATTCCGCAAAAACAGCAGCGGAGCGAGTCGATCTCGAACTTGACCGGATACTTCTCTTTGTCCTCGCGCTCGCCGGCCACGATGTGAATGCACTCGGCGGGGCAAACGGTCGGGCACAGCATGCAGGCAGTACAGTTCTCGACGCCGTTCACAGCCTTGATGTAGTGCTGACCGCGATAGCGGGGCGAGTAATCGCGCCTCTGCTCGGGGAACTGGATCGTCACCTTTTTATGGAAGAGGAAGTTCTTCAGGGTGATGAACAGCCCCCGGAAGATCTCGATGAGGTAGAGCCGGTTCAGAAAGCCCGGTTTTCGTTGCGCCAACATGTCAGAGCACTCCTTTGTAGACGAGATATCCGGTCACGAGCACGTTCACGAGCCCGAGCGGAAACAGCACCTTCCAGCCCAGATTCATGAGCTGGTCGAAGCGAAAGCGCGGAATCGTCCAGCGAACCCAGACAAAGAACCACATCCAGAAGGCGACCTTCAGCAAAAACGATACCGCCTGAAGCAACACTTCGATCAGGCCGCGGTTTTCGATGAACCCGAACCCGTGGATCAGATCGACCAGATGCCCGAAGAACGGAAGCATCTGCCAGCCTCCGCAAAAAAGGGTCGTGATGAGCCCCGAGGCGACGGCCATGTTCACGAATTCCGCCATCATGAAGAGGGCGAAGCGCATCGAGCCGTATTCGAGGTGATACCCGGCGATCAGCTCGGACTCTCCCTCGGGAAGATCGAAGGGGAGGCGATTCGTCTCGGCGAACACCGAAATCACGAAGAGCACAAACCCGACCGGTTGCAGGAACATGCCCCACTTCGGAATCGAAAGGGGTCCGAGCTGCAAGAGCACCTCGCCCTGACCTGCGGCGATGTCGCCAAGCTTGATCGATCCGAAGATCATGATGATTCCCACGATCGAGAGCCCAAGGGTCAGCTCGTAGCTGATCATCTGGGCCGAGCTCCGGAGGCTCCCGAGCAGGGAGTAGTGGTTGTTCGAGGCCCATCCGGCCATGATGATGCCGTACACGCCGAGCGAAGCGATCGAGAAGCAATACAACACTCCGACATCGAGATTCGCGACCTGGAAGTGCGTGGTAGTACCGTCGAAGGTGAGCGATCCCGCAAAGGGGATCACCGCGAAGGTCATGAAGGCCGGGATCACGGCGATCCACGGAGCGAGCGTGTAATAAAAGGCATTCACGTGCCCGGGGGCGCGGTCCTCTTTGAAGATGAACTTGATCACATCGCAGGCCGCCTGAAAGAGCCCGAAGGGGCCCATGCGGTTCGGGCCGAGCCGGTTCTGCATGAGGGCCGAACCCCGCCGCTCGACGAACAGCATGAGGGGTACGGTCAGAAGAAGCCCCATCAACACCAGCCCGATCTTGATGAACATCAGGGTCAGTTCGATCTGGCTCATGCCGACACCGCCTTTTGATTCAAAAGAAGCATCAGCATCTCGCCCGTCGATTTGCACCGTCCGCGGGGAGTGATCGCCTTCTGCAGGCGTTGCTCTTTGCCCTGGTGGTTCACGATGGTTCCGTCTTTTTCAAGAAAGCTGAGACCCGGAAGAATGGCCGTCAGCGCGCCCCGGTCACGCTCCAAAAACACTCCGGCGCCATACACGCGCGAGGCCTCGATTTTGGGAAGCTCGGCCCGGCCGCCCCGGAACACCACGACCACCTCGGCCCGAACTGCTCCAGTGACCGGCGCAAATCCGGCCTTCTCGGCCCCGTTCAGGTTCGCGGTCTTGCTCTTCATTTTCAGAATGGTGTCGGCCGGCCCGTCCTGGGAGGCCGTTCCGATTCCGGGAGTCCCGAAGCTCATGAGCTTCGCGCTCTTTGCGATCGTCCCCATGGTCTCGCGAATGGCCGACATCTCTTCGTTCGTCAGGTCGGAGCCGACGAGGCACACCACCTCTTTTGCCGAGAGGTCCGCCCGCAGTTCCGAAAGAACCGAATCCCACTCCGAAACGAGCCACGAACCGCCGCTCTTCTTCATCGGCACGAGCACGCGGCTCTCGTCTTGGGTGTAGCGGTAATTGAACCGGCCCTCGTCGCACATCCAATACTGGTTGATCTCGAGGTTCTCGCGAGGCACGCAGCGGTACACCACATTGCCCTCGTGCTGGACTTCCATGTTGCAGCCCTTCGAGCATCCCTCGCAGATGGTCGGAGTTTTCTTCAGCATCCACGCGCGTTTTTTGAAGCGGAAGTCCTTCAGGGTCAGGGACCCGGTCGGGCAAATGTCCGAGTAATTCCCGGCGTATTCGGTCTTGAGTTGCTTCCCGTCGATGGTCGTGATGTCGATGTTGTTCCCGCGCTGGATCGCGACCATTTCATGGATTCCTGCGACTTCGTCCCCGAAGCGGATGCAACGCGTGCAGTGAATGCAGCGATTCATGTTCTTTTGAATCACGGGCCCCATGTCCACATCGACGTAGGTCCGGCGTTCCTCACTGTGGCGCATGTAGGCGCCGCCGTGGCCGTAGGAGTTGTCCTGCAGGTCGCATTCTCCGGCCTTGTCGCAAATCGGGCAATCGAGCGGATGATTCAAAAGCAGGAACTCCATCGTTCCCGCGCGGCCTTTCTTCACCGCCTCGGATTGGGTCTTCACGACCATTCCCTCGACTGCCATCGTCGAGCACGCCGTCTGGAGTTTCGGCATTTTCTCGACCTCGACGTAACACATGCGGCACTGGGCGACGACCGAAAGCCCCGGATGATAACAAAACACGGGGATTTCGACCCCGGCGCGCTTGGCGACCTTGACCAGGTTCTCGCCCGGCGAAAACTCGACTTCTTTTCCGTCAATCGTGCATTTAGGCATGGCTCTTTTGTCCCTTCACATACGCCTCGAACTCGCTCCGGAACTTCTTCACGAAGCTCTGGACCGGCATCGCGGCCGCATCTCCGAGCGCGCACAAGGTTTTTCCTCCGATGTTCCCGGCCACATCGACCAACAGGTCGATGTCCGAAGGCTTCGCCTCCCCGTGCAAAATCTTATGAAGAATCGACTCCATCCAGTGGCAACCCTCGCGGCAGGGCGTGCACTGCCCGCACGACTCATGCGCGTAGAATTTCGTGATCCGGAGCAGGAGCTTCACCATGTCGGTGTCTTCGTCGATGACCATGACGGCGGCAGAGCCCATCATCGTGCCGATCTTCATCAGGGGTTCGACATCGTAGACCACGTCGATCTCGTCCGCGGTGAGCACGGGCGACGATGAGCCGCCCGGGATCACGGCCTTCAGGCGCTTGCCCTTCCAGACGCCGCCGCCGAAATCCTCGATGATCTGGCGCACGGTCATCGAACCGGCGAGCGCCTCATACACTCCGGGCTTGTTCACGTGCCCCGAGAGCGAGATGAGGCGGGTTCCGCCGGACTTGTCGATTTTTCCGAGCTTCGCGAACTCCTCGCCGCCCAGGCGGATGATGTGCGGAACATTCGCGATCGACTCGACGTTGTTCACCGCCGTCGGACACGAAAACGCACCCGAAACGGCCGGGAACGGCGGCTTCACGCGGGGCTCGCCGCGCTTTCCTTCGAGCGAGTTCAGAAGGCCCGTCTCTTCGCCGCAAATGTAAGCGCCGGCACCCCGATGCACGGTGATGTCGAGATCAAAGCCCGAACCGAACACGTTTTTGCCGAGATAGCCGTTTTTGTAGGCTTCTTCGATCGCCGCATTCAAGAGCTCCGCCTCACGCACATACTCGCCGCGGATGTACACATACGAATGATGGCACCCGATCGCGTACGAGCCGATGATGAGACCCTCGATCAGCAAATGCGGCGTATAGCGGATGATCTGCCGGTCCTTGCAGGTTCCCGGCTCGGATTCATCGGCGTTGCACACGAGGTATTTGGGCTTCTCGGAGTTCTTTGGAATGAAGCCCCACTTCATTCCCATCGGGAACCCCGCGCCCCCGCGTCCGCGGATGTTCGCTTTCTTCACTTCCTCGATGACCTGGTCCGGCGTCATGGTCGCAATGACTTTTTTTGCCGACTCATAGCCGTTCATGCGCTTCACGTAGTAATCGAGCGTGCGGTTGGAATCGTTCCAGAAATGCTGGACAAACAGGGTTTGCGTTTCAGCGCTCATGCTTCACCTTCTCAATGAGCTCGTTCAAGGCCCGGATGTCGAGGTTCTCGACATACTCGTCATTCGCCATCATCACCGGAGCCGTCGTGCAGGCCCCGAGGCATTCTTCTTCGGAGAGCGTGAACAGTCCGTCCGGAGTCGTCTCGCCACATTTCACGCCGAGCTTCTTTTCGGCGTACTCCATCAAATCGTCAGCGCCGCGAAGACAGCAGGCCACGTTCGTGCAAAGCTTCAAATGGGTTTTGCCCACGGGCTTCAGGTTGTACATGGTGTAAAAGCTCGCGACCTCGCGAATCTGCGCTTCATGGACTCCGATGTACTCGGCAACCTCGGCAAGCACCTCTTTGGGAAGCCAGCCGTATTCTTTTTGCGCCTGATGAAGCGCGGGAAGAATGAGCGCCTTTTTATTCGGATACCGTGGCTCGAGCTTGCTCATGGCTCCGTAGAACCGGTCAGAAAGATGCTTTTCCATTATCGATCGAGCTCCCCTGCAATGACATTGATGCTGCCGAGGGCGGCCACGAGGTCTGCGATGAATCCGCCCTTCACCATCGGATCCAGCCCCTGATAGTGCCAGAACGAAGGCCCGCGGATCCGCATCCGATGGGCCATGGGCCCTCCGCGGCTCATGATGTAAAACCCGAGCTCACCATTTGCGGCTTCGAAGGGCGTGTACGCCTCACCGGCAGGAACGTTGAACCCGGTCATGAAGAATTTGAAGTGATGGATCAGGCCTTCCATCGTGTTGTAAACCACCTCTTTATCGGGAATCCGCGTGCGCTTGTCTTCAGACCAGATCGGCCCCTTTTTGATCCGGTCTGCGCATTGGGTCAGAATGTTCAAGCTCTGGCGGATCTCTTCGAGCCGCACATAATACCGGTCGAACACGTCGCCGTTCTGGGCGACCGGCACATCAAAATCGACCCGATCGTAGAACATGCACGGCTGATCGCGACGAAGATCGATGTCGACACCGGCAGCGCGGGCGTTCGGACCCGTGAAGCTGTATCGAAGGCAGTCCTCTTTATTGAAGATCGACACGCCCTTGGTCCGCTTGAGCCAGATTCGGTTCTCGGTCAGGAGACGGTCCATCTCGTTCACGACTTCGCGGGTCTCTTTCACCCATTCCTTCAGCTCGCGCTCCCAGCCCTCGGGAGCATCGGCCATGAGGCCGCCGATGCGGGTGTACGAGGTGGTCAGGCGTGCGCCACAGAGTTTTTCGATGAGCGTGTAGGCCCGCTCGCGCTGGTGGTAGCCGTACAGAAAGTACGAAAACGCACCCAGGTCGACGGCGCTGATCCCGACGCAAATCAGATGGTCGATCACGCGCGCAAGCTCGGCGCACATCATGCGAATCCATACCGCGCGCTCGGGGACCTCAATTCCCATCAGGCGCTCGACAGACATGGCGTAGGTGACGTTGTTGATCAAGGCCGAGCAGTAGTTCAGGCGATCGGTGTAGACCACGAACTGGTGATAAGTGCGATTCTCGCCCAGTTTTTCTTTGGCGCGATGGGTGTACCCGAACTCGCAAAAGGACTTCTCGATGGTCTCGCCGTTCAGCTTGGCCATGCACCGGAAGGCTCCGTGCATCGCCGGGTGTGTCGGACCGATGTTCACAAGCACGCGCGAGTCCTCAAACACATCATCGCTGTCGCGCTTTAGCGTCACATCGAAGGTGGCCGGAACGCCCCAGCGGGCGACATCGAGCGGAAGGTCGGTTTGCAGGCCTTTTGAGTTTTCGGTTTTCATTTGAACAGCTCCGGATCGAGAGGTTCGGGAGTAAGAAACACCTGATACCCGCGAAGCGGGTAGTCTTTTCGGAGAGGATGACCTTCCCAGCGCACATCCATCAGGATGCGACGAAGATCAGGGTGCCCCTCAAAGCGGATTCCGAACATGTCGAAGATCTCGCGCTCGGCCCAATTCGCCCCTTCCCAAAGAGGAATCAGGGTCGGAACCGTCTCGGATTCCGCGATGCGGATTTTAATCCGAACCCTTGCCTTCGTCTGCGGGCTCATCAGATGCAGAATGAGCTGAAAGCGCTTTTCTCCGCCTTCGTCCGATGCCGTATAATCGGTCAGAAACGAGAACCCGAGCGCCTCCTTCAGCGAGCGAAGCACCTCTTGCATGCCTTCTTTCGAAACGTATGCGGTGGGAATGTCGACCATATGGGTCGCGGGGAGGTGAATCTCTTCGAGCGACTTCGCATGGGCGGTCTGAAGATGCTCGACGAACCCGCTCCATTGGGATGCGAACTTCTCGCCCCAGTTCCCGTAAATGGTTTTGACCGGAGTCTGGACGTTCATGGGCGGCCTTCTTTCTGGGCGCGGATCCGGCGCTGGGAATGGGTCTCGCCGTTTGCGATTCGTTCTTCGAGGCGCAAAAGCGCATTCAGGAGCCCTTCGGGAGCGGGCGGACACCCGGGCACATACACATCGACCGGCACCACCGTGTCGATCCCTTGGGTGACGCTATATACGTTGAAGATTCCGCCCGAGGAGGCGCATGCGCCCATCGAGATCACCCACTTCGGATCGGCCATCTGGTCATAAATGTTCCGGAGAACCGGCGCCATCTTGAGGTTCACGATCCCGGCGACGATCAAAAGATCGCTCTGCCGCGGCGAAAACCGCACCACCTCGGCACCGAAGCGGGCCATGTCGTAGCCCGAGGCCAGTGTCGACATCAGCTCGATTCCGCAACAGCTTGTCCCGAAGGGAAGGGGGAAGAGGGAGTTTTTTCGGGCCCAATTCACCACGTCCTCAAAACGGGTCGTAAAAAAATCAGAGGATCCGTCCTTGCCCATGTCTTACTCCCATTCCAGCGCCCCTTTGCGGAGCACATAAATATAACCGACCAGAAGAACCAGCACGAAGGCCAGCATCTCGAACAGAATGAAGGCTCCTCCTTCGAGGAACTTTCGATACGCGACGGCCCACGGATAAAAGAACACCGTCTCAACGTCGAAGAGCAAAAAAAGGATCGCCACGAGATAAAAGCGAATGGACACGCGTTGCTTTCGCGCCATCTCGTTTACCGGAATCCCGCACTCTGCGGGTTGGTCTTTTGTTTTGTTGGGCAGCTTCGGGCCAAGCCAGGTGGTCAGGATCAGGACTGCGCCGCCGATGCACACCCCCGCAGCCATCATGACCAGCACGGGAAGGTATTCCATATGCTTTTCCTTTCTGAATTGCTTAGGGGAACCTTACCACAAATTCGCGAGAGGATGCTGATTTAAAAGAGAAATCAAGGGCCCCTGGAACAGCATGAGTGCGGCCGTCCCGAGCAGATACACGATCAAGAAAAACAGTTCTCCCGAATCAGGTTTTCGGATTTGGTCCTTCGAAATCCGCCCCTGAAGAACCTTGCCAATGATTTGAATTGTCGCGACCGCAAGACCGAACCAGAGCACCATGGCCATGATGCCCGGGATGACATCTCCTGCCCGAATCAGCTCTCTCGTCATTTTGAACCACTGTTCCCCCAAAAAAAGCGGAGGCGCTCCGAATACGGCGAACAACGAAAACACGGCCATCCACTTCAGGCGGAATCCTGGATCCAAAAACACCCGCGAAACCAAAGAGATCGTCAGAAGAGCCGCAAGAGCCACCCGCTGGAACGCGGGGAGCGACTGATCAGAAGGAAGGAGAACTGTGAAAAGCCCCAGTCCGACCAGAACCGGAAAGACCGCCGAGATCCAGGAATCAGGGTCGCGGGTCCTGAATGCAGACACAACGGACCGTAGGGCGATCGCTCCAAAGAGCAAAGAAAGCATCCACCGCGCGGTGGGCACGGGCAGTGCCTCGCTCGCTTGGAGCGAGGGCACTCCGATCCGAAACCAAAAGACTCCAAGAATCAAAAAGGTTCCGAACGAAAAAATCCCGAGCGAATAGGGCGCCTTTCCGATCGACCGCATTCCGACCAGCGGAAGCATTCCCATCAGAATCAAAAGCCCGAGGAACACCACCCGGCTCCAATCCCCCTGTCCACTCCGAATCCCTTCGATCCAGGAATCAAAAAACACTCCGCCGAACAGATGAGCCGATACCAAAAAAGCGACCAAGCCCAAACAGAGCCACACTCCCGTGGTCACCGACTTCACACGAAAGACACGCGTCCAGGCGCTGGCTCCCCCGGACTCGATCCGGATCAAATGCAAGGCGCAATAATGGATTCCAACGGCGGCCCCCAAAAACAAAACAAGACTCTGACTCAAGAACAAGGCGTTCGTGAACAGAGAAAGAAAGAGCAAAAACAGAGTCGCCTGATGCTTGTCCCTGACACGAAGCCCGGGGTGGAAGTACGCCCCCGGAGCAAAGACCGACACCATCAAAAGTGACAAGAGCCGCCCGAAATAAGAGAGAGAATCCGAACGAAGCATCGGAATAACCGATTCGAAAAACTCAAGATCGGCTCGAGAACCGAAGTAGACAAGCCCGGCGAGCGACACCGCCGAAACCGCCACAGGGAGCTGTCCCTGGCTCAACACCCTAAGGCTCAGCAGGATCAGCGAACCGAGAAGACAGAGCGAGATCAGCAGTTCCGGAAAAAAATGCATCAGGATCATCGGACTCCTCCCTGCGCAAGCCAGTAGAGAGCGCACCCCGCGGCAATCTGGACCGCTGTGATCGTCCAAAACCGAACCCAGATTCGTCGATCGGGCGAGGAAACCGGCCAGGTCTTGCAGGAAAGCATGGTCATGATCAACAAGAGCTGTCCCGCGAACACAGGAACCGCAAACCACGGATCGGCCGAGAGGGGAATCCGAATCGCCGCATCGATCGCGACGAATCCGATCAAACCGGGCAATCCGAATGCCGCGGCCCGCGCAAACGCAAACGGTCGTTGCCCGAGCTGTGCCGCAAGACCGAGCAAGGAGACCGAGCTCACCGCAAAAATGGCGATCGCAGGGATCGCGACGGGCGAAATCGATTCGAAATCAAACGGTAGCAAAAAAAGCGCAAGGCCGATCCACGCTTGCGACCAATGAATCAGCACCGCGCGGATTCCCAGGCGCAAGAATGCAAGCAGACTCGAAAAGATCAGGGTCGAGCCCCCGAGGATCATCAGCCCCCATTCAAACACCTGACCGAAATCGCTTTTTGCCTGGCCCTTGATCTTCAAAAGAATGTCGATCGCGACAAAAGCGGGGATCAGAACCGATCCCAAATAGGACTTCAGCGTCTGACGCTCCAAAAAGTCGCCGAAAAAGAACGCCGTCACCCCATTGGGCACCATCAAAAGAAGCCCGGCGATGAGCATGCCTCGGCCTTCAGAATTGTCACCGACCGCCGAACCAAAAAGAGCGAGAAACATCCCGAAAAGCACGAGCGAGAACCAACGCAAGGCGATGGTCTGCCGTTCGCGCCTTGTGCCCGTGCAGAGCCGGATGAACGCAAGAATCTGAATCGCAAGGAGGAGCAGAAGACTCGCCGAAACCGAGGTCGAGCTGAAGACGAGGAATCCAAGAGCCGCTTGAACCACGGCTGCATCCGAAACACTGAGCGCCCAAGACGCCGCCACTGCCAGACCGGGAATGCTCCACTCAAAGATCATGGATGAATCCTCCTCCGGACAGCAGAATCAGCAAGCCGAAAAACAAGACAATTCCGAAAACCCAATAAATCAGTGAATCGATCGCAACGCGAAAATCCGGGTCCTGCGCCAAGGGCTGATCCGAAGTCAGACGATCTGCCCCCGATACCCAAGCCCTTCCCGCGAGCAAACCATTCGCTACAGCAATCCGACCTGAAATCCGGAAAGACCAAAACCCGAGGGTTCGAATTCGCTTCCAGAATGCCAGAGAAAGAACCAATGCGACACCCGCGCACACGATTCCGAGATAGAGGGGCTCATCCGCGATTCTCTCGGCCTCACCACGAAAGCTTGCAAGAATCGCGATCGCACTAAGCGCCTCGAGCCAGGCCAGAATCTGTCCCTCGTGCTTGGACTTCGTGAAACGCAAAATCTCGGCAACCAACCAGTACGAGGCGCCCGCCCCGAGAACAACCTCGAAAAACTCAGGGTTCGGGTGAGCCTGACGAAGCAAAAGAAGCGCCGGCAAGGGGCCTAGCATTCCGCCTCCGAGATTCACGGTGATCAGGAACACGCCGGTCAGCAGAAAAAAGGCCTGCAGCGCATCGGCTGACATCGACGCGGCCATGACCAAAAAAACCCCCGCAAGATCCTTGAGCTGAATCCACCGCGACGCCGCGCGATCAAGGCGGTGCCAAGCGGTCAGGGCAGCCAGCAGAATCATCACAATCTGGCCCTGAACCAGGGCACCGAGAAGAACCATTCCGAACGGAAGAACCCGTCGCTCCCGGATCAGCGCAAGAGCACTCACCAGAATCAGAAGAACCGCCGTCTGGTCGAAGCGGGTGAGCTCAAGATGGATCATGGTCCACCTGAACTTCATTCCGGATCAACGCCAGAAACGCCAAAACAAGAATGGAATACGCCAACACCGCCCCCTCCAGCACGGCTTGATCTTCCAAAGAGAAAAACACCAGAAGCAAAACCGTGAACGCTACCCGCAAGAGAGCGACTCCGAACTCGATCGCATCTTCGCTAAGGAAGGCAAGATAGAGCGAGAATGCGAACAAAACCAAGCCCGCGTGGATCATCGTTTCCGCCTCTCCACCCCGAGTCCGAGCAAAAGCATACCGGACAACAGGATCACCGATACCACGACCGGAAACAGCAAATCCTCCGTCGGCGCATCCACCCCGGGCACTACCGATTCGGTCAAAAGGGGGGCAGCCCCTCCTGCGAGCAGGACCGCGCACACGGCCGCCCGGATTCTCCGGCCGAGAGGCAGGGGCGCGGGAGACCATCCGGTCAGGAGACGGGATCGCCGGGCCTGAAACAGGAACACCAGCCCGAGCGAGAAAATCACCATACCTTGATACAGATTCCGGATCGAGAAACAAACCGAGACTCCCGCCAGAAGCAACAAATCGAAGACAGCGGTCACAGGGGCCCCCTTCCGAAATCCGTGATCAGGTCCCGGGCATCGAACACGGCCGCCTGGACTTCCTTGGTCTGCACCAACGAATTCGGCTCGCACACTTCGACGCAAAATCCGCAAAAAACACAGTTCGAGAAATCAATGTCGAACTTCGACACCCAAGGACGGTTGTTCCGCTCCCGCTCCACGGACTCAACCGTGATGCAAGCGGTGGGACAGACTTTCTGGCAGTCGCCACAGGCGGTGCATTTTTCGATCTCGTTGAAGACCAGACCCCGCGCCCGGGCCGGAAAATCATCCTTGCTCCGCGAAGAAACCGGATCGGGGTAAAACTCGGTGTCTACCTTTCTGGCCCCATCGTGATTCAAAAAATGCCCGATCACGCGTTTCATCACTCTAAACCCCTCCGTTGAACCAGGCGTTCACCATCATGACCACCAACCAGAGAATTCCCGTCAGCGGAAACCCGTACAGAACCACGATTCTGAGAAAATCCTTCTGGCGGAATGCCGGAAAATACGCCCCGAGCAGACGAAAGGCGAGATACAGGACGGCCGCCTTCAGATGAAAATCAAAAAAAACCGAGCCGCCCCCGAGGAATACCCGAGCGGTCACCATGCTCCATGCGTAAAACCGCGCGGATTCGATCCAAGTGCGCTTTTCGAGAAACCCCGCGAAGGGATGTTCTCCGAACAAGATCATTCCGGCGAGCTGGAAGGGGATCACAAAAAAAAGATGCCCGAAATGAAACTCGATCGCTCTCAGGTTCGCGGTTCCTGAAAGCGTGAACGCCCCGAGCAGACACAGGGCCGCCATAGCGCTTGCGGCAGAAAAGGCCACCTGCTCGCGATCGAACGTGATTTTCTTCAGGACTTCACCGTGGGATGGCGAAAGCATCGCCAGAAGAAATCCGTTCGTCGCAAGATACGGAAACACCAGATATTCGGCATCGATCCCGTAAAGGAACACGATCGACAACTGGAACAAAAACAACGCCCAAATCCGCCCCTCAAGCCTTGTCAGATCGACCCGGGTGTCGATCCAGGTTTGCCAGACATAGCCGGCGATCCCGATGTGTTTTCCGACCCGCGACTCATGGCGAGCGATCATCCGCTCGCTCAGCGCGAACATCAAAAACGACAAGGGAAAAATCGAAATGGCCGACAGAACCCACTCCATCATCGGTCGATCTCCGGAATCGAAAGGGAAAGGCTCTCGAGGATCAGCGGCAGATCCTCGATCGACTCACCCTCAAGCGCGGGCAAAATGGCGTTCCGGATGCGATCCGAAGGAGTGGTGACCGCCAGGGCGCCGACTCTTTGCTTCTGATCGAGCTCGAGATCGAACGACCACGAGCCGCGAATCGTGTCGATCTCGGCACGAGCCCGGCCGGCGGCCGGAGCATCCGGGACCCGCTCGAAGAACGCGCCCTTCACGGGCGAGTCGAGAAGCATCCTGAGTTCAGTGCAGATCTCTTTGCATGATCCGAGGGCATGCAGAAGACGGGATTCCACATGGCTCACCCGACCGAATCGGGTGTTCTCGGCCGCGGCCTCACTCACATACCCGAAATCACCCGAGTCGACCACCAACCCCATCGACTTCAGCCTGTTCTGAAACGGATGAGTCCAGCAAAAAAGCTCGTAGATCTGGTCATGATCCGCCAGAAATCCTCTCATCCACGCGTCCAGGCGCTCCTGAAACCCATCGGTGAGATCATAGCGTGCGCCTCCGGCACGGATGTAATTGTATCCGTACCGAGAACCGGTCAAAAGCTCGACCAGGTCCAAAAGGGACTCCCGCTGCTTCAGGATGGAATGATACAAAACACCCAGACCCATTCGCGATGCCATGCGGGCAAGAAACTTCAGCTGCGCTCCGAACTCGCTCAACTCGAAGCAAATGTCGCGGATCCAAGCCGCCCGGGCGGGCACTTGAACTCCGAGAATCCGTTCGGCCGCCTCACCGAACAAGCGATCGAGCAAAAAAGCGCTCTCCGGCTCGATCCGGCCGGAATGAAAGGGGGCCATCTCCAGAGTGCGCCCGCAAACCCGCTTCTCGATCTCGCGTGCGGCGAACCCGAACCCGGTCTCGATGCTCGCGATCCGATCTCCGATCATACCCAACCGAACCTTCATCGGTCCGGGCAACCACGGGTGGATGGGTCCCATTTCGAGCGTTTCTTGAATCACTTGCGTACCTCCCGAAGAGAGATCACGCCATTCATGATCGCTTCCGGTCGGGGCGGACAACCTGTCACATACACGTCGACCGGAATCTCTGCTCCGGATCCTTCGGCCGGAAACAAACCGCCACCGCAGGCGCAGGTTCCGAGCGCCATGACAAATCGGGGCTCGGGCATCTCGCGATAAAAGCGCTCGGCCTCTTCCCGGAGCATTCCATTCATGAATCCCTGAATCACGAGCAAATTCGCTTCTTCCGGGCGAATGGCGGGAACACATCCGAGCCGCTCGAGATCATAGCGACTCGACTCGGTCTGGATCCAGTCATCCCCGCAGCAAGAAACTCCCACGCGAACGTATTTCAGGGCCGGTCTAAATCCCGTCATTCTCATCCTTCCTGATTGAGTTCCGTGTGGTCAGAAAGAATGACAAAAACACTATCATCATCGGAAGAATCGCGATTAAATACGGCAAGGACCGGACCCGCTCCCCCACAAACACGGGGAGCACCACGAGCAAGGCAACCCACAGATTATTCACCGCTTGGGTGAACTGGGTTGTTTTGAGCTCAAAAGGCAAAATTCGTTTCCGATCCATCTGTTGCAGAAGGTACTTGATAAAGAAAGGGTGAGTCAATGGCCCCCGGCCCCGAAGAGATAAAATTCTCCTCTCCGCTTGCCCAAGCGTTCGAGGTCCTGAAGCACGCATCCACCCGTCCGGGTTCGATTCAAATGCTTTGCTTTCCGGAGTCCGGAATGATGGAGAACATTTCTTCGGCGCTCGAAAGCCTGATCGAGGCCGAACACGCCGCCCGGGGCACCCGAATCGAGCTTGCCCGCTGGGTCGCCTGGGAGCAGTCCCCGTACTCACCGATCTCCTCCTCGATCACCCAGCGAATCGACCGCCTTCACGCGCTCTCTCTTCTCGCGGAACGGAACGCTTCGGTAATCCTCCTCGCAACGACCGAATCGTGGTGCCAGCCAACCATCCCTCCGGACGCGTATACCAGGCGAGGAATCCTCCTCGAAGTCGACCGCGATGCCGGGTCCCGCGAGGATCTCCGCCGCACGCTCCGTGCTTCCGGCTACCAGCAAACCGACCTGGTCGAGGAGCCCGGACAATTCGCACTCCGGGGCGAGATCCTGGATCTCTTCGACCCCGCCCACGAGCGTCCGTTCCGGATCAGTTTTTTCGATACGGTTCCCGAGACCATCCGGACGTTTCATCCGGGCACGCAACTGACGGACAAATTCGGACTGAGTGCGGGGCACCTCCGAATCCGGCCGGCCGAAGAGGTGCTGTTTCCGTGGGATCGCCTCGAAGAAACCCTCGAACGCATCAAGGAATACTGCGACCACCGGCAAATTCCGCGCAAAATCCGCGATCCGATTTTTGAGACCATCCGGAGCGGATTTCTTCCGGAGCATTACCGCACCTGGTTTCCCTTCGTGTACGACTCGGACGGAAGACTCGAGCACCACCTGCCCGAAACCGTCCGGATGGTGTTCTTCGAGCCCGAACAGCAAAAGATCGCGCTTGCCGACAAAAAAATCGAGATCAAGACCGATCTCGAGCGATACCCGAATCCCTACTGGATCACCCCGGATCCCGAAACCCTGTATCCCGGCCTAGAGGACTGCCTTGATCGGGCGCTCAAACGGGCGACGGCCGTGGTGCGCTCGGCAACCGAATCTGCCTCTGCCCGGGTGCCGGTCGCCTTCGAACGGATCGAGAACCGACGGATCGGCGAAAAAGAGATTCGGGAATGGCTCGACGACGGGTTTGAGATCTGGATCGGTACCCGGGGAACGAGCCATCAGGATCGATTGCGGTTTCTTCTGAAGGACCTCGCGCGGGCTCCCGGCCTCCGGCTTCTTTCGGGCGATCCCGGCGAGTCGATCGAGTTCTTGACCCACAAGCACATGATTCTCTCGGAGAGTCTGTTCTTCGGTGTGTTCGGCGGTGCCTCCAAAGCATCCACGCCGCTTCACCCGAAGTTCGAACCGGACGAGACCGCGGTGTTTCAGAACGCTTCCGACCTGTCTCCGGGAGACCTGATCGTCCACGCCCTTCATGGAGTGGGCCGCTATACGGGACTCAAGGCTCTCCCCTCGGGAAATAGCGGTTCGGGCGAGTACCTGCTGATCGAGTACTCAGGCGGGGACAAGCTTTATCTGCCGGTATACCGGCTGAACACGATCCAGCGCTACATCAACCCAGGCCAGGGGGCGCCGCTCGATAAGCTTGGATCAGGACTCTTCGAAAAAGCGAAGCAGCGGGCGAGGGATTCGGCCAAGAAGCTCGCCATCAATCTGATCGAACTGCACGCGAAACGGGCCCTCCTGAAGGGGCCGCAATTCGACACGCGGAGCGACTCGTACTTCGAGTTCTGCGACCGGTTCGAATTCACCGAGACCGAGGGCCAGTTGCGCGCCACCCAGGATGTCCTTTCGGATCTCGAAACCGGAAAGCTCCTTGACCGCCTCGTATGCGGCGATGTGGGCTTCGGAAAAACCGAGGTCGCGATGCGTGCCGCCTTCCAGGCCGTGCAAAGCGGGTATCAGGTGGCCGTGCTCGTTCCCACCACACTCCTCGCATTCCAGCACGAACAGACCTTCCGCCGGCGCATGCGGGATTTCCCGATCCGGATCGAATCGATTTCGCGGTTCAAGACCCGGAAGATGCAATCCGAGACCCTTCGCGATCTGCGCGACGGCAAGGTCGACATTCTGATCGGTACCCACCGGCTTCTTTCGAAGGATGTGGGCTGGAACCGCCTCGGGCTCCTGATCATCGACGAAGAGCATCGTTTTGGCGTCGAACACAAAGAAAAAATCAAAGCTCTCCAGGCCGATACCCACACCCTGACCCTGACGGCGACGCCGATCCCGCGAACCCTGAATCTCGCCATTTCGGGACTGAAGGACATCAGCGTGATCAAGACCCCGCCCACCAACCGGCAACCCATCAAGACCTTCGTATCGGGATACTCACCCGAGCTCGTCAAGACCGCGATCGAGACCGAACTCTCCCGCGGCGGCCAGGTGTTCTATTTATACAACCGTGTCGAGACGATCCACCACCGGGCCGAAGAAATCCGGAAGCTCGTGCCCCATGCGCGCATCCTCGTTGCTCACGGACAGATGTCCGAAGCCGAAATCGAATCGAAAATGATCGAGTTCTACCAAGGACACGCGAACATCCTGGTCTGCACGACGATCATCGAATCCGGGATCGACGTGCCGAACGCGGGCACGATCCTCATCCACCGCGCCGACCGCCTGGGTCTCGCGCAGCTCTATCAGATCCGGGGCAGGGTGGGCCGGAGCCATCGCAAGTCCTTCGCATATCTTCTGACCGAAGAAGAACGCGCTCTGACCCCCGAGGCACGAATGCGGCTCGACGTGCTCCAGCGATTCGTCGAGCTCGGGAGCGGATTCCAGGTGGCAAGCCATGACCTCGAGATTCGCGGGGGCGGGAACCTGCTCGGCGGCGAACAATCCGGGCACATTGCCTCGGTCGGGCTGGATCTCTTCACGGAACTTCTCGAAGAGGCGATCGCCGAGCTGAAGGGCAAAAAAATCGACGTCGAAGAACGGCATTTCGAGCCCGAGATCCGCGTCCCGGTCGAGTGCGCGATCGGCACCGACCTGGTTCCCGATCCGAAGCTCCGCCTTTCGCTCTATCGAAAAATTTCCATGGCCGATTCCGACGCGAGAATCGACGGACTCCGTGCCGAGTTTCTTGACCGCTTCGGCGAGCTTCCGCACGAAACCGAAAACCTTTTCTCACTGATCCGCCTGAAGAACCTCCTCAGAAAGACGGGCATCGAGTCGCTCTCGGTCAACGAATCCCTCACCTCGATGGGTGTCAGAAAAACCTCACCTGTCGAAATCGATGAGGTGATGAAGCTCCATGCGGGGCCGAAATCGGTTCGTGACCCGCGGGTGCGCCTCACACCCGAGTCGCGCGTGCTGTTCCACATTCCCTTCGTCGATCTGAAGAGTCATTTTTTTGAACTCGAAAAACTTCTCCGAAAAATAGCGCCCAAAGCATTTGAAAACGCCGGATCGGGCTGTTAAACTTTTTTCATGAGCAAACCGTTCCTGCAGTTGATCCTGGCCGGAGTGACGTTGTTTCTGAATTCCGCGAACGCAGGCGTGGAAGTCGCCCGCGTGAACGAGAAGGTGATCACCATCGAAGAGGTGAAATCGAAGGTCGCCGAGGCGACCCGAATGAATCCGCTTCTTCCTCCCTCGCGAAAGCAGGTTCTCGACGATCTCATCAAACGCGAAGTGGCGATCCAGGAGGCGAAGCGAACCAAGCTCGATCAGGATCCGGTCGCGATCGAGCGCATGAACAATGCCCTGTACACCTATCTGATCGAAAAAAAGATCGGGAGTGAGTTCGAAAAAATGACCCTCTCCGAGGCTGAGGCCCGGAACTGGTATCAGAAGAACCCCGAGGTGCGGTCGAGCCATATCTTCATCGCCCTTCCTCCCGACACCAAGCCCGAAGAAGAAGCCGGCGCTTCCAAGCGCCTGACCGAGATTTTGGGCGAAATCAAGGCGGGCAAATATTCGTTCGCCGAGGCGGCCCAGCGCTTCTCGGAAGACCCGAGTGCGGCCCTCGGGGGGGACCTCGATTACCGCATGAAAGATCGCTTGGATCCGACTTATTACAGGGCGCTTCTCAAGATCGGAAAGATCGGCGACATCGCAGGGCCGGTGAAGACCCCGTTCGGCCTACACCTGATTCGCCTGACCGGGAAGCAGGAATGGATTCATACAGACCGCAATAAGGTGAAGGCACTCATTCTCGACGACCGCCGCCAGGAGCTGGTGAATCGCGTGCTCAATGGTTTGCGTGAAAAGGCGCGGGTTTCGATCAACGAGAAAGCCCTTCGCGATTAGGCCGACACCGGCGCGTTTCCCGTTGGAATCACTCCGGATTTGTGAGAAATCTTCGGAGTGATGAACCTACGAGCCGCGTTGCTTCTGACCCTCTTTTCGGGCGCCTTTGCGATCTCCGTCGATGCCGTCCTTGTGGATCGGGTCGAGGCGATCGTGAACAAGCGCCCTATTTTCTTCTCGGACTTCGAACGATTCCGCTCACTCATTCCCCTTCGTGCCAAGATCGACCCGCTTTTTGTGAACGAGCCCATCGGACGAAAAGCAAATCCCACCAATGAAGACGTGCTGAACTATCTGATCGACGAGGCTCTGGTGATCGACAAATTCCCGGTCGCTGATGCCGAGGTGGAACAGGAGATCAACACCATCCAGGCCAATCTCAAGATCGATCGCGAAGCGCTGAAGAGCGCCGTGGGTCGGGAGGGGTTCCGGTTCGAGGAGTACTTTCGACTGATGCGAATCTCGATCGCGAAGCGGAACCTGATCGATCGCGAGATCCGGAACAAAACCGCAGTCTCCGATGACGACCTCCGTGCCGAATACAATCGCGCCCATTCGGGCTCGAAGTCCTTCGGCGGTTCGTTCCGTCTGTTTTTGATCCGGATCTCGAAAGCGAACTATAAGACCTCCGTCGCCGCCCGCGAAGAGGCCGGGCAGGCACTCGAAGCCCTGAAAAAGGGCGAGGCGTTCGAAGAGGTCGCCAAACGCCTGAGTGAGGATCCGAGCCAGGAGTTCGGGGGGGATCTCGGCCACCTTGCTTACAACGAGATGAGCCCCGAGATCCAGGCCGAGGTCCGCCGGCTCGGGCCCGAAAAAACGAGCGAAATCATCGAAGACAAAAAATCCTTTCTGATCGTGCGCGTGGGGGACATCAAGTTCGACACCGACTCGGCCTTCGAACGCGAAAAAGATTCGATCCGCGCCCGCCTCATGGAAGGGGAGTTCCGCCATCAGGTCCGCCTCTGGCTCGACCGCGAGCGCGCCCTCAACTACGTGAAAGTGAACCAACGCTCGCCATGAAACCCTTCGAACTCGTCATCACTCCGGGAGACCCCGAGGGAATCGGCCCTGAGGTCACCGCAAAAGCGCTCGATTCCTTGCGATCCGAGTTGCAGGGAGTTCACACCCTCATCGTGGGTTCGCGCGCTCCCTTCCGGAAACTCCAAAAGCATCTGAAGGGCATCGATCATGACTTTTTCGAACCGCCCGAACGATCGAGCCCGGGGTACCAGTCCGGCTGGTCCATCGAGACGGCAACGCAAATGGTGCTCGCCGCACCCGCCTCGCGTGTGCTCGTGACCGGTCCGATCAGCAAGGAGCGCCTGCAGGGCGCCGGATTTCCCTTCCACGGACACACCGATTTTTTGGCCCATCTCTCGCGCGCAAAGCCCGTGACCATGATGCTCGCGAACGATCTGTTCCGCGTGGCGCTGGTGACCAATCATTGTCCGTTATCCGAGGTGAGCGCGAAGATCCATCGCAAGTCTCTCGAGGTCGCCATCCGCAATTCTTCGGACTTCCTGACCGGCATGCTCGGCGTGAAGAATCCTCGGATCGCGGTGCTCGCGCTGAACCCCCATGCGGGGGAGGGCGGGATCCTCGGCAAAGAGGAGTCGAAGGTGATCGTGCCGGCATTGCAGGCGATCGGAAAGACGCTTCCGGCGGTCACGCTTACCGGGCCGCATCCGGCCGACTCGTTTTTTGCGATCGAAGCGGCACGACCTGCGAAATCCCGGCACCATCTGATTCTCGCGCTCTATCACGATCAAGGGCTCATTCCCGTGAAGCTCAGCAACTTCAGCGAGAGCATGAACATGACTCTCGGACTCCCGTTCGTGCGGACCTCGGTCGACCACGGAACGGCGTTCGACATCGCAGGAAAAAACAAGGCCGACTCCGGAAGCATGCGCTATGCGATCCGGAACGCGCTCGGACTCATCAAAAAAAGGAGAACCTCATGAATCCATCCATTTTTCGCGAGTATGACATCCGCGGAATCGCAGGCAAGGACCTGACTGCGGAGTTTGCAAAAAACCTGGGCCTGACCTATGCCGAATGGGCGTACCGCCGCACCGGAGCGGCACGCCTTCGCGTTTCGGTCGGCCGCGATTGCCGCCTCACAAGCGATGAGTATTCGGAGGCCCTGATCTCGGGACTCCGCAAAGGTGGCGTCGATGTGATCGAGATCGGCGTCTGCCCGACTCCGCTCACTTATTTCTCGGTTCATCATTACGGACTCGATGGTGCAATCATGATCACGGGTTCGCACAACCCCGCCGAATACAACGGGTTCAAAATCGGAATCGGCAAAGACACGCTCCACGGGGAACAGATCCAGGAACTGAAGCGCGTGATGCTCGAAGGCCGGTTCTCCCCGCGGCCCGAAGGATCGCTCGAACAACGCTCGATCATTCCCGAGTACATCCGCCACGTGAGCGGCCAGATCAAGCCAGCGCGTAAACTCAAAGTCGTGCTCGATGCGGGGAATGGAACCGCATCGAATGTGGCTCCCGAGCTTTTTCACCAAATCGGCGCCGAGGTGATCCCCTTGTACTGCGAGCTCGACGGAAGATTCCCGAATCATCATCCCGATCCGACCGTTCCTGCGAACCTGAAGACCCTGATCGAGCAGGTGCGGGCCCACGGGGCCGACTTCGGGGTTGGCTATGATGGCGACTCCGACCGGATCGGTGCGGTCGATTCGGCAGGAAGAGTCATCTACGGCGATGAACTGATGGTGATCTTTTCGCGCGAGGTGCTGAAGCACCACCCGGGAGCCACCGTGATCTCTGAGGTGAAATCGAGCCTGCGCTTGTTCCAGGACATCGAGAAAAACGGCGGGAATGGCATCATGTGGAAAACAGGCCACTCGCTGATCAAGTCGAAAATGAAAGAAACGGGAGCGAAGCTCGCCGGAGAGATGTCCGGGCACATCTTTTTCGCCGATCGCTGGTTCGGATTCGACGATGCGATTTATTCCTCCGCCCGCTTGTACGAGATCGTCTCGCGCGGTGAGGCGCTGGCTACTCTCATCGCGGATCTTCCTCCGGTGGTGAATACTCCCGAGATCCGCATCGACTGCGAGGAGGACAAGAAGTTCGCGCTGATCGAAGAAGCGGCGAAGCTTCTGGCCGACCCGAAGGCGAAGCTCACCACGATCGACGGACTTCGTGTGGATTATCCCGATCACTGGGGGCTCATCCGTGCCTCGAACACCCAACCGGTCATTGTCATGCGCTTTGAGGCGCAAACTGCCGAAATGTTAGAACGAATTCGCTCGAAATTCGATTCCGCCCTGGCTCAGGCGGCAAGAAAGCTTGGTCATGGAGAATTCCGGTCCGGACACTGAGATCCTCATCAAGGGCGCTCGCGTCCATAACTTGAAGAACATCACCGTCGGAATTCCTCACGGATCCTTCACGGTGATCACGGGTCCGTCGGGATCGGGAAAATCCTCGATCGCGTTCGACACCATTCATGCCGAGGGGCAACGCCGGTACGTCGAGACCTTTTCGACCTATGCGCGACAGTTCCTCGAGCAGATCGAAAAACCCGACGTCGATGAGCTCCGGGGGCTTTCGCCCACGATCGCGATTCTTCAAAAAACCACCTCGTACAATCCGCGGTCGACCGTCGGAACCACAACCGAGATCCACGATCATCTGCGGGTTCTGTATTCACGCGTCTCGAAGGCATTTTGTCCGGGTTGCTCGGCCCCGATCGAATCTCTTTCGACCCGGCAGATTGTCGATCTGATCCTGACGCGCCCCGAAGGAGCACGCCTCTCGTTGCTCGCGCCGATCGCACGCGAAAAAAAGGGGGAGTTTCAGCGTGAGCTGCTAGCGCTCCGGCAAAAGGGGTTCGCGAAGGCGCGGGTGGACGGCAAGATCGTCGACCTCTCCGAGCCGATTCCCCTCGGGAAGAACATCAAGCACACCATCGAGGTCGTCATCGACCGGATCATCCTGAAGCGACAGGATGCCTCGCTCCAGAGCCGCATCCACGAAAGTGTGGAGCTGGCCCTCAAGCTCTCGAAGGGACTGCTGACCATCCTCGACCACCAGGGCGAGAAAACCACCGAACGCACGCTCTCGCAGAACTTCGCCTGCAGTCGATGCGACATTTATCTTCCGTCGCCCGAGCCCCGGGTGTTCTCGTTCAACAGCCCGCTCGGCGCCTGCAAACGCTGTGACGGAATCGGTTTCGAGTCGTACTCGATCGAGGAAGAAGAGGATCAGGGCGAGGACGAGGAACAACCCGTGTATCGGTTCCAGGAGACCTGCCGCGACTGCAAGGGCAGCCGTCTTTCGCGCGAGTCCTTGAGCTTTCGGATCGCCGGAAAAAACATCGCGGAAGCGTGCGCGCTTCCCATCGAGAATCTCGAGCCATTCCTCGGCGGAATCTCCCTCACAGAGCGCGAGCAAAAAATCGCCGGAGGCCTGATCCGCGAGACGCTTCTTCGCGTTGGGTTCCTGACCCGCGTGGGGGTCGGCTACCTCTCGCTCGACCGACCGCTCTTCACCCTTTCAGGCGGGGAATCCCAGCGCATCCGCCTTGCCTCCCAGCTCGGGAGCTCGCTTGTGGGAATCACCTACATTCTCGATGAGCCTTCGATCGGGCTTCATCCGCGCGACAATCAACTCCTGATCGGAAGCCTGAAGCGACTCCGGGATCTCGGGAACACCGTGATCGTCGTCGAGCACGACGAAGAAACCATGCTCGCGAGCGATCACCTGATCGATGTGGGCCCGGGAGCGGGAGTGCTTGGCGGACGGATCATCGCGGCCGGTTCGCCCGAATCGGTGTTGAAATCAAAGGAGAGCATCACCGCCCGCTACCTCTCGGGCGAACTCCTCGTGACTCCGCCGAAAGAGCGGCGCAAGCCGGATACCCAAAAAGAGCTCGCGCTGGAGCATGTGAATATCCACAACCTTCGTGACCTGTCGGTGCGACTGCCGCTCGGGGTTTTCACCTGCGTGACCGGCGTCTCGGGGAGCGGCAAGAGTTCTCTTGTGATCGATACGCTTTACCCGCTGCTCCTTCATCATTTTTACAAGTCCAAAATCCCCGAGATGACCGCGAAGGTTTCATCCGGCCTGAAAGAACTCGACAAGGTGATCCAGATCGACCAGACCCCGATCGGACGAACCCCGCGCTCGAATCCCGCCACGTACACTGGGATTTTCGGGCCAATTCGTGCTCTTTTTTCGAGTCTTCCGGATTCGCGCCTTCGCGGGTTCAAGCCCGGCCGGTTTTCGTTCAACGTGAAGGGCGGGCGGTGCGACGACTGCGAGGGCGACGGCGTGCGGAAAATCTCGATGAGCTTTCTTGCCGACGCCTATGTGACCTGCGAGACCTGCAAGGGCGCACGTTATCGCGCCGACACGCTTCAGGTGCGCTACAAGGGGAAGAGCATCGCCGAGGTGCTCGCGATGTCGGTCGATGAAGCGATTGCGTTCTTCGAGCCGGTCCCGCAGATCCGGAGCAAGCTCACGGTCTTGAGCGATGTGGGACTCGGGTACCTGAAGCTGGGCCAATCGGCCACCACGCTTTCGGGCGGAGAGGCCCAGCGGATCAAGCTCTCAAAGGAGCTCGCCCGCCGTGCGACCGGGAAAACCCTGTTCATCCTCGATGAGCCTTCGACCGGGCTTCATTTTGACGACATCAAGAAACTCCTCGTGATCCTCCATCGCCTGGTGGAGCAGGGGAACTCCGTGCTCGTGATCGAGCACAACCTCGACATCATCTGCTCGGCGGACCACCTGATCGACATCGGCCCCGAGGGGGGCACTGCGGGAGGCCGGATTGTCGCCGAGGGAACGCCCGAGGCGGTTGCCCGCTCGAAAGTGAGCCGGATCGCGCCCTTTTTGAAAGAAAAACTCGGAGTGAAGTGAAATGAAAAAGCCCCCTCTTCGAATCTGAAGAGAGGGCTTTTTGAATCCGGATCCGAAGAGAGGGATTATCCCTTGATCTTCAGGAACGCGATCACGAACGCGTACAGAACGAGAGACTCGATCAGCGCGAGACCGATGATCATCGGAGTGAAGATTTTGTCAGAAGCGGAAGGGTTGCGCGCGATCCCGTCGAGAGCGGAAGAAGCGGTCTTTCCTTGTCCGAGCGCTCCGCCGATTGCGGCGAGACCAAGACCGATGGCCGCGCCCATTCCGGCGAGGTCCATGCCGCCCACGTGTGCGGCTGCTTCAGCACCTTCTTGTGCGAACGCCGAACCCGATACGATCAATCCTGCGATTGCGATCAAAGCTGTTTTCATTTTCATGACTGGTTTTCCTTTCATTGTGGTTTGAGTTTCGAAACGGTTACCCGGAGATTGCTGATCCTCAGTGATCGTGACTTGCGGATAATGAGATGTACACCATCGTCATCAAACAAAAAACGAACGCCTGAACGAGGGCCACGAAGAGTCCGATTCCGTAGAAAATAGCAGGAACCGCGTAGGGCAGCAAGTCATTAAAAATTCCAAGCACGACGTGATCGCCCATGATGTTCCCGCGCAAGCGGAGCCCGAGGGAAATCGGACGGAACACATGCGATGCGAGCTCGACGATCAGCATGAGCGGCGCAAGCCACAGGATCGGGCCGGCAAAGTGCTTCAGGTAGGCCAGTCCGTTCTCACGAAGACCCACATAATTGTAATACAAAAACACGAACGAACCGAGCGCAAAGGTGGTGTTCAGATTGTCGGTCGGCGGCAAAAACCCGGGAATGATTCCAACGAGGTTCGAAAGAAAGATGAACAAAAAGAGCGCGCCGATGATCGGAAAATACTTCTCGGCACCGTGCTTGCCCATGACATTCACGGCGAGTCCGTACAGTTTTTCTGCGATGATCTCGAAGAAATTTCGGACCGTGAGCTTTTCGTCGGGAACCATTCCCTCGTCTTCCCGCTTCCGGGCTGCATTCAGCTGGATCCGGGCGATCACCGCCACCACCAGAACGATCACTGCCACGACCGAGGCCATGAAAACATGCCCGTAATGGTGCAAATTATGTTCGTCGTTCAAGAAGGGGAGCAAGCTGAGCCAGTTAAAACCGTGTTCCACAGAGAGATCCTCGGACTATCCTTGTTTTGATCCGGTCCACTTTTTTGCCGCGACTCCCGCCAGAAGAGGGCCGATTCCCATGAACGAAACCGCCAGGGCTGCGGGAAAGTGAGGATCATTTCTTAATCTTTTCAGCGTTATAGCCAAAAAGCCCAGACAAACCAACTTAAAAGTGAAGATCAGGAAGATTGTGAATTTTGCAAAAACCCCGTCCTGACGGCCGAAGAAAAGCTTCCAGAACAAGAGGATAATCGCCGCCAGATCGAGGATAACGGCCTGATAACACAAAACAAATGCGTTCGTTGCGGCGGGATTCTCGCGAAAAAGGAGGATCCCGAGCGCAAGCCAGGCCAATCCGGTGAGGGCGAGCACCTTCAAAAAAGCTTTACTCTCGTTTGGTGTCATCGGTTTTTTGCTTCTTCATCATCAACGAAATCCGGTAAAAAGCGATTCCGAGGCCGAAAACTGCGGCAATTGCACTCAGGGCCCCTTGCAAGGCGAGATTGCGGGACAAATACCAGACCACTCCCCCGAGAACTGCGGGGAGCGCCACCACCTCGGCCAGAATCACCGAAAACAAGGCCAACTGACGGTATCGTTCGTCCTGACTCATTTTCGTTTCTTCGCCATTCTTTCTGACACTCGAACCATCCGGATCCGAACCACGTTCGGAGCAGGGTAATGATTTGCGATCGACTTGAACCGTTCATGGGCCTTTTCGAGCTCGTCGAGCTCCTCGAGGGTTGCAGCCTCCCCAAAAACCGCCTCGGCGTAGAGCCTTGGATTCGTGTTTTGGGTCGACTCGGCGACCTCACCATAGATGCGAAGAGCCTTGCCATAGGACGACTTGTCGCCATCTCCGAGTGCATACCACGAGTTCGCGAGGTCGAGCTTGATTTTCGGGGTCATTGCGCTTGTCGGATGTTTTTTCGCTGCCTGCTCGAAGACCTCAATCGCGCTCCGGATCTGTCCCAACAAAAACCGGCTTCGTCCGATCCGGTGCAGGAATCGCGCTTGTTCTTCTTCCGAAAACTTTCCCGCCTGAAGAAGCTTTTCGTAATGCTCGATCGCTTTCGGGTACCGCGCGAGCTTGGTGAAGTAGATCTCTCCCATCTGGATTTGTGCCTGGGGGGCGAGTTCGGAACTGCCGGCCCGCTCCAAAATGGCCTCGAATCCCTTCAAGGCTTCTTCGGACTCGCCCAAAAAGAGATCCCGGGTCATCGACGCCCGCCAAAGAGCCTGAAGTCCGATCGGGGTGTTGGGCGACTCCTTCACTACATGATCAAACTCTGAAACGGCCGCGCGGTAGTTCTTCTCGGTCCAAAGCTTCTCGGCCGTAAGGTAATGGCTCGACACCGAAGATTGAACGGTACAGGCCGACAGAATCACAAGCAAAGCGAGCAAAGACCGGAAGGGCATCTACTGGGTGATCCCGGTGCCTGCGGATCCGTCATCGGGGAGGCTTTCGACGGCGACGACTTTCTCGCCGGCATCGACATTCATCAAACGCACTCCCTGAGTATTCCTTCCGGTTTCACGGATATCTCCAATCCGAATCCGGATCAGCTTGCCACGGCTCGAAAAGAGCATGAGATCATCGGTCGGCAAAACCCGACGCGCTGACATGAGCTTTCCGGTGCGATCGGTCACTTTCAGCGTGATGATGCCCTTTCCGCCGCGGGTCTGGATCCGGTACTCGCCTACCGGCGTCCGCTTTCCGTAACCCTGATCCGAAACAACGAGAATCTCGCTCGCGGTTTCGGACGATGAGATCAGATCCATTCCGACGACCGTATCTCCCTCGTCGAGCGACATTCCGTACACACCGTAAGCGGTTCTTCCCATGGCGCGAACGTCGGTTTCAGGGAAGCGAATACTCATTCCGCTCGCCGAGGTGAGGAAGATCTCGTCCTGTCCGTTCGAGATGGCAGCCCCGATCACCTCGTCGCCTTCTTCGATCGAGATCGCATTGATCCCATTCGCACGAATATTCCGATATTCCGCAAGCGAGGTCTTCTTCACGATCCCGGTCCGTGTCGCCATGACGAGGAAATTGCTTTCGTTCATTTCTTTCACCGGGAGGATCATCATCACCTTTTCGTCCGGCTGGAGCATGACAAGATTCACAATGGCGCGACCGCGCGAGGTGCGCGTTCCCTCGGGTATGCGATACACCTTCACCGCATGGAGGCGGCCCTTGTCGGTGATGCAAAAAAGCTGGCTCAGCGTGGTGGTGCGGAAGATCTGCGTGACAAAATCCTCATCATCGGTATTCATGCCGATGATGCCCTTGCCGCCGCGGCCTTGCGATTTGAACTGCGCCGGATCCTGCCGCTTGATGTAACCGCTCCGGGTGATCGTCACGAGTGTGGGCTCATCGGTGATGAGCGACTCCATGTCGATCTCGATATTCTCGTCGATCGTGATCTCAGTCCGGCGGGGATCGGCGAATTTCTCGCGGATGTCCTGAAGCTCGGTCGTGATGATCTCGTACACGCGGGATTCACGGGCGAGGATGTCGCGCAGGTCGGCGATCACGCCGAGCACTTCGTTGTACTCCTGGACGATCTTGTCGCGCTCGAGGCCCGTCAGTCGCTGAAGGCGCATATCGAGAATCGCCTGCGCTTGGATCTGTGTGAACGAGAACTTCGACATCAGGCCGGCAAGAGCCTCGGGTGCGTTCGCGCTTCCGCGGATCAATGCGATCACCTCGTCGAGATGCTCAACCGCGCGTTTCAAGCCTTCCAAAATATGAAGCCGTGCCTCGGCCTTCTTGAGCTCAAACACCGTCCGGCGGATCACCACGTCTTTTCGATGCTCGATAAAGGCCTGAAGCATGTCCTTCAGGTTGAAGAGCTTCGGCTGCTGGTGGTCGATCGCCAGCAGGGCGATCCCGTAGCTGTCCTGGAGCTGGGTCATCTTGTACAGACGATTCAGCACCACATTCGAGCTTTCGTTCTTCTTGATCTCGATCACGATCCGCATGCCCGAGCGGTCGGATTCATCGCGGATATCCGAAATCCCCTCGAGCTTGTCGTCGTTCACGAGATCCGCGATCCGCTCGATCAGCTTCGCCTTGTTCACCTGATAGGGGAGCTCGGTGACGATGATCCGCTCGCGATCATTCTTGAAAGTCTCGATCTCGGTTTTCGCCCGGATCGTGATCACCGCTTTTCCGGTCTTATACGCGAGCTTCAGAGCGTTCCCGAACACGATTCCGCCCGTCGGAAAATCCGGGCCCTTCACATGTTCCATGAGGGCATCGATGGTGATGGACGGATCGCGGATCAGGGCCGTGACCGCGTCGATCACTTCTCCGAGATTGTGGGGAGGAATGTTCGTCGCCATCCCAACCGCAATTCCGGTCGATCCGTTCACGAGAAGATTCGGCACCTTGGTCGGAAGAACCAGCGGCTCCTGCAGGGACCCGTCGTAGTTCGGCCCGAAGTCGACCGTTTCTTTTTCGAGATCCGAGAGGATCTCATCGGTGATCCGGTCCATTCTGATTTCGGTGTACCGCATGGCCGCCGCGGAATCGCCGTCGATCGATCCGAAGTTTCCTTGCCCATCAATAAGCGGGTAGCGAAGCGAGAAATCCTGCGCCATCCGGACGATCGTGTCGTACACGGCGCTGTCGCCGTGGGGGTGATACTTACCGATCACATCCCCGACCACACGGGCGGATTTTTTATAGGGCTTGTTGTACGTGTTCCCGAGGTCGTGCATCGCATACAGGACCCTCCGGTGCACGGGCTTCAATCCGTCCCTCACATCGGGGAGTGCGCGGCCGATGATGACCGACATCGCATAGTCGAGATACGCACCACGCATCTCTTCTTCGATGTTCACTTGAACCACATTCTTGTTTTCGGGTGTTGGTTGGCTGGGTGTATCCATGTTGATCCCTGATCTTCCTGAATCCGCTTAAAACCGGTATAGAGCGGATCCCCAAGTGAATCCGCTTCCGAATGCGGCCGAAGCCACGAGCATTCCTTTTTTGAGCTTCCCGGCACGCACAGCCTCGTTGAGTCCGATCGGAATCGTCGCGGCAGTCGTGTTCGCGAATTGCTCGATCGTGTTGAACACCTTGTGCTCCGGAATCCCGAACTGCTTCGCGATCATGTCATTGATGCGGAGGTTTGCCTGATGGAACACGAAAAGGTCGATTTCTTCGGGTCGAATCTTGTTTTGCTCGAGGGCCTCTTGCAGAGCCTCGGGCATCCGCTTCACGGCATGCATGAACACGGTTTTTCCGTTCATCTTCGGGAAATGCAGGTTCTCGGCGATCTCGAGCGCACCCAGACGTTCGGCGGAATTCGCCGTGCCAGGGGCGGGCGTCCAGAGCTCCTCGGCGAACGAACCATCGGCATGAAGATGGGTCGAGAGAATGTGAGAATCCGTTTTCGGATCCTTCACCTCGGTCGCACCGAGCACCACCGCTCCTGCGCCATCTCCGAACAAAACGGTGACATCGCGGCCGTCGTTTGTTTTTTGAAGACCTTTGGAGTGAACTTCGGCTCCCACCACGAGAATGGTCTTGTATACGCCGTTCCGGATGAACTGATCGGCAATCGACATCGCGTAAATGAAGCCTGTGCACTGTTGGCGCACATCGAGCGCCGGGATGCCCGGGATGCCGAGCTTTTTTTGCAAAAAACAGGCGGTGCCGGGAAACTCATGATCGGGCGAGAGGGTTGCCAGAATGATCATGTCGATCGCGGACCGATCGAGGCTCGCATTCTTCAGGGCTTTTTCGGCCGCTTCTTTGGCCAGGTCCGAAGTCGAGACGCCTTCTTCGACCCAGTGTCTCTGACGGATCCCCGTGCGCTGGCGGATCCACTCATCCGAGGTATCCATGATCTTCGCCAGGTCATCATTGGTGACGATCCGGGGCGGGACATGCATTCCGGTAGAAACGATTCTGGTTCTCAACATGAAAGGCTCCTCTCAGATATCAAGGTTCCGGACTTTGAGCGCATTGGTCTCGATGAAATTCCTTCTGGGTTCGACCTCATCGCCCATCAAGAGCGAAAAAACCTGATCGGCCTGGAGCGCGTCTTCGATCGAGACGCGCGAAAGAGTCCGCCGCTCGGGATCCATGGTGGTCTCCCAGAGCTGCTCGGGGTTCATTTCTCCGAGACCCTTGTAGCGCTGGATATTCATGCCGTTCCGGGTGTGATCGAGAATCGCCTCGAGCGCCGCGGCCATGGTCGTGTGATTCACGGGCTTTGATTCTCCGAGCTTCAGGGTGACCTCGTGATCGTGGATTTCTTCGGAGGCGCGATAATTCGCGAGCATCTCTTCGTACTCGATGCTGGTCAGAAGAGCCGGAGTGATCTGGGTCACTTTGGATGTGCCGTTCAAACGGGTCCGGATTTTGAGCGACTTTGATCCGTCGGCTTCGGGCTGGATCTGAATCTCCACACCATACCCCGCCTTCACCAGCTGATCATTCAGAAGTTCCTTCAGCTGTTCGAACTTGGATGAGTCACGAAGGGATTCGATCGAGACCTGATGAGTAATCAGGAGCTTCAGCACATCCGGGCTCGAGCGTCTGGATAGTCGCTCGATCGCACGGGTATAGCGCGAGGTCGCACGCAGTACTTCGAGCAGACGATCCCGCGGAAGCTCAGCTCCGCGCACGGTGACGGTTGCCGAGTCCATGCCGGCCTGGAGCAAGAACGAAAACAGATCTTGCTCGTTCTTCAGGTACTGCTCCCGGCTTCCTTTTTTGGCGCGATAGAGCGGGGGCTGGGCGATGTACAAATACCCGCGCTCGATCAACGCCGGCATTTGCCGATAAAAGAAAGTCAGAAGAAGGGTGCGGATGTGGGATCCGTCCACATCGGCATCGGTCATGATGATGATCTTGTGGTAGCGGGCCTTGTTCGGATCGAAATCGTCTTTTCCGATTCCGGCTCCGATCGCCGAAATCAGGACCCGGATTTCTTCGCTCGAGAGCATGCGGTCAAAGCGGGCTTTCTCGACGTTCAGGATTTTTCCCTTGAGCGGAAGAACCGCCTGGTTCTTTCGGGAGCGGCCTTGTTTGGCGGAACCGCCCGCCGAATCCCCCTCGACCAGGTACAATTCGCAAAGGGCCGGATCACGTTCCTGACAATCCGCCATTTTTCCGGGCAGACCGCCGGTGTCGAGCGCGGTCTTCCGGCGCGTGAGTTCGCGCGCTTTCCGCGCGGCGATCCGTGCGACCGCGGAGTCGATCGACTTCTGGATGATCTTCTTCACGATCGAAGGATTCATCTCGAAGAACTTCGCGAGACGCTCGCCCACGACCTGGCTCACAATCCCTTCGACTTCGCCGTTTCCGAGTTTTCCCTTGGTTTGTCCTTCGAACTGCGGTTCCGGCACCTTCACCGAAATGATCGCCGCGAGCCCCTCGCGGATGTCTTCTCCCTGAAGCGATTCCTTGAAGTTCTTGGCGAGCCCCGAATCGACCAGGAACTTGTTGACGACACGGGTGAGAGCGGTCTTGAACCCAGATACGTGAGTTCCACCCTCGATCGTGTGGATGTTGTTCACATACGAAGAAAGGGTTTCGACGTAGGAGTCATTCCACTGGAGCGCGATATCGACTACGACGTTGTTCTGCTCCTGATTGAACGCGATGACCTCGTCATGGAGCTTTTGGCGGGAGGAGTTCAGGAACTCGACAAACTGGATGATTCCGCCCTCGGCGAAAAACTCCTGCATCAGCGCGTTCTCGACCCGCTCGTCGGTCAGTTGAATCCGAAGCCCCTTGTTCAAAAACGCAAGTTCCCGGAATCGCGTGGCCAGAGTGTCGGCCGAATACTCAAGGATCGAGAACATATCAGGATCGGGCTTGAACGTGGTGCGGGTTCCGGTCTTATCAGAAGTTCCGGTTTCGAGGAGAGCGGTTTGAGGATTACCCCGCTTATAGGACTGGGTGAAGATCTTCCCTTTTTGTTTTACTTCGACCTTGAGACTCTCGGAGAGCGCATTCACCACCGAGGCGCCGACTCCGTGAAGTCCGCCTGAAATCTTGTACGCGCCGCCCTCTTCGTTGAACTTTCCGCCGGCGTGGAGTTTCGTCATGACGACTTCGACCGCTGAAATCCCGGACGGGTGCATTCCCGTGGGAATTCCGCGTCCGTCATCTTCGACGGTCACGCTGTTGTCGGCGTGGAGAATCACCTTGATGGTGGTTGCATATCCCGCAAGCGCCTCATCCACCGAGTTATCCACAATCTCGTAGACCAGATGGTGGAGTCCGCGAACTCCGGTGTCGCCGATATACATTCCCGGACGTTTCCGGACTGCTTCGAGGCCCTCAAGGACCTTGATCTGCTCGGCCGTGTACTGGGTATTCACCGTTGTCGAACTCATTTGAACATTCTCCCCTGACTCATCCGGATCAAGGATCCGTGGAAGTCAACGCTTTGCGAGAGGTCATCCGTGGACGTCACAAAGATTTGAAGACTCGAGTCCTTCAGGTACTCCAGCAGAAACCCCCTCCGCGTGGCGTCCAGCTCCGATGAGAAATCATCGATGAGGAGGACAGGCTCCACTCCGGTGGAGGCCTCGAACTGCTCAAGCTCGGCAAGCTTGAGAGCAAGAAGGACAGACCGAATCTCACCCTGGGAACCCACATCGACGAGATCAAGCAGAGCACCGGCTCCGCTGTCGCCCGCTTTGAACACCAGATCGTCCCGATGGGGGCCGACCAGACTCGTCTTCCGGAGCCGTTCCAAAGGCCCTTTTTCGACGAGTTTTTGATGGAGGGTTTCCATCAAAATTTGTAACGATGGCGACTCAAAATGTCCAGTAAAATGAAGGGTTTCTCCGGTCTTCAGAGCCAGCGAAACCGGCCCTTGACCGGGGGCGATTCTTTTCAAGAAATCCCCGAAAACCGGGGCCACTTTTTGAAGGTGGTCGAGGCGATGTCGGATGAGCTTTGCGCCGGAGTGCGCTAGGTTTTCGTTCAAAATCCGAAGAAGTGCCTCATCGACCCGATTTTCGAGTTTGAGCAGGGCATTTTTTTGATCGAGCGACTTCTGATAATGCCGGAGGGTCTCGAGGTAGTCCTGGTTTTCGCTCGCTATGGCCTGATTCAAATAACTCCGGCGGATCCCGGGTTCGCCGCGGATCAGATCGGTCGAGGCCGGGTTCAGGTTGATTGCATGGAACTGGACCGGCGATCGGAGCGACTTGAGCCCGAAGTACTCGAGCGCGCTCCGGGAGAGCTTCTGGTTGATGTAGGCGCGTTTTTCGAACCGATGCGGCCCCCGAACCAGTTCTACCTTGAGCTCCGCCCGGGTGGTCGAATCGATCGAGAAGGTGCCCCGGACCCGGGCAAGGTCCTTGCCCCGCTGGAGCAGGGCCGACAGATCCGTATCCCGGAAGGATTTCAGGTTCGACAAGAGGTCTATTGACTCGAGAATCGAGGTCTTGCCCTGGGCATTCAATCCACAAATGAAATGAATGCCCCGGTCACAAGGAATACTCACTTCCTCGATGTTGCGGACATTTTGAATGGTCAGGGTTTCTAGCTTCAAGCCGAAGGCTAGATTCGCATCGGCATGATCACATAGCAGTGGTTCTTGTTCGCCACCGATTGAATGATGCCGGGCTTGGTTTTGTCCTTGAACTGGAACTCGATGTCGTCCTCGCGCATGACCTCGAGGCAATCGAGGATGTACTTGGCATTGAAGCCGATCTCGAAGGACTCCCCTTGGTAGCTCGCATTGATCTCATCGCGGGCTTCTCCCATTTCGGGATTCGAGGAAGCAACCGTGAGCATGCTGTCTTGAATATTCAGCTTCACGCCCTTGCTTTTTTCGTGGGCCATCAGGGATACGCGCTTCAATGCTCCCAGAAGGTCTTCGCGTCTCAGAAGAGCCGCTTTGTCGAGACTCTGGGGGATGACCTGGCGATAGTCGGGATAATCCGCCTCGATGAGACGGATGAACAGGTAGGAGTTTTCGGTTTTGGCGTACAAATAACCCTTTTCGAAAGCAAGGCCGATCGTCTTCGTGCCCTGGAGCATCTTATGAAGCTCGGTCAGTCCCTTGCTCGGGATGACCACTCCGCGCTTCAATTCGACCGGTTTGCTGAAAATCTCGTGATCGATGTACGAAAGCCGGTGACCATCCGTTGCGGTCATTCTCGAAAGGCCGTTCGGAAGAACCTCGAAGTAAACACCATTCAGGTGATACCGGGTCGCATCGGTTGATACGGCAAACTCCGTCTTCGAGATCATCTCGCTCAGGCGTTCCGAATGAGTTGTGGAATAAGTTTTTTCGTCAAACAAGGGGAGGCCGGGATACCCCTCGGCACTGATGCTGACGAGATTGAAGCGGGCTTTGGAACAGGTGATCTCGACCCAGTGATTCGGCTTCAGATTGAAGTGCATCACCTGGTTCGGAAGTTCCTTGGTGATATCGAGGATATTTTTGGTGGAGAGGGTGAGCTTTCCGGGAACATCGATCTTGGCATCGAGATTTACCTGAATGCCTACTTCAAGGTCGGTGCCGCTCAAGGTGAGTTTGTCATTCTTGGTTTCAAAGAGGATGTTCCCCAAGATCTCCATGGTGTGTTTTTTTTCGACCACCGAGGAGATTTTTTGCAATGCAGATAAAAGTTGATCCCTTTGAATGCCAAACTTCATGTTCACCACCTTGAATGGCAAATACCCTTACATAGAAATAGATATATATAAAGATCATAGTAGTCTTAGTGGTGTGAATGTGGGGGATAACCTTCTAAGCCCAGAGAACGGTTCGGTTTTTAGTTTCAAAACCGGTTGAAAACCCTAGGTGGATAAAAATGGTGAATTTGGGGATAACTCCTGAAAGAGGAGAAAGAGTCCGATTTTCGGACTTATCCACCGGTCAATTCACCAAATCGCGTGGATAAGTTTTTTATGACTACTCAAATCAAAAAATCAGACAAAGTTATCCACCGGATTTATCCACCAGGGCGGTGAATCGCTGGTGGATTGTTGGTGGATAATTTTTAGCAATCCGCCGGTCTGGTGGATGGATTGGCTAGTCATTTGAAATCAAAGAGAAAAACAATCCACCAACGATTGGTGAATGATTTGGGGGATAACCTTAGATGCACTTAGCTAAGACGATGGTTCCGACCTGTTTTTCGATAGAACACCCGGCCGGAAGGGGTGAGTTGGAGTAAAAGAGTCCGAATTTGGAGGTTCTTGCCCCGACCCGTTCTCGAAAGCATACCCCGAGCTGAGGGAAGGGCAGGTCCTCTGACCGAAAGGCATGGTTTTGGTTCCAGGGCCATTCGGGGGTGGATTGCTTCAGCTCATCACAAAAGTCTTCCTCGGTGGTGCCAGAGAGCGTTTGTCCGATCGCTCCGAAGTCATGGATGAGAAGCTCGATCGGGTGAATCACCAGAGTCGCGCCCATGAATGCCCCCATGAACAAGTTCTGGATCCGGACTTCAGGCTTGAAGGAGCAAATCAATTCGTGAACAAGGAGGCAAACTGAAAACGAAGCCCCGGCATAGTAGTAGCTATGAACCAAGGAGTGCGGTCCGTCCAGAATTACCACGAACAGGACAGACAAGAAAAAAACGGCAAGGAGTCTCGGAGTGCGGCCACGGACTCCGATCAAAAAAAGAAGAACCAAAGCGAGGGATGTTCCGCCCCAATAGACACCCTGAAAATTCAGGAAAGATAGAAATCCGAGAGGATCGGAGAATGTGGATCGCAAGGATTCGAGCGGATCCCTCGGACCGACAAAAAAGGTGGCGCCGTCAGCAAGACTCCGCATCCACTGCAAGCCGAAAACATAATAAAACAACGCTACCCCGCCCGCAGCAGCGCTCCAAAAAAAGTCTTTCCGGATCAGCTCTTTCAGCGAGTCCCGGTAGTACAAAAGCAGAAACAGGGCCGCAAGCGAAGGCGGCTTCATGAGCGCTCCGGTGCAACAAAAAAGAAAGGCCAAAAACAGTCGTTTTTCGAGGGCAAAGACCACGGAACAGGCGACGAGCAGGGCGCCGGTCACATCAGGCAGGAATTTATAAAGATATTCAGCCGAAAAGGAGACGAAGGGGACCAGAAGATAAGCGATCCCTTCGTTTTTTTCGCGTTTCCGGTACAAAAAGTAACAAAGCCCATAATTGGCGGTCACAATCAGCAGACTTGCCAAAATCCGGGACCATTTCGAATCCATTCCCCAAAAAAACACGGAGACAAGATTCAAAAGCGGGAATTCCATCGGATTGATGCCTGTGGACTCCCCGCTTTGCAAGACCGCCGGAAGGAATCTCAGAAAAAAAGGCTCCGGATCGCCCGATAGAAAAAAGCGCTGAAAGTACCGGATACTCACCCCGAGCGTGTCGTATTGCCTCCAGAAGTGGTTTTGATGAAGCGGAAGCAGACTGTGGATCGTGTAGAAAAACCACTTCGCGAAAAAAGAAATCAGGATGGCTTTTTTATAAAAAGAGGAATCAATCATGGTTCGCTCAGAGCTGTTCCCGAATCGCTTCCACGTTCCGCTTCAGTTCGAGATCGGTTTCGATTTCGGATTCGATTTTGCGAGAGGCGTGGACCGCCGTGGAATGGTCTTTTCCGAAAATGTCGCCGATCTCGCGGAACCCGAGTTTGGTGTACCTTCGAATGAGGGACATCGCGATTTGCCGTGGAAGGGCGAAGTTCTTGGCCCGGGAGGTGCCTTTCAGGTCCTTCATGCGGATATTGAAGTGCTTTGCAACCGCATTCAGGATCATCTCGACCGTATATTCCTGGCCTTCCTCGGGAATGGTGTTCTGGAGGACTTGTTTGGCCAAATCGAGGGTGATCTCGGAACCGGTAAGCGAGGCGTATTGCTGAAGCCGAACGAGGGCCCCGTGCAAATTCCTCACCGTATCCTTCACATAGGTGCCAAGAAAGGTCGCCACCTCATCGGGAAGATAGATGTCATCGGACTCGGCTTTCGCCTTCAAAATCGCAATCCGCGTCTCGATTTCGGGCGGGCGGATATCGGCGACGAGCCCCATCTCGAACCGTGTCCGGATCCTCTCCTCCAACCCGTCGATGTCCTTCGGGGCTTTGTCCGAGGTCAGCACGATCATTTTCTTCATGCTGTGGAGCGTGTTGAAGGTGTGAATGAATTCTTCTTCGGAGCGGTCTTTTCCGACGATGAACTGCACGTCGTCGATCAGGAGGAGGTCGACGTTTTCGCGGTATTTTGAACGAAAATCACCCGGTTTTTTGTGCTGGATGCTCTCGATGAACTCGTTCACGAATTTTTCGGCCGACACGAAATAGGCGCGGATCCCCGGATTCCGCCGTTTGATCTGGTTTCCGATGGCGTGAAGGAGATGGGTTTTACCGACGGCGGGCGGCCCGTAGATGAACAAGGGATTGAATTGAACTGCGGGGTTCTCGGCCGTGGAATACGCCGAAGCATAGGCGAATTGGTTCGAGGGACCGACGATGTAGTTGTCAAACGTGAGGCTCCGATCGAGATGGTCATCGAGCACCATTCTCGGAGGCGAAGCAGAAGAAGAGGTGAAAGACGAAACCGGACGGGAGGGAGGGGGAGGACGTGATTCGATCTCGGTCGGGGGTGCGAGGGGATCGATCGCAAGCTCTTGAATTACCGGCGTATTTTCGGGGGTGCGGTCGGCCTCCCGTTGAACCTCGATGACCACCTCGCAAGCCTCGCCGATGAGCGTGCAGATCGCGGTTTCGATCTCGCCTTTGAAGGTGGTTTGAATGAAGTTTTTATAAAACTGATTGGGAGCGGACAAAAACACCTGGATCCGCCCCGGACCGAGACGGTCCGCACGGCTCCAGGCCAATGAATCGAGCCAAAACCGCACCTCGTTTGGTTCCGGGTGATGGTTCAGGATGTGCTGGTACGTCGATGCCCAAAGGTTTTGTGTCGGATTCATCAATGATTCGGTCCTAGTTGCGAATGAGTAGAAGGAAGCTAGCATGACCTCCGGGGGCTGACAAAGGTTTTGGTGGATCGTTTGGTTGACAAATACCCAACTGATCCGTTAAAACAAGGTTTCCAAAAAATTTAAGACCAAAGGACTGAAGTATGAAACGCACTTTTCAACCCTCCCGCAAAAAGAGAACGAAGACCCACGGCTTCCGCGCTCGCATGGCCACCGCAAACGGACAAAAGGTCCTGAAGCGCCGTCGTTCCCGCGGCCGCAAGAACCTCGTTCCTACCGTAGCCGCGAAGTAATCGCGCGCCCCTTTTTTTCATGGATTTCCCCAAATCCGCACGGGTTTTGACCCGCGCGGAGTATTTGAAGTTCTTCGAAGGAAGCGAAGTCCGCAAGCTCGGGGTCGTTGTCGTGTTTCGGATCCCGAACTCTCGTGGAGAGCCTCGTCTGGGGATTACGATCAAGGCCCGTGTGAACAGCGTGTACCGGAACAAACTGAAGCGCCAGATTCGCGAGGTGTTTCGTGCCGGTCGGCCGGGCATGGAGTCGTATGACTACAATGTGGTCGTCCCCGGCGGAGTCCGGGTCGATCACCGCACGCCCGGAGCAGTTCGCAGAAAGCTCGAAACCATTTGGTCCCATGAAGCCGCTTTTTAAGGTGTACCGGAGTTGGATTTCTCCCTTTTTTCACGCCTTTGTGAAAATCCTTGGCGGAAATCCCTATTCCGGATGTAAGTTCGTGCCCACTTGTTCCGTTTATGCAGAAGAGGCAATCCGTACTCACGGGGTCGTGAGGGGCGGTGCGAAGGCAATTGCCCGGATCTGCCGGTGCCACCCGTTTTCCGGTCGAGGAGGTTTTGATCCCGTATGAAGCAAAAATGGTTTGTTGTTTTGTTCGCAGCTTTTTTGAGTGTGTCTGCTGCCAAGGCGGAGCCCGCACGCATTCCCTTCCAGTATTCCGAACTTGAGGTGGCCGGGAATTCCTTCTGGCTGAAGAAATGGCTCTTGAAGGACCTGAAAGAGATCAGCCTGAAGGACGTCACGGGGGCTGATCAGGCACTTTTGCTCACCTTTCCGGGAGCGGAGTTCGCGTATCTGAACCAGCAACCGGCGGGATCATTCAAAGAGATTTCTCCCGAAAAATTCGAATGGTCCTTCTCGGACTCGAATGTCGATTATTCGAGGACTTACGAAAAGTCGGGCGAGTCGCTCATCGTGTCGATCAACGTGCGATTCAAAAAAGCGGCGCCACCGAAGGCTCACCTGAACCTCACCGCCATTGCGACCAAGGACGAGAAAGTCTCGACGGATCAGGAACTTTTTTACTTCACCCAAGGCAAGATCGAGCGGCATAACATCAATAATTCGATCGATTCCACCGAAGTATTGACCCCGCTCAAGTGGTTCGGAGCAGGGAGCAATTACTTCATTCTGGCCGTCCAACCCGAAGAGACCGCCGTCGACAAGCTCACGGTATGGAGCACCGGCGAGAAGCAGGCGCAGGCCTCGCTGCAAATGCCGGTTACGGACAATGCTCTTCGCGCGCGCTTCAAGGTGAATTTTCTTCCGAAACGTCTCGATGTCCTGCGGGCAGTAGACCCTTCGCTCGACACCACGGTCGATCTCGGGTTCTTTACGATCATTGCGTACCCGATTCTCTGGACGCTCAAGTTCATCAACGGCTATGTGGGCAACTTCGGGATCGCGATCATCATCCTGACCCTGATCGTGAAGCTCCTGACCTTCCCCCTCGTCGTGAAGAGCATGAAGGGCATGAAGAAAATGGCTGAATTCCAGCCGAAAATGAAGGCGCTTCAGGAAAAATACAAGGACGACAAGGCGGCGCTGAATGCCGAGATGATGCAGTTGATGAAGCAATCCGGATACAACCCGATGGCCGGGTGTCTTCCGATGTTGCTTCAAATGCCGATCTTCTTCGCCCTCTACCGGGTTCTTTACACCGCCCAGGAGCTGTATGGCGCGCCCTTCGCGTTCTGGATCACCGATCTTTCGGCGAAGGATCCTCTTTATATCACCCCGGTTCTGATGTCGGTCGTGATGTTCCTCCAGCAGAAGCTCACGCCCCCTTCGCCCGGCATGGATCCGGCCCAGCGAAAGATGATGATGTTCATGCCCCTGATTTTCGGGCTTTTCATGTTGACCACACCGGCCGGACTTTGTGTGTATATGCTCGTGAACGCGATCGCGAGTGTCGTCCAACAACAGTACCTCAACAAGAAGCTCGGAGTCCCCGGGAATGCCGCAAGCATGGCAACCAGCTTCTAAAACGAGGCACATCGATTCGGCCGGGTATCTCTCCAACCGGACCATTGCGGCGCTCTGCTCGCCTGTGGGTGGCGCGATTTGCGTCCTCCGGGTTTCGGGCGGGGATGCGATCAGGATTGCCTCGAGTCTTACCGGACATGAATTTGGAGCCACGGATCATCGACTGGCCCGAAGGGCCTGGATTCGCGATTCGAGCGGGAAAAAAATAGACGATGCGGTCGTGCTTCCGTTTTTCGGGCCCAATTCTTTCACCGGCGAGGATTCGGTCGAATTCTTTTTGCATGGCAGTCCCATGGTGGCGCAGAAGGTTCTCGATGCCTGTTTTGATCAGGGGGCTCGACTCGCGCTTCCGGGAGAGTTCTCGTTTCGTGCCGTGAAAAACGGAAAGATGCAGCTTTCCCAGGCCGAAGCGGTGAAGGAGCTCATTTCGGCCGAGAATGATTTCTCGCTCGAGCTCGCCCTCGAGAAACTCTCGGGAACCCAGCACCATCTGGTCGCCCGGGTGCGGGAAGATCTTCTTCAGTTGTGCACTTTGTCCGAGGTGGGAATCGATTTTTCGGATCAGGATGTCGACGAGGTGTCGCTTCCGCGCCTGAAAGGGCGGTTGAAGCCGCTTTTGGAAGTGCTGAACTCTCTGCGCGGGAGCTTTGATCGCGGAAAGCGCTTCAGTGACGGGGTGCCGGTCACGATTTTCGGGCTTCCGAATGCGGGAAAATCCTCGTTCTTCAATGCGCTCCTCGGAGAAGACCGTTCGATCGTCTCGAACATCGCCGGCACCACCCGCGATGTCGTGCGCGAGCGGCTCAACTTGAAAGGGCAGGGGGGACAGGTGACCCTGAAGCTCGCCGATACGGCGGGGCTACGGTCATCGAGCGATCGGATCGAAGAAATCGGTATCGAGCGCTCGTTGCTCTCGGCGCGGGAGTCCGACCTCGTCGTGGTCGTAGTGGACGGGCTGAACCCCGAACTGCCGGTCGTGAAATCTTACCTTGCGCGGATTCCGAAGCGGGAGGATCGCGCGTTTTTGTTTGTGGTATCCAAGAAAGATCAGCTCGGGTTGCCCGAATCGGAGCGGATTCTGGCCGAGATTAGGCACGAGTTCCAACGGGAATTCCAAAATGAGTTCGAAATCCCCGCGCTGGCCGTTTCTTCGCAGACCCTGCAGGGCATCCACGAGGCCGGCGCCCTCCTTGCCGATGCGGCGGTGAGGCTGCTCGCGCGCAAACCCGGCGAGGTGATCCTGACTCGCTTCGAGCATGTGCGCGCCGTGGAACAGGCCATCGAGACGCTCACCCGAGCCGAAAACGCCCACGATGCGGTTTTGTTCGCGGCCGATCTCCGTCATGCCATGAATGATCTCGGGCCCCTGATCGGCGAGACGTTGCCGGATGATGTGCTCGGAAAGATTTTTTCGGATTTTTGCATCGGGAAGTGAAACACAAGAGAGTTTTGCATCAAGCGAATTCACAGAAAGGGAAACATGAACATCAAACAGATCGGCGTAGTGGGAGCAGGACAAATGGGGCAGGGGATCGCCCAGACCGCGGCGCAAAGCGGATTTCAGGTCGTGGTGGCCGATGTGAGCCTCGAGTCGGCACGAAAGGGAGTCGAAAAGATCGCATCCCAGCTCGACAAACTCGTGGCGAAGCAGAAGATTTCGTCCGATCAGATGGCCGCGGTGATGCGGAATCTTTCGGCGGTAGGAACCCTTCGCGAGCTCGCATCGTGTGACCTGATCATCGAGGCCGTGTCTGAGGATCCGGCACTGAAAAAGAAAATCTGGACCGAAATCGATGCGACGGCAAAGCCCGATGCGATTTTCGCGTCCAACACCTCATCCATCAGCATCACTCTTCTTGCCGCCGCCACCAAGCGCCCCGAGCGCTTTGCAGGAATGCATTTCATGAATCCGGTTCCGGTGATGAAGCTCGTCGAGGGCATCCGCGGAATCCAGACTTCGGACGAAACTTTCTCGGCGATTCGTTCGGCCGCCGAAGCGATGGGGAAGACCTTCGTCGTCGCGCGGGATATGCCGGGTTTTGCCGTGAATCGCATCCTGATGCCGATGATCAACGAGGCTGCATATGCTCTTTACGAAGGGATCGCCTCGATCGAGGACATCGACACCGCGATGAAGCTCGGAACCAATCAGCCCATGGGGCCGCTCACTCTTGCGGACTTCATCGGCCTCGACACTTGCCTTGCGATCATGGAGGTCCTCCATGATGGGCTCGGCGATTCGAAATACCGCCCCTGCCCGCTCTTGAAACAATATGTGCAGGCCGGATGGCTCGGCAAAAAATCCGGAAGGGGATTTTACAAATATGACTAAGGACACACAGAAAAACATACAGAAGAGAGAAGTCGCTCCGGGGATTCTCGAGCTTTCGATCGACCGGCCCGAGGCGCTGAATGCGCTCAATCTGGCAACTCTTCGCGAACTGAAAGAAACACTGCAAGAAATCGCGCGGGATTCGTCCGTGCGGGTGTTGATTCTTCGCGGGGCGGGCGAGAAGGCGTTCGTGGCGGGTGCCGACATCCGCGAGATGCAGGCGATGAATCGCGCCGAAGCCACCGAGTTTTCGCGCTTGGGACACGCCGTGTGCCTGCTGCTGGAGCAGATGCCGAAGGTTACGATCGCGGCTGTTCACGGCTTCGCGCTCGGAGGCGGCACGGAGCTCGCTCTTTCGTGCGATTTCATCATGGCAAGCGAGAAGGCGCAGTTCGGGCTTCCCGAGGTTTCTCTCGGTGTGATTCCCGGATTCGGCGGAACGATGCGCCTCATGAAGGCGATCGGGATTTCGCGCGCAAAAGAGCTGGTGTTCACCGGCGATCGCATTCGGGCCCAGGAAGCGAAAGATCTCGGGTTGATCCGTGCGGTTCATCCGCAAGAAGGATTCTTTGCCGAGGTCGAGGCGGCCGCGCACCGGGTGGCCCGCAATTCGCCGGTCGCGGTCTCGGCCGCGAAGGGACTCATGAACGAGTTTGACGAGTCCATCGGGATTCATCCCAAGATGGACGCCGAAACTCACCGGTTTTCGGGGCTTTTCGGTGGCGCCGATCAAAAAGAGGGCATGACGGCGTTTCTGGAAAAGCGCCCCGCCGCTTTCAAAGGAATTTGAACGGTGCTATAAGCATCAGCAAAGGACACATCAATGGACTACACGAAATCCTGGCCCGGTCTGGACGAATCGCAAACGATGCTGATGGACTCGATTCATCAGTTCGCCCAAGAGGTGGTGGCGTCGAAGGCCGCCCATCATGACGAGACCGGCGAGTTTCCCACCGAAATCGTCTCGCAAATGGCTTCGATGGGTCTCATGGGAATGATGGTCGAAGAGAAGTGGGGCGGAGCGGGCCTCGGTACCGTCGAATACGCAATGGCGATGGAAGCGATATCGTCGGCGTGCGCATCGAGCGGTGTGATCATGTCGGTGAACAATTCCCTCGTGTGCTACCCGATTCAGGCTTTCGGAAATGACCACCAAAAAGAAAAGTTCCTGAAGCCCCTCGCCACGGGCCAGAAACTCGGGTGTTTTGCCCTTTCCGAGCCCGGTCACGGGTCTGATCCGGCCGGCCTGAAGTGTCGCGCCGAAAAGGTTCCGGGTGGGTACAAAATCAACGGCTCGAAGAACTGGATCACCAACGGACGCGAAGCCGATTATTGCATTTTGTTCGCCACGATCAATCCCGAGCTGAAACACAAGGGAATCTGCGCGTTCGTCGTCGATACCAAATCGAAGGGCTACAGCGTGAACAAGCTCGAAAACAAGCTTGGCATCACGGCCTCGTCGACAGCGTCGCTCTTTTTCGATGATTGCTTTGTTCCCGAAGAATGCCTTCTCGGAAAAGAGGGCGAAGGCTTCAAAATCGCAATGAGTACGCTCGATGGCGGCCGGATCGGCATTGCTTCGCAGGCACTCGGAATTTCTACCTGTGCGCTCGAGGCCTCGAAGAAATTCGCCATGGAGCGCGAGCAGTTCGGCGCACCGATCGCGAAGCTCCAGGCCATCCAGTTTTATGTTGCCGAGATGGCGACCCGTCTTCAGGGCGCCCGTCTTTTGACTTGGTTTGCGGCTAGCCGCAAAGATCAAGGCCTTCCGTTTACGAGAGAGGCCGCGATGGCGAAACTTGCCGCGGCCGACGCCGCCATGTGGATCACCACCAAGGCGATTCAGGTTCATGGCGGATATGGCTACACCAAGGAATATGTGGTGGAGCGGAACTTCCGGGATGCGAAGATCACCGAGATTTACGAGGGAACGAGCGAGATTCAGAAGCTCGTGATTGCGGCCCAGGAGCTCGCTAAAAAATAATTGAGTCGCGCCATTTGATCTCGATGATCCTTGGGGATATATTGCGCCCCATGGGAAACGACATCCGATCGATCGCAGAGAAGCGTAAGCTTTGGGAAGAACGCCTTCTCGCTAGCCTGAAGAAGGTGCCCGAGCGACCCGCCCGCTTCACCACACTCAGTGACATGGAGGTGCCTCTTCTTTGCACTCCGGACGATCTCGACAAGATCGGGTTCGATTACGAGCGCGATGTCGGGTTTCCGGGGGAATTCCCCTACACCCGCGGTGTCCAATACAACATGTATCGCGGTAAGCTCTGGACGATGCGGCAGTTTGCCGGGTTTTCGACCCCGGAAGCGACGAACAAGCGCTTCAAGCTCTTGCTCGAACAGGGGCAAACCGGTCTTTCGACCGCCTTCGATATGCCGACCCTGATGGGCTACGATTGTGATTCCCCGAAAGCCATGGGCGAAGTCGGAAAGTGCGGAGTTTCTGTCTCGACGATTGCCGACATGGAAGAGCTGTTCGCGGACATTCCGCTCGATCAGGTCACGACCTCGATGACGATCAATGGTCCCGCGATCGTGATTCTGGCCATGTACTATGCGATGGCCGAAAGCCGGGGTGTGCCGAAAGAAAAGGTCCGTGGAACCCTGCAAAACGACATTTTAAAAGAATACATTGCGCAGAAAGAGTGGCTCTTCCCCATCGCTCCCGCAGTGAAATGCGTGATCGACACGATCGAATACGGAACCCAGCATTACCCGAACTGGAACACGGTTTCGATTTCTGGGTACCATATTCGCGAAGCCGGTGCGACGGCGGTTCAGGAGCTCGCGTTCACTCTTGCAGACGGAATGGCCTACGTCGAGGAGTCGCTGAAGCGCGGCCTCGATATCGATGAATTCGCTCCCCGGCTTTCGTTCTTTTTTGACGTTCATAATGATTTCTTCGAAGAAATCGCGAAATTCCGCGCCGCCCGCCGCATTTGGGCGCGCATGATGAAAGACCGATATGGCGCGAAATCGCCGAAATCCTGGATGCTTCGGACCCACGCGCAAACCGCCGGCGTTTCGTTGACGGCCCAACAGCCTATGAACAATGTGGTTCGCGTTGCGGTGCAGGCGATGGCAGGAGTGTTGGGAGGGGTGAACTCCCTGCATACGAACTCGATGGATGAGACGCTTGCGCTTCCGACCGATGAGGCGGTGATGGTCGCCCTTCGAACCCAGCAGGTGATCGCCGAAGAGAGCGGGATCGCGAACTTTGCGGATCCGCTTGGCGGGTCGTATTTGGTTGAATATTTGACGAACAAGGTCGAGACCGAGGCCTTGGCGTACATCAAAAAAATCGATGAAATGGGCGGCATGATCAAGGCCGTCGAGAACGGGTACCCGCAGGCCGAGATCGGAAACAGTGCGTATCACTTCCAGCGCCAACTCGAAAAGAAAGAGAAGGTCATGGTGGGAGTGAACAAATATCAGGTCGAAGAAAAGAAGCGCACCCTCGAGACCCTGTACATTGACCGCTCGGTCGAAAAAAAGCAGGCCGAGAAGCTCCGAGCCATCAAGGCGCGACGCGATCAGGCAAAGGTGCAGAGTTTGCTTCTTTCGGTTCGAAATGCCGCTGAGCGCAACGAAAATTTGATGCCGTCGATTGTCGAAGCGGTTAAGGAGTTTGCCACGCTTCAAGAGGTTTGTGACACCTTGCGTGGCGTTTACGGTGAGTACCGCGAAGAAGGCAAGTTTTAATCAGAAGGGTTTTTGAAAAATATGAACGAAGCAGTGATCGAGTCCTCCCGCCGCAATAAGATTCGTGTGTTGATTGCAAAGCCCGGCCTAGATGGCCATGACCGGGGGGCGAAGGTGATTGCCCGCGCCCTTCGGGATGCGGGGTTTGAAGTGATTTACACAGGGCTTCATCAGACCCCTGAGATGATCGTGAAGGCCGCGATTCAAGAAGATGTTCATGTGATCGGGATCAGTGTTTTGTCGGGCGCCCATAACGCGCTGGTTCCCGAGGTGATCCAAGGGATCCGTACCGCAGGCCTTACCGATACCTTGGTGCTGGTGGGCGGAATCATCCCTGAAGAGGACTTTGAAGGTCTGAAGGCAGCAGGTACGGCCATGGTCTTTACCCCCGGAACCTCGCTCGAAGAGATCATCAATTATATCGACAAAAACGCTCCGGTGCGCTAAGATTCGCATCCTCTTATGAACGATTTTGATGTCATTGTCGTGGGTGGCGGCCATGCCGGTTGCGAGGCTGCGCATGCTTCTGCGCGTTTGGGCGCGAAGACCGCAATGGTGACCCTCGAGCGAAGCAAGATTGGCGTGATGTCTTGCAATCCTGCCATCGGCGGTCTTGCCAAGGGGCAATTAGTTAAAGAAATCGATGCTTTAGGCGGGATCATGGGTCGAATCACCGATCGCGCCACGATTCAATTTAGAAGACTGAATTCGGGTAAGGGGCCTGCCGTCCGCTCTTCTAGGGCGCAGTGCGACAAAAACCGCTACGCGCAGTTCATGCAGGAGTTCTTGGGCACTGTTCCAGGGCTTACCGTGGTCGAGGGAGAGGTGACCGGGCTTTTGGTCGAGAACGACCGAGTGGTCGGGATCCGTCTCGGTCGTGCGGAGGTTCGTGCGAAGGCGGTTGTGATCACCTCGGGCACCTTTTTGCGGGCGATTATGCACCGCGGCAAAGAGCAAGAAGAGGGGGGGCGGCTTGGGGATAAATCCGCGAATAGCCTGAGTTCAGACCTGACTAAACTGGGACTGCGCCTTCGGCGCCTGAAGACGGGCACGCCTCCTAGGCTTCATCGCGACTCGATCGATTGGTCAAAGACCATTCCTCAGCCTGGAGATGATTCGCTGATTCCGTTTTCTTTTTATGGGGCGAGGGATACTTACCCAGAGCTGCCCCAAGTAAACTGCTTTTTGACCTACACGAACGAGCAGACTCACCAGATCATCGAGGAAAATATCGGCCTCTCGGCCATGTATAGCGGGGCGATTACAGGGGTCGGACCCAGGTACTGCCCCTCGATCGAAGACAAGATTGTCCGGTTTCGGGATAAAGACCGGCATCAGCTGTTCCTTGAGCCAGAGGGGCTCGATGTTCCTGAAATCTATGTGAATGGGATCTCGACCTCTCTCCCCGTTGATGTGCAAGAGAAGTTCGTACGTACCGTTCCTGGCCTCGAAAATGCTCAATTCATTCGTTATGCCTATGCGGTCGAGTACGACGCGATCGATGCAAGGCAGCTGAAAAGGACTCTTGAGTGCAAGGATGTGCCGGGGCTGTTTTTTGGCGGGCAGGTGAATGGAACATCAGGCTACGAAGAGGCAGCGGGGCAGGGCTTGGTGGCAGGCATTAATGCCGCGCACTCGGTGCTCGGGCGCGATGAGTTCGTGCTTTCGCGACTAGACGGCTACATCGGCGTGATGATTGATGACCTGATTTTGAAGGGCTCGGACGAGCCGTACCGGATGTTCACGTCGCGGGCCGAGTATCGGCTGATCCTGCGCGAAGACAATGCCGACCTTCGCCTTTCGCCGAAAGGGATCGAGATCGGGCTTCTTACCGAGTCAGCGAAGGTTCGGTTCGTGGCGAAAAGTGCGGTGCTGACCCAGATTCGCGCCCAGGTGGAGGGTTTTTATTTTTATCCGAATGAGGCCACGAACCAGCGGTTTCGCGAGGCAGGGATTAACCCGATCAAGGACCGAATCTCGGCGAGCGAGCTTCTTCGACGCCCAGAGGTGAATTTCTCGGCACTTTTGGCCTTAGGGTGGAGCACCGACCTTATCGATCACGACTGTTTTGAGCAAATCGAGATCCAGATCAAGTATCAGGGCTACATCGAGAAGGATCTTCAGCTTTTGGAAGGAGTTCGTTCCGCTGAGAGGCTAAGAATCCCGACCGGGCTTGATTACGATGGAATTGCGGGGCTTTCGAACGAGATCAAGGGCCGACTGAAAGAAACCCGCCCCGAAAACCTGGGCCAGGCCTCGCGAATTCAAGGCGTGACCCCGGCCGCTGTGGCGAATTTAATGATTTACCTGAAGAACAAGCACCAGAGCGGGAACACGACAACAAGGGACCCTCAAAATGGCGCCTAAGCAAGCCGAGTTCTTTCAAAGCATCCGCAGCCACAATCTGGAACTGAGCGAAGAGCGGGCGAGGAGCGCGGCCCATTTCGCCGAGATTCTTCATCGCGAGAACGAGAGCCAGAACCTCACCCGAATCTTGGGCGCAGAGGAGTTCGTGAGCGGACACCTTGTGGACGTGCTCGAGCTTTTGAAAGTCCCGCAGCTCGGCAAACGAGTGCTTGATATCGGGACCGGATCAGGCGTGCCCGGACTCCTCGCGAGCGCGATCTCGAGAGATTCTGATCGCGTGTGGTTTCTTACAGACTCCGAGAAGGGAAAGGCCGAGTATCTCGAGCGCGCAAAAGGGGAGCTTGGAGTCCAGAGAGCTTCCGTGTTCCACAAAAGAGCAGAAGAGATCGCCCCAATCACAAGACCCGACACAGTGATCGCACGAGCCGTTGGAACCGTAGATAAGATTGCGGCGTGGATTTGGGAGTGTTCCACGTGGAACACCCTCATTTTATTCAAGAGTCGCGGCTGGGAAGCCGAGTGGGCCGAGGCGCGAACCACAAAATACGGCAAAAAATTGACGGTTACTCATATTCATGATTATTCAACGTCAGATCGTTGTCGCCTGATTGTGGTTTTGAGTCGGAAAACCCCTGCCAAATGAGTATTCTTTCTTAAGGCGACGTCCAGACCAAACTGCCCTCTTTGCTTGTGCTTTTTTGTGCCGCGGGATGAAGATAAGGGATTGGAATAATTCGATTTTCCCCTCCGAGCCGCGTCCTGCCTCGCGAGAGTCGGGGAAAACCGAATCATCCCAGTCCCTTATCTTCATCTCACTGCCCCATCAAGCACAATGAAAGGGGGCAGTTTGCTTCCAGGCTGCCCCCTTTGATTGCGAACGGCCCCCCTTTTTTGGGAGTTTGATGGGAGAGGGGCATGGAGAGAGGGATTCGGAGTGATTCGGTTTTCCCCGACTCTCGCGAGGCAGGACTGCCGCCAGCGAGGCCGCAGGACGCGGCTCGGAGGGGAAAACCGAATCACTCCGAATTCCTTTCCCCATGCCACCCACACATAAAAGCGCAATCAAAGGGCGCAGTTTGAAACGAATCCGAAATTGGATAATCTTTTTTTGTTGATATCCAGAGTATTCAGGATATTCTGAGGGCAATTGCAGTACCAAGTTTGACTCTTTCGATTCGCAAGAATTGTTCTCCACCGCAACCACACAAGCTATTCGCAAGATAGCGCGACAGAACAATCTGACGAGAAAAGGGGGGCTGACACAACCCGTGTGTTACCCCCTTTTTTATTTTATGAAACTAGGTTAAAAAAATTCCACCGGACTCAACTCTCAGCGGGCGGAAACTATGGGAAAAGTAATTGCAGTTGTGAATCAGAAGGGCGGCGTCGGCAAAACAACGACGACCGTTAATTTGGCTGCGTCTTTGTCGTTGGCAGATCAAAAGGTCTTGCTGATCGACTTTGATCCCCAGGGGAATGCGTCCTCGGCGGTGGGCATGGCGCAGTCCTTGGATGAGGCGAACCTCACCATATATAATGCGCTTTTGGGCGAGGTGCCCATGTCGAAGGTCATTCTTTCGACGGGGATTGATCACCTCGATCTCGCGCCGGCAAATCCGCACCTTGCCGGGGCCGAAATTGAGCTCGTCAGTTCTTTCGCCCGTGAAGCGAAGCTCAAGACTTCGATCGCAGAGATCAAAGACCGGTATGACTTTATCTTCATTGATTGCCCGCCGACCCTCGGGCTTCTGACCGTAAATGCCTTGACGGCGTCTGATTCGGTGATCGTTCCGCTCCAGGCCGAGTATTTCGCTCTTGAGGGCTTGGGACAGCTGATGACCACGATCGGCCTGATTCGACAGAGCGTGAACCCCGCGCTTCAGATCGAAGGAATCGCTTTGACCATGTTCAACTCGCAGCTGAAGTTGAGTCACGAGATCGAGAGCGAGGTGCGGAAGCATTTTGGCGACCAGGTTTTCAGGACGGTAGTTCCGCGCAATATCAAATTGAGCGAGTGCACTTCGTTCGGAAAACCCATCGTTTTGTATGATGTGAATTCAAAGGGCTGTATCGCGTATCTCGATCTCGCGCGCGAGATTCTGGAGCGCTACAAAAAAGATCAGGTCGCAGAACCCATTCCCTCGCGCGGGCCTGACATGCCGCACGAGCACACCCCAGGAGCATAAGCAAAGATGAGCAACCCGCAGTCGAAATCCGTTTTGGGCAAAGGTCTTGCTTCCCTTCTTCCGCCGATCCCCGCTGCGGAGCCAGTGAAGGAGTCTGCAAAAGAGCCAGTAAAAGAGCCTGTAAAAGAGGCGGCGAAAGAGCCAGCCAAGGAGGCGATCAAGGAATCTCCGAAAGAACCCGCTAAAACAGATGCTCCTGCCGCGGGTGCCGTTCAGGCCGGACCGGTGACCCCGGCGCCGGCCTCTGCATCGGCGGCCGCCCCTGCTGCGAGCGCGGGCCCGGTGCTTACGGTGAACAAAGACCGCACCCCCGGAATCGCCCTTTTGGATGTTTCCGAAATCAAAGCCAATGAGTTCCAGCCGCGCCGGGATTTCGATGCCCAGGGGCTCGAGGAGCTCGCGCAATCGATTCGCGAAAACGGCCTGATTCAGCCGCTCGTTGTGCGAAAATCGCCAGACGGATACGAATTGATCGCAGGTGAGCGGCGGCTTCGTGCGAGTAAGCTTGCGGGACTCAAGATGGTTCCGGTGGTGGTGCGAAAAAGCACGGACCGCGAATCGCTCGAGCTCGCGATTGTCGAGAATATCCAGCGCGAGGATCTGAACTGTGTGGACGAGGCGCTCGCATATTTTCGTCTCATGCAAGAATTCCAGCTTTCGCAAGAAGATCTGGCAAAAAAGATGGGCAAGGATCGCGCAACGATTGCGAATGCCCTTCGGGTGCTCAAGCTCTCTGATTTCATCCTGGTCGAACTGAAGAAGGGGAGTCTCTCTCGCGGTCATGCGAAGGCGCTCCTGTCGGTCGACGATGTTGCCGATCGCGAAAAGCTCGCTCGCGAGGTGCTCGAAAAAAGCCTGAGCGTCCGCCAGACCGAGAAGGTCGCGCAAGAAAAGAAGACCCAGGCGCAAAACCCGGGAAATCCCCTGCAAAAGCAATCAACCCCGGCGGTTGACCCCGAGCTCGCGCGCCTGACCCAGGATCTCACCCGTCGGTTCATGTCGAAGGTCGAGATCAAAGGAAGCCCGAAAAACGGCCAGATCATGATCCAGTATGCGTCCAAGGACGAGCTGTATCGGGTGGTCGGCACCTTGCTCGGAGAGTGATTCCATGAATTACCGGATCGAGGACTTTGCTTCGCCCGAGGTCGTTTCGACCAAGGTGACCGGCGTTCTGGAGGCTTCGGTGGAGTTTCGTGGAAACCTGGCCTACAGCGGGTGTTTTCATGTGAACGGGGTCGTTCACGGAAAAATCAACACCCCGGACATGCTCGTGGTGGGCGAAACCGGCCGGGTCACAGGCGAAATCAAGGCCGGAGTCGTGATCATCTATGGCCGCGTGGAGGCCGTGATCGATGCCCGGCACCGGGTTGAGATTCGAAAACCGGCGGTTTTCAAGGGAGAAATGAGCACTCCCAGCCTCAAGGTCGAAGACGGAGTGATCTTCGAAGGCACGAACAAAATGACATAACCGCTTGACCATTCTTCGCGCCCCGTGATAGCCAATTGGTCAAATTTAAAACCGGTTTTCCAGCCAAGCTCACCAAAAAGGGCCCGCAAGAATGAGTGCAATTCTCGAGCAACTTGAGATCAATCAGACCTTTTTTTATCAGTTCGTACTGTTCGGGACGTTCTATTTCGTCCTGCGGGCGCTTTATCTGAAGCCCGTACAGAACCTGATTGAAAAGCGAAACCACAAGCTGAAGGATGATGTTCAAAGCTCGGTCGAGCTGCTGAAGACGATCGAGACCCGCATCGCCGATTACGAGAAGGCGATCACCGAAACTCGTCTCGAGGCCTCGCGCAAATTCGAAGCGAATCTGGCCCAAGTTCGTGCGCAAGAAGAAGCGGCCATCCAGGCCGTCAAAGAAGAAATCAAAAAAGATTACCAAAAAGCCGCCCAGCACCTGCAAGACGAAAAGTTGAAGGTCGAGTCGGAGCTCAAGCTCCAGCTGAACGCGGTATCGGACTCTTTGGTTCAAAAGGTCCTGGCAGGGAGCTGAGCAATCATGGAAAAGCTGATCTGGCCCGCAATCAACCTCTTCGGACTTGTCGGATTCATTTTCTACAAGACCCGCACTCCTTTTTTGCAGTTCGTGAGCGGACGCCGCGCCGAGATCTTCGACGGCTTGAACCGTTCGCGCGCGCAAGCGCAAGAAATCGCACGTCGCCGCAAGGAGGTCGAAGCGAAGCTTGCCGGTCTTGAAGCCGAGAAGGGCGCCATTTTCGCCGAGTGGAAAGAAAAAGAATCGCAACAAGCGCACGCCATCCGCGAGTCGTCGGTTCGTGTGGTTGCGCAAATGAAAAAAGAAGCCGAGCAAAGCAAGAAGACGCTCGAGTCCCAGACCCGCATCGCGATTGAGCGCGGATTCCGCAAGGCGGTCCTGGCGCAGGCCGAGCAAAAAATCACGCAACAGCTGAATCCCGAAGTGCACAAGCGGATCGCTCGCGGTCTCTCGGCGGAATTCGAAAGAGGTGCGGTATGAAGGCAGTCCGGCTGTATGCCCAAGTTCTGGTCGATGTCGCCCTTGCTCCTTCTTCGGGGCTCGATCTTGTGAAGCTCGTGACTGAACTGGAGTTGTTCCGTGCCTTGCTCGAGTCGAGCGATCTGGTTCTGAAGACCTTCGGTGGCCCGGTCGTGTCCGAGGACGAAAAGCAAAAGGCTCTGAAGCTTCTTTGCGAAAAAGCCGGAATTGGTCCGGTTGCGGCGAGATTCCTGTCGATGCTGAACAAGCGCGGAAGATTGTCTCTTTTGCCCGGAATTCTGAAGGAAGTCGAAGTCCTTCAGATCGAGCGCAAAGGGGGAGTGGTCGGTGAGCTGGTCAGCGCGGTGGCGCTCGACGGCGCGGTCCTTTCGGGTCTGACCGAAGCGCTCACCAAACAGATGAAGAAGCCCGTGTCGTTGAGCGCGAAGGTCGATGCCTCCCTCATCGCCGGCATGAAGGTCACGATCGGCGGAGTCACCTACGACGGAACCGTCCGCTCGAAACTTGATAAACTTGCAAACCAAGCCTGAAAGATCTCAAGGAGAAACAAATGAGCCTGAAAGCGAATGAAATTGCAGAAGTACTGAAAAGCCAGCTGGCGAACCTCGATGCGCGGTTGGATGTGTCCGAGACCGGAACCGTGCTTGCGGTCGGTGACGGGGTTGCAAAAATTTACGGCCTCGAGAAGGCAATGGCGGGCGAGCTCGTCGACTTCGGCAGCGGCGTCACGGGAATGGTATTGAACCTCGAGGAAATGGCCGTGGGTGCCGCGATTCTGGGCGATGAAACCCTGATCAAAGAAGGCGGGACCGTCAAGCGTACCGGCAAGATCGTTCAGGTTCCGGTCGGAAAAGAGCTCCTCGGGCGCGTGGTGAACTCGCTCGGCCAGCCGATCGACGGCCTCGGAGAAATCAAGGCGAGCAAATACGGCCGCGTCGAGATGAAGGCTCCCGGCATCATCGAGCGGAAGTCGGTTCATGAGCCGCTTCAGACCGGCATCAAGGCGATCGATGCGATGATTCCGATCGGACGCGGACAGCGCGAGCTGATCATCGGTGACCGCCAGACCGGAAAGACCGCAATTGCGATCGACACGATCATCAATCAAAAAGGCAAAGACGTGTTTTGTATTTACGTCGCCATCGGGCAAAAGCAATCGACTGTTGCCCAAGTGGTCGACCGCCTCAAGAAATCGGGCGCGATGGAGTACACGGTGGTGGTCGCGGCGAGCGCGTCCGAACAGGCTCCTCTGCAGTTCCTTGCGCCGTATACCGGCGTGACCATGGGAGAGTTCTTCCGCGACAACGGAATGCACGCACTCATCGTGTATGACGATTTGACGAAGCAGGCCCAGGCGTATCGCCAACTTTCGCTTCTCCTTCGCCGTCCTCCGGGACGTGAGGCGTATCCGGGCGACGTGTTCTATTTGCACTCGCGCCTTCTCGAGCGCGCGGCGAAGCTCAGCGACAAGCTCGGCGCGGGAAGCCTCACGGCTCTTCCGATCATCGAAACCCAGGCCGGTGACGTTTCGGGCTACATTCCGACCAACGTGATCTCGATCACCGACGGTCAGATCTTCTTGGAGTCGGACCTCTTCTACAGCGGCGTTCGCCCGGCGGTGAACGTGGGTCTTTCGGTTTCTCGGGTTGGTGGTGCCGCTCAGATCAAGGCGATGAAGCAAGTTGCGGGGACCCTCCGGATCGACCTCGCCCAGTATCGCGAGAAGGCCGCTTTCGCCCAGTTCGGATCGGATCTCGATCCTGCAACCCAGCGCCAGTTGGCCCGTGGTCAGCGTCTGGTTGAAATTTTGAAGCAACCCCAATACCAGCCCATGCAGGTTCAAGATCAGATTCTGATCATCTTCGCGGGCGTGAACGGGTTCCTCGATAATCTTCCGACCAACCGTCTTGGCGCCTATGAGGCCCAGCTGAAGGATTACTTGGCGAAGAACCACGCCGACATCGCCGAGACGATCGCCACCAAGAAGGCGATCGACGATGCGACCAAGGCCCGCCTGATGGAAGCGCTGAAGGCGTTTGAGAAGGTGTTCCGCTAATGCCAAGCATCAAGGACCTCAAGAACCGAATCGTCTCGGTGAAGAACACGCAGCAAACCACGAAGGCCATGAAAATGGTCTCGGCTGCGAAGCTTCGTCGCGCGACCGATGCGATTCTGAGCCAAAGACCTTATGCGCACGAGATCGCGCGCATGATGAGCCTCGTGGTCGGCAAGGGGGCTCATGCCTCTTCTGAGATCGTGCGAAAGCCCGCGACTCTTTTGGTGGTCGTGAGTTCCGATCGCGGGCTTTGTGGCGGGTATAATTCGAGCGTGAGCCGGACGGCGCTTCAGTTTTTGACCGAGAAGGCGGGCGAGGGCCGGAAGGTCAAGACTGCGTTCGTCGGCAAGAAGGCGCTCGAGATTTTGCGAAACCGGATTCAGCTCGACGTGATTCACTTCGAAGAGTTTGGTGCGAAGATCACGTTCAAAAAGGCCTCCGAGCTCGCGAAGAAAATCCTTCCGCTGTACGATTCCGGCGAAGTCGACGAAGTCGTGTTCGTGTACAGCTGCTTCCGGAATGCGATCTCGCAAGAGAGCGTTGCGGACCTGATCCTGCCGGTGATGAGCGAAGAGGGCGTCGCGGCGGAGACGCCCGAAAAGACGCCGGACTCGGCCCTCCAGGACGAGATCACGCTGTTCGAACCGTCCAAGACGGCCCTCTATGAGGCGCTCTCGGCAAAATACTTTGTGACCGAAGTGTTCAAGGCGCTTTTGGAGGCGCAGGCTTCGGAACACGGTGCGCGGATGAGCGCGATGGAGAACGCCACGCGGAACGCGGGCGACATGATTCGCAAGCTCACGCTTCAGTACAACAAACAAAGACAAGCGGCCATCACGAAGGAGCTTCTGGAGATCATCTCGGGAAGCGAATCGCAAAAGGTCCAAGCGTAAATTTCAAATTAACCAAGGAGAAATGCAATGTCAGCAAGTGCAGGTCATAACCAGGGCAGGATCAAAGCGGTCATCGGACCGGTCGTCGACGTGGAGTTTCCGTCCGGGAAAGTTCCCCCGATTTTTCAATCGGTTCGGGTGACGAACAAGGCGAATGGCGAAAAAGAGTGGAACCTCGTTCTGGAGGTTGCTCAGCATCTCGGTGAAAACACCGTGCGCTGTATCGCCATGGATGCGACCGATGGTCTGACCCGCGGTCAGCCCGCCATCGACACCGGCGATCAGATCACCGTGCCGGTCGGTCCCGAAACCCTCGGACGGATTCTGAACGTCGTCGGCGAGCCGGTGGACGAAGCAGGCCCCGTGAATGCCAAGAAACAATGGGGAATCCACCGCGCTGCTCCGGCCTTCAAAGAACAGTCGACTGCAGTCGAGCCTTTCTTTACCGGCATTAAAGTTGTGGACCTGATCGCACCTTACGCAAAAGGCGGTAAGATCGGTCTCTTCGGCGGAGCAGGCGTAGGCAAGACCGTTCTGATCATGGAGCTCATCAACAACATCGCAACCCAGCACGGCGGATACTCGGTATTCGCAGGCGTGGGCGAGCGGACCCGCGAGGGGAACGACTTGTACATGGAAATGAGCGAGTCGGGCGTCATCAAGAAGACCAGCCTCGTGTACGGACAGATGAACGAACCACCCGGAGCCCGCGCGCGTGTGGCGCTCTCGGCCCTGACCATCGCCGAGTACTTCCGCGATGAAGAAAATCGCGATGTTCTTTTGTTCGTCGATAACATCTTCCGCTTCACCCAGGCGGGTTCGGAAGTTTCGGCCCTCCTCGGACGGATTCCGTCTGCCGTGGGGTACCAGCCGACTCTGGGAACCGAGATGGGTGAGCTCCAAGAGCGCATCACCTCGACCAGCAAGGGCTCGATCACCTCGATTCAAGCGGTTTACGTTCCTGCCGACGATTACACCGATCCGGCGCCGGCGACCACCTTCTCGCATCTGGATGCGACCACCAACCTGAGCCGTCAGATTGCCGAAATGGCGATTTTCCCGGCGGTGGATCCTCTCGCTTCGACCTCGCGGGTTCTTGATCCGCAGATCGTGGGCCAGGATCACTACAAGGTCGCTCGGATGGTGCAGGGGATTCTCCAGCGCTATAAGGAGCTTCAGGACATCATCGCGATTCTCGGGATGGACGAGCTTTCAGAAGACGACAAAAAAACCGTCGCCCGTGCGCGGAAGATCCAACGCTTTCTTTCTCAGCCGATGTTCGTTGCAGAACAGTTCACCGGTCTGAAAGGTAAGTTCGTGAAGATCGAAGATACGATCCGCGGCTTCCGTGAAATCGCAGAAGGCGCGCACGACAACCTCCCCGAGCAGGCATTCTACATGGTGGGAACCATCGAAGAAGCGATCGAGAAGTCGAAGACCCTGAACTGATCCTGAAGGACGGACGCAATCATGGAATCGTTCAATCTGAGCATTTTTGCTCCCGAAAGGCGCCTGACCGAGGATGAGGCGGTGACCTCCTTCCTCGTGACGAGCGAGTTGGGGGAGCTGGAGATTCTTCCCGGTCACGCCAATCTCGTGGCGACCCTGTTCACGGGGCGCTTTGAGTACACTCCCGTGGGCAAGGCCCCGGTAAAGGGCGTGATCTCGAGCGGGTTCGTGAATGTCGAAAACGGCTCGGTGAAGGTGATCGCCGAGACGCTCGAGCTTGCGCACGAGATCGATCTCTCTCGCGCGCGCGCGGCCCAGCAGAAGGCCGAGAAGATGCTGACGGATGCTTCGTTGGATCCGTCGAGCTTCAAGAAGTACCAGCTCAAGCTCCAGCGCGCGATGATCCGTCAGTCGTTTGGCAGATCATGAATTCTGTTGTCCTTCTTCGTTGATTCGCGAATAATCAAAGGTACGGGATGTACCTGGCAAAGATTGCCAAAGCGAATCAAGGATGATGAAGCGGATTTTTCGAGGCCTCCCATTACGCAGTATCCTCTTGCCCTGGGCGCACTTTGCCGCTGGCTTCAGCTTCGTCGGCGGGGTCGTTGCGGGCTATCACATCGATTTTTCTTCGCGATCTGATCCAGCTCGGTCTCACCAGTCCCCGCATCCGCTCGCGTGGCTTGCCGAGGGTGCGCTTCGCGCGATCCGCGATCCGGCTGCCGTGAACTCGGTGGCGGTCGAGCCAGAGCTGCAGGGATTCGTTCTTCCTCCCTTCACCCTTCCTCCCGAAAAGCCGGTAACACCCGAAAAGAAACCAACTGGATTCCAATCCGGTCCCTCGAATCTCGCCAAGCTCGAAAGGCTGTACCGCGAGCTGATCGAGGCGGACCGTTCGAATGCGGGCTCCAGAATGAGTACTCGTCCGCTGGTGGTGGCGAATGCACTGAGTACTCAAATTCCGGCGACGAAACCGGGCGACACGGTGGACTCCGCTCGCATCACGCTATCGTCAGCGCTGAGCGCAGAACAGCAAAAACAAGTTGCGGCGATTCTTCTGGGGGGCACGCCCCGGACGCCGCCTCGGACGCCGCCCGCAGAGCGCGCCGAGCAGATCGTGAGCATGCTCGACCGGCAGAATCAGGGTGAGGAGCTCGCGCTCCGCGAGGTGGCGGTTCGGTCTGAAGTGAAGGTCGATGAGTATGTGCTCGGTTCGTGCAGTGGCAACTCGGCCCAGGCGTTTGAGCGGGTCAGTCTCGACCCGGCTGTGGGAGAATCCCTGACGGCTTGTCCCGAGCGCACCGTGTGGGTCTCGAATCGGGGCGATCAGCAGGGATGGATGCGGGTCGAGAGCTCGTTTCATCGCCCGACGCTGGCGCGATTCCCCGCCCCGAACGGCGGTGCGACCTTGCTCATGGATGACATGATCCTGGCCTCGATCACGATTCGCAAGGGCCTGCACATCACCAAAGGAACCGGTGCGATTGTCGGAATTTTGCCGAAGGGCTACAAGGTCGAATTCACCGGCCGTTCCGAGGACACCGAGTACTTCACCGCCAACCGGCGAAGCTACTTCATGATCCTGAACGCCGAGCCCGGGCCCGGCGTGATCGAGCTCGTGCCGGACCAGCGCCCCGACCAAAGCACCACGGTGTTCGTGCCCGTGCTCGAGGACGTGTTCACGTATCTCGATCTTGCTCCGCCGGTCGAACGTGATCTGACCGTCAAGGTGGTCAAGAACGCCGTTCCGAATGATTCCGATGTCGCGGGACTCACTGTGGGCCTGTCGACCCATGCAGGCATTCATGCCATCACCCGGAGCGATGGTGAAGCCCTTCTTCGCGGGGTGCGCTCGGTGCGGGGGTATCCGGTATTTGTCGATGTCAGTTCGAAGTCAGAACTCGGACCAGGATATACGTACCGCTATGAGCTCCGCGCGCCGGACTCGAAAGGAAAGTACGTGGTGAATCAGATCGCCGAGCCCTCGCTTCATCATTGGCTCAGTCAGGTGAAGCAGGGATTGAGCGACCAGGGCGCCATGATCGTGGGTGCGGTCGACCGCAAAAAAATCGACGGGTTTCGAAGCTTCCATACCGCGCGGGTCCAGCCGCTCACGCAAAAGCTCGGGCTCGAGCCGCTCAATTATTCGGTTCTTTGGGACGGGACCATTTCGGAGGTCGAACCTCTCGAAGGCGATCTTCCCCGCTACATGGCGGTTCAGGTTTCGGAGGGGTTGAGTCAGGTGAGGATCGTAAAAGAAGACAAAGAAACCATCCTGACCGAACTGATCCCCGTTTCGCCGAGGGTGATCCATGTGGTATCTCCTTAAGGCATGATCTCTTCGGAAACCTTCGAACAGTCGATCCAGAAGCTTGAAGCCATCGTCAAGAATCTCGAGTCCGGGACCTTGTCGCTCGAAGATTCCCTTGGGGCGTTCCAAGAAGGAATCGGCCTCGTCAAGCAATGTCAGAGCGTGCTCTCGCAGGCAGAGCAAAGGGTCGAGCTTCTGATCAAAGCCGGTGCCGATGCGGTCGAGACGAAGCCCTTTCCGACCGAATCGTGACCCGCGAAAAATCAAAAACCCGCATCGATCAGGAGCTGGTCAGGCGAGGCCTTTCCGGGTCGCGTACGCGTGCGCAAGAGTGGATTCGCGAGGGGCGTGTGCGGGTATCGGGTCGGGTGATCGAAAAACCAAGCGAGGAGGTCTCGCCCGAGGACGCGATCGAGGTGATCCCCCTGGGTCGGGAGTATGTCTCGCGGGGAGCGCACAAGCTGATTGCCGCGCTCGAGCGGTTTCAGGTCAAGATCGAGGGCCGGGTGGCGATCGATGTCGGCGCCTCGACCGGCGGGTTCACCGAGGTTTTGCTCGAGCGCGGAGCCAAAGAAGTCACCGCGCTCGATGTCGGAAGCGGTCAGCTCGCCGTAAAGCTTCGGGAGGACCCGAGGGTGCGGGTGAGAGAAAAATACCATGCCCGGAATTTTCGGGCGGAAGATTTCGCCACTCGCTTTGAATTGCTGGTCATGGATGTGTCGTTCATCTCGATTCGGCTTTTACTCGGACCGCTTCTGACCGGTCTCGTGCCGGGTGCCGATCTGGTCGTGCTCTTCAAGCCGCAGTTCGAAGTGGGCCGCGACGGCGTCGGCGAGGGCGGAATTGTTCTCGATCAAGAACGGGCGCGCCGGACGCTCCGCGAAACGCTCGTTTGGGCCGAAGAGACACTCGGACTCGCATCCCGGGGCTGGATGGTTTCTCCGATCACCGGTGGAGACGGCAATACCGAGTACTTGATCCATTGGACGACACTCCCGTAAACGAGGTAGGATGGAGCCTCATGAAGCTTCTTCGAAATCTGAAAATCGGCGCCAAGGCCATCGTCATCATCGCAGTCGGGTTGGTTGTCGCGGGAGGCGGCCGTGCTTGGGTTTCGTTCCGGCGTCTCTCGAGCGAGGTCCCCGAGATCAAGCGCGTTTCGGATTACCGCCCCTTGGGCGTGACGCAGGTCTTGTCGGTCGAGAACGGCGAGACAAAAGTCATGGCGGAGTTTTATAAAGAACGCCGCTATCTGACCCCGTATGACCAGATTCCGCCGAAGCTGATCCAGGCGTTCCTTTCGGCCGAAGATTCGACTTTTTTCGAGCATCAGGGCGTGAATGTGTTCGCGATCCTGCGCGCGGCCATCGCGAACTTCCTTGCGGGCCAGGTGGTGCAGGGCGGGAGCACCATCACCCAGCAGATCGCAAAATCGCTTTACTTGAGCCCCGAACGGAATCTTCTTCGCAAGATCCGCGAGCTCTTGCTCGTGCTCGCGCTCGAACGGAATCTGACCAAAGAAGAAATCCTGTATTTGTATCTGAACCAGATTTATCTCGGGAGTGGCGCGTACGGAGTCCAGGCCGCGGCCCGCACGTATTTTCATAAGGATCTGAAAACCCTTACCACGGCGGAGATGGCGCTCATCGCGGGACTTCCCACCGCCCCCGGAAAATATTCGCCGCTTTTGAACCCGAAAAAGGCGAAAGAGCGACAACTGTACGTGCTGAAGCGCATGAAAGAAAACCGCCACATCACCGAGGCCGAGCAAAAGAGCGCCGGCACCGAGGAAGTGCGGATTTTTGTCGATGACGGCACCGAGCGGAATCTTGCCCCGCATTTTGTCGAGTACATCCGCCGGCATCTCATTCAAAAGTACGGCGAGAAGCTTTTGTACGAGGACGGGATGAGTGTGATGATTCCGTCGGCCGCGAAGTATTCGCGCTATGCCCAGGAGGCGGTCGAGGCGGGGCTCGAAGAAGTCGACCAGCGCAAGGGATACCGCGGTCCGATCCGGAACATTCCGGAGTCGGAGTGGGCGGAGTTTCAGCAGACACTGAAAAAGGAAGTCATCAAAGAGAATTTTCCGTTCCGGTACCTCACCCCGGATGGCGAGCTGAGCTTCGAAGAGGCGGTCGCCTCGTATGATCCCACCTACGAAAAAAGCCTGCGTGGAAAGCGCCTGAAGGCCGTTGTGACGCGGATTTCGCCCGACCTGAAATCCGCACAGGCCTCGATCGGTCTTGTCCCCGTGCAGTTGTCGTTGGAAGGCATGAAGTGGGCGGCGCCGGCCGCGAATCCGTACAAGGCACCGAAGACGGTGGCCGATGTGCTTCATCCCGGTGATGTGGTGTGGGTGCATGTGCAGGGATATTCGGCCGGACTCTGGAAGGCACGCCTGACCCAAGTGCCCGAAATCCAGGGCGCGCTGTACTCGGTCGATGTCGAGACCGGACAGATCCTTGCGATGGTGGGCGGGTACAGCTTTGAAACCTCCGAGTTCAATCGCGCCGTCCAAGCAAAGCGCCAGATGGGCTCGACCTTCAAGCCGATCATTTATTCGGCCGCCATCGAAAAGGGCTATACCCCGGGAAGCATTATCGTCGACTCGCCCGTGGTCTTCGAGGACAAAGAGAACGGCGTCTGGAAACCCGAGAACTACGAAGAAAAATTCTACGGCGACACCACCTTCCGGCAGGCGCTCATCAATTCGCGGAACATTCCGACAGTGAAGATCGTCCAGGACATCAAGGTCCAGACGGTGATCCAACAGGCCAAGCGTCTCGGGATCGACTCGGAGTTCATTCCGGATCTTTCGATCTCGCTCGGCTCGGCGGTGACCTCGGTTCAGGATCTCGTTCATGCGTTCACGGCGTATCCGCTCCAAGGGAAGCCCTTCCGCGCCAACGTGTTCCAGTCGATTCGCGATCGCGACGGGCGGGTGCTCGAGACCTCGGCGGATCTTCCGGTCGAGAAGGGCGAGGCGAACCTCGAGGTGGATCCTCTCTTGTCGCCCTATTCGCCGGTGGTTCCCGGAATGCGTCTAGACCCTCGCGTTGCCTATGTGATGACATACCTGATGAAAGAGGTCGTTCAATTCGGAACAGCCGCCAAGGCGAATAGCGTGGGGCGTCCGGTTGCCGGAAAAACCGGAACGACGCAGGACTTTCGGGACGGCTGGTTCATCGGGTTTTCGCCGCGCGTTGTGACCGGGGTTTGGGTCGGATATGACGACCAAAAGTCGATGGGCCGGGGCGAGACCGGGGCGAATACGGCCCTTCCGATCTGGGTGCGTTACATGACGAATGTCCTGAAGGATTATCCGAATCAGGACTTCCTCGTGCCCGAGGGCATCGCCTTCGTGAACGTGGACCCGAAATCAGGAAGACTGGCATCCGGCCCCCGTTCGATCCGCGAAGCCTTCATTGCGGGCACTGAGCCGGGAATGAAGCTCGAGACCTCGGCCCCGAGGGGTGCGCCGGCACGGATCGAGGACGCCGATGACGAGACCCTGCGAGAAGATTGACGCAGGTCTTGCGCTTGGCGTTATTTTGGGCGAAACTTTGATCAGAAAAACAGACTCCGTTTGACGGGTTGCACTTGGTGTAGAATGGGCTCAGGCAGGATGCCTGTTTTGTCGATAGGGCATGGTGTGGATACTCGGGTTTTAGAAAACTCATTCCGGCGATCGTTGGTTCTCCATCTGCTGATTTTGCTGATGGGGTACTGGTTGTCGGCCCATGTTCCGAACCTGCGCTTTTATGAAGAGCCGGTCGAAGTCACGATCGAAGAAATCCAAAAAAATCAGAATGTCCGGAAGACCGTGGTCCAGCGCTCGGCGGGCCGCGAATCCGATCAGGCCAAAAAGGATTCGTACCTGAGCGATCGCACCCGCGTGGTGAAGGAAGAGCGCTCGGCGAGTTCTCCGGGCGAGCTCCGGGGCTCTTTGAATCCGGGATCGGGTGCCCCCGCAGTGGAGGCCCCAGCGCCGAAGAGGGTGAAGCTTGCCGATCTCGGATTGAAGCTTTCGCATCAGGCGCGGGCAGATCCTAGAACGCAAAAGAACTGGGCCGAACCGCAGACGGGCGAGATGCTCCGAGGCGGGCAGTACATCGTGGGAATGAAAGAGGGCGAGTTCTCGGCCCTGAACACCAAGGAATTCGTATTTTACTCGTACTTTGAGCGTGTCCGGCGCCAGCTCGATTCGGCCTGGCAGCCCATCTTGCGCGCCAACGTGCAGAGGCTCATGAAGTCCGGGCGGCACCTTGCCTCGAATTCGGATTACATCACGCGCACGCTGGTCACGTTGAACGAGAAAGGTGAAATCCTGCGCGTGCAATTGATCGAAGAGTCGGGGACGTTCGATCTGGATCAGGCGGCGGTAGATGCCCTGAACAAAGCGGGACCGTACCCGAATCCGCCCAAAGGCCTGATCGACTCATCGGGAGTGGTTCAGATTCGTTGGGATTTCATCTTGCGCACCTGATCAGAATTTACTCGAGCATGGACTGAAGACCCCGTCGAATCACGAGCTGGGTCCACGCGGCGTCGAAGTTCCGGAATGCGATGATCATGCGCTCGGTTGCTTCTTCTTTGCTGATTCCGAGAGTATTCGAGAGATCTTGCGCGGCGAGAATCAGGCATTTGATTTCGGGAGTCTGCATGAGGGCCGAGAGATCGGGGCCCTTCTTGGCACTCGCCTCGGCGGCACGGGTGGTGAGGATCGAGGTGTTGAACGCGCTCACCCACTCACGGGCGTCGCGGGCGGAATCGTCGGATTGATACGATGTCGTGAAATCGTGTAAACGAAGGTGCGGATTCATGTGTTGCTCAAGTTTTCCCCGAAAAGACGGCTGAGAGGCGAAGGTACCGAAAGAAATAATTTTTTGGAAGCGCTTTCTCTCCGCGCGGTTCTCGATTAAAGTGCCACTATGGAAAAGCCATCGAAAAAAGCTGAAATCCTTGAGAAAATCTCATTTGCCGAGTCGCACTCTTTTTCGGACCGTCACATCGGTCCCACCGCTCCCGACCAGCTCGAGATGCTAAAGACCCTCGGTTTGCGGTCGCTCGATGAGCTCGTGGCGAAGACGGTGCCCGAGTCGATCCGGATCAAGAGCCCGCTTGCGATCACGCCCGCCGCGAACGAGACCGACGTGCTCGTCTCGCTGAAAAAAATTGCATCCAAGAACACCGTTCATCGTTCTCTGCTCGGACTCGGATTTTACGATTGCATCACCCCGAATGTGATTCTCCGGAACATTCTCGAGAATCCGGGATGGTACACCCAGTACACGCCCTATCAAGCCGAGATCGCGCAGGGTCGACTCGAAGCATTGTTGAATTTTCAGACGATGACGATCGACCTCACGGGGCTTCCCGTGGCGAACGCATCGTTGCTCGATGAGGCCACCGCTTGCGCCGAGGCGATGGCGATGAGCCTTGCGCTCTCGCAGGACCCGGCCCGCAAAACTTTTTATGTCTCGAAAGGCCTTCACCCGCAGAACCGCGAAGTGATCCGCACCCGTGCGGAGCCGCTCGGAGTGACGGTGCGCGAGTTTTCGGCGGGCGAGTTCTCGCCTGATGCTTCGATGTTCGGCGCGATTTTTCAGTACCCGGACACCCACGGTGGAATTGCGGGCGGCATCGAAGGACAAATCCGCAAAGCAAAAGAGCAGGGCCTGATGGTGACGGTCGCAACCGATCCGCTCGCGCTCTTGCTCCTGAAGAGCCCCGGATCCCTCGGGGCCGATGTCGCGGTCGGAAGCTTTCAGCGCTTCGGGGTGCCGATGGGATTCGGCGGGCCGAGTGCCGCGTTCTTGTCGTGCAAAGAAGACTTCAAGCGCACCATGCCGGGAAGAATTGTGGGGCTCTCGAAAGATCTGCGCGGAAAGCCCGCGATCCGTCTTGCGCTCCAGACGCGCGAGCAACACATCCGTCGCGAAAAAGCCACGAGCAACATTTGCACCTCGCAGGTGCTTCTTGCGGTCATGGCCTCGATGTATGCGGTTTATCACGGGCCTGCGGGCCTTACCCGCATCGCCAAACGCGTGCACGGCTTTGCCGCCCTTCTTGCCCGTGCGATCGAGCAAAGCGGATTCACGCTTGCCCATCGCGAGTTTTTCGATACCGTGACCTTCGCGGTCGGCTCCGAGCTCGATGCGAAGCGCTGGGTGCTTGAGTTCTTGAAGCACGACATGAACATCCGTCATGAGGGATCGACGCTCACGATCGCACTCGATGAGGTGACCACGCTCGATGAGGTTGCAAAAATCGTGGGCTTGCTTTCGCACGGCAAGCTCGATGCCCGCGCGCTTGCGCGCGAGGAACTGCATGTGCGGATTCCGGATGCGCTCGTTCGCGAAGACGACGTCCTGACCCACCCGGTGTTCCATCGGCACCATTCGGAGCACGAGATGCTTCGCTACATGTCGATGCTCGAAAAGAAAGACCTCTCGCTGAACACTTCGATGATCCCGCTCGGCTCGTGCACCATGAAGCTGAACGCGACCGTCGAGATGATCCCCGTGACCTGGCCCGAGTTCTCGAAGATCCATCCGGCCGCGCCGAAGGGGCAGGTTGAGGGGTATTTGGAGCTGTTCCGTGATCTCGAATCGATGCTCGCCGATGTGACGGGGTTTGATGCCGTGTCGTTGCAACCGAACGCGGGTTCACAGGGCGAATACGCGGGGCTTCTTGCGATCCGCTCGTATCATGAGTCGCGCGGGGATTCGCATCGGAATGTTTGTTTGATCCCGAAGTCGGCGCACGGAACGAACCCGGCATCGGCCGTGATGGCGGGGTTCCAGGTGGTGGTGGTCGAATGCGACCGCGACGGAAACGTCGATGTGGCCGATCTCGAGCGTCGTGCGACGGAGCATTCTTCGCGCCTGGGCGCACTGATGGTGACCTACCCCTCGACCCACGGTGTGTTCGAAGCGCGGATTCGCGAGATTTGCGAGATCATTCACCGTCATGGCGGACAGGTGTACATGGATGGCGCGAACATGAACGCGCAGATCGGCCTTTGCCGGCCCGGTGAGTTCGGACCCGATGTGTGCCATCTGAACCTGCATAAGACCTTTTGCATTCCGCATGGTGGAGGCGGCCCCGGAATGGGCCCGATCGCGGTCAAAAAACAGCTTGCCCCGTTTTTGCCGGGTCATTCGCTCGCGAAGATTTCGGGTGCGCCCGTGGGCGGCGAGAAGCCCATGGGTGCGGTATCGGCCGCACCGTGGGGAAGCGCGAGCATTCTTCCGATTTCGTGGGTGTACATGAAGCTCATGGGAGCCGAAGGCCTGAAGCGCGCGACCGAAGTCGCGATTCTGAACGCGAACTACATGGCAAAAAAGCTCGAGCCGCACTTCCCGGTGCTTTATCGCGGCGAAGCGGGCTTCGTGGCGCACGAGTGCATTCTGGATTTTCGTCCGATCAAGGCCGAGACGGGAGTCGAGGTCGAAGATGTGGCGAAACGCCTGATGGATTACGGATTCCACGCACCGACGGTTTCGTTCCCCGTGGCGGGCACGATCATGATCGAGCCGACCGAGAGCGAGTCGAAGCCCGAGATCGATCGCTACATCGCCGCACTCGTGTCGATTCGCGAAGAAATCGAGCGAATCAAAACCGGAAAGCTCGATCGCAAAAACAACCCGCTCAAGAACGCGCCCCATACGGCCGAGATGGTCACCGCGACCGAGTGGGCCTTCGGCTATTCCCGCGAGGAGGCGGCGTATCCGCTTCCGGAGCTCCGGCAGAGGAAGTTCTGGCCGTCGGTCGCCCGGATCGACAACGTGTACGGAGATCGGAACTTGGTGTGTAGCTGCGGTCCTGTGGAGTGAGGGTTGTATCCAAGCCGGGTTCTTTGGCTTGAGGCTAAGGGATGTAAACGTAGAGCAAGGGCTGCGAATAGGGAACGCTTGCCGCCCCGTAGAACACCCCGTCGTGCTCGACCATTCCCGATGACGGCATGCTCACCGCCGGACCCTCGAAGTGGTGCAGGCTCGTGAAATTCGAGCCGTCGGGTTTGATCGAAAACAAGCTTCCGCCGCCTGTGGGTCCTCCCCTGTGTGTGGCCCCAAAAATCAAGCCTCCCGAAAGGAGGAGCGGGCGAGGCTCTCTTCCGTTCTCGTTATTGAACGAGTGTAGATTTGTGAAACCGGTGCCATCCGGGTTCATTGCAAAGATACTGCCGTAGCTGTTTTCGCCGTCGTCGCCCTCGGTGGCGCCATAGAGGATTCCTCCGTCGATGCTCAAAGAGCTCGCAGGATAAACCCCGGCTCTTCCATCGAACGAATGAAGAACCGAGAAATCCGTTCCATTGGTGTTGATCTTAAAGACCGTCCCGAAACCGTGGAGGCCGCCGGAAAAAGTCGTTCCGTAGAGCACGCCGTCCTTCATCACCAAGGAGCCATGAGGGCCTTGCCCGTTCAACCCCGAAAACGAATGGATCGTGGCGAATCCGGAACCATCGACATTGATTCGAAACACCGAACCAAGATTGTCTGAACCGCCCGAGGCAGTGACACCATACAACACATCTCCCGAGAGGGTCAGTGTGCCTTGCGGTTCGCAGCCGTTTGTACTGCTGAAATCGTGAATGCGATGGAGCGTGCCATCGGGATTCATTTTATAAATCGTTCCTGAGTGGTGGGCGCCACCGTTCGATGTGGTTCCGTAGAGACTTCCGTTCCGGGCGATCAGGCCGCCCAGGGGCCGATCGCCGGTGCTTGCATCCGAAAAAGAATAAACGGTCTGAAATCCCGCCCCACTCGGGTCGATCCGGAACACGGCCCCGAAAGAGGTGATTCCGTACGAGTGAGTGCCATACAAAGAGCCCTCGAAAAACGTGAGCGAAGAGGTGCTTCCTCCGACGCTGTAATCCGTGAGCTCATGCAAGATGTTGAATCCCTGATGGTAAAATCCAACCGAGGTGGTGTCGCGGAGGGTGAACGAATTGCCCGTGTCGGTTGCGGTGAAGGTAGCAGTACCCAGCGAGCTTGATTTTACGGCGAATGCGACTTGCCCGCTCGCATCTGTGACTCCTGAGGATGGGATGATCGTGTCGACCTTTGCCCCTCGCGACGAATCCAGGCTGATCGTGAGATCGGGCACCGGATTGCCGTATGCATCGTTCATCGTTACCGTAATGGTCGATGTGGCAGCGCCATTGGCGAGGACGATGCTTTTTGAGGATCGTGCCGAAGATTCAATGCTACTGGGTATGCCGGAAGAAAACGCAATCGGACCGGAGCATGCGCTCGCAAGATCCGCACTCGATGCCCCCAGATAGACCACCCCGGCTCGATTCAACACGATGTCAGTAAACGTCGCGACCCCCGAAGCGGCTGACCGGGTTAAGGTGCCACTCACGGAGGCGGATCCGTTCGGAGTGTGAGCGGGGATTTCGGTCGAACAAGACCGGTCCGAATACACATGAAGAGTGACGTTCGCCGGGGAAGAGATCACGGTTTCATCTTGATCGTTCTTTATTGCAACCCCGAGGGCGGCGAGAACCCCTCCCGCCCGGCTTGAGAATGCGGGAGCGGCGTTGAAAACCAAATGAGAGGGGGAAGGTGGAGCGCGTTCCGAGCGCGATGGCTCCGGTTGGATCGATTCGGGGTTCACGGCGGAGAGCTTTTCGTTCTCGAAAAAACAACCACTCAGCAATGGAGGGCAGAACAGAAAGACCCGAAAAGCTCGAGACAGACTCTGATGACCCTTCATTCATGCCCCCGGTTCAGTGTACCTGTGCCCGCCAGAAACAAAAAGCCGTATCGCAGAAGAAGTCGTTCGAGAACGCTCAGGATGGTGCTTGGGTGTGCTTTTCTTTGAACTCCCGGGCGGCGTCAAAAAGCGTCTTGCGCTTTGATTCTGGCATTTTATCGAGGAGCTTGACCATCATGGAAAGTCTCGGGTTCCTCAAGAAGAACTCACGATTCCGGTCAATGAAGCTCCAGTAAAGGCCGTCCCAGGTCTCGCACCACGGGCCTTTTTTGTAGTCGCTCATTTTTAAAATGTAATTCGAGCCTGAAATGTAAGGTTTCGTGGCAAAGATCCCGCCGTCGCTCATGAGTCCCATGCCAAACACATTCGGGCCCATGACCCACTCATACGAATCGAGGAACATCTCCATGAACCAGCGGTAGGCCTCGTGGGGATGAACCTCGCTCAGGAGCATCAAATTGCTGACGACCATGAGCCGCTCGATGTGATGAAGGTAAGCGCGGCGTTGTACCCGATGAATCGCATCGTCGAGCGGGGGAATTCCTGTCGTGCCCTCATACCAGGCTTTGGTGAGTGTGCGGTGATGACCAAAAAAATTCGCTTTTGATTGCTGTTCGCCGAAGTTCTCGTCGATCCCGCGAATGAACTCGCGCCAGCCGGCGATTTGGCGCACGAACCCCTCAAGCGAGGGCAGAGAGACACGATTTTTTTGCCCGAATTCAACCGCGCGATCGAGCACTTCTTTGGGTGAGAGGAGGCCCAAATTGATGAGCGGCGAGAGGAGGGAGTGATTCATGGTCTCGAAATGGGTCGAAAGGGCATCCTCGTAGGGACCGAAATCCGCGAATCTTTCGGAGAGAAACTTCTCGAGCCAATCCAGAGCGCTGGCTCGTGTGGCCGGGAGAAACAGCGCCCCCGCTGTGCCCGGGTGATCGGCAAAATGCCGCTCGACGAGGGCCCGCACCTCGGCCTCATGTGAGCTTGCTTTGATTTTGGGAAGCGCGGGCTCGTGGTAGTCCTTGGGAGGCTTCTTTCGGTTCTCGACATCAAAGCTCCACTGGCCCCCGATGGGGTTCCCGTCGCGATCCATAAGCAGATTCAGTCGTTTTCGTTCTTTTTCGTAAAAGGTCTTCATGAACGGGCGCTTCGATTTTGAGAGATACGCGCGGAACTGCTCATGCGAGCAAAGAAAGTGCGGCGAGGGCAGAACCTCGAGCTCGACCCCGGAGCGCGCGCAGAATTCTGTCACCGCGGCTCGAAAGCTTCGATCGGCGATCTCGGCCACTCGAAGCCGCGATCCGCGCGGAAGATGCTTTTTCAAGCGCGGGAAGAACCCCTCGTTTTTGCTCGAGGCGAGATCGAGATATTCCACCGGGATTTTTTTCGCCACCAGCTGATCGCGAAACTCCCGCATGGCGACAAAGTTGTGCACGATTCGAAGTTTGTGGTAGCGAAAGCGCGACGCAAGGGTCGGGTCTTCGATCATCACGACCAAGTCGTTCGAAGAAAGTCGCAAGGGCTCGCGGGATGTCCAGTCTGCAAAAAGCTGATCGCCCAGAATGAGGGTCACGGTGCCGGATGCGGATTTGCTCATACGTCGACAGTGTCAGAGTAAAGCGCGATTGAAAAGCTGAAGGAGGGGGGGAGTCGATTGCGCTATGGGATGTAGATGAAGACGGTGGGATTTCGGATGCCGACTGTGCCCGAAGTTGTCCCATAGAATACTCCATCGTACTCGACGAGTCCTGAGGAAGGTACCCCGGCGACGATTCCGTCCAGCGAGTGCAGGCTCGTGAAGCTGAGTCCGTCGGTTCCGATCGAGAACAACGTTCCCAAACTACTTGCGCCTCCACTGCTCGTGGCACCAAAAATTGAACCGCCAGAAAGAAGCAATGAATGGGGGGTTCTCCCGTTGGCATCGTTGAATGAATGTAGGTTCATGAAGCCGGTGCCATCTGTGTTGATTTTAAATATCGTTCCGTAATCCCCGACTCCACTTCCTGTGGTGCTTCCGTATAGAGCTCCTGCTGCTACGGTTAAAGAGTTTGTGGCGTACTTTCCGTTGGTTCCATCGAACGAATGCAGAGACGAAAATCCGGATCCGTCCGGATTGATCTTATAGACGGTCCCGAAATTATTAGTTCCTCCAGCGTTCGTGGTTCCGTAAAGCGAGCCACCGCTCACGGTCAGCGAGCCTCGAACATTGCTTCCATTGGCTCCGTCAAAGGAGTGAAGGGAAGAAAATCCTGACCCATCGGAGTTGATTTTAAAAACCGTGCCCAGGTTGCTTGAGCCTCCCGAAGCAGTTGTTCCGTAGAGAGCGCCTCCCAAGAGGGTGAGCGATGAGTAAGGGGAGCTTCCATCTGTGCCATCAAAGGAATGAAGCGTGGTGAGCGTGCCGTCGGGTTCGAGTTTGAAGATTGTTCCCAAGTTATTGTCGCCGCCGCTTGATGTGGTGCCGTAAAGGCTTCCGTTCAGGGCGAGGGGGGGATTCTGGGGGGATTCGCCATTTGTACCGTTGAAGAATAAAATGGTTTGAAATCCGGTGCCGTTTGGTTCGATTCGAAATACTGACCCCTGCCCTGTGGGGCCCCTGTGATTCGTTCCATAAAAAACACCATCCAAAAGCGTAAGCGCCGAAGTGGATCCGCCCAGGTTGTAGTCGGTGATCTCATACAAAATACTGAAACCCTGGTTGTAAAACCCAACTGATGCCGTGTCCGCGAGGCTGATTGAGTTGTCGTCATCGTTTGCGGTGAAGGTCGAGGTGCCTACCGTGCCCGACTTTACGGTGAAGGTGGTTTGTCCGCTGGAGTTGGTCGTACCGGAAGCGGGGGTGATGGTGTCGAGGCCAACGCGCGAGGAGGTGAGGCTAACAGCGGTGCTCGGTACAGGGTTCCCGAAGGTGTCTTTGAGGGTTACGGTGATGATCGACGTGGCGGTATCGTTCGCAAGCACGATGCTTTTAGAAACACTGGTTGTCGATTCTGAATTTCGAGGTGTATCCGCGCTTACTGTGATCGCTCCCGAGCAGGCGCTCGTAAGTCCCGTGGCCTCCGCTCTTATGTACACGGTTCCAGCCTGGTTGATCTGAATTGTTGAAAATGTCGCGACTCCCAGAACGGCCGATTCGGTCGTGATGCCATCGAGGGGATTCGACCCATTAGGGGTGGTGGAAATTGCGGTGGAGCACGAACTGTCAGTGTACGCAGAGAGCGCGACATTGTCGGTGAAGGCGGTGAGGGTGTTCCCCTGCGGGTCTTCGGCTGTGACCACGGGCTGGGTTGCGAGGGTGCTCCCCGCGGTGGTCGAGTTCGAGGGGGCGGTCGTAAACACGAGGCGGTTCGAGGGTGTCTGGGCCGCGCGTTGGGATGGACGGAGTCCGAGAATCTGGGGGGTACAGCCGGGAAGCACGCTCAGGGCGACAAGGAGCAAAACCACGCCCGTTCGCACCCCGAAGGTTCGGGAAGCGGTCCGGATCAAGGGCATCTGCGATGGGCGACGGTTTGGTTCCAACACTCCGCTTAATTTTTCGGCCGAACCGCGCCAGAAATTGAGGAAAATCGGGCGGATTCGCCGCGTTTCCGGCGGAGGCCAAAAGGAACTGATGGACCTCAGCCGAGTTGAGATTCATGAGAACCACTCGAGTGCGGATGTGTGAGAGAAAAAAAGGAGTTTGGGCGGAGAGGTAATTGCAAGGATGGGAAAAAGTGGCAGGAGGAGGAGGGGGGTAAGGGGAAAAAAGGTGGTGTTAGGACACAGGGGCAAGCG
>JBEIJY010000005.1:0-103396 GCA_040380025.1 Bdellovibrionales bacterium | reverse complement strand
TTGAAAGTGAAAGAGGTGTTGCTCGAAGATGATATACAAGGGGTCGAACTTGGGGAGTGTTTTGTTTTCTGAAGACATGCTGTCCTTTGTTCGGCGGAATCGAGGTGCTCCTTGAGCGAAAACAATCCTGAATTCGTCGAACTGCAAAACGCCATCCGCCTGGCTTCGAAGATCGTGATTTCGACCCACGTTCAGCCCGATGGCGATGGCCTCGGCGCCGAGACGGCCCTGTACCATTACCTGAAGCGCGCGGGCAAAGAGGTGCGCGTGCATAATCCTGATCCCCTCCCCGGCCGCTACCGGTTTTTGGATTCCTCGGGGGAATTCCTTTTGAGTCCCACCCCCGATGAGGCCTGGAGCGCGTTCGACCTTTGGATCATCGTCGACACGAACGACCCACGACGTCTGGGCCCCGTTTGGAGCGCGCTTAAAGATCGGGCAAAGAAGATTCTGTTTTTAGATCATCATCCGGACCTCGTCACCGCGGCCCAGGAGCTCCCCCGCCTGCCGGCCCATGCGTTGATTGTTTCGGATGTGCGCTCGAGCTCGATCGGGGAGTTGCTGTATCAGCTGTTTTTATCGATGAATCTGGTACCGATCCATTCGGACCTCGCGGTCGGGCTGTATGTTTCGGTGATGACCGACACGAACAGCTTTCGGTACGCGCGCACCACTCCCGAATCGCACCGAATCGCGGCCCACATGATCGAGCTCGGTGTGAACCCTGAAGAGGTGTACCAGCAGATTTACAGCACGAAGGAACTCTCGCATGTGCAACTGCTCGGGATTGTGTTGCAGAATACGCGCACCTCGCAGAACGGCCGCCTTGCCTGGATGGAGATGCGGCTTGATCTTCGGCGGCAGTTTCGTGCGAGCGCCGATGACACGATGTCGTTTTTGAATTTGCTTTTGCTGCTTCGAGACACCGACATTGTGTGCCTTTTTCGCGAAGAGGACGACGGCCGGACCGTGCGGGTGTCGATCAAGTCGAAGGGCAAGATCGTCGTGAACCAAGTGGCCATGGACTTGGGCGGCGGAGGCCACGAGTATGCGGCGGGAGTGGCGCTTAGGGAGCCGTTTGAGAAGGTGGTCGAGACAGTGACGGGGCGGCTTGAGACATTGATCGCAAACTCCCCTGACCTAATTGACTAATTTAGCTATTTTAGCTAAAATAGTTAAATGTCGTGGAATTTACAGTCCTTAGAGGAATCCTTACTCATCGGCTCCACCTTGGTGGAGGGCTCTACCCTGACCGAATCCGAGGCAAGGAGCGTCCTTGCGGGCAAAACCATCCTTGGGCACCCCGTCTCGGAATCCCGAGAACTCTTGAACTATCGCATGGCCGTCGAGTGGATCATCCGGGAGTTTGAAAAGTCCCCGTTTCTCTCGCAGGACTTGATTCTGGCATTTCATGCAAAACTTTTTTCAGGGTTCCCGGGAGAGCATGGCCGCTGGAAGTCATCCCGAAACTTCACCCATCTGACCGATGGTCGTCGCTTTGACTATGAATCCCCAGCCAAGGTCGCGTCCCTCATGCGCAAATGGATCGATCATTTCAACCAGAAGGAACAAACCACCCCGTACGAGACGGGTGCCGCACTCTACTATGAGTTTCAGCGAGTTCACCCGTTTGAGGATGGAAACGGAAGAATCGGCCGGATCTTGATCGCGTATTGGTTTCACTGGAAATGGAAAAAGAATTTCGTTTTTTACTCTAGCGACAAACTGGAGCACTTACAGGCGCTGGAAAGAGCAAATCAGGGCGACCTGAGTGCGCTGACCGGATTTTTTGCAAACCGACTGAAGTGAGGGCCTTATGAATAAAGAACTTTCGAGCTGTCTGAATTCCGTTTTGATCGAGAACCTGAAACAAGAGATCCGCCGCGGGAGCTTTCCGGGAATCTCGTTCAAACACGCGATGGAGTTCATTCTGACCGATGGCATCCTGCCCGAATCCGGTTTGCCCGTGCAATCGTTCTTGAATCTGGAAACGTGGATTCATGCCCAACAAGAGCTGAATACGGCGAGCTACTCCACCACCGAGCTGAAAAACAAAACCGGAGAGATCCTGGAGCGGGTTCTGAGCGGCACTCCCGTGCGACTCCACAGACACGGACGCATGATCGCGGAGATTCGTCGGCTCTGAAAAACAAAACTGCCTCCTTTCATTGTTCCTTGCTTGGCAGTGCGGATGAGCAAAGTGTTGGAAACGATTTGCTTTTGCTGACTCTTGCGAGCCAGAATAGCGAGAGCAAGGCCGGAGTGTTCAGCTCGGAGGCAAACCCGAAATTGTTTCCGACACTTCGCTCATCCGCATCCGGTATCGGGAACAATGAACGGGGGCAGTTTGGATTTGATTGGCATTTTTCCTGCCTTAGCCTTGGCATGAACCGCTGCTGCCCGAACCCGAACTGTAAATTAAGCCCGTCCCTGATCCATCCCGAAAAAAACCAGGGTCCGGGATTCAGACCAATCGTCAAAAAAGGGACGTTCTATCGACTGTGGGACCGTAGGAAACTCCAGTGCTATCTGTGCCGGAACTGCGGCACACACTTCTCGAGCGCGACCCACTCGCCCGATTACAGGCAGAAAAAGCGGGAATACAATTCGCTCGTCTGGGAGCTGTTCTCGTCAGGCATGAGCCAAAGAAGAATGGCGATTCATCTAGGGCTGAATCGGAAGACCGTCGTGCGGAAGTTCCGGCTCGTCTCAAAACGCGCGAGGGAGGATCACAACCGATGGCTTCAAATGATTGAGCCCCACTCGATCACCGAAGTGCAATTCGACGACCTGGAGACCTTCGAGCACACTCGCTGCAAACCCATCAGCGTCACCCTGATGGTGAACAAAAAAACCCGCGAAATTCTAAGCTTTCAGGCCTCGCAGATGCCGGCGAACGGGCCCCTGGCAAAGATCGCGCGCAAGAAATACGGAAAGCGAAAAGACCTCAGGCGCGAGGGCTGGGAGAGCCTCTTTAAGCAATCGAAACGGATTCTGAGTCCTGAAGTCGTGATCGAGTCGGATCAGAATCCGCATTATCCGATGTTTGTGAAAAAACATTTACCTCATGCAAGCCACATCCAGCACCCGGGGCTCCGCGGATCGCACACCGGGCAGGGCGAAATCAAGAAGGGCGGCTTTGATCCGCTCTTCTCGCTGAATCACACCTGCGCAATGCTTCGGGCGAACATCAATCGGCTCTTCCGGAAGACCTGGTGCACGACCAAGCTCAAGGACCGACTCATGGACCATCTGGCGATCTACGTGCGCTATCACAACACGGTGCTCCTTCCAAACTGCCCCCTTTGATTGTGCTTGATCAAGGAGGGGGATCGGGGGAGGTCTCTGGAATCATTCCTTTTTTCCCGACTCTCGCGAGCGCGTGACGCGCGCAAGCGAGGCCGCAGGACGCGGCATGGGGGTAAAAACGGAATGATTCCAGGAACCTCTCCCGATCCCCCTCCATCAAAAAAGCGCAATCAAAGGGGGCAGTTGGCAATCTTTGCCCATTCAACAAATCCCCCTCCCCGCCGAGAAGGTTCTCGGGAGGACACGGATGTTGAACCCGAACGAACTTGCTGTCTGGATTTGTCTTGCTGTCATTGTCGGAGCACCGTTTTTCTTTAAAACCTGGCTCGACCACAAAAGGCCCGTCCTTGCCGACGAGGTTCAAAAAAAGACATCTCTTCTTTCGACCCTCATCTTTGTTGCGCTCTTCACCGGGGGATTCGCCTTCCGCGAAGCCTCCTCGAGCATGGGCGGAGCACTCCTCTTTGCGGCGGTGATCTCGTTTTCGATTCTGTTTCAGATCGCAGGGCGCTACCAGCTCTCGATGAACCGGGCGCGCCCCGTTTCGCTCGTCTCGCACCAGGCCTCGCTCCGGCAAACGGCAGGGCGTTTCGCCGTGGGAGCCGCCATCACGGCAATTCTTGCCCAGTGGAACCTCGCCATCTTCTTTGTGCCCTTTGCGATTCCGTTCTTGATGCCGCTCTTTTTGCGCCTTCAGCACCGATGCAGCCCGATGGCCGAATCAGAGCTCAAAAATTCAATTCTCGATTCATTCCGGCATGAGGGCGTCCTGCTCTCGCAGGTGCTAATTGTCGATGACCCGAACTCGAGCGTCAAAAATGCCTTCTTGGCCGGAACGGGATTCGGCGTGGGCGCCTTCGGACGCACGCTCTTCATCACCCTCCCCCTCATCGAGTCCCTGAACGATGACGAGCTTCGGGCGGTTCTTTTGCACGAGGCGGCCCACTTAAAGCAAAACCACACCTCGAAACGCATATTTTCGGCCGTGGGGCTCATGGTTCTCTCGGCGTTCTGGGTGGTGTTGCCGGCGGTGTATTTGTTTCATTCGCAACCCGTGGTGGTGCTCTTGTCGATTCCTGTCTCGGTGCTTCTTCAGGCCTTTCTTTTTAGCCGCGTGGTCTCGAGGCAAGAGCATGAGGCCGATCTTGCGGCCGTCGCGATGGGAGCAAGCAGTGACGCACTCGTGTCGGCCCTCGAAAAAACCGTGCAAGGAATCCACGAGCAAAAGAACTCATTTTTGCGCATCCTGAACGGAAACCTCTACCCCGTACTTTCGGAGCGGGTCGGCGCCATCCGTTCGTGCGAGGTTCCAGCGCGCTTTTTGCGCTCCCGCCGGAGCTTTGCGCTTGCGTACAGCTTGCTGGTCACCGGGGTGGTGTTCTGGGCCGCGAATCATTCGGCGGACCCGGCAAAAGTTTCCCGTTCAGAAGAAACGGTCGCCATTCGATAGGAAATCAAGGAAGGGATTTACGATGAAGATCAAGGGATGGATCATTTTCGGAATCGTGTTGTTGGTCGGTTCGGCTTCGAGAGGACTCGCATCCGAGGCACAGAACCCGGGGCTCGAGGAGTCCTTCGGAAAACTCGAAAAAGCCATTCAATCGGCCAAAGACAACACCACCCGCAAGACGGGCAAGGAACCCCGCTGGCCCGAGCTTGAGCAGTTTCAGACGGCGCTTTGGCGCGCGATGGCGCTCGACCCCTCGACAGTGGCACCGGTTCCGGTGAATGAAGTTCCGAAAGAACTGTTCGCGAACGAACTGAATCAGGATCTCGATGCCCGACTCGCACACATCCGCAAGAGCGCGCTCCCGAAAGAGCTCGGAGTCGAAGCCGAGTTCAGCCAGTACCTCGGACTCGCGCAAGAAATCCTGAACCTCCGCAAATCACGACGGTTCCCCGAGGCGCGTGCCCTCGCCAAGCGCGGTCTTCTTGATCAGCGTTTTGAGCCGATCCGTCAAAAAATGTCGGGCTCGAGCGGAGAGATCTCGCCTGTCGACCCCTGGTCCGAAGTCGACGAAAACCTGAAATCCGCCCGCGAGATCGCGGGAGTGAAAGAGGGCTGGAACAAGGCCATCTTCACCACGGGCAACAACTTCATCTGGTACGCCGTCGTCGCCATCTTCGGCTTCATGCTCGGACTCACCGGCGTGCGTCTTCACCCGAATCAGTTTCAGAAAATTTTCGACGGGATCGACCCGTCTGTTCCCACCGCAACCACACATTCCGGTGGAACCAATCTCGACTACGCTCTGTGGCTGAGAGAGTTCGAGGAGATCTTGAGCCGTCTCAAGTCTTCTCAGCTCAGCCACGAGCGTAGAATCGAGGACCTCGTGACTCAAACCGAGCGCATCGCGCTCCAGATCGGGACGCTTTCGGGCGATCCCCGCATCAAGAACGAACCGAATCTCGAATTCCGCATGGGCTCGATCATCCGGGGAATCCAGCACCAGGTTGAACTCGGCCGCAAAATGCAGGCCGGCGATCGGGCGCAGATCAACACCATGCTCGAGCACTGCCTGAGGCTCTGCGATGCGATCGAAAACAATTCGGTTCGCTACAATCGTGAACAAGAGCGCTCCCCCGCTCCCCCGGCCGATGCGCCGCTGAAGAGCGCATGATCAGGGTCGTTTCTGGGTGATTCCTGACCAATTCTGTGCTACCATCCGCCCGTGCAAAACGGTCACGGAAAAAAAGTAATCCTCGGGATGTCCGGAGGAGTCGACTCCTCGGTTGCGGCGGTCCTGCTGAAAGAGCAGGGTTTCGACGTGCTCGGACTCTTCATGAAGAACTGGGACGAGACCGACGAAAACGGCGACTGCCCCGCGGCCCGCGATTACGAGGACGTGAAGCGCGTGTGCGCGCGGCTCGACATTCCCTGCTATTCGATCGAGTTCATTGAAGAATACCGGAACCACGTGTTCTCGGAATTCGTGCGGCAGTATGAGGCCGGATTCACCCCGAACCCCGATGTGCTCTGCAACCGCGAGATCAAATTCGATTTGTTTTTGAAGAAATCGCTCGAGTTCGGCTGTGACTATCTTGCCACCGGCCACTACGCCCAGGTGCGCCCCCGCTCCCTTGCCGCTCTGAATGGCGCCAAAAACGAGCTCCTGCGCGGGAATGACCCGGGCAAGGACCAGACCTATTTTTTGAACGCCGTGAAGGGAGAGGTCTTTGACCGCGTGCTCTTCCCGATCGGGCATCTTCCGAAGCCGGAAGTCCGCGCCATCGCGCGGGCGCACGACCTTGCGACCAGTGCAAAAAAAGACAGCACGGGGATTTGCTTCATCGGCGAGCGGAAGTTCCGCAGTTTTTTGAGCCAGTACGTGCACACGAAGCCCGGCAAGATCAGGGAACTCGACGGGGGCTTCGTGGGAACCCACACGGGTGTGGCCTTCTATACCTTGGGCCAAAGAAAGGGCCTCGGGCTCGGCGGCGAGGGCGAACCTTGGTTTGTGGTCGGCAAAGAGCTCGCCAAGAACGAGCTGATCGTGGTGCGCGGAACCGATCATGCGGCTTTGTACAGCCGTGACTTGGTGGCAGGCGAGCTGAACTGGTTTGCAGGAGAGCCCCCGGGAAGCGAGTTTGTTTGCTCGGCGAAAACCCGCTACCGGCAGACCGATCAGGAGTGCACAGTGACGGTGCTTTCTTCGCCGGATTCCGTCTCTTCCCGAAGTCCGCAAAAAGTCCGAGTAGAATTCGGATCGCCCCAGCGGGCGGTGACGCCTGGGCAATACGTGGTGTTTTATCAGGGCGACGTGTGTTTGGGCGGCGGAGTCATCGAGAGCGTCGGGCCGTCTCTGCATGCGCTCGGGGAATCCAATGAATCAAACCGCTGAAATCAAACCGTACGCTGGGTGCGCTCATCGAGGACCGAGACCGCCACGCCCCATTCTTTCATCCATGCTTCGAAGGTCTTCAAAAAATAATGCTCGCTCTCGCGGTGCCCGAGCTCCATGATGCTCAACCCCGAACGGAGCGCATCGAGCGAGGCGTGATAGCCCACTTCTCCGGTCAAAAACACATCGGCGCGGGATCGCTTCACAGAACTCACAAACGAGGCTCCCTTGCCCGGAGTGAAAGCAATGCGCGAGATTTTTTTGGGCGTGAATTGATTCGTAAGAAAGCGATCGACCTTGAAGACCCGCTTCACCGTTCTGACAAACGCCTCATAAGAAACCGGTTTTTTCAGGTCGGCGACGAACCCGTAGCCCATCCCCCAAACCAGTCCCTTCATGACGGGGCCTTGCTCGACCGGGTAGAGGTCGTAGGCCACCTCTTCGTAGGGATGCGCTTGTTTCAGGGTCGAAATCGCGACGTCTTCCATGCCCGAGACGACGATGGTCTCGAGTCGAACTTCTTCGACCTCCTCGAGCTCGCCTACCTTGCCTAAAAACGGAGACGCACCCTTCAGAGCCCGGAAGTTTCCGTACCCGGGGGTACCGAATCCGCAACAATCGTAATTGCCGATGTGTCCGCACCCGACCATGTAGAGCGAGTCGCGGACCGCCTCGAAATGATCGACTGGAATGTAGGTGACGAGCTTTTTCAGCATGGTTTTGCCCTCTTCGGGCTCGTCCCACACACGGGCCACCGCCGTACCGCCCAAGTCGTGGGCCAGCCGGACCATGCCGTCGAGCGCGCACCGGTCAAAGTTGGTGTGCGCGACATACACACCAATGTTCTCGCGAAAGGCGCGCAAAAGCAGGGTCTGAAGCTCGTTCTCGCCCCCGGGGATCAGCCGGGTCAGGCCCCGGCCCTTCGGGAACATCGGCGGGTGATGGAGCACGATCAGATTCGCTTTTTTTCGGATCGCCAAGTCCACGAGAGCCTCGGTCAGGTCGACTCCGACGACCACGCCCTTCAGGCGCTGGTTCGGGTCCCCGACCATCAAGCCGACATTGTCCCACGATTCAGAGGCCTTGGGGGGAATGCGGGTTTCGATCGCAGAGAGGAGGTCGAGGATTTTGGAAGAAGCCATGGAGGAAACTATAGATCAAACCCGCCAAACTGCACCCTTTCATTGTGCTCGAGCGGAGACGCTTGCCATTTCCAACTATTCTGATATAATCCGTCAACTATGAATTCCACCCCCACTGCCCCGATCACCAACGAACGCGTCATGCGTGAGGCTCTCCTGAAGTTCCTCCCCACCAATCGTGCCGAGATGGAAATGCGCGGCTGGGACGAACTCGATGTGCTTCTGGTTTCGGGCGATGCGTATGTCGACCACCCGACCTTCGGGATTCCCTGCCTCGGCCGCTGGCTCGAAAAACTGGGCCTTCGCGTGGGGATCATCTCGCAACCGAAGTGGAAGGACCACAATGACTTCTTGAAGATGGGCCGGCCCCGGTTGTTCGTGGGCGTTTCGAGCGGCACCGTCGATTCGATGATCAACAACTACACGGCGAACAAAAAGAAGCGCACCGATGACATGTACTCCGAAGGCGGAGTCGGCGGAAAGCGCCCCGATTATGCGTCGATCGTGTATTCTGAACTCGCCCGCAAAGCCTTCCCCGAGACCCCGATCGTCGTCGGCGGAGTCGAGGCTTCGCTTCGGCGCCTGGCCCATTACGATTACTGGCAGAACCGCGTGCGTCCGTCGATTCTGACCGAACTGAAAGCCGATTTTTTGGTTTTCGGAATGGGCGAACGGACCACCGAGATGATGGTCGAGGCCTTTCGCTCGGCCGAGGCCGAGATCGGAGGCCCCGTCACGACGGCCCATCCGGCAACGGTGCGCGCGCTTGATTTCATCAAGACACAGCGCGGGATCGCATTCTTGACCACGAAGGACCATGCCCGCTCGCTCGAAGGCAGACTCACGATTCCGAGCTTTGAAGAAGTGCGCGACGACAAGAAGAAGTTCGCGAAGGCCGCTTACTTCATCGAGTACGAGGCTTCTCCGTACAACGGCAAGCGTCTGATCCAGTACCACGGCGGAAAAGCCGCGGTGATCAATCCTCCGGCCCTGCCACTCACGACCGAGCAAATGGATGCCGTCTACGAGATGCCGTTCACGAAGGAACAGCACCCGAGCTACCGCCATCGCATTCCTGCCGCCGATATGATCCGGTTCTCGGTGAACTCCGTGCGCGGCTGTTACGGCGGATGCTCGTTCTGTGCGATCACGCTCCATCAGGGCCGGATCGTCCAGTCCCGCTCGAGCGAGAGCGTACTGAAGGAAGTCGAAGGATTGAACCGCGTGCCGGGATTCAAGGGAATTGTCTCGGACATCGGCGGCCCGACCGCGAACATGTTCCAGACCCGATGCAAAAGCCCCGAGATCCAGAGCAAATGCCGGAAGCTCTCGTGCGTGCACCCGAAAGTATGCCCCCAGCTCCAGCACGATCACACTCCGCAGGTCGAGATGCTCCGAAAAGCCCGCAAGATCCCGGGCATCCGAAAAATCCACATCGCCTCGGGCCTTCGCTATGATCTCGCGCTCTCGGACCAAAAGGCCGGACATGAGTATCTGCGCGAGCTGATCTCGAACCATGTCGGCGGGCACCTCAAGGTCGCGCCTGAGCACATGGATGACGAAGTCCTACACCTCATGAAAAAGCCCGGACTCAAGAACTTCGACGAATTCGTGAGCTACTTCAAAGAGGTCTCTGAAGAGGCCGGAAAAGAGCAATACGTCGTGCCCTACTTCATTTCGGGGTTTCCGGGCACCACGCACGAAAAGATGGAGAAGGTCTACGACTACCTCCGCGAAAAGGGCTGGAACCTGCAACAGGTGCAGGCCTTCATTCCGACGCCGATGACGCTTGCCACGGCCATGTACTGGACCGGCCTGAACCCGATGAGCATGAAGCCGCTTTTTGTGGCGAAGGACTGGAAGGACCGGAAGATCCAACAGGCGCTTCTTCAGCCCCATAAGCCGGAACACCGCGAGATCTTGCGCGAATACGAGCGGGAGAAGCGCAAAGAAGGCCGCCCGGGCGGGTTTTCGGCCGATTCCGCCCGAAAATCGAAGCGAAACTCGAAAGAACCCCGCGCCCGGAGCATCGTGGAGGCGCCGAAGAGCAAACTCGGGAAGAAGCTTCTGCTCGATTCGCGCTGATTTCGGCTTTTGACGGTTCCCGTTGATTCCGTGCCGACCCTGCGGTAGTGTCCGACGCATGAAATCTGCTGTTTTTTCGGTTCTTCTTGCCTGTGCTCTGGTGTCCGGTTGTGCCCACAACCAGAGTGAAATCAAAACCGAGGCCAAAAGCGAGCCCGTCACCAATGTGACCGGATCCTTGGGCGACCGGATGAGAGATCTGATCGAGCAAGAAAAATCGATCACCCCCGAGCAACGTGCGGCTCTTCTTGCGTTGTCGGAGCGGGTGGGCAAACAACAGGCCCAGAACCAACAGCTCATCAACCAGAGCAAGTCGCTTTTGATGAAGGAGATCTTGAGCCCGAATTACAACTCAAGAAAGGCGAACGCGATCGCCAAGACGATCCGGAATCTCTACGACGAGAAGATCCATGTCACGATCGATGCCATGCAAGAAGCCAAGTCCATTCTGAACCGTCTCGAAAACCGCGAGGTCTTCATGAATCGCATGATGGACGGAGTCGGCCGCTGGTGATGCCTACTTGCGCGGATCGAATGCCTCGCGAAGCGACTCCCCGATCAGGTTGATCGAAATCAGGAGCCAAGAAAGCGAAATCGTCGGTGCGAGCAGAAGCCATGAGGCATTCTGGATGTTCGTCCGCCCCTGCTGAAGCAGCTCTCCCAGCGACGGAGTCGGCGGAGACAGCCCGAACCCGAGGTAATCGAGGACTGCGAGCGTCGTGATCCCCCCCGAGACCGCAAACGGAGTCATCGTCAACACCGGTGTGATCGCGTTCGGGAGCACATGAGTGAAAATGATTCGCGCATTGCCGGCACCTGCCGCCCGTGCGGCGTCACAGAACTCGCGGCTCCGGATCGACAGCACCTGTGCCCGCAATTGCGAGGCGATTCCCACCCACGAAAACAAGACCACCACCATCAGGGTCATCAAAAACGAGTCAGACTTCATGAGCCCGTTCACGAGGATCACCACCGAAAGAAAGGGCAGGATCTCGATCAGCTCCTTGGCCCGCTCGGTGAAAAAATCGACCGGTCCGGCAAGATACCCCTGAACCGATCCCACCGTGACCCCGATCAGAAAACACATCATCCAGAACAAAAGACCATACGAGAGCGAAACCCTCAGCCCGTACAACAGCCTCGCCGTGACATCGCGCCCCAGGGTGTCGGTTCCGAGCCAGTGGGTCTTCGAAGGCCCTGCGAGCACATCGGGTGTCTGCTCGAGCGGATCCCAAGGATTGACCGGAAACCACGCCCGCGTGGGCTTGCCCGTCGCCTGATCGTTCTTGACGAGCTCGCGGTACTCGACCACGAAGGAATCGGTGATCCCGAGAGCCTCTGCCGGAACGTCCCGCAATGCGGGAAAATACCAAACCCCCTCGCGGTGGAGCGCAAGTGGCTTCGAGTTCGACCAGATCTCGGCCGTCATCGAAAAAAGAAACACGGCCAGAAACCCGAACAATCCGAATCGCGCGCGTTTTTGCCGGAAGAACGCACTCCACCGGCGACGGGTCAGGGGCGAGAAGAACGTTCCGGTTTTCATTTGCCGCCTCCGAAATCAATCCGCGGATCGACCATCACATATGCGACATCGCTCAAGAGTTGTCCCACCATGACAATCGCGGACTGGATCACCGCCACTCCCATGAGCACATTGTAGTCGCGCGACTGAAGCGCCTCGATCATGAGCCGACCCATGCCGGGCAATCCGAAGACCGATTCGATCACGATCGAACCCGCGACAAAGGCCGAAAGAAACCCGCCGAGCCCCACCATGAGCGGCAGGATCGCGTTGCGGAGTGCGTGCTTCCACACCACCCGCCTCTCCGGGAGGCCTTTCGCCCGCGCGGTCCGGACGAACTCGCTCCCGAGCACATCCAAAAGGGAGTTCTTCATGAGCATGGTCAAAAACGTGAATCCGCCCAGAAGAGAAGCCGAAACCGGAAGCGCCATGTGCTTGATGTAGTCGAGGATTTTTCCCGAGGCGCTCAGGGACTCCCAATCATCGCTCCGGGCGCCCCCGAGCGGAAACCAGGCGCCTCCCGGCAAATACCGGTCCGTGCAAAACACGAGCAAAAGCACGACCGACACCACGAGCGCCGGAATGCTATACGCGACAAAAAGTAGGATCGAACTTCCGACATCGAATCCTGATCCGTCCCGGAGCGCCTTTGCCATTCCGAGTGCGATGCACACCAGATAGGTCAGAAAAAACCCCGGGATCCCGAAGCCAAGCGAGATCGGCACGCGTTCGAGGATCGTCTTCATCGCGGGTTCGCGGGTCGCGGTCGAATCACCGAAATCGAGCACGGCTATTTTTTTCAGCCAGTTCCAGTAGCGAACCGGAACCGGCTGATCGAGCCCGTACTGTTTTTCGAGCTCGGCCTTCAGCTTCGAAACATCCTCGACCGACATGGTCCGGCCACTGCCCTCTCCGCCGCCGAATTGGATCCGGGCCAAAATCTCTTGCACGGGACCGCCTGGAAGATAGTTCTGCACGGCGAAGTACACGCCGGTCATCAAGAAGAACATCGGGATCATCGTCGCAAGACGTCTCAGCAAGTATCCGGTCATGAGCTCCCCTCCGCCCGGTTCAGGGTTGCACTCGGTACACACTCACGGGCAAGGACGTGTCGTACCGGAGAACCCATTTGGGCGCGCGAAGTTTGTCGCGTTTGAATCCGGCAATCATCCCGGGAACCTCGGCAAGGAAGGCATAAGGCTGATCGTCATAAATGAGAGCGCCGATTTTTTGATTGAGCCGGGCATGCTTGGCGGGATTCCGTTCGGATGTCGCTTCTTCGATCAGACGATCGACCTCGGGATTCGAATACGAAACATAGTTGGATCCCCGGTTTTCGGCTGATTTGGAGTGCCAGATTTGCTTCGAGTCCGGGTGGATCGACCCGCCGGCCCAGCCCATCACAATGGCATCGAAATCACGCTGATCGAGAGAAGTCAGAAGCGTGTTGAACTCGACTGCCTGGATGTTCACGATGATTCCGGCTTTTTTGAACTGCTCCTTCAGCATCTGTGCGATTTTTCCGCGCATGGCATTGTCGGAGTTGTAGCGGATCGTGAATTCGAACCGCATCTTCTTGCCGTCCACGACCTTCGAGAGCGTGTTGGACCCGTCCAAATCGGCCCAGCCCTCTTCTTTCAGGAGGGCGAGACCTTTTTTGGGATCAAACCGGAACGCGCGAGCGGTCTGACCGGGAGCCGCGTTCCGGGTCCGCGAGCCGAAGGGCGAAACGCACCGGATGCCCTCGTCGTAATAGACTTTCGAGAGAATGTCATCGTAAGGAATCAGGTGCGCGAGCGCCTGACGGATTTTGGTGCTTTGAAACAAAGGACGCTGAAGATTCCAGCCGATATACGAATACGCCACGGGCGCATCGTTCACAAAGTGCTTCGCCCAAACCGCTTTTTCGGTATCCGGATCGGTTCCGATCTTGTCTTTGTCGGCGCCGCGGGCTTTGGTGACGAAGATCTCGGCGGTCATCTCGTAGGCATCGAGGTCGCCCTTCAGGAATTTTTCGTACGCGAGAGCGCGATCCGGAATGATCCGGAACACGAGGGACTCGAAGTTGAACTGGTTCTTGAACTCGGGGATCTTGAATCCCCACCAGTCTTTTTTGAGCTCGAATTCGAGCTTTTGATCGCGCGAAAAGGATTTGAGCCGATACGGGCCGTTTCCGACCGGCTCCATGACTCCCTTGGCGCGATTGAAGTCCGGCACTCCCGCGAATTGCTTCTTCTGGATGACGAGAAAGTCCTCCATCGTCTCGGACACCGTGTTCACATTCGGTTTCTCGGTGCGAAAGCGAAAGGTGCGCTCATCGATGCGCGTGAACGAAAGACTCTCGATGTACGAACGGACGGGAGCCGCATCGACCTTGGGATCCATGATGGTCTTGTAGGTGAACTCCACGTCGTCGGTGGTGACGGGAGTGCCGTCCTCCCACAACGCCTCTTTGCGAAGGGTGATCGTCATGTCTTTTCCGTCCTTCGAGACATCGACTTTTTCGGCAAGGTACGGGTAAAACTCGCCCGTCTCGCCGTCCTTCAGCATGAGCTGGGCGAAAAGAAATCCAGTCACCACCCTCGAGGAATGATCATTGGCGAGACACGGAATCAAAACCCGCGGATTGGCCGAAAGCTGAAGATGAAGCGCGCCGGTTTTTTTCGTCTCCGGCAGCTTGCGAAGCCACGCTCCTGCATTGGGAGTATACGGAGAAACGGCGAATGAGTTTCCTCCCCCGAAAAAACCGATAAAACAGCTCAACAAGAAAGTGGTTCCCGGCCTCATTCTTCCAGCCCCTCCTCTTCGGGATCGACCGCTTCAGGGTGGCATGATCAGGGATCGTGTGCAAGGATCTTGACAATTCTTGGGTGCGGATCATTGAAAGAATCAAACACCATAGATTGTTGAAATCGCTATTCAAACATCCTATTCAACCTTGAGGAGAGGCGGATCATGATTGAAGTATCAGGTTTAACCAAGTTCTATGGCCCGCGGACCGCGGTCTCGGATTTGAACTTCACGGTGAATTCCGGAGAAGTCGTCGGATTCCTGGGACCGAACGGCGCCGGCAAATCGACCACGATGAAAATCCTGACGGGCTTCATGCCGGCCAGCATGGGAACCGTGAAGGTGAACGGCTTTGATGTCTTCCGTCAGTCGATCGAAGTCAAACGGAGCACGGGGTACCTCCCCGAGAATCCTCCCGTTTACCTCGAGATGGTGGTCGAGGAATATCTGAAGTTCGCGGCGAGACTTCACGATGTGCCGAAAGCGAAGCTCAAAAGCGCGGTCGATTCGGCCATTCAGCGCACCGGTCTGACCCAGGTCAAAAATCGCATCATCGGAAACCTCTCGAAAGGGTACCGCCAGCGGGTGGGCCTGGCCCAAGCCCTGGTGCATGACCCGAAGGTGCTGATTCTGGACGAACCCACCGTGGGCCTTGACCCGGTCCAGATCATCGAAATCCGCGAGCTCATCAAGAGCCTCGCAGGTCAGCACACGGTGATTCTGAGTTCGCACATTCTTCCCGAGGTGACCGCCACCTGCCAACGAATCATCGTCATCAATAAAGGCCAGATCGTGGCACAAGACTCGATCGAACGCCTGACCACCCGGATGCGCCAGGGGCTCCTGTACCAAATGAACGTACGGTCGCCGAACGAACCGGGAATCAAGGCCCTCCGTGCGGTCCCGGGCGTGAAGGACGTCCAGGCCGCGGGAGACCGGCTCCAGATCGAGATCCTGCCCGAGCAACAAGAGCTCCGCGACCGACTCGTCGAGACGGCGGTCCGCGAGAACATGGGCGTTCTCGAGTTCTCAGCCGAGAAGCTGAGCCTCGAGGAAGTGTTCCTCCAGCTCACCACCAAGGAGACAAACGCATGAAATTCAGCCTGAGAAAAGCCTGGACCGTCGCCTCCCGTGATTTCCGGAGCTACTTCACCTCGCCGATCGCCTACATCGTGATCGCGGGGTTTCTGGTCATCATGGGGTGGATGTTCTTCTTCAACCTCTCCCACTTCAGCATGCAGAACCTGCAATACAAGCAGTTCGGCATGGGCAAAGGGATGAGCATCACCGAGGGCATTCTGCGCCCCTTGTACGGGAACATGAACGTGATCTTCCTGTTCCTGATTCCGTTCATCACCATGCGGCTCTTCGCCGAGGAGCGAAAGCTCCAGACGATCCAGCTTCTGATGACCTCGCCCCTGACCCTGTTCGAGATCATCTTCGGAAAATTCCTCTCGGCGTTTTTGCTGGTGCTCACGATGCTGGGACTCACGGCCGTGTATCCCGTGATCTTGCTTGTGTGCGGGAATCCGGATCCCGGAACCCTGATCGCGAACTATGCCGGAACCTTGCTCCTTGCCAGCTGCTACATCTCGCTCGGAGTGCTGTTCTCGGCCATGACCGAGAACCAGATCGTGGCGGGTGCGCTCACCTTCGCGGCGGGGTTGTTTTTTTGGCTCGTGAACTGGGCATCGCAGTCGGCGGGCTCGTTCTGGGCGGATGTCCTCGATTATCTCTCGCTGATCCAGCACTTCGGCAACTTCAGCCAGGGGATCATCGATAGCGCGGATGTGATTTTTTACTTGTCATTCATTGGCCTCGGACTCTTCCTCACCCACCGGGTGCTGGATTCCTACCGTTGGAGGTAAGACATGAACTCTCAAAAAGAATATCAAAGCAGAAAATACTCGTTCGGAGCGAATTCGGTTTTCATCACCTTGGTGGTGATCTCGATTCTGGGACTGGTGAATTTTCTCGGAAAACAATATCCGAAGAAATTCGACCTCACCCGGAACCGCATCCACACGCTTTCGGATCAGACCCTGAAGCTCATGAAGGGCCTGTCCGAGCCGGTCGAGGCGACCTTTTTCGGCGACCTCGGCTCGCGCGAGCGGAACCGGCCGATCTTCGACAACTACAAAAAGGCCTCCGGCCAGTTCAAGCTCGAATGGGTCGATCCGAACAAAGAACCCACGCGGACGAAGGCCGCGGGGATCCGGAAGATGGACACGCTCGTCCTGACCCACAAAGGAAAAACCGCGAAACTCGAGGAGATCAGCGAAGAGAAGATCACGAACGAGCTGATCAAACTCGCCAAGGACACGAAGCCCACGGTTTGCGCAGTGACCGGACACGGAGAGATCCCCTTTTCGGATGCGTCCGGGGGCGGGTTTTCGACCGCCAAAAAGGGACTCGAAGACCAGTCCTATGTCGTGAAAGAGATCGTTTTGCCGCAGGAGACGAAGATTCCTGCCGATTGCTCGGCCGTGGTCATGCTCGGATCGGTGAAGGCGCTGTTTCCCGCCGAGGTGAAGATGCTCTCGGACTACCTCGATGAGGGCGGCCGCCTTTTGGTCGGGCTTGAAACCTCGCCCGGCACCGACGATCAAACCGCGGAGCTCACGGAACTCCTCGCCCGCTACGGGGTGACGGCCAAAAAAGGGCTCATCATCGATCCTGTGTCGAAAATGCTCGGGGTCGATGCGTCGGTTCCGATCTTCGCGACCTTCAACAAAGAGACGGCCCTCGGCAAGGACTTCTCGAGCCAGTGCTTCTTTCCGTTCTCGCGTCCGATCGATCCCGCCGCTCCCGCACCGGAAGGATTCAAGATCGACTGGGTGGCCCGCTCCACGCCGAAATCTTTCGCCGAGACCGATCTTGCCGGTCTTGCAAAAGGAATGGCGCAGTTTAACGAAGGCGCCGACCTGAAGGGTCCCCTGAACGGCGTTCTTGCGGTGAACGGCAAGAAGAAGGATTCGAAAGCCCCCCACGAAACCCGCCTGGTGGTGTTTTCTTCGAGCCAGTTCGCGAACAATCAGTTCTCGCGGTTCGGCGGCAACCTCGACCTGTTCTTGAACAGCGTCAGCTGGGCCCTCGAGGACGAGAGCATGATCTCGATCCGCGCCAAAGAAGAAGACCCGGGCAAGATCGAGCTCACGCAGAATCAGGGCGTCGCGATCTTCTGGCTGTGCGTGGTGCTCATTCCGCTCGCGATCGCGGTGCTCGGAATCGTGATCTGGGTCCGTCGCAAAAAACTGTAAGGGAGGCGAACCATGAATCATCCGAGCTGGAAACCGGCGTTTTTTCTGTCTCTGACCGTGTTTGTTCTCGGGAGCTTCACCTACTGGCTCCAGTTTTCGCATCAGCCGAAAAAAGAGCGGAAGGATGCCGCCCTGAAACGGCCGCTCGCATTCGAGACCGACTCGGCCCAGATCGCCTCGTTCCGGGTCAGCACCCGGAGCGGCACGCTCGAGGCGAAATGCGAGAGTCTTGCCGCAAAGACCTGCAATGTGGGTTCGACCGGCGAATGGTCCATCACGGCTCCTGAGCCCCTGAAGGGCGATGCGGCGCGAATCCGCGATTTTCTGAACAGCGCCGCCACCCTTTCGGGCACCGAGACGCTCGATCTTTCAGAAGAGAGCGAGGAAAAACGCAAACGACTGCTCGAGGAGTATGGCCTCGACGAGGCGAAACGCTCGGCCGCCGATGCCGCGTTTCTTGAAATCACGCTCGAGAACGGAAAAAAGCATGCCCTTTGGTTCGGGGACCGGCATCCGATCGGCGACCGGATTTTTGTCGCAAACGCCGAGAACGGTGTTTTGAACACGAATACCATGTTCCTGGTCGCGGACCCGTACCGCGAGAGCCTGCTCGGAAAGAACCTGACGCACTTCCGGGACAAGACCATTTTTTCGTTCAAGCGCGCCGACATCGACGCGTTCTCGGCCAAGGGATCGAAGGGAGCAGTTTCGGGAAAACGGGTGGAGGGCCTCTGGCAGATCAACCAGATGGAAGCCGATCATGACCGGATCGACAGCCTGCTCTCGAGCATCTCGCAGGCCGAGGCCAAGGAGTTTCCTGCCGAAAGCGAGCTTCGGGGCGCAAATCCGGTGTATTCGTTCCAAGGCAGGATCGGGGACAAACCGGCCGTGGAGTTCACGCTTCTTTCGAAGGCCGCTTCGAAGAGTGACATGCCGGGTGCCGCGAAGACCGTGTACCTGAAGTCCCCGGCCCTGAAGGTGCCCGCGGTCGAAGTCGAATCGGGGCTTCTGGTGAACCTCGACAAAAGCGCAAGCTACCTTCGCAGAAACCTGCTGATCCTCCCCTCGCAGAGAGTGACGATCACGCATCTGAAGCTCGAAGGAAAGAACCACAAACCCGCAGTCGAGTTCGCCTACGACGGAAAGACCTGGAACAAGACCTCGGGCGCGGACGGGCTGAACGCGGGGAAAGTCCCGGAATTGCTCGATCGCATGGCCGGCGCGCACAGTCCCGACATTGTCGCTCCCGCACCGAAGATTCCCGATGACGGGGTGACGATCACCCTCGGCACGAAAGAAAAGCAGGATGTGTATCGCTACCTCGTGTACGAGGTGCGGAATCAGACCTTCGCGAAAGACCTGCTCTCGAAAAAGAACGAGGCCTTTTTGCTCGAGGACGGACTGAAAAACGCATTCCCATTCCGTCCGGATTCGTGGAAGATGCCGAAATGAGCTTTTTCCGCCAATACTTCCGCGATCTGGTCCTGGTTTTGACCGAGCCCCGGCGGTTCTTCGAAGAACGGTATCCGCAACTGTCGCTCTCGCAGGCGCTCGCCTTCGGGGTGCTCTCGAACTGGATTGCGGCAGTGCTGATGTGGCTGACCCGGGTTGTGAAGCACGAGAGCTTGCTCGATGCCTTTTTGAAAATCCGGGGAAGACTCGAAACCCTGCCCGTCTGGAAGGACATTCCCGACTCGATCTGGCGGCAGGGGGGGGAATCGCTCGGGCCAGTGGCGCCCTCTCCGACGATCATGGAGCTTCTCGGAATCGCAGTCAGTCCCTTCCAGTCGCTGTTTCAGTTCTGGATGGGGGGCTTGGTGCTGATGCTCGGGGCACTTTTTTTGATGCCGGGACGCTCTACGGACGGGCAGGAGCCCGCCTCGTCCTCGCAAATGATTCGCCTGACGGCGATCTCGGTGGCTCCCAACCTCGTCGCGGCGGTGCTGGGGTTCCTGCCCTCGGGCATCGGCACCCTGATCGGCGGGATTTACACGTTTTGGATCTTGCTGACCGGGCTGGAAACCCGATACCGGATCTCCCGGACCCGTGCGGCCGGGGTGATTCTGTTCCCCTGGCTGATCACCCTGTTTTTATGCGGATGCCTCGTGTTCGCATTCGGCCTCGTTTTCGCCGGGTTCCTGAGCGCTCTTTTCGGCTGACGCCAAGTCTGTTACGGTGAGGGGCTATGGCCAACTCCAAGCCCCGATTCAGCATCACGACCGCGATTGATTATCCGAACGGCGCGCCCCACATGGGCCACGCCTACGAAAAGATCGTCACCGACTCGTATGCGCGTTGGTATCGTCTGACCGGCCATGAAGTGTATTTTTTGACCGGCACCGACGAGAACGGCCAAAACCTGGTGAAGAGCGCCGAATCCGAGGGGCTTTCGACCAAGGAGTTCGTCGACAAGAACTGCGTGCTGTTCCATGAACTCTGCTCGAAGCTCGGGATTTCTTACGATGAGTTCATCCGCACCACCGAGCCCAGGCATTTCGAGGCGACCCAAAAAATCTGGCGGATGCTCGAATCGAAAGGCGACATTTATTTCGGCGAGTATGAAGGGCTTTATTGCGGCAACTGCGAGGCCTACTACACCGAGCTCCAGGCCCCCGACGGAAAGTGTCCCGCCCATTACAAACCGCTCGACCGCATGGTCGAAAAAGGGTTTTTCTTCAGGACTTCCCGCTATCAGGAGTGGATCATCCAGCAGATCCGTTCGAATCCGGATTTTGTGAATCCCGAGATGGCGCGGAAGGAGATCCTCTCGCGTCTGGAGAGCGAGCCCATGCGGGATCTTTCGATCACCCGCTCGAATGCGGGCTGGGGGATTCCGGTGCCTGACCGGCCCGAGTATGTGATCTACACCTGGTTTGATGCGCTCATCAACTATTACACCGCCTCGGAGCCGAAGGGATTCTGGCCCAATGATGTTCATGTCATCGGACGCGACATTCTGTGGTTCCATGCGGTGATCTGGCCGGTCCTGCTCCATGCGGCGGGGCTTCCGCTCCCGAAGCAGGTGTACGTGCACGGAATGGTGCTTGCGGCCGACGGACGAAAGATGTCGAAAAGCCTCGGAAACGGCGTCGATCCGATGGAGGTCATCACCAAGGTACCGGTCGATTCGATGCGATATTACATTTTGCGGGCGATTCCCTCGAACCGCGACGGCGCGTTCGTGTTTGAAGACCTCTTGAAGCGCCACCAGTCCGAACTCGGCAATGACTACGGAAACCTCCTGATGCGCGTGGTGAAACTCGCCCGCAAACGAATCGGCGATTCGGTGCCGTGCGAGGCGATTCCTCTGGCCTTCGATTTCGGTCCGTTCGTGAACGAAATGAAAGAGCACATGAACCGCCGAGAGCATCATCGCGCGCTCGACCGGCTCTGGACAGAAGTAAACCGCGTGAACGGATACATCAATGACCAGGCCCCTTGGGGGCTGAAGGATGACCAGCCCGAGAGCCGCAAAAAATTCATCGAAGTCATTTACAACGGACTTTATGGAATCGACGTGGTGTCGCAGGTGCTCAGCGCATTTTTGCCCGAAACCGGCGCAAAAGCACTGCATTCGCTGGGCATGGCACCGGGCGAGCTCGATCTCTCGCCGCGGAACTATGCGCTATCGGACCCGCCGGTGTTGTTTCCGAGAATCGAACCCGCAAAAGCTTGATCGATCCGGCCTCGGGGCGGTAGAGTGCTCGAATCATAAGGAGCACTCTCATGGCCCGTACTTTCTATTTTGTATTGATGATTTTGATTTCGAGCGGCACGGTGCGCGCGCAAGAGACTGCTTCTCCGGCGGCAGAGGTTTCCCCCGCAACCGAAGTGGCGCCAGTGGAACCGGCTACGCCAGTGGAACCGGTTGCACCGGCTGAACCCGTGGCTCCCGCCGCGAGTGCGGAGCCAGCGCCCGCTCCGGTAACCGAGACTGCTCCGCTATCCTTTTCGGAATCCTCTCGGAGCCTGTACGTCGGGCCAGTGTTCTCGATCATCTCGCTCCCCCGCCCGCTTTCGGTCGGTCTGGAGGCGAAATACCTCGATTTGGTAGGGTTCTCTTTTAACTACGGCCTGCTTCCGGAGCTGAAGATCGACAAGGCGAAGCTCCGCGTGGACGGCTGGGATGTGCGGTTGAAGGTGTATCCCTTCCGGGGATCTTTCTTTTTGGGCGTCGCGTACGGAAATCAGCATTTCGGCGCCTCGACCGTCGTCGATATCACAAACGGCCCGGTCACCGTTCCGACCACGATTTCGTTGACTCAAAACAACACCTTTCTCGCGCCCCACATCGGTTGGACCTGGGGGAGCGGCTTCGGGTTTTTCATGGGGCTTGATCTCGGTGTCCAGCTTTCGATGAGCCGCCAGACCACCTTCTCGACCGACCAAACCGACCCTGCGATCATCAACTCGTCCGAGTATCTCGAGAACAAGGGCGACATCGAGGACATGGCCGACAAGTTCGGAAAAATGCCTCTTCCGATGTTCACCTTGCTGAAGTTCGGATTCTTCTTTTAACCCGGACCAGAGAGAAACAGCCATGGTGATGGGAATTTCGCATCCGGGTCAGATCGAAGTGGTGTGTGGCGGCATGTTCAGCGGCAAGACCGAAGAGCTCATGCGCCGGCTGAAGCGCGCCCAGTATGCGCGGCAGAAGATTCAAGTCTTCAAGCCCGTGATCGACCAACGCTACAGTGTCGATCATGTGCAGAGCCATGACGCAAATCGCATCCTCTCGACCCCCGTGCAGTCGTCGGCCGAGCTTTTGGAAAAGGTCGAAGACAACACCCGCGTCGTCGGAATCGACGAGGTGCAGTTCTTCGATGATGGCATCATCGAGGTCGCGCAAAAACTCGCCTACCGCGGCACGCGCGTGATCTGCGCCGGACTCGACATGGACTTCAAGGGTCTTCCCTTCGGACCGATGCCGACCCTGCTTGCGATCGCGGAGCAGGTCACCAAGCTTTCGGCGGTATGCGTGGTCTGTGGCGAACCGGCAACCCGGTCCCAGCGCGTGATCGGAGAAGCCGTGCTTCCGGATGACTCGAATACCCATGACCAGGTTTTGGTCGGAGCGCTCGACTACTACGAGGCCCGATGCCGCTTCTGTCACGAACCGAACGCGATCACCTCGGCCCAACCGGGGTTGTTTCCGAAGAACAAGACCCAAATCGCAAGCGAGAGAAATGAAACCGCGTAAGGATTGCGAGCATCTTCATCTTCCCTTTTTGCTCTCCGAGCGCGAGCACCGCTACGGGCCCAATGTGCATCTGCTTTCGGACCCGTTTCTGCACACCGCGCTTGCCCGCCTTTGCTCGATCGAGACGACACAGCCCTGGATCAACGAGCTTGTGACACAAATCTACACCTCGTTTGTGAGGATTGTGATCAATCGGGAGTTCCCGCAAAAACCCGCGGTGATTTCTTCGCGTATGAGCGCGAAGCACGAAGAGGGGGTATTCGAGACCTCGATCGTCGACCCCGGAACCTCCGCCGTGACGATCAATCTCGCGCGCGCGGGAACCCTTCCCTCGATGATCTGTTACCAGACCTTGAACTACCTGCTCGACCCGAAGAATGTCCGGCAGGATCACATCAGCATCGCCCGCCAGAACGATGCCTCCCATCAGGTCACCGGAAGCCTCGTTTCGGGCCATAAAATCGGGGGTCCGATCAAGGATTCCATCGTGCTGATTCCGGATCCGATGGGAGCGACCGGCTCCACCGTGGTCGAGACGCTCGATTTGTATCGCGATCGCGGAACACCGAAAAAATGGATCGCCCTCCACTGCATCGTGACCCCGGAATACCTCAAAAAAGTGACGCGGGCGCATCCCGAGCTGATCGTGTATGCCCTGAGACTCGACCGCGGGCTTTCCTCGGAGGAAGTCCTGAACACCATTCCCGGCACCCGCTGGAATGAGGAGCGCGGCCTGAACGGGGAGCAATACATTGTTCCCGGAGGCGGCGGTTTCGGCGAGATCATGAACAACGCTTATGTCTGAACCCGAACCGGTATTTTTCGAGCCGCCTTGTTTTCTTTCTGCCGCACAAATCCGGGCCCGGACGCAGGAACTGGCCGACCTCCTGAACCGCGAGTATGCGGGCAAGGAACTCACGGTGATCTGCACCCTGAAGGGGAGCATCGTGTTCTTCAGCGATCTGGTGCGGCTCCTCACCATGCCCGTGAATTGCGAATTTTTGGGTGTTTCGAGCTACGGGAACCAAACCCGCTCCACGGGTGAAGTGAAGGTCACCCTCGATCTGAACGAGCCCCTGAACGGCCGGCACGTCGTGCTCGTCGAAGATATTGTCGATACGGGGCTCACGCTCCGGTTTTTGATCGACACGCTCAAGGCCAAGAAGCCCGCGTCGCTCAAGACTGTCGCCCTTCTCTTCAAGCCGGCCCGGCTGGAGGCCAAAGGACTCAAGATCGATCACATCGGATTCGAAATTCCCGACAAGTTCGTGATAGGCTATGGCCTGGATTACGCCGAGAAGTTCCGGGGACTTCCGTACATCGGTGTCCTGGAAGGTTGAACTCGCGACAAAGGGGTGAAGGCTCATGAGCACCGAAAAAATGACCATTGAATCAACGGCACCGGTCCGGATCGACCTCGCAGGCGGAACGGTCGACATCTGGCCGCTGTATCTGTTTCTGGACGCTCCGAAAACCATCAACTTCGGAATCAATCTGTTCGCCAAGACCACCCTCGAATCGGAGCCCTCCCGGAATCCGTCCGTCCGGATGGAATCGGTCGATCTGGCGAAAGCGCAGGACTTCACCTGGGAGCAGATCCTGGACCCGAAAACCACGACGATCCCCGAGCTCGATCTTCCCGTGCGGCTCCTTCGGTATTTTGCAAAGAATCATCCGAATCCGCGCGCGCTCGCGCTCCATCTTCGCACCGAGGCGAAAAGCCCGTCAGGGGCGGGCCTAGGCGGATCTTCGGCGCTTTCGATCTCGATCATCGGCGCGCTCTTCAAGTGGGCGAACCCGAGGACTCCGCTGGACCTCGAAAAAGACGGTGAATTTTTGATCTCGCTCACCCGCGATGTCGAAAGTCAGGTTCTGCACGGACCCGCCGGCCTTCAGGATTACTACGGAGCGGCGTTCGGCGGGCTTCAGGTTCTTGCCTGGGAGATCGCAAAAAACTCTCGAAAAACCCTGCCTGTCGAAACCCTCCGTGCGCTCGAAGCTCGCACGCTTTTGTTTTACTCGGGCAAGTCACGGAATTCGGGCATCAACAACTGGCAGCTCTTCAAGGGGCTCATCGACCGCGACGGGGAAGTGGATCGCAAATTCCGCGGAATCGTCGAGGCGACGAAGAACCTCGAACAGGCGCTCCTCGCACAGGATTTTGCGGGCGCAGTCGGGGCGATCCGGGAAGAGTGGGAGATCCGGAAAACCCTCGCTCCCGGCATCAGCACCCCGGGAATGGATGAGGCGTATGAGCGGGCTCGCCAGATCACTCCCCTTGCCTTCAAGGTTTGTGGCGCGGGCGGGGGCGGATGCTTCTTCATTCTGCTTCCCGAGCACAATCCCGATCTGAAAGAAAAGGTCCGCGCGGCGGTTCTGCGCTCCCCCGACATCCGGGCGCTTCCGTTCGAAGCGGTTCCCCACGGGCTCACGGTCCGGACATGAGCCAGAAGCGGTATCTCGGGCTGGAGCTCTCGGGAGCGAAAAACGCAAAGACCACGATCGCCGTCCTCGAACATTACCCGAAAGAGGGCAAGGTGTTCTTGCTCGATGTGCATCCCGGAATCGGCGCCGACGCCCACACCAGCTCGGATGAGGCACTGATCGAAACGATCCGCGATCATGCCGATGAACATCCGCACCTGAAGATGGGCATCAATGTTCCGCTCGTGCTGCCCCCGTGCATCACCTGCACGAAAAAATCCTGCCCCCTCCCCCACTCCTGTGTGGTTCCCGCCGTGAAATGGATGAGAAACCTCCAGGCCCGCCGCCGGGGATCGTTGCAAAAATCGACCTCGAAACGAACCGCGCGCGCAAAAGATCTCTTCACGCCCTACACCCAGCGCCCCGTGGAGCTTTGGCTCCGGCATGAGGTTCTACCGAGAATCCCGGCGAAGCTTCGCTTCGACCTCGACGAAACTCTGGGCGGAAACAAAGCCCCCCTCACGGCGCGCATGCACTTTTTGCGGATTCATCTTGCGGACTACGAGATGCATGAAGTCCTGCCGAAACTCACAGTGGCGCTTCTTTCGCATTCCCTGAAGATCCCCGCGCGCACGATCGCGCAATACCGGCAACCCGACGAGGGCGTGCATGCCCGCGAGTCGATCATCGAGCGCATGAGCGACTCGCTCGATTTGTTCATTTATGAGCGGGATCTGAAAAAGATCACGCAGAACCTGAACGCTTTCGATGCGTTTTTGTGCGCCTTCACGGTTCTTTTGCATGATCGCAACCAATGCGTGAACCCGCCCCGCGGGTTCCCCGTCCAATCGGGCTGGATCCGGTACCCGAAATCGCCCCTCCTTGATACCTCGCTCGACGGTTCATGCGAGTCGGAAGACGAAACCGAAGAGGAGGACGAGGAATGATTCCCTTTTTGTTGCGAAGGCTCGGGCAAACCTTCTTCACCCTTTCGTTCTTGGTCGTCGCGACCTTCTTTTTGCTCCGGCTTGCGCCGGGCGGGCCCTTCGATGGCGACAAGGTCTGGCCTCCCGAAATCCAAGCCAATATTGAGGCCCGCTACGGACTCGATCAGCCCCTCCTGACCCAGTTCGGAACATGGGTGTTTGACTTGCTTCGCGGAGACCTTCGCGAGTCGTTCCGCTACCTCGGCACGCCGGTCACCGAGATTCTCGCCGATGCGGCTCCGGCCTCGCTTGCGCTCGGCGGAATCGCTCTTGCGCTCTCGGTCCTGGTCGGGATTGTGCTTGGTGTGCTTTCGGCGTGGAAGCGCGGCACCTTGCTTGATGCCTCGGCGATGTTCATTGCGGTTTCAGGAATCACCCTGCCGACTTACCTCGTTGCGACGCTTTTGGTGCTCTTGTTCTCGAGCCACCTCGGGTGGCTCCCGCCCGCACTCTGGGAAGACTGGCGGTCGATGATCTTACCCGTGATCACGCTCTCTTTGCGCCCGCTTGCGGTGATCGCGCGCATGACCCGGACAACCTTGCTCGAGGTGCTCCATTCGGATTACATTCGCACCGCGCACAGCAAGGGGCTCAGAACGAGCCAGGTGGTCCTGAAGCACGCGCTCCGGAATGCGCTGGTTCCGGTCGTCACCCTGCTTGGTCCGATCGCAGCCTCGCTCGTGACCGGCTCGTATGTGGTCGAGACGATTTATCAGATTCCGGGCCTCGGACAATACTTCATCACCTCGGTGATCGATCGCGATTATCCGATGGTGATGGGAATGACGCTTTTTTACGGCGGAATTTTGATCGCATGCAGCCTCGCGGTCGACCTTGCCTACGGGATCATCGACCCGCGGATCCGGATCGAGGAGCAGAGATGACGATTCGATTCCTGCGGGACAAACGTTTTGTGGCGAGCATTTTGATTCTGGGTGGGCTTGCTCTTCTTGCCCTTTTTGCGCCCGCGCTCGCCCCCCACCCTTATGATGCGGTCGGAGCGGGAGGGAACCTCGAGGCTCCCACGCGCGAATTCCTGATGGGAACGGATGTCCTCGGGCGCGACCTCTTCAGCCGGATTTTGTTCGGCGCGCGGGTGTCGCTCGCGGTGGGATTTCTGACCGCGATTTTTGCCCTGGTGACGGGCACGCTGACAGGCGCCCTCGCCGGCTACTTCGGCGGCAAGACCGACCGGATTTTGATGGGTGTGGTCGATGTGTTCTCGATTTTTCCGATGCTGTTGCTCGCGATCCTGCTATCGCTGGTGGTGGGCCGCGGATTCTTCGGGATTTTTCTTTCGATCGGGATGACCACCTGGGTGACCCACGCACGGCTGGTGCGGGGGCTGGTCTTGCAAACACGCGAGATGCCCTTTGTCGAAGCGGGGTTTGCGATCGGGCTCACCCACCGGGCGATTCTCTTTCGGCACATCCTGCCGAACCTGATCGGACCGATGGTGGTGTCGCTCACGTTTCAGATTCCGAACAACATCCTGACCGAGAGTTTTCTTTCGTTCATCGGCCTCGGGCTTCAGCCCCCCTACGCGAGCTGGGGGACGCTTGCAAATGAAGGATTCCGGGGAATCCAGAGCTATCCGCACCTGATGCTGTTTCCGGGGGCCGCGCTGTTCGTGACCATGGTGGGATTCCATTTTTTGGGGGATTCCCTGCGGGATATTCTTGATCCGCGGAGTGGCACGAACTGCACTCTTTGATGGTGCGGTTGGGGCCAATTCAGTCGAAGTTGACCACCCGGATGGTCACATCGCCCTTCACCTTGGACTGGCAGGCGAGGCGGGAGTGTCCGGTGCGGTTCTCGAGCACTTCGAGCCGTTCGAGCTCGTCCGAATCGGGGGCTTCGAGATTCTCGGATCCGGCGAGCACCTCGCAGTGGCAGGTCGTGCAGGCGCAGAATCCGCCACAGGCGTGCTGAATCGATACGTTGTTGGAGAGCGCGAGATCGAGGAGCGTGTCTCCGGAATTCGCGTTCACTTCGACTCCCGAGGGGAGAAACTTCACTTTTGGCATAGTTATGAGGTCCTTTTGCTGAATGGCTGTTTTGGGGGCCTTGGAATCAGGTCGAAAAACTGGACCCGCATCCGCAAGTCCTCTTGGCGTTCGGATTGCTGAACACGAATCCTTTTCCGTTCAAACCGCCCGAGAAGTCAAGCTCGGTTCCCGAGAGGTAAATCAGCGATTTTTTATCGATCACCAGACTCACGCCCTCTTGCTCGAACACGCGATCGTGTTCGCTTGCCGGGATGGTCTCGAAGTCGAGCTTGTAGCTCATTCCCGAGCATCCGCCGCCCACGACCTTCACCCGAAGGTGGGCGTTCGTTTGGGCAGGGTCGGCGCCTTGAATCCGTTTGATCTCTGAAATCGCACTTTGGGTCATGGTGATCATAATCGTGTCTTCCTGTTTCATGTTCCTGTCTGCTCGGCGAATTCGCGCTCCATCCGACGGAGCTCCCGAACCACCTCTGAAATCTCGTTCACCGCGAGGACGATCTCGTCGCGGGTATTGAACCGGCTGAGCCCGAAGCGAAGGGTCGCCCGCGCAAGCGCCTTCGGCACTCCGAGGGCCTTCAGCACCTGCGAATGATCGCTCGTGCCATTCAGGCATGCCGATGCGTTCGAAACCGCCACGGTCCTGAGCCGCCCGAACAAGGCCGCGCCGTCGATTCCCTCGATGCTCACATTCAGGTTGTTCGGAAGAACCCCTTCGAGCGGCGAATTCCGCCGGAGTCCGGTAATCTCAGTGCTCAAGCTTTCCCACAAAAAATCGCGAAGCGCCGAGACGGTTTTTGCGTCGTCCGAGAGTCGCTCGCGGGCGATTTCAACCGCGGCGCCGAATCCCGCAATCGCCGGAGTGTTCGGAGTGCCGGGGCGGAACCCGCGCTCCTGCCCGCCGCCCAGGAACAACGGCTCCAGCGGCACTCGCGGGTTTTTTCGTCTGACAAACAAGGCGCCCGCCCCTTTGGGGCCGTGGATTTTATGCGCGCTCACGGTGATCAGATCGGCACCGATCGAATCGGCGGTGAAGGGAATTTTGCCCAGGGCCTGCACGGCATCGGTGTGGACGAATGCGCCCCTTGCGTGCGCACGATCGGCGATCGCGCGAAGATCTTGAATCGTACCCACCTCGTGATTTGCGAGCGCGATGCTCACGATTCCCACGTCGGGCCCGAGGGTCGATTCGAGCGCGGCGAGATCGACCCGGCCGAAGCGATCTATGGCGAGCCATTCGATGGTGAATCCCCGCTCGGAGAGGAGCTCCAAGGGTCCCAGAACCGACGCGTGTTCGATCGGAAGCGAGAGGATGCGCGTGCGCTTGGATTCTTTTAAGTGCGATTCGAGTCCGAGCAAGGCCAGGTGGTTCGCCTCGGTGGCGGAGCCGGTGAAGAGGATCTCTTTTTCGTGAGCCCCCAAGGCCTTTGCGATCTGCTCGCGCGCATGCGACACCCCCGCCTGCGCTTCCCAGTTGAAGCGGTGCAAGCCATGCGAGGCGTTCCCGAAGCGCTCAAAAAAATAGGGCTTCATTGCCTCGAACACCCCCGGATCAATCGGGGTGGTGGAATGGGAATCGAGATAAATCATGGGGATCCTTCAGGCTTAAAAATACTACTTTTTTGTATGGATTTCAACCGAACTGCGCCCAAGGCCCGTTCTGCGCGGGGAAGAAAATCAACAGATTTGATTGAAATCACTCATTCTTGGCGACCGGCTTGGGCGAAAAGGCCGTCTCGAACGTTCGGCGCGCCAGATAGGCCGACTTCACGGTCCAGAACTTTTTGTGCATGGTCAGAACCGAAACCGAGATCTTGCGGCCGTGCGACTCGCCATAGCCGACGAACCAGTCGATGCTTCCGCCGAGGCTCCGGTCGGTCAGGTGACCGGTTTTGCCCCCGATCTCGACCGAGCTGTACCGACCGCGAAAAAAGCCGCGAAAGGATTTTCTGGAAGTCCCGCTCGTAACGGTCTCGCGCATGAGGGTGCGGACCTCTTTTGCTGTTCCGGCCGTCATCACCTGGTTCTGCACGGTGGGCTCGGCGCGGTAGATCGCCTCTCCGGATTTTAAATAAGCCGCATTCAAAAAATACGGCTGCATCATGACCCCGTCGTTCGCGACCGCGGCCGCGATCATCGCGCCGTGAACCGGGCTCATGACGTTGTCTTGCGTGTAACCCGAGGCCATCTCGGCCAGCTCGAACAAATTCGAGGGGTTTGCGGCGCGGGAGACCGCGATCGGGAACTCCGCCGGGATCGGCTCGCCATAGGCGAAGCGGCTCGAAAAGCTCTTGAGCGGCGCCTTGCCGATCTCGAACACGGCAAGCCTTCCAAAGACGGTGTTGATCGATTTGGCGAAGGCGTCCTTGAGCGAGATCCGCCTCATCCAGCCGCCCAGCCGCTCCGAGAGGACCTGGCTTTTGTACAGGGTGTGATTCCGGCCCGAGAATGCGATCAGGGTATGTGGATTCGCCTTTTGCTCCTCGATCGCCGCCGCCGCAGTCACGACCTTGAACACCGAGGCCGAGGGATAAGTCGCCTCGAGCGCGGGATTGCCTTCGAGGGCGAATACGCGGTTTTCTCCGGCCATGGCGAGGATCCGTCCCGTCGAGGCATCCATCGCAATCATCACGCCCAGATCGGGCTTGTAGCGCGAAAGCAGATCTTCGGCCATTTCTTGAATTTCGGGATCGAACGAGTATTCGAGGATCACCGGCTCTTCAAAGCGCGGGAGCCGGACCTCGTTCAGCCGGAAGCGGTAGAGATCATTCTTGGAAGCCTCGCGGATCTGATCGCGGATTTCTTCTTTGCTCAGGAGCTTCGGTGCGAAGGGCGAGCGCTTGCCCGGGCCCGTTTGGGCAGAGCCACCGCTCCAGTAGCGATACCCCGCAATCGAAATCAGAACCAGACCAAGGAGCAGAATTCGCTTTTTAGCCCGGGAGCTGGGTTTTTGTTCCATCTCCCGCATTGTGACAAAAATTCAGGGGGACTGCAAATCTTCCTCTTCTGGCGTGGCCTCTTCGTCTTGCGCCTCCTCTTCGGAAGGCACGGTGACATCGGGACTGCGCTCGAAAGGCAAGGGCGTGGCCCACTCGCGATCGCGATCTTCGGGCGAGAGATAATGCCCCATGACCATTTTGTTCAGAATCGAACGGATCACTCTCCGCGCATACGGAGTCAGCGCGCCCTTGCGGTGCGAGACCGAGTAGCGCTTGGGCGAAGGAAGAAGCATCGCCAGAAATGCCGCCTCTTTGGGCCGGAGCTGCGAGGGATGCTTGCCGAAATAATGCGCCGAGGCCTGACCGATGCCGAAGACGCCCTCGCCCATCTCGGCGATGTTCAAATAGATTTCAAGAATCCGCTGTTTTCCGAGCACTTTCTCGATCCGCATCGCAAGCCAGAGCTCGCGCGCCTTCCGGATCAGGCTTTTTTCTTTCGAAAGGTAGAGATTCCGCGCCACTTGCTGGGTGATCGTGCTCGCGCCCCGGGTCAGGCGCCCCGCCTCGACACTCTCGCGGATCGCCTCCTGGATTTGCTTGGTGTCATACCCGGGATGATCATAAAACGCCCAGTCCTCCGAGACCAAAATCGCCCCTCGGACCATCTTTGGAATCGACGTGATGGGAGTCCAGCGCGCAGGCGGCTCGGGACGGATTACGACCTCGGGCGGCTTCTCACGGCCCCGGTAGAGAACATGGGGATACTGCTTCTTCAGCGTGCTCAGCTTCGGGCCACAGCCGCTCCCCGGCGCGCAGGACATCAGGATCGCGGCCAGAAGGAACAAAAAAATCCGCTTCACGAAGGAAAGCTCAACCCTTGTGCGAGGCGGATCCGGTCGATGACCTCGCGGACCGCTCCATGACCGCAAGAACGACGCGTGACCGCATGAACCACCTCATGAACTTCGGGAATCGCCTCGGGCACGGTGATCGCAAGCGACACGGCCTTCAGTCCGGGGATGTCGAACCATTCATCGCCCATGAAGCAGGCCTGCTCGAGCGAGAGCTGGGTTTCGGCGAGGATTTGCCTCATCGAGCTCAATTTGTCTTCGCTTCCGAGCGCCACATGCTGAATGCCCAGGAGCTTCACGCGCTCCTTCAGATCGTTCGATTGGCCGGCGCTGACGATTCCGACCGGAATCCCGAGCCTTTGAATCACCTTGATTCCGTAGCCGTCATGGATGTTGTAGCGGCGAGTCCAGCCCTGTCCCTCGATATGGAACAGCGACCCGTCGGTGAGAATCCCGTCGACATCCAAAAACAGGATGCGGATGCCGCGGAGCTTCGCTTCGAATTCCGCTTCGCTGATCTGGAGCTTCATGCCTGCGCCTCGGGAAGGAGCTTCGGAAAAGTCTGCGCGAGCTTCCGGAACTCGAGAATCTGCTGAACAAACGCACCAACATGTTCGAGGTAAAACGCGTTCGGTCCGTCACTTTTTGCCATCGAGGGCCGCGGGTGGCATTCCATGAACAAGCCGTCGGCACCGGCAGCGAACGCGGAACGGGCGAGCACTTCGAGGTACTCGCGCTTTCCGCCGGTGGATTTTCCGCCCGGACCCGCACCCGGACTCTGAATCGAGTGCGTGGCATCGTAAATCGTCGGAACCCCGAAGCGCGCCATGGTCTGAAACGAGGTCATGTCGACGACGAGGGTGTTGTACCCGAAGCTCACGCCCCGCTCGGTCAGGTGCAGATCGACCTTTTTGTGCGGGCCCGTGTGGCGCGCTTCGACCGCCCGGACCTTCTCGACGATGTTCTTCGCGTCCCAAGGAGCCAAAAACTGCCCTTTTTTGACATTGAGCTTGCGGTTCCAGCGCAGGGCCGCCTCGCTTGCGGCCACGATCAGATCGGTCTGCCGGCACAAAAAGGCGGGAATCTGCAAAAAATCAATGCTTCGTGCCGCTTCTTCGGCCTGATCGGGCGTGTGGATGTCGGTCACGAGGGGAAGCCCCGTGCGCTCCTTCACGCGGTTCAGGATCTTCAGGCCCTCGACGAGTCCCGGTCCGCGGAACCCCTCGATCGATGACCGATTGGCCTTGTCGAACGAGGCCTTGAAGAACAGCTGGACCGGAAGCCCGTGAAGCTGGCGTTTCAGTTCGGTCGCCACTTCCATGACCAGACCCTCGTCTTCGATCACGCAGGGGCCGGCAATCAGGGTCATCGGAGAAACAGAAGAGTGAAGCATCAGGAGTTTCCTTTCGCGGCCAACGAGGCACGGATGAACGAGACAAACAAAGGATGCGGATCGAGCGGACGGCTCAAAAGCTCGGGATGGAACTGGCAGCCCAAAAACCAGGGATGATCCGTGAGCTCGACCATTTCGACGAGCTCTTCGCCTGTTTTTTGGTTCAGATGGGTTCCGCTCACGACGAGCCCCTTTTCTTCGAGTTTGGAACGGAAGTGGTTCGAGACCTCGAAGCGATGGCGGTGGCGTTCCGAGATGAGATCGCGTCCGTAGGCCGAGAATGCGTGGGTGGTCTTGCCCTTTGCAGAGCGCGCGATCTTGCACGGGTATGCGCCGAGGCGCATGGTGCCGCCCAGATCCTGCACCCCTTTTTGGGAGTCCATGAGATCGATCACGTTCTGGTCGTTTCCGGGCTTGAACTCGGCGGAGTTGGCGCGCGAAAGACCGCAGACGTTCCTTGCGTATTCGATCGTCGCAAGCTGCATCCCGAGACAGATCCCGAAGAAAGGAATGTTTTTGGTACGCGCGAATTCGATGGCACGGATCTTCCCTTCGACTCCCCGCTCGCCGAAACCGCCCGGCACCAAAATTCCCGACACACCCGAAAGGGCCGAGAAATCGCCTTTTTCGAGCGCCTCGCTCTCGATGTACACGGGGATCACGCGGGCATGATTCGCGACCCCGCCATGCACGAGCGATTCCGAGATCGACTTGTAGGTGTCGCGCCAGTCGGTGTACTTGCCCACGATTCCGATTTTTACCTCGTGGTTCGGGTGATGGATCATCTCGACCATGGACTTCCAGCGGGAAAGATCGGGGCGTCCGGTCCAGATTCCGAGTTTTTCGACCACTTTGTCGTCCATGCCCTCTTCGGCCAGAAGGAGCGGGACATCATAAATGCTCTCGGCGTCGATCGCACTGAACACGCAATCGCCCGGAATATTGCAAAAAAGGCCGATTTTTTCTTTGATCGATTTGTCGAGCGGCCGGTCGGCGCGACAGATCAGGATGTCGGGCTGGATGCCGATCTCGCGAAGATCCTTCACGCTGTGCTGGGTGGGCTTGGTCTTCAGTTCTCCCGCGGTCGGAATGTACGGCACGAGCGTCAGGTGCGCGAAGAGCACATTCGAGGCACCCTCTTCGTGCTTGATCTGCCGGATGGCCTCGAGGAACGGCAGCCCCTCGATGTCGCCCACCGTGCCCCCCACCTCGATGATCCCGAGATCGGCGTCTTCCATCGCGGCACGGATGTTTTCTTTGATCTGGTCGGTGACGTGCGGAATCACCTGCACGGTCTTGCCGAGATACCCGCCCGCCCGCTCTTTTTTGATCACCGCTTCGTACACGCGGCCCGCGGTGAAGCTGTTTTTGCGCGTGAAAGCGGCATGGTGGACGTATCGCTGATAGTGCCCGAGATCGAGATCGGTTTCGGTTCCGTCATCGAGCACGAACACCTCGCCATGCTGGAAGGGGCTCATCGTGCCAGGATCGACGTTCAGGTACGGGTCCATCTTGACCATCGTCACCTTGATTCCGCGCTGTTCGAGCAACATGCCCAGGGATGCGGCGCAAATGCCTTTTCCGATGCTCGAGAGAACACCACCGGTCACGAAAATGTATTTTTTTTGCTTAGCCATGTTTTTTTCCTAAAATTCGAATCACTTTTTCGAGATCTTCGGGAGTGTCGACTCCCACCGAATCGAACTCCGCCGGGAACACCCCGATCGGAATCCCGGCCTTCATCGCGCGCAGTTGCTCGAGGCTTTCGGCACGCTCGAGCGCGGTTGCCGGGAGTGCGCTCACCTTCTGAAGGACTTCCCGGCGGTACACATAGATTCCCACGTGTTGCGAGCACAAAAACGGCGGTTCCGCCGACTCCGGCTCGACCCGCGAATACGGAATCGGATGCCGCGAGAAGTACAGGGCGCGGTCGAAGTCGTCGACGATCACCTTCACGACATTCGGGTTTCGCAGATCGCGCACCGATTGGAGCGGCACACGGAGCGAAGCCAGATCATAGCGTCCTTCGAGCACCGGTCGGACCGCAAGATCGACCGCTCTGCCATCGATGAGCGGCTCATCGCCCTGCACGTTCACGAAGATGTCGCCCTCGATCAGCCGCGAAGCCGCGGCCACCCGGTCGGTGCCGCTTTGAAGCTCGGGAGAAGTCATCACCACTTCGCCGCCGAACCCCCGCACCGCATTCGCGATGCGTTCATCGTCGGTTGCAACGACGACGCGGGAGCAAAGCTTGGATTGCTTTGCGCCTCCATACACCCACTGGATCATCGGTTTGCCAAGAATCCCGGCCAGAGGCTTGCCGGGCAAACGGGTTGCTCCATAACGAGCCGGAATCACTGCCACAACGGTCATCATGGGGCTAAACTCTATCGTTTCGGGGCCCTGTTCGGCCAGTGAATAATGACCCGGAATTCAATGGTCTTGGTAGATTAGGTCTCGAGAAATCCGTTCGCTTGGCGCATCGCTTGGGCCGCTTCCTTCAGCTTGGCCCGAAGCTCGTCGCAGTTCCGTCGTTCCTTGTCGTGTTGCTCCTGCACGAGCTCCATGTTGAACTCGAGGAGATCGACCCGACGCTTCAGTTCCTGGATTTTTTCGTCCCGCGCCTGCAAAAGGGCGCTGGAGTCTTTTCGAAGGATCTCGAGCTGGCCCTCGAGCTCCTTTTCGCGGACGCGGATCCGGCGGATGTCGATCCGCACCCGCTCCTTCACCTTCGCCACCTCTTCGGACATGATCCGGAGCTTGGTCTCGATCGCCCTCGCTTTTTCGGTTTTTTCGCGAAGTTGTTGTTCGAGGTCTCCGACCTGTTTTTGCATGACCTCGAATTCGACCTGTTTTTCGAGATCGTAATTCTTGAGCCTCTGTTCGGCCTTCGAGAGCATTTCGCCCATCTCGGTGTTGCGCGCTTTTTCGAGCCTGAGCAGGGCTTCGAGCTGCTCGACGCGATCCTTCGAGGAGCGGACCTGCCCGGTCAGAACCGCGACATCCTGCTCCCGCATCGTCAGGTAGAACCGGAGTGTGGCCACATCGGGCGGAGCGCCTTCTAAGGGCGGAAGCATGCGAAGCGGCGGCACCGGATGCGGTTCTGCAAGCGGTTCTGCAAGCGGTTCTGCAAGCGGTTCTGCAAGCGGTTCTGCAAGCGGTTCTGCAAGCGGTTCTGCAAGCGGTTCCGCAAGCGGTGCGGGCTCCGGGACTGGGTCCGCTTCGAGCGAGGTCGGCAGAGTTTCTTCTTTGCGAAGCACGGTGGCGCTTCCCCCGCCCAACACCCGGGCTGGTGGATTCAGCGTCAAAGTCGATTGGGTGTTTGTTTTCTCGCGACGGCCCAGCACGCCCGAGACATCGATAAGACGGAGCCCCGTTTGCGAGGGCCGGGATTCGGGAGCGACAGGTCCGTCTTTCGTCGCAAAAATGCCGAAAATCGCCTCGAACCCGGCGGTGAAGGGCAAGTACCCCCGCGCCGGATGGACGGAATTGCGATGCCTAAGGATGTCCTGATCGGTCCAGCCCTGGGTCAGGATCACGAACGGAAGCGACGAGCGCTCGCCGAAGGTTGCGAACTTCTCGTGCACGACGAGCCCCGCAAGAGAGTCCTCGTGGAACATCACCATCTTCGTCGCATCCTCGATGCTCCGGGCATGGAGCACACCCCAGCCCCGGGAACGGAGCGGTTCCACCCACTTTTCTTGAATCGGCTCGCGTGGATCGACGAAAAGGATCTTCATCAAACCTCTTCTCGGAAAAGCCCTGCGATTTCTTGAAGGAGTTTGACCCTGAATCCGCGTGAATGATACGGTGGCCCCATGGCAGAACCGAGGAAACCCGGCAAATCGTTGACGGTGCAAGTCCATCACGGCAACCTCGACCCCCGAACCTTCCAGATTCCCGTAGCCTGGATTTCGCGGGCGGGCTGGATTGCGTGGATCCTCGCCCTGACCGCCATTTTCTCGTCGGTTTATGCCATCCGGACTTACTTTGCCGACCGCTCCGCGCGTCCCGAGCTGGTGACCGAGCTCGAAAACGAGATCCAGAACCTCAAGATCGCCCTCGAAAAAAAATCATCCCTTCTGGCGGGCTCGCCGAGTTCTCCGCAGGCCGAAGACGGGGCGCCGGCACCTGACCCGAACGCCTCGACCGAGAAGCCCGTGGACGCCCCCGGGATCCCGATCGAAGGAAAAGACGGCGTCTGGTCGGGCCTTGCCGATCAGATCAAGCTTCCGGCCCCGGGCCAGGTCCCCGCCATTCGCCTGCAAGATGCGAAACTCGAATGGAAAGGGAAATACGCGCTATTTTCGTTGAACGTTCAATACCAGAACCCCGGAAAAGGCGTGCAACAGGGGCATCTGGTCGTGCTGGGCCGCTCGGGCGACCGGCTGTTCGCCCATCCGGACGGAGTTCTGAATGTCACCAGCGGCGCCTCTTTGTTTGATGCGAACCGCGGGGAGTATTTTTCGGTGTCGCACTTTCGCGTTCTGCGCGCGCGGTTCGGACCGTTCGAATCGCAGGAGCAGTTGCAGGAAATCCAGGTATTCGCGTTCGACCTGAACAACCACCTCATCCTCGTGCAGACCTTCAGATATGGAAAATAAGCATCGGACCACCGGGGAACTCACCGTCATCGCATCAGACATCTCGATCGAAGGAAAAATCGAGGTGCGCCACGAGCTTCATTTGTTCGGAAAAATCACCGGAGAAGTCCGGTGCCTCGAGGGAAGCATTCTGATCCTGAAGGAAGGCTCGCTCGTCGACGGCAAGATCGAAGCCGAAACTTTGATCGTCGAGGGATTCGCTAAGGGCGAAATCCACGCCACGAAGCGACTCTGGATCACCTCGCGCGGAAAAGTCGCGGGCTTGGTGAAGACCCCGGGCCTTCAGGTCGATCCCGGCGCCGTGTTCGATGCCCGCGTCTCGATCTGACCGCCATCACTGCAAGAGCATGTCGATGAAGTACACATCGGTCACGATCGGGGACTTCAGGTGGACGTTCGCCTCGTCGATGATCTTCGACTTGAACACATACCGGCCCTGGACCTGATTCAGCTCTTCGAACTTCGACTGCCCGAGGTGGTGGATCACGCGATCGAGAATGACGGGCTTGGCCTCGTCGATCTTGGGCTTCGCCTTTTCGCTGTTCACCTCGAGCGAAAGGGTCACCGAGATGTAGTGGTTCCGCGACTTGCCGTCGGCGCCCGTATAGGCGTCAAGGTTCACCGTGACCGGATCGAGCGGATACAGCACGCGATCGCCCCGGTCGACTACCGGGGTCACTGGCTCGGTCTTTTCGATTTTCTCGCGTTCCTTGGACTCGGTGATCTTCGGCGGCTTGAAGAGGATCTTCGTGTAGACGAAGAGACCCAGCACCGCGAGGACCACGACCGTGTTGACGAGCGCAAGGATCAGGCTGATTTTTTTCATTCCAAGATCAGTTTAGATCTTGAGCGCTTCGAATGGCAACCCAAGATCATCCGCCACGGCCCGATAGGTGAGCTTGCCGTGCGCGAGGTTCACGCCCTTGAACAGGGCCTGATCGCGGGCGACTGCGTCTTTCCAGCCGAGGTTCGCCAGCATGAGCGCGTACTTCAAGGTCACGTTGGTCAGGGCATAGGTCGAGGTGCGGGGAACCGCGCCCGGCATGTTGGGGACCGCATAGTGGATGATGTTGTCCACGGTGTAGGTCGGATGCTCATGCGAGGTGGGTCGGCAGGTTTCGACTGCTCCGCCCTGATCGACCGCAACGTCGATGATCACGCCGCCCGGCTGCATGCGCGAAACCATCTGACGGGTCACGAGCTTCGGAGCTTTTGCGCCCGGTACGAGGATGGCGCTGATCACCAGATCGGACTCGATCACGGATCGTTCGATCTGCTCGTTGTTCGAGTAGAGGGTGTGGATGGAATTGCCGAAAATATCGTTCAGATACTCGAGACGGTCGAGATTGACATCGAGGATCGTGACTTTCGCGCCGAGACCGACCGCCATCTTCGCGGCATTCACGCCGACGACGCCGCCGCCCAGAATCGTGACATTCGCGCGGGCAACGCCGGTCACTCCGCCCAGGAGCATGCCTTTTCCGCCGTGGTCTTTTTGCAAATAGGTGGCCCCGATCTGGGTCGCCATGCGGCCGGCCACCGCGCTCATCGGCGCAAGCAAAGGAAGCGAGTTGTCGGCAGGTTGGATCGTCTCGTAGGCGATTCCCACGATTTTGCGCTCGAGGAGGGCTTTGGTGAGGCGCTCATCGGCGGCAAGGTGCAAATAAGTGTAGAGGATCTGCCCTTCGCGCAGAAGATCGTATTCTTCTGGCAGGGGCTCCTTCACCTTCACGATCATGTCGGATTGGGCGAAGACATCTTTTGCCGATTCGACGATGGTCGCTCCGGCGGACTGGTATTCCTGATCTGAGATCCCGGCGCCGATTCCGGCTCCGGCCTGAACCAGAACCTTGTGACCCGCATGAGAAAGCGCCCGCACACCGGCGACCACCATGGATACTCGATTTTCTTTGTTTTTGATTTCCTTGGGTACTCCGACGATCATAGATGCTCCTTTGAGGGCTCAATTTTTAACATGAATGACCTGCCCGTCATAGGCCAAAGCAAGGGTTTTGGGAAGCCTTCTCGTGGTTCGTGCGTAGTCGAAATCATGTCCGAGATGGGTGAAAAATGTCTTCTTCGCCGCAATTCGACCGGAATAATTGAGCGCCTTCTCGAACGTCAGATGGGTGTCGTGCTCGGACTCCCGCAGGCAATCGAGGATCAGGACCTCGAGTCCCTGCAATCGCAGGAGGGACTCTTCGGGGATCTGATGGCAGTCGGTGAGGTAAGCGAAGTTTCCGATCCGGAACCCTGCCACCCGGTTCGAGCCGTGGTCGAGCGCGATCGGCACCACCTCAACTCCCGCAGCCTGAAACGAAGCCTCCTCGAGGCCGAACTCCTGAAGATCGATCTGCGCAATGCCTCCTCCCTCCTGCTTGCCGGGGTTGAAGAGGTAGGGAAACCGCCGGGGGAGCTCGCGCACCGTCCAGTCATGGCCGAAGGCAGGAATCCGCTCTTTTTGAAGAAAGTTATAGCTTCGGATCTCGTCGACACCCCCGACATGGTCCGAGTGCGGATGGGTGAACAGAATGGCGTCGATCCGGGGCATGCGAGTCCGCAACATTTGCTGGCGGAAATCGGGCGAGACATCGACCAGCAGGTTTTTCTTGTCCGCCTGCACCCAAATCGAGGCACGAAGTCGTTTGTTTTTCGGATTCCTCGAGCGGCAGACCCTGCATTCGCAGTGAATCAAGGGCACTCCGGTGGAGGTGCCGCATCCCAAAATGGTGATGCGCAATCGTGGTGACGGCATGGTATACACGACAGTATGAGAATACTGGTTTCGGGAGCAAGCGGATTCATCGGGAGCGGCCTCGTCTCGGCGCTCGCCGCGCAAGGGCACGAGGTCTCGGCACTGATGCGTCCGAGTGCCTCTGCGGAATTCTTGAACGGAGTGGCCTTCACCCGTGTTGCGGGCGACATTCTGGACCTCGATTCGCTGAAGCGCGCCTGCAAGAACCAAGATGCCGTGTACCACCTTGCGGGGCTCACGGCCGCCCGGAATCGCGAGGAGTATTTTAAATTCAACGCCGAGGGCACGAAGAACCTTGCAGCGGCCGCCATCGCCTCCGGCTCGGTCAAACGCTTTGTTTTTGTCTCTTCGATGGCGGCGAGCGGCCCGAGCTTCGGGTTGTCGCCCAAGCTCGAAACCGACCCGAACCACCCGGTGTCGACCTACGGCGAAAGCAAACTCCGGGGCGAGCTTTACCTCGATGAACTGCGCGGGCAACTCCCCTTCATCGTCGTGCGCCCCCCGATGGTCTACGGGCCAAGAGACAAGAACGTGTACTTGTTCTTCAAGACGATCCAAAAACACTGGATGCCGGTGCTTCCGTCCAAAACCCCGACCGGCCACAAATATTACAGCGCGATCCATGTCGATGATCTGATCCAGGCGCTCGTGAACGCGATGAACTGCGATGCCTCGCTTTTTGCCGCGGGCGAGCGGTTTCATGTGAGCGACGGGCAAATTTACACCTACGAGCGGATCATGGGATTGATCTCGGAAGAGCTCAAAGTGAAGCCGATTCGCCTGAAGCTCCCCGGCGGACTGGTTTCGGCCCTCGCTTCGGGCGGGACACTCGCCGGGCGGATTCTGAACCGCTCACTCCCCCTGAATCTCGACAAATACCACGAGCTGATCTCGGACTACTGGATTTGCTCGTCCGAAAAGGCATTCGAAAAGCTCGCGTGGAAGCCGCGCTACACCCTCGAGACAGGCGTTCCGCAAACCGTCGCTTGGTACAAAATTCATGGCTGGCTCTAGCACCGAGCGCACGCTGATTCTGACCGGAGCGAGCGAGGGGATCGGTCGCGCACTCGCGCTCGAATTCGCGCGCCGAGGGTATGCGCTCGGGCTCCTGGCAAGAAGGTCGGAGCTGTTGGAAGAGGTGAAAACCCTTTGCCATGAGCTCGGAGCAAAGACCGTGCACTGGGAATCGGTGGACGTGACCGACGAGAAGGGTTTTGCGCGCGCGCTCGATTCGCTCGATGAAAAACTAGGCGGTGCCTCGGTGTTTGTGGCGAATGCGGGAGTCACCGGCAGATCGGCCTTTGACGACTCCGCCTGGCCCTCCGTCAAGACCACCCTGCTCGTGAACGGACTGGCCGCCATTCACGGGCTCGAGCACATGAAGATCAAAATGCTCCGCCGCGGCGGGGGCACGCTCGTCGGAGTGAGCAGTGTGGCCGGCGCGCGTGGACTGCCCACGAGCGGCGCCTACTCGAGCTCGAAAGCCCTTCTGACCGCACACCTCGAAACCATGCGGGTGGATTTGCGCGGACGCGGGGTCGAGGTGGTGACGATCGCGCCCGGGTTCATCGACACTCCCCTTGCCCGAAAAAACAAAGGAAAAATGCCGTTCTTGATGCCCCCCGAAAAGGCGGCACAGCGCTTTGCCGAAGGAATCGAAAAAAGAAGCCCGTGGATCATCGAGCCGGCGCCCTACCGCTGGGTGTACCCGGTTCTGCAAATGCTCCCGCTCTGGCTCTTTGACCGGCTGTTGAGCCGAATGTACAAGACCATTCGCGGGCCCGGAGAGCAGGGTCGTTAAAACAGGGCCGTTAGAATCGAACCATCATGCTCAGGCGGGATCCGAAGACCGCGCCCCGGGAGTTCGGTCCGCCGTTGTTGCTGAAGTTGTAGTACGCGCCCGGAAAGTAAAGCCCGACATCGACACCAAAGCGGGTGAACTCATCCCAATCGTAGCCGATTCCGTAATCGACCTCGAAGCCGAGATTTTTTTCTTGCGCCGTGCTCGCGGTGGCTGTTTCGTACCGGCCAAGCTGAGTATTGAAGAACGCGTTGGTTCCGTCGGCCGCCTGATCGGCAAACGCGAAGAGCGCGAGAACCTCTTGCGAGAACTTGCCCGAGGAATACTCGCCCGAGAAGGCGAGGAAGCGGGCGTTCGTGATCGGCTGTTGATAATACGAGCCCGAGCCGGTGGAGAGATTCTGAAGGTTGTAATTAAAGAGAATGAGCCCCGGCCGGTAATCGGGATGAAACGCGAACGCAGTAAGCCGGTCGGCTCCGGTGGTCGCGGTGGATCCGTTCGCCTGCCCGTTCGCCGAACCGGCGTTCAGCTTCAGGGTCCAGCGATCACTCACCGCGGCCGAGGCGTTCACCACCCCCGCCATCGAGCTGTACGTCCGCGAGGCGACGAGCCCGCTCGCCAGCGGCACTTCGGCTGCGAAGGTGAAGATGCCGGCCTTCTTTTTTACGTAGAAATCCCAGAGGTTGTAGACGTAGCCGGCGGTTCCGGCGGTATTGCCAAAAGCACTCGCAAAAAACGGATTCACCACCCCCGAGCTCTCGCCCGCAAGTCTTCGTAAAAAGAGCAATCCGAACTCGAGCTGTTCGTCGTCGTTTGCGTACGAGACATTCAGGGAATAATCGGAGATTCCCGAGGAAGGTTGGAATGCACCAAAACTGGTCGCCGCCTGCTGGTACTTCACAAACGAAGGAGTGACCCGGAAGGAACCGAACTTGGTCGAAAACGAGATCGCATCTCCGTTGGACGGAAAGCGATTGTCGAGCGAATCGCCCGAATTCCAGACGAGCCCGAGCCCGTAATGGAGCGGAACCCGCCCCATGCGAAAGGTACCGAAGTCGGTCGCGACCTCGGCAAAAAACGTACGCGCGCTCACGGAGCCGGTTCCGGATTGCACCTGACTGTAGCTCGAAGAGGGCGTCGTGGGGGTGTTCGAGCCGAAAAGACCGCGATCGGGCGAGTTGAACCACAGGTCGGACTGGATCGAAACGTTGTCGTTCACGAGCACGCGGGGCTTCAGGTTCAGGAACAGATTTTGAAACGCCGCCGGCGAGTCGTTGTTATTCGGAATCTTGTAGCCTGCCGCCGCCCCCGTCTCTTTGTGGGTGGCGCCGAAGATCATGTTCGTCTCGCCCCGGAACGAGCCCTGCCAGTCCAAATCTAAGGCTTGCGCATCGCGACCCGGAACCCCTAGAGTGAAGGCGCCCACAAAAAGGGCGAGTAAGACAAAGCGAAAAAATGACATGGGCGCGTTCTCCTTGAAAAAATGAAAATACGAGGCGCTCAAGGATCGAGTCAAGGGCAAACTATGCGATCAAACCATTCCAAAGCCGGGATCTTGAAGGGGCTTCTCGTTTTATCGGGCGCGGGCGCACTCCTGCTGGGGGGTTTCTTTTATTACCTCTACCGGCAGGTCGATCTGGCCTTTGAGTCTCCGGCCGAGTTCATCCCCACGCGCATCTACTCGAATGTGTACCGGATCGCCCCCCCGCTCGCCCGCGGGACCATCCTCGAGAAGCTCCGAGCGCTCGGGTACTCGATCGAGAACGCGGGTTCTGACATTTCGTTCACCCTCCACTCCCCGAAGTATCCCGATTACCTCCTCCCCGAGAATCATCCGACCCTGACCCTGAAGGATCAGGCGATCACGCTCCGGTTCGACGGAACCTCGGCCGACTCGCCCCTACTCGGGATTGGCACGCCCTCGGGCGAGGTGAACGACCTGTACCTCGAGCCTGAGTTCGTCGCGACCTTGAGCTCGGACAAGTCGCAGATCCGCGAGGTACTCCGCTTCGAGGAGTTTCCGAAGACGATCCCCGATGCGGTGCTCGCGGCCGAGGACAACCGGTTTTACGAGCACTTCGGAATCGATCCGCGCGGTTTCGCCCGTGCGCTGTTTGTGAACCTCAAGACCTTCTCGTTCTCGCAGGGCGGGAGCACGATCACCCAGCAACTCGTAAAAAACCTCATGGAGCGGCGGAACCGGAACCTCCTGATGAAAGTCTCGGAGCTGTTTTTGGCGCCTTTGTTGGAGCTTCGGTACTCGAAGGCGCAGATCTTCGAGCGCTACCTGAACGAGGTGTTCTTGGGCCAGATCGGCGCCTATGAGGTTCGGGGGTTCTCGGAGGGGGCGAAGTATTTTTTCGGCAAGGGCGTGAGCGACCTGAACACGGGCGAGGTGGCGCTTCTGGTCGGGCTCATCAAGGGTCCTGCGTTTTACTCGCCTTACAAGCACTTTGATCGCGCAAAGATCCGCCAGCGCTATGTTTTGCAACGCATGCTCGAGACCGGAAAAATCGCCGAGGCCGATTATCAGGCGGCGCTCCTGAACCCGATCCGGCTGGCCCAGGCGCCTCAGGCCGTGAACCGCGCCCCGTATTTTGTCGACTTCGTGAAGGCCGAACTCGGGCGCCTCGTCGCGGGACGCTTCGAAGAAGCCGAGCTCCCGGAACTTGGCTTCCAGATTTACACCACGCTCGACATTCGCATGAATCAGATCGCGCAGGAGGCGCTCCAGAAGGGGCTCTCGGCGATCGAAGCGAAACTCGGAATCGAGGGCTCCGTTCGGCTTCAGGGGGCGCTCGCGGCGGTCGATCAGTCGAGCGGAGAGATTCGAAGCCTGATCGGCGGAAGAAGCTATGCCGAAAGCAACTTCAACCGCGTGCTGAACATGAAGCGACAGGCGGGATCGACCTTCAAGCCCGTGGTGTATGCGACCGCATTCCGGAAAATCCGCGACGACGAGGGCGATGTATTCACGCCGGCGTATCCCCTGCTCGATGAACCGTGGAAGTGGAAGTACGATTCGAAGCAACCCGCCTGGATGCCCTCGAACTACGACCGCGAGAAGCTCGGGTGGATTCCGCTCAAAACCTCGCTTGCCCGATCGATCAACATCACAGCGGCCCGGGTCGCGAAGCGGGTGGGACTCGATTCGATTGTCGAGACGGCGAAGCTCCTCGGAATCGAGTCGACGGTACCGGAGGTTCCCTCGGTCTCGCTCGGGAGTGTCGAGCTGAGCCCGATCGAGCTCCTTCGCGCCTACATGACCCTTGCGAATCATGGTGAGTCGGACACGCCCTTTGTGATCAAGGCGATTTTGAACGCCGACGGATCGGATTTTTTTCGGAACGAGTACCGCCCGAAGCCGCGGATCGACCCAGGAATTGCCGACATGATGACCGAGCTCTTGCAAGGAGTCCTGACCGACGGAACGGCGGCGTCTGCGAGCGCGCTCGGGTTTGACCGCCCCGCGGCCGGAAAAACCGGAACCACGAACGACTACCGGGACGCGTGGTTTGCGGGCTACACGCCCCAGCTTACGGCCTTGGTGTGGGTGGGTCTTGATCAGGGCGTGATCGGTGAGGCGATGAAGGCGGCAAAGCCCGAACAATCGAAGGCGCCGTCCAAGGCCTCGAGCAAAGTCAGGCTCACTGGCGCGACTGCGGCACTCCCGGTCTGGGTGGACTTCATGAAGCGCTCGCTTGAGTTCGAGCCGGCCATTCCCTTCCCCGAGAGCGAACACCTGGTCGAGATGCGCCTTGATGTGCGATCGGGACAGAAGGCCGAAGCCTCCTGCCCCGAAGCGCAGGTCGTACTCGAGAAGGTGATTCAAGGACGGGAGCCATCGAAAACCACCTGCTTGCCCGGCTATTCGGGGGCGAGGGATTGAGATCAGAACCGCTTCAATCTTTTTCGTCTGTCTCGATCAGTTCATTCTGCATTCTCTCTTGTTCTTTCAGTTGACTCATCGAGGGTGCGGCCTGATGGATTTCCTTCAGCAAATCGCGGTACAAAGCTGTGTTTTCCTTTTCAAAATTCATCGTGCATGATGCCTTAATGGTCACATACAAACCGTCCTTGCCACAATTGGGCAACGGCCCGAGCTTAGGACTCCCCTCATACAATTCGATCAGCTTTTTTGCGTTTTCATCAGAAATCGCTTGATTGTGGTAATGACCACTTGGAGGAAATTGAATCAACTCTTTCACGTCCTTGTTCATCCGCTGTTCATACCACCACTGTAACTGGGTCGGATAAATCGGCAACTTATCTGCACCGGGATGGTATTCCTTGAAATACGAAACTGTCCTATTAAAACTATGGTGCTCGGTGTCCCTGGGACACGATCTCTTCAGCTCGAATGCCAATTGCTTCGTATAACCGTCCTTGCAGTGAAACTTCACATTGAATTGGCTCGCATACATGAGTTTTTCTCCCTCGGTGAATCCCTCACAAGGAGTGTACCCATTCAGTTTCGCGCCCTGCTCGCACTGCTGGGCCCCCTTCGTTGCAACTTTTTGCACCTTTTGAAGAGTATGCAGTACTTCCTTCGGATTCTCCTCGGCTTGGATTGCGCTGATTGGCAACAACCCCAATAGGATCCACACATTAACTGACGAAGTAAACCTTTGTTTGAAACGTCTCATTTCAATCCTCCTTTTAAATAGATGATCTCAACCGGACGAATAAAAAACAATGTGTCAAAAAAAACCTGACCTGAGATCCTCCCCTGCTCACGAATTTTTCTTAAAAACCACGGCGACAAAGTTTTTTCTGTTTTGATTTTCACCCCCTGAATAAGGAACGAGCTTTACTTCAACACCTTGGGGTACCTGAATTAAATTTTTTGCCCAGTCTAAAAGTTTTTCTGTCCCTTCCACACCTTTGACCTCAACCGTGAAATAAGAAAGAATCTGATTCTCCTCTATTTTCGAATGCGTCATGACTTTCTGCAAACCGTTCGCTGCCGAGTTCAAAGAGATCACTTTGACCTTGCTATAATCGCTGAGCTCGAGGGTAGTCATGTCGGTTGGTTCACGACTCGCCCGGTCGTGAAACATCTCAAGGACGTTCCTTTCTAGTGGAACCTTAGGCCCTGTCAAAAGCACCGTGAGTCTTTGATCTGGTACCCATCGCGACTCCTCGGGTTTTGCGGGTTGGCCAGGAGAAGTCTCAGGAGGATTCGTAGGAGCGGGAGTCACCGGCGCGGGATCTGCCGCTACGGGCAGACGCTGTACCCCCGGTACTACGGACTCTTGATACTCGTACATCGCTTTCATCAAGGCGATGTAGCGATTTCGGTCGGCCTCATCACTAAAATTCATCGTACACTTGGGAGTGACTGTGACCACGTAGTGATCACTGGAACAAGAAACAAGTTTCATTTGACCCAAGCCTCGGTCGGAAGCGTGCTCATTGTGCCAATTCACCAAGTTCTGCGCGTCCGCTGGGGCGACCTTGGCTGTTTTTGGGCCGGTAGCCGGAAATGGTTCGAACAATTTTTTTAAACTCAAGTTCACACTCATCGAAGAGAGCCATTGTTCCTGCGCTTTTCCGACCCAGAGCAGACGTTTATTTAGATCCGCGTCTTGCTCCTTCCAACTTTTGTACTGGTCGCTTTTGGCGAAATCACTCCACGCAGCACTCGGGTTGCTGGTCCCAGTGAACAGTTTTCCGGCGCCGTCCTTGGGCCAATGTCCGCTCAAAGACAATGAAACATTGCCTACCCTCGGGCACTCGATGTTCAAGTCGAATTGGTCCGCGTATTTGAACTTCTCTGATTCTTCCAGACCTTCACAAAGAGCCTGGTTTCCATCATTCAAAGTTCGGGCGGATACTCGATTCTCGACGGGCGCGCACGCGGCCGCCGCTCCCTGATTCACTTTTTTGTTCGCGCGATCGAGAAGTTGGATGATCTTTTGCTCGGTCGCGATGGCCGCACCCGGACCGAAACCGATGACCGCAAGAGAGAGCAGGGAAATGTGCCTGAACCAATTCATTTGAGTTCTCCGTTTTTTTCATTGTCTCAACCGGTTCAACGAAAAACAATGTGTCCTGAATGACCTCACTTCGTACCTCTTCACTTGCTTTTTGGTGCCAAAATGATACCATGCGTTAAGGCTTGGGTTTGAATGAGGCGAATACTTCAGTCCTTTTCATCGAAAATCCGACCAACGGCAGTGCAAGAAACGCTCTTGCACCTCTTGCTCGCGGTGGTGATCTCGATCTCGGTCCTTGCGATTCCGCTCGGAATCCTCGAGGCGCCGCTCTACGACTTGCGACAATGGCTGAGCCTGAAGCCCGCGATCGATTCTCGAATTGCCATCATCACGATTGATGACCAGACCCTGAGCCAGCTGAACGAGCTGAGCCCCCTGCCCCTGCACCACCACCTGAAGGCCACCGAGGAGCTCGCCCGACACGAAGTGAAGGGAGTGGGATACCTCATCGATTTTTCGCGGGTGGCGCGTCTGGATCCGGCGGGGTTCCAGTCCGAGATGCTTCAGGAGTTTTACCGTTCCACCGTGAAGTTGAATGCGCGGGGCACGCCTTTTGTTCTCGGAATCCCCCACGACGGGAGCGGCGAAGTTCCCGCGCCCGCCCCCCTCTCGCAAATCCCCCAGAGCGTGTCGTTCGTGCATCGCGATGCCTCGCAGTTCGGCAAGGACAAGGTCTCCCGACGTGCGGTGCTTTCGATTTACGACAAGCCCGCCCTCGAGCTTGCGCTCGTGAATCGCATTTTTGCAAACGAGACGATCGCTCTTCCGCCGGGCTCCTACCGCACCAAAGAAAACGATTCGCAGTACTTTCTTTTTCCGCTCCACCAGAACGACGGGGTCCTTTATGACCCCGCCTACGAGACGTTTTCGTACCCCCGCTATTCGTTCGCCGATCTGGTCGAAGGCCGCATTCCCGAAGGAACCCTGAAAGACAAGATCGTGCTCGTCGGAACCTTCCTGCGCGACAATCCGGCCGACTTTACTCTGATCAGCTCGCTTTCGCGCTTCGGCCCGGTTCCGTCCCTGCTCGTACAGGCGAACGTTCTGGACTCGATCCTGAACCAACAGGGAATCGCCGAGGTTCCGCAGGCTATGCTTGCCGTGATCTGTTTTTTGCTCTCGTTTGCGACGATCCTTGCGCTCTTCCGGGTCCGCCCCACCCGTTTGATCTCGCTCACGGTTTTTCTGCTCGCGACGACCACCCTGGCCTCGCTCGTTCTCTTCCAGCCGATTCCCCTCATCGGGGGCATCTGGCTTCCGCTCAGTGCGCCGTTCCTCTCGCTCGTTCTGAGCTTTTACCTCATGATTCCGCTTCGTTTGTTCTCGGAACACCGGAAGCGCTTCGCGCTCGAGCGCGAGAACCGGATGCTGATCGAGGTCGAGGAGATGAAGAGCAACTTCATGCAGCTCGTGACCCACGACCTGAAGACCCCGGTCGCGAAGATCCAGGGGCTCACCGAGCAACTGCGCCGGTCACTCGCCGATCGCCTCTTGCCGAAGGATCGCGAGCTGATCGAGCACCTGCTGGGCGCGAACCAGGAGCTGAACCGCTTCATCGGGTCGTTGCTCGAACTCACCCGACTCGACCATCAGGGCGTGCGTGTCCAGCTGCGAACGAAGGACATCAACTCCCTGCTCGAGCAGATGGCCGAAGAGCACCGTTTTTCGGCGCAATCCAAAGAAATCCGGATCGAGACCGATCTTGAGCCGATGTTCCCGATCCGGATCGATGTCGATCTGATCGCGAAAGTCCTGAGCAACCTGATCGACAACGCGATCAAGTATTCTCCCGATGGAACCACCGTGCGGATCTCGTGCCGCGATGAGGGAAGCCTCGTGAAGATCGCGATCGCGGACGAGGGCATCGGGATCCCCGAGAATGAGATTCCGAATGTCTTCGGCCGTTTTTACCGCGTCAAGAACGACACCACCCTTCGCGTGAAGGGCACGGGGCTCGGCCTCTACCTCTCGCGCTACTTCATCGAGGCACACAAGGGTTCGATCGAGGTCCGCAGTGCCCCGGGCCGCGGCACCTGCTTTGTGATCACCCTGCCCTCGGATCTTTCTGAACCGTCCGCAAACGCAAAGGAGACTTCTCATGCGTAAGATTCTCGTTGTCGATGATGATGCCGAACTCCGGATGACCGTCGCCTCGGCGCTCGCCGAGGGGCAGTACCAGGTCGATCAGGCCGCGAATGGCGAAGAGGCCGTGAACCGCGTGAAGGCCGGCCAGTATGATCTGCTCTTGATGGATGTGAACATGCCGAAGATGAGCGGCATCGAGGCGCTCCGCGAGATCAAGGCTCATGACCCGTCGGTGATGGTGATCATCCTGACCGCTTATTCGAACATCCGCGATGCGGTCGAGGCCACCCGTCAGGGTGCGTACAATTATCTCGAAAAGCCGGTTCGCTCGGACAACCTGGTCTACATGATCGATCAGGCCTTCCGGAGCCGGAACATGGTGAAGACCCTTTCGTACTCGGCGCCCGTGTTCGACCTTCCGGGCGGAAACGGCTTCGTCGGCCAGAGCAATGAGATGCGAAAGATCTTCGGCGTGATCGACCGCCTTGCGCGCGTCGACACTCCTGTTTTGATTCGCGGCGAAAGCGGGACCGGCAAGGAGCTGGTCGCGCAGGCCCTGCATTACAACGGCCCCCGCAAAGACAACCGCTTCGTGGCCGTGAACTGCTCGGCCATTCCCGAGACCCTGATGGAAAGCGAGTTCTTCGGGCACGAGAAGGGCGCCTTCACCGGTGCGGACTCGCGGAAGATCGGGAAATTCCAGTACGCCGAGGGCGGCACGCTTTTTCTGGACGAGATCGGCGAGATTCCGCCTTCGATGCAGGTGAAGCTCCTGCGCGTCCTGCAAGAAAAGAAATTCACCCCCGTCGGATCGAACCGCGAGATCGAGATGAACGTGCGGATTGTCGCCGCCACGAACCGGAAGCTCGAGGCGATGATCCGCGATGGCTCGTTCCGCGAGGACTTGTTTTATCGCCTGAATGTGCTTCCGATCCAGCTTCCGCCCCTGCGCGAGCGACGGAACGACATCGAGACCCTGGCGCGCTACTTCATCGACAAGTTCAATTCGCGGCACAAGAAGGCGATCGTCGGCCTGACCGAAGACACCCTCGAAGCCCTGAAGCTCCACAAGTGGCCCGGAAACATCCGCGAGCTCGAGAACGTGCTCGAACACGCTTTCGTGCTCGAAACGGGCGAGCGGATCACCCTCGCCTCCCTGCCCGAAAAAGTCCGTGCGCCCGAGAGCGCGGCGCCCGAGAGCGCGGCGCCCGAGGGCCCGCTTGCCCCGTGGGGATCGGATGACTTCCAGGTGAACCTGAGCACGTTTGATTTTCAGGCGAGCAAAGAGGAGTTCGAGAAGCAGTTTTTGATCAATGCGCTGAAGACCTTCCGCGGGAAGATCAACCAGACGGCGATCCATGCGAACATCCCGAAAAAAACGCTCCTGAGAAAGCTCGAAAAATACGGGATCTCGGCAAAGGATTACAGCTGACGCGAGGATTGCTAGCGCGAGGATCGCTTCCGGAACTCCTCCTGCCGCTCGCGAAACCGCGCCCGGAATGCCTCGCCCCCGCCACCCGGCGGAAGGCCCTCTTTTGCGATCGCGCTCGACACGGCCTCGAAGATTTTGCGCGACAGTTCGTTGTGAATCCGGCTGTTTTTTTGTAGCTCCACCACGCCGGCACCGGAAGTTCCGTGTGCTTGCACCGACTCGTTCAGCGCGACATTCTGGATCTCCTGATCTTTCATCGCATACGCCACAAGCCCCTCATCATCGCGGGCCTCATTCCAGAGTCTCAGGGCGGTCTCGAAAAAAAAGCGGCGGGTGTCGAGATCCCAGTTTCCTTCGGCCGAAACCGCCTCCATCCACCGAACCCGGCACACAAGAGGACGGTCGCCCGGGTCGCACGCCGGCCCCCCGGAGCGCTCAAGCCCGCTCAAGGCCCGAAGACGACAGGCGGAGTGGATCTGATATTCGCGGAGCCTCGCCTCGTCGGGAGTCGCAACGAAGGTGTCATAAAGACCGATGATCGCCCGACCGGCCGAAATCCCGCAATGGCCGGGGAGCGACGAGAAAGCGCTCATCGGAACGGGTTCGCGGGCACTGACCGCGCGGAGAAGCGATTCGACCTGGCCGACCGAAAAAAAAGCGGCGATCGCAAGAAGAAGCCCCGAAATCCGACCCATGATCCCGGCCGGTCCTCCCGAATGCAAAAGCACCTCGCCGAGCAGAACCCCGGCCCCGAACACCAGGCCGATGAGCCACTCTTGGTCCGAAGAGAGAAAGCGGGCCGATTCGGCCGCAAGGGTCAGCAAAAGAAAGCCCGCAAAACAGAAAGATGCTTTTTTGAGATTCATGGAAGCACTCACGATGGCACCGGTCTGAATCCCGGCGCTCAATCCTTGATGCTGGACTTCTTTCGGAGGTCGAGCACGAGTTTTCTCAGAAGATCGCGCTGGAAATCCGCCCGGACATTCGCCTCGACCTCGGCAAGATCGGGAATCTTCCCGATCTTGCGATCGATCACTTTGATCACGTGGAATCCGTAAGGAGTCCGGACGGGACCGACGATCTCGCCGGACCGCGCACCGAATGCGGCATCGGTGAAGGACTCATCGAACATGCCCCTGCCGAAGAAGCCCAGATCTCCCCGGGTGTTCTTGGCTGAGGGATCCTTCGAGCGCTGTTCGGCCACCTTCTGAAAATCCACGCCCGGCTTCTTCACCTCGGCGAGCACGGCCTCGGCTTCTTTGGCGGTCGGGAGCAGAATGTGCTGGGCATGGACCTGATCGGTGGAATACCGCATTTTGTTCCGGTCATAAAAGGTCTTGATCGCCTCGGGGGTGACCTTCGGAGCCAGGGTCTTCTCGACCAGCAGGTTCACAAGGGCCTGCTTGCGCATCAGGTTCATCTGGTCTTTGAACTGTTTGCTGGTGTCGAGCTTCAGCTTCGCAGCCTCCTGGATCATCAGCTCGGCATCGATGAGATCGGAGACCACTTTTTTGCGGATCTCGGGATCGCGTCTTGTGTTTTGCTTCTGGACCTCGGGAAATCGAGCGATCACCGCATCGAGGTCCTCATCGGTGACGGGCTTCCCGTTCACGGTCGCGAGGACCCCCGCCATCGAAGAAACCCCAAAACCAAGCCCAAGTACAACACTCAGAATCCATCCAGATTGTCTCATGCTTTTTCCTTGTCTGATCTAAACCTTAAAAAAAGTATGGCACGAAAATCGGTCAAGGAAACTCAAATTTGACAAATAAAAACGGCTCGGACCCCATCGGGATCCGAGCCGCCAGAAAGATGACAGATCGAACGAATTACCGTTTCGAGAACTGGTAACGACGACGCGCACCGGCGAGGCCGTACTTCTTCCGCTCGACTTCGCGGGCATCGCGAGTCAGGAAGCCTGCTTTTTTCAGAGTCGCACGGAGAGCAACGTCCATTTCGTTCAGAACGCGGGCGATGCCGTGACGGATCGCGGTCGCTTGAGCGGAGATCCCTCCGCCGGCCACGTTCACATAAATGTCGAATTGTCCGTTATTGCTCGTCAGATCGAGAGACTGCATGGCGATCTTTTGGAGCGCGGGACGGGGGAAGTACTCCTGGAGGGAGCGCCCGTTCACGCTGAGGGTTCCGATCTCGCCCTTGCGGGGGCGGAGGTAAACCCGAGCCACTGCTGTCTTACGCTTGCCGATGTGATGAATTTCTTTTTCTACCATAACTCTTCCTTAAACTTCCCTTAGGCCTTTTTTGCCGGCTTTTTGGTCAAAACAGAACGACGGGTGGCCGAAGCGGGAAGCTCCTGGAGCTGTTGCGCTTCGTGGGGATGCTCGGATCCCGCGTACACCTTGAGCTTCTTCATTTGATGACGGGCGAGTGACGACTTGTTGGTCATTCCCCAAACCGCGCGACGGATGATCTCTTCGGGGCTGGTTTCGAGCATCTGACGGGCAGTGCGCTCTTTCAGTCCGCTGATGTATCCCGAGTAATCACGATAAATCTTGGTGTCGAGCTTGTTGCGGGTGAACACCACTTTGTCGGCATTCAGAACCACGACGAAATCGCCGGTGTCCACGTTCGGGGTGTAGCCCGCTTTGTGCTTCCCGATGATGACCTTTGCGATCATCGAAGCAATCCGACCCACCACCTGGTCTTTCACGTCGACCACATACCATTTCGGCGCATTCGGACCTTTGATTTCAAAAAAATGGGGGCCCGTTTTTTTAGCAAGATAAGACTTTTGTTGAAACATAGCCTGAAAGGATTACCCCACACGATCCCCGCCGTCAATTTGAATTTAGATGATCCCGAGGGAAAAGTAGAAAACGTTCCGGTCTTCGCCCGGCCTGGGGAACAGCTTGAAGCCCCAATCGAAGTTGACCGGCCCCGCGGGGGTGACGTACCGGAAGCCCACCCCACTCCCGAATCGCAGGTCTCCGAGGTTGAAATCATCGACTTTCAGGTTTCCGGCGTCCAAAAAGGGGCCGATCGAGAACGAGGTTCCGGGATAAAAATCGAGCTGGGTGCGGTAGTTCACATAAGTAAGGTAGCCCTGCACGCGACGACTGGAGTCTCCGGCCTGCACATTGATTTCTTGCTCGTTGAATCCACGAATCGAGTTGATCCCGCCGAGAGCGAACTGCTTGATGAGCGGGACGCTGATCCGGGGGTCGAGGCTTCCGTCGGAACTCCGGGGATCGACGAAATTCCGGAGCCATCCGCCCCGCACGCTCCCGAACCACACCACCGAGGGCACGAAGTTCCAATGGAAGTCGGTTCTCGTCTGGAAGCGACCGTACCGGATCGGCAAGGGTTCCATCTGACTCCCGAAAAACTGATTCGCATACTCGAAAGAAGCGCTCGAGAACATTCCCTGCCGGGGCGAGAGCGGATTGTCCCGAAGGTCGATCCGCAGAGTGGGGGTGATCGATCCGATGGTGATCTTCTGGTTCTGGGTGGCGTCGACCGCATTGAACTGCCGGATGGTCTCGAGGGTGTAGCTCACGATTCCCGAGATCCGGAGCGGCCGGTACAGCATCCGTTCGAGATTCGTGTTGAACGCGAAGGTCTCGGCATCAAACTCGATGTACTGCCGTTTCTCGGCCGAAATCCCGGGCCGGAGCGTGGTCGGCCCGAGAAAGGCCCACGGAATCGTATAGCCGACCTGGGCGGTGTACTCGACGAACCGGTAGTTCTGATTCTGGTAGGTCTGGATCCGGCGGTTGATGGTGGCATCGAAGGACCAGGTGTGATTCAAGCCCCACAGGTTCGAATACGAGAGCCCACCGAAGGTCCGGATGCCGAGGTCGTTCCGGTAGCCGAGCCCGGCGGTGGTGTTCCCGCGCGCTGTCTCTTGCACGGTGATCCGGAGGATCTTGAACTCCCGTCTGCCCGGAACCTCGCGGACCTCGAGGGTCACCTGCGCGAAAATCCCGAGCCGGCGGATGCGGTCCTCGGTCTCGATGATCCGGTCCTCCGAAAGCACCTCCCCTTCGCCAATCGTGATCTCGCGCTCGATCACTCTTCGGCGGGTGATCTCGTTCCCGAGAATCTCGACTCCGGCCAGATGAAACACCGGCCCCTCTTCGATCTCGAACACCAGGTCCGCAAGCTGGTTCTTCTCGGCATAGACCACCAGGGGCTGTTGCTCACCAGTCTCGTTGACAAACCGGAACTCCAAATGCCCCAAAGACCGATAGCTTCGGCGAATCCGATCGATTCCGTCCTCGAGACCCGTCGGATCGAGCGGGTCGCCCTCGCGGATGCCGAGCTCTTCGACGAGTTTTCCGTTCGAGAGAGCGCGGTTTCCCCGGAACTCGATCGAACGGACCCTTGTTTGCAGGCCCTCATTCAGGAAGATCCGGATCGACACTCCCGCCCCCTGCGAACGTTCCTCGGTTTTGATTCCGATGAGCCGCGCCGAAAGATACCCGCGTCGCTTGATCTGCTCGATCAGACCGGCCGCGGCCGAATCGACCATGGCCCCGTTGTAAATCCGCGCGCGGATCCGGTCCTCCGCGCTGTCGAAGAACAACCCTTCGAGCTCCTCGTCGCTGAAGACCTCGTTCCCGTCGAAGACCACCGATTCGATCCGGATCCTGGGCCCCTCGTCGATCTTGAACAAAACCTTTTTTTGCTCGTTTCCGTGCGCCTCGAAAAAATAGGGAGTGATCGAAACCTTCCTGAATCCGAATGCCACATGATGCTCGACGAGCCGGTCCATGAGAACCGTGACGTAATCCCTCCCGAGTCCGATCGCTCTCTGCTTGTTGATGACCTCCATCAGCTCGGGCCTCGAAAAGAACCGGTTCCCCTGCACCGAGAACACCACCTGCTCTCCGAGCTCGAGCTCGAAGCGAAGGCGGATCCCCCCGGTCATCACCTCGCTCGAGGCCCGCGCAACGCGGGAATCGATGAAATTCCGGGCCGAAAGAAAGCTCTCGACCGAGTGGCGAAGATCCTTGATCCGGTCGCGATCGAAGGGCTCGCCGGGCCGGATATCGAGGGTTTTCATGAGCTTTTGCTGGAGCTCCGGCGTGAATCCCGGATCCCGGGATTCGAGCACGAGCGATTCGAGCTTGAGCGCCGGTCCGAGACGGATCAAGAACCGGAGGGTCCGGACCTCACCGCGCGTGAGCACTTCGTGGGAGACCTCGTTCTGGGGGAATCCTTTCGATTCAAAGAAATCCTGGAGCCGACCCTCCGCCCGCATGGCGCGCTCGCGACTGTACTCGTCGCCGGGAAGAAGCCCCGTCACCCCTTTGGCCTGTTCCCACTGTTCCGCGGTGACTCCCTCCGAACGGATCTCGTCGACGGGAAACGCGCGGGCGGTACCGGCTCCGAGGAAAGCAAGCGAAACCGCGAAGAGGAACGTCCGCAGGAGATTCATTCGAATCTTCATTTGAACCTTCATTTGAACCTTCGGTTGAACTTCAGGTCAAGACCGAAGGAGGTCCGCGATTCCCTGGTGTTCACCGCCTCGATGGTGTTCCAGACTCCGAGCATCGACATCCCCGGAACCAATTTGTATTCGGCGTTCATCTCGCGCAAGTTCCGGGATCCGACCCCCACCGTGCTTCCGAAAGAAAGCGAGATGTTCTTGCCCACGCTCCGCTTGATCACGACCTTCGGGGACGCGACGTTTTCTGAAAGATTCTGCGGACGGAACACGCTCGCCGCGGTCTGGGTGTCGATCGCCTCCTCGACATCGAACCGGAATCCGGTCTTGCTCTGCACGTCCTTCCCGAAGTCCATCGAATGCAGGATCAGGGATGCGGCCTCCCCCTGGCTCACATAAGAGCGGTCGCGGACTGCAAAGCGGCTTCCCTCTGAGCTTCCCGTTCCGGTGCCGACACCGCCCGACGAGAGGACCGCAAAAATGTCGTTTTCCTTCAGGTACGGAGTACTGCTGAACTCGGCCTTCCATTTGCTCGCGCGGCCGTAGGCCAGCACCCGGATTTTGTACTGGTTCACATCGCAAATCGCGCCGGCGCTGAATTTCGGATCGAGACGGTGCGGGTCATCGAAATCGATTTTGACGTTGTCGAACACGAACGGACGATCCTTGAAGAGAACCTTTCCTTGGATCAGGCGTCCTTCTCCGAGAATTCCCGGCGCCGAGGGGGTTCCGACCAGCCTCGCCTTGCCCTTGAATTCGGCATCGAGCACCTCGTTCCGGACGAAAAACCCCTGATTCGAGTTGATCCCGAGATCGAATTCGAAGATTCCCGAACCGAGCTGAGTGTCCTGATCTTTCGGCAGGAATCGCTCCCCGCGCATCGCCGGCGCTCCACCGGACTTTCCGAAACTCTTGGCGTACAAGGCCTGGACCAGATCGAGATTGCCCCCGATCCGGTAGGGCGGCTCGTTCCCCTTGATCGAAACCGTTCCGCGTACTTGGACCAGATCGAACGGCTCCATCTTCATGCTGTTGTTCTGGAAAACCGCGCGAAGATCGATTTCAGGGAATTTTCGGGCGAAAGTGTCGATTTTTCCGCTGAGATTGAACGACTCCCCGCCGGCGAACGCATCGAGAGACTGGACCAGGAAGCGGCCACGGTTGATCACGATTTTTCCGTCGACATCCTCGAATGGGGTTTGAAGCCAGCCGGGCTGGACCATCGCTCCTGCGAATTCCAGCTGTCCGTCCAAGCTCAGATCCTTCATCGGGCCCTTCAGCGTGATCCGCGTCGCGGCCTTTCCTTGCGCCTTGCGGATCGAGGAGGTCAGAAGCTCGGCCATCGCAAGATCGATCGTTCCCTGGAGCGTGAGATCGACATCCCCCTTGCGCCCTTCTCCGGTCAGGATCAGCGCGGAGTCGTTCAAGCGGAACCGGACCGGCTCAAGCCGGAAAAACCCGAGCTGGATCGGCACCGAAATCGGATCTTCCAGACGGGCCTCGAATCCGGTTTTCGAAACCAGATACTCCCCGATCTCGAATTCCCCTCTCGCAAGCTCGAACTGGGTGCTCAGGAAATCGAGCTTGATGTGCCCCGATGCCCTCGCCGCAAGAGCCGGATCATCGACGAGTTTCGGATTGAGAATCAGAATCGCGGGAGAAAAATCGAATTGCCGGAGGTCCATCCGGAACGAAGACGGTTGTTTCGGGATCAGCGAATAGCGGAGCTGGGCGGTGAGCTCGCGACCGAACAGATTCGCATCCGCCTCGACGCGATTCCCGCCCGAAACCAGCGTGAGCTCGGAATCCTGATATTGTTCGCCCTTCACCTCGGTCCCGTAGCCGCGGATCCGCGTGGAGGATTCGAGACGCTCCATCGTTCCGGAACCGGTGCTCCGGATCTCGATTTTCGAGCGGGCGGGAATCTCAAGACGGCTGAAAAAATCAAAGTCATTCAGACTGAGCGAGGAGGTCGAAAGATTCCACGAGAGGGCATCGGTGCCGGCGTCGAACTCGACCTGCCCGCGGAACTCCCCGACGGACTTCACGACCGACACCTCGCGGGCGTAATAAAGCCCCCGATCGTAACCGACCGCCATCCTGACCTTGCGCGCCCGCTCTCCGGCCCAGGACCAATCGGTGCCCTCGAGCCTTGATTCGATGACCAGCCGGGGCATGTCGATTTTTCCGGCGACCAGAACCGATCCGTGCACTTCGCCCTTCAGGGACCGCGGATACCAGCTGATCTTTGCGACGAGCGACTGGAGCACCTCGGAGAGCTCCTCGATTTTTCCGGATCGGACCTCGATCGGGAGCCGGATGTCATCACTCCCGGCGAGATCGATGAACCCGTCCTTCAGAAAATAAAACGTTCCCCCGTGTCGCCCCGTCATGTCGGTCAGTCGAAGTCGGGACTGGCCATCATCGTAGGTCACGCGGCCTTCGAGATTTCCGAGATGAAGATCAATGTATTCCGCTCCGGAGAGCCGGGCATCGAAATCCAGAAGAAGCGCATCGGCGGGTCCGTGGATCCTCGCCTCGATCGTGCCTTCGCCCCGGATCGGAATCTCTGCAATCTCCCGGATTTCACTCAGATCGGCGGGGCCCTTCGCGGTGAAATCAAAGCCTTTTCCTTTGCGGATGCCTCCGGCCACCAGAAACTGCGTCTTCCGGATTCCGAGTCCAAGATTCCGGAACTCCAACCCTGCGGGGCCCGCGTCGACGCCTCCCCGGATCCGGATGGGAAGATCCGGCCTCAGGATGAACTTCATCGGACGCTTCACGCCCCACTTTTGATTGGTCAGGGCGAACTTCGAAACCTCCAGATCGGGCTCGGCCTGAAGCTTCCAGTTCTTTTCTCCGGGCGCGAACCGGAGGCCGACTTTTCCGGAAATCTTCGCCTCGAGAGGAGTGAGAGAGGGCGCGACCACCCCGCCCAGCCAGTGGAGATCGGCTTTTTCGAGTTCGAGGGTGGCAGTGAAGGCCCGGTCAAGATCGAGCGGAAGCACCGTCGGAAGAACCCGGACCCGTCCTGCGCCCTCGGCCCCGGAGGACTCCCGCATTTCGAGCGATTTCAGTTTGATCGTTTTTTCGGCGAGATCCAGTTCACCTTCGGAACGGGCGATCGCCGCCTTCGCTTCGCCATAAAAGAAATTCCTCGCATCGACATCATAGCGCGCTTTCAGGGAATTCCCGATGTCCCTGACCCGTGCGCCCGCCGTTGCCTTCAGCGCGACCTCGCCCCCCCATTTTTGCGCGACCGGTCCCCGGTTGAGCAGGATGCCCAGATCGGATGCGATCTCGAGCGAGGCCTCGGCCTTCGGGTCTTCCTTCTCGTCCAGAAGATTTCCGTCGATCCTTCCCCGGGCGGTGAGGCGGAGCCCGGGCAGTTCGACTGCGAGCGGCTCGATTCGAAGCCCCTGATCGGTGAATTGCAGATCCCACCGGAGCTCGCTCGCCTCGCGAACCGGAACCGGGCCCCACGAGGCCGGAGGCTCCAAGCGCACCGCACGGACCACGGCACTCGACACGAGTCCCTCACGGTCCTCGATCGAGTCCTTGCGAAGATCGAGCTCCTTCACGATCAGCTCGGATCGCACAATCTCTTTTTTCGCACCCGGAAGCTCGAAGGTCGCATCGAGAAACGTATCCCGCAACCGGACACCGTTGATCTGCAGACGGAAGAGATCGTCCCAACCGAAGCGCTCCACCCTTTTCTTTTTGGGTTTCTCGGTGAAAACCGCCGAGGAAACGGTACCCCGGACCGATCCTCCGGTGACCACGACCTCGTCGACCCTGAGCGTTCCGGTGAACATCTGGAACGGAGCGAAGCTCGCACGAAGCTCCTTGGCCTCGATCTCGGCATCGACGGGGATGTTCGCGAGATTCTCGCGCGCGACCCGGATTTTCGGATCGGCGATGCCGACCCCCGGGGGGAAAAAATAAATCTTCAGATGCGAGAACTCGCCCGTGATGCCGAGCTTCTTCGGGGATCGCTCCGAGAGGATCCGCTTGATCAGATTTCCGAATGCCCCGCTTTCGAGGTAGGCGAGGCCTCCGCCCAGGGTTGCGGCAGTGAGGAGCAAAAACGAAAACGCCGCAATCCTGAGCCGGGTGAATCTCATCGTCCGGTCCTGACCCGGAACTCCGCATCCCGGAAGAGCGGGTCGGCTTCGATCACTTTTCCGAACCAACCTTTCGCCTCGTTATGGTTGCCGAGAATCTCCTCGGCCCGCCCGACCAGATAAAACAAAGGAATTTTTTCTTCGTGCTTCAACTCGGGCTCGTTCAGCACGGGAATCAGGAACGACTTCGCCGCGAACCCGTCAGCCAGATTTACCATGGCCTCGGCGCAAAGTGCCGCGGCCGCGACTCCGGCAGGACCAAGCTCGCTCCGGCCGATCCGGATCATCCGGAGCGCCTCCTCGAGTTCGACGATCGCATCGCGGAAGCATCCCATCTCAAAAAACGCGACACCGAGATCGAACGCCTCTTCGACGCTCGCGCGCGGGGAATGGGCCCAGTTCAGGGCGGCGGGATCGATCCCGCCCGGCAAAGATGCGTCCATTCCGAGATCCTCGAGGAGCTTCCGGATCACCTCATCCGGATTCCGAAGCGGCTGTTCTTCGGGATCCCGCCGGGAATCCCGGTCGAGAATCATGCGGAGTTCCTGTTCCTGGATCCGACCGAGCAATTCGGACGCGGGAGCGAATTCCGGATGCCGCATCAACAAGCGACGGAGGATCCGCTTGGCTTCTTCGAAAAGACCCTCGCTCAGAAGGATTTCAGCACTCCGCACATCTTCGGCGGGAGAGACCGGCTCTTGCTGGATGGAAAAACCGGAGGACCCCGTTTCGTTCGTGTTATCGGTCACTTTGCGCACAATCCTCCATGAAAAAGGATACCGCTTTCAGTGCGGATTTTGGAGGAATTCTTCGATGAACCGGGTGGTGTAATCGGAGTCGACAAACTGCTGACTCGCGAAAATCCTGCGATGGATGGGGATCGTGGTTTTGACGCCTTTGACGACGAATTCGTCGAGTGCCTGGCGCATTTTCGCCACCGCCTCGTCGCGGTCGCGTCCGTGCACGATCAGCTTGGCAAGAAGCGAATCATAGAACGGCACCACCTTGTACTCGTCATAAATGAACGAGTCCACGCGAACGCCATAGCCGCCCGGCACATGCAAGGCCGTGATCTTTCCGGGGGACGGTCGGAAGGTGTCCGGATCCTCGGCATTGATCCGCACTTCGAAGGCATGGCCCCGCAGAACGATGTCTTCCTGACGGAATCCGAGAGGATGCCCCGCTGCAATCCGGATCTGCTCCTTGATGAGATCCACACCTGTGATCATCTCGGTCACGGGATGTTCGACCTGGATGCGGGTGTTCATTTCCATGAAATAGAATTTGCGATCCTGATCGACGAGGAACTCGACGGTACCGACACTCTCGTACGCGACATTCTTGCACAGCGCGATCGCGGCCTCGCCCATCTCCTTGCGGACTTCGGCGGTCAGGACCGGGCTCGGAGCCTCTTCGATCAGCTTCTGGTGGCGCCGCTGGATCGAGCAATCCCGCTCGCCCAGATAGACGCGGTTTCCGTGCCGGTCGCAGGCGACCTGGATCTCGACGTGACGGGGGAACTCGCAGAATTTCTCGACATAAAGAGAACCATCGCCAAAGGCGTTCCGCGCCTCTTCACTGCACCGGTGAAAGGAATCCTGCAGGTCCTTTTCGCTCCGGATGATGAAAATCCCGCGCCCGCCTCCGCCGGCGGCGGCCTTCAGGATCACAGGAAAACCGATTTTCACGGCCGCATCGACGGCTTCCTCGACTCCGGCCACGGCCGAAAGGGTGCCGGGAAGCATCGGAACTCCGGCCTCGCGGGCCTTCGCCCGGGCCCGGGTTTTTTCGCCCATGGCTTCGATGTTCTCGGGAGTCGGACCGATGAAGGTGAGCTTGCAGTCGCGGACAAGGCGGGCGAATTCCGCGTTTTCGGAGAGGAATCCGTAGCCCGGATGGATCGCCTCGACACCGGTCACCTCGGCCGCCGAGAGAATGCTCATCATGTTCAGATACGAGAGCTTCGGCGAAGGCGGCCCGATGCAAATCGCCTCGTCGGCGAGCTTGACGTGCAGCGAGCTTTCATCGGCCGTCGAATAGACCGCGACCGTCTTGATGTCGAGCTCGCGGCAGGCACGGATGATCCGAAGGGCGATTTCTCCGCGGTTTGCGATCAGAATCTTTTTAAAAGGCGGCTTTGACGAGCTCATGGTCACCCGTCACGCCGTATCGATGACGAACAAAGGCTCGCCGAACTCGACCGGCTGGCCGTTCTCGACCAGAACCTGAATGATTTTTCCGGCGAAATCAGCCTCGATTTCGTTCATGAGCTTCATGGCTTCGATGATGCAAAGGGTATCGCCCGGCGAAACGCGCTTGCCGACCTCGGCGTAGGCCGGAGAGGTCGGAGAAGGCGAACGGTAGAAGGTCCCCACGAACGGAGACAGGACTTTTTTGTGCGTCGCGGACTCGCGGGGCTCGGATGCGGGAGCAACCGCGCCTTGGGCCTGGGCCACGGCTTGGACCGGCGGCATTTGCACCACGGTTTGCGCCGCCATTTGCGGAGCCGCATGGACCATCGCCATGGCGGTCTTCACGACGATTTTCTGATCGCCCTTGGACCATTCGAATTCGGCGATGCCTTTTTCTTTCAGGAAATCGGCAAGCGTGCCGAGCGCATCGAACTCGAACGGAAGGGTGGCGGAAGGCTTCTTCGCCGGGGCGGAAGCCCGTTTCTTTGCTTTATTTGTTGGCTTTTTCGACATAGGTCGCATCCCTCGTATCGACTTTCAGGAGGTCCCCTTCAGAAATATGGAAAGGCACCTGGATCACCGCGCCGGTTTCGAGAGTGGCGGGTTTGGATCCGCCGGTCACCGTGTCTCCGCGGAAGCTCGGATCGGTTTTCACGACCTTGAGCTCGACAAAGGTCGGGAGTTCCACCGAGATCGGCTTCTCGTTGTAGAACAACACTTGGACCTGCATGTTGTCCTGCATGAACAGGGATTGCTCGCCGATCTGCTCCTCGCTGATGATGGTTTGCTCGAAGTTCTCGGTGTTCATGAAGTTGTAACCGCTGCCGTCCTTGTACAGGAACTGCATTTCTTTGATGTCGACGTTCGCGGCAGGGATTTTCTCGCCCGATTTGAAGGTACGTTCGATCACGTTGCCGTTCAAAAGGTTTTTAAGACGGGTGCGGGTGAAAGCACTGCCCTTCCCCGGACTGACGTGCTGGAACTCGACGATCTGAAAAGGGGTGTTGTCGATATCGAGCTTCAGGTTTTTGCGAAACTCATTCGTAGGATAAACTGATGCCATGAAGCCTCCGGTAGGAAATTTTGATACCAAAGGTCAAGCATGGTTCGCAAGTTTAATCCGTTGGACCCGGACAAGAAGGGACTGGAGTAACTCGATTCGGTTGATCCACTCCCGCTTCCGAACTCCCGGGTCGGCCTCGATCGCCTTTTCGGCGGTCTCGACCGCGAAGTTCCGGAGCGGAACCGGATCCGATCGCAACGCAAGTCTTCCCTCTTCGTAAGCGCGGGTCTCGAGCTCCGAGACGAGACTTGCGATTTCGCGGTCCCGCGGCATGAAGAAAAGCAGGACCTTGTACGCCTCAAGCGACTCTCCGACCCGACCGAGAATCAAAAAGCTCTCGGCCAGGAGTTTCTGTGCCACCAAGTTATCGGGCGCATCGACCACCACGCTCTCGAGCTCCCGCACGGTTCCTTCGTAATCGCCCTTGTCGAACAGGGCGCGCGCCAGAGCGACGCGCCCTCCGATGAAGTGGGGATGGTGCCGGATGCCGTCGCGGCAGATCTCGATCGCCTCGTCCGGAAGTCCGGCCTTTCTGTACGCCTCGGCAAGCGGAGCGAAGACCCGTGACCGGGGATCGGCCTGATATTTCTTCAGGTAGTGATAGATCTGGGGATTTCCGCGCGAGGATTTCATTGCTTGCTGGTTTCCGTTTCGGTCGTGCCCCGGGAGTTCAGGATTCTCGGGGTCACAAAAAACATGAGCTCGTTTTTGTCGTTGGTGGAATTCTCGGAACCGAAGAGCCAGCCGAGAATGGGAATTTTACGAAGAAACGGGAATCCAGCCGAATTTTCGGACTCAGACATGCTCTGCACGCCCCCGATTACCAGAGTGTTTCCGCTCTCGACGATCACCTCGGTGTTGATGTTCCGCGGGGCAACGGCGGTCTGGCCGTTCGTGTCGGTGAATACCGTGTCGCGACTGAGCGAGAGCTTCATGAAGACCGATCCGTCGTTGGTGGCGCGTGGGGTGACATTCAAATTCGTATTGTACGGCACAAAGTTGATCGTCTCAAGTGTCGTGCCGTTGGCCTGCGCGGTGACCTGCCGGACGGCCAGGTTCGACCCTTGGGTGATCGTGGCTTGCTTTCCGCTCAGGACCAGCACCCGCGGAGTCGAGATCACCTTCGCCCGGTTCTCTCCTTCCGAGTAGTTCAAGAGCGCGTTCAGCGAAAAGGTGTTTCCGATTCCGAAGCGGAAGGTGTTCGCATTCCGGCTTCCTCCTGCGGCGGCGCCGGCACCGCCCGTTCCCGGCGAGGTCGCTCCCGCGAGCCCCCCGTTGATCGAAGCCGAAGATTGCCCTGCCGTGACCTGGAACTTGCCGTCGAGCGAGCGCGAGAACCCCTCGGAAGCATCGATCACCTTCGCCTCGATGATGACCTGCGGGGTCTGGACATCGAGAAGACGGATGACTTTCTTGACCCGCTCGATCCCCTCTTCGGTGTCCTGGACGATGAGACTCTGGGTGTTCTGATCCACAAGGATCACCGGCGCAAGACCGCCCGTCTCCTGACCGATCGAGGTCGCATATTGCTTCAGTAGGCCTTGGAGGCTCGCCGGATCGGCATAGCTCACCGGAAACACCCGGGTGATCCGGGTCGCGCCTTGTTTTGCGACCCGCTGACCTTCGATCTCAGCCTGCTTCTGCCGGAGGAGCGCCTCTTTCGGCATGATCTTCAGAACGCTCTCGTTCCGCTCGGCCACGAGTCCGAGCGTGTTCAATACGACCTCGAGCGCTTGGTCCCAGGGCACTTCCTCGAGGGACACCGTCACCGAACCTCGCACCTCGGGACTCAGCACCACATTGAATCCGCTTGCCTCACTGATGAGCCGCATGACCTCACGCACGTCGGCGTCCTTCATTTTGAGCGTGATGGGCGACCCGGTGAACTTCTTGCCGGCTCCGCCATCGGCCGCGGCGGCCGCGACCCCGAGCGCATCTTCCTGCGCGCGGAGCGCTCCCGGAGAAAGAACCATCATCAGCGAGAATACCGCCCATCCGAATTTGCTCATGGATTCACTCCCCTTCTCTCTTCGACATCGAGACGATTTCGCCGTCGAGGCGGATCTCCTGAACATCGGGTACCTGCTGTCCTTTTTCGTTCAGATAGTATTCGGTCACGCGGATCGCATCGTTCAGGATCTGCGTGACCTTCCCGTCGCGCAGTCCGACCTTATCCCCCACCTTGACGAAGAAAATCTTGTTCCCGGGAGTGGTCACCATCGCCCTCGTTTTTTTGGGACCGGTAATCACGCCGTTCAGCTTCAGGTCCTTCAAAGGAAGGATCTCGAGATCGGTGAGCTTGCTCGAATTCTTCGCCTTGAGGGCGGAAGGGGGTTGGAACGGATCGCGAAGCCCGAGAATCAGCTCTTCTCCGAGCACCACCTCCACCGACGGGACGGAGTCCGTTGCGGGAACTGCGGCCTGCGCGGTGAATCCGGACATCAGAAACGGAAGCAGAAGAATCGCGGAGTTCATTTGGCCTCCTCTGACTTCAGGAGAGAATCCTCCTGGCTCACCACGTACTGGAACGAGGAGACGCCGAGATCGGCCACCAGGGGCGCCAGAGCGGATCCCGAAGTGGTCGAGACCGGGCGGATCCGGAAATTCTGGATCCGCAAAATGCGCTGCAGGCGGGACACCCGATACACAAACAGGTGCAGTTGCTGGAAGGTACCGCGGAGCTCGAGCTTCGATTCCTGCTCGATGTAGAACGGACGCAGGGTCTTTCGTCCGGGCTCCATGCGATCGACCCGGAGTCCGATTTTCTTCGCCTCGGTGAGCAGCACCTTCAGGAGTCCGACAAGATCGGCTTGCTCCGACAAGGCGCCCTGGAATTCGGCGAGCTTCCGTGCCTGGGAGCGGATTTCTTCTTTTTTTGCATTCAGGGTTTTCAGGAATCCCTGCCCCTCCTGATAGCGGTCGTTCAATCCCTTCAGCTCGGACTTGAGCGCGGCAACCCGGACCGCATGCGACTCGACCGCACCATCTGCGGCGTAGTGGAACTCGTAGGCCTTCCAGCCCAGGAACCCAAGCCAGAGCAAGAGCAGAACAAAAGAGGGGATTCGCTTCAGGGAGTCCATTACTCGTGCTTCCCTCCCAGCTGGAAATCCGCAAGGCTTCCGACCTGATCCCGGCTCACGCTGTTCTTGAGCTGGACATCCTGGAAGAAAACGCTTTTTTGCAACTTCACCATGAGATCACTCACGAGGCCGGCATCGAGCGTGGAGCCCTTGATCTCGAAGGCGTCGCCCGAATCGGAGATCTCGGTGAGCCAGACATCGCGGGGCATGGCACGCGAGAGACTCAGCAGACCTTGCGCCGTGGAGTCACGGTTCTGAACGAGCTTTTCGATGGTTTCGATCTTGGTGCGAATGAACTGCTGGGTTTGTTCGAGCTTTTTCTTCTCGGTCTCGAAGCCCTTGACCTCGGCAAGCTTCTTGGTCGCCTTCAGCTTCTCGTCTTCGATCGAGGCGATCTCGGCCTCCATGCCTTCTCTCTGAGAGGCAAAGTACGTCTCGAGCGCGAAGTTAGAGGCGAATCCGATCCCGAGCGGGAGAACGATCCGGAGCAACAGGACCGAAAGCCCGCCCGAACCCCCGCCGTCCGAGATTTTGACGGAACCGCCCGAGGAAAGGGATGACTTCTTTTGTCTGGCCAGGTTGATCCGGATCATGGTTTGTCCTTCGACCTCAAGGCGAGCCCCATGGGCACGACCACCTCGGCCGCGATGCTCTCGAGAAACGCATCGCTCATGTCTTTTCCGGCGGGCTTCACTTTTTCGAACGGATTCAGGAACTCGACGGGAATCGAAACGTATTCTGAAATCGCGTGGGCCAACCCGGGAGCGCGGGAGGCTCCTCCCGAAAGGTACAACACCGAAACAGGTGGTCCCACCGAGGATGCGTTGTAATAATCGATCGATTTTTTGAGCTCCGCCCCGAGGGTGTGCGAGGTGCGACTCACGATGTCGGCGACTTCCTGCGGGAGATTGCCCGAAACCTTGAGCGATTCGGCATCGAGAAACGTGGCGAGCTTCAGCTCGCGCTGGATCTCGCGGGTGACCATCATACCGCCATAGGGCGCATCCTTGGTAAAGAGCGGCTTCCCCTCGGCACAGATGATGGTCTTGGTGCTCATCGCTCCGATGTCTGCGATCATGACCGAGAGATTCGCCGGCGGATCCTGATTCATCTCGAAGCAGTTCTGGAGCGCGAAGACCTCGACGTCGAGCACGTTCATGCGGAGCTTCGAGATCTCCATTACGTTCCGGACCTGCTCGATCACGTCGTTCTTCACGGCGACGACGATGACCTCGACTTGATTGTCCTTCAGACGGCGGAGGATCTGATAATCGACGGCGACATCGTTGATGTCGAAGGGAATGTACTGCTCGGCCTCCCAAAGGACCTGATCGTTCAGCTCCTTCATGTCGGCCACCGTGACGGTGAGGGTCTTGATGATCACGCCGCTCCCGGCAACCGAGGCGCAAACCTCTTTGGTGCTGATTCCGGCCTTCGCCATCGCATCGAGGATCGCGCGCGAAACCGCTCCCGCATCGATGATCTCGCGGTGCTCGGAGACTCCCCCTTGGAGCGGACTGCTCGCGTATTTCGAAAACTGCCAGGATTTACCGGATTTCTTGAGTTCGACGACCTTCACGCAGGAGGCGCCGATGCTGATACCGACAGAGGGGCCTCCGGAGCTCAAAAAATTGAACCCCGAAAAGAATCCCCCTGATCCACTTCGTCCTGCCCGTCCTTGAGCGGAAGCCATTCTCTTTCAGGGTACACAGCGCTCCGGCAAAACTCAATTGCCGGAGATTTAATTTATGGAAATTTTTGCCGATTCTCCTTCAAGGACCACATACGAAGCGCGATCGAGCCGCCCCTCCGACAGGTCCTTGACAGGAACGACCACCAGCACTTGCCGGGATTCGCTCCCGGAAAGACCGAAAACGGGATCGAAACAAACGGTCTCGACCCCCTGCCCGATCGCGAACTTCTCGAGATCCCCGCGAGCAAGAACTGCAAGGGCCCCTCCGCGATCCGGCCAGGAAACATCGGCGTCAACCCGCAACGGAGCCGCATCCTTGCAGTCATTCAAGACCTCGATGCGATAGGCTCCTTCTGCCGTGAAGCGCATCCGAAGCGGCTTTTTTTCGCGGATCGAACGGGTCTTCATGGCTTCGAGCGAAAGCGAGATCACCCGCGCGGCATCGAGCCCCCGCCATTTCGGAAGACGCTCGCGGACCACCGGAACGGCACAAAGACCCAAAAACAGACTCACCGCAAGCGTGATGGTCCAGAACCGTTTTTTCTGATCCCGGATCCGTACCTTCTCGTGGAGCTCGTAATTCCGCCACTCTTCTTCTATGGGCTGATCCATCGCGACACCTCGAAGAAAAGTTCTACCAGAGCTCCGAGGACGAGAAAAGGCCCGTAAGGAATCGCCGTCTTCAGGATCGCCTCGGATTTTTGGATCTTGGCCGCCGCAATTCCCGCAATCGACCCCACGACCGAACTGATCATCACCGCCGACCAGATCCCGCCGAAGCCCAGAAACACCCCGATCGTACCCATGAAATTGATGTCCCCGCCGCCGAGTCCCACCCTGCCCGTGATCCGCTCGTAAATTCGCGCAAATACCCAAAAGAACCCGTAACCCGCCAACGAGGCGAGAAGAAGCGGCTGCGCCCCCTCACGGAAATCCCATAAAGAAGTCAGGGCCCCGACCGCCCACCCGCCGAAGCTGAGTTCATGGGGGATGATCCGGTGGTCGAAGTCGATGAAGGTGACCGCGATCGAGATCGCGATGAAGAACCAGATCCGGAACTGCGCCATGACGCCGGCAAGATCGAGGGCGACACCCCGGAATGACAGCAAAAACAAAATCGCGGTCAGCAGTTCGACGAGTGGATAGCGCAAGGAGATCGGCGTTCCGCAAGCGGCGCACTTTCCGCGCAAAACGAGATAACTGAACAAGGGAAGGTTCTGGTACCAGCGAATCGGGGTTTCGCACTTCGGACACCGGCTCCGGGGATGCACCACCGACTGATCGAGCGGAAGACGATGGATCACCACGTTCAAGAAACTCCCGATCACCAGACCGAACAGGACCACCACCAGATTCGTGAGCATTTCAGAGGTTCTTTCTGTAAAAAACTGCATTTCCGGCCAGGGCGAACAAGAGCGCCCAACCGAGACCGTACCCGACCCGAAGCATCCAGTCGAATGCCTCGAGCGGTTGTTGATAATAAACCCGCAAGTCCATGAGCCAGGCTCCGCCGTCGGGCGTGACCCGCATCAGAAGGGGCAGGATCCCCCCGCCGCCCCCTTCTTTTGCGATCAGGGCCAACTGCGGGTGATTGTGGGCGATGAAAAAAAACGAGAGGGCGATCAAGACCGTGATTCCCGGCCGGAAGAACAGCGAACAAAAAAGCGCGAGCGCCGAGACCACCGCCGATTCGGCGAGAATCAGTCCGAAGGACTGCAAGAACGCCAAAAAAAATGGTGCAGAGAAGCTCACCCCCGCCTCGCGGACGCCAATCGCGAGGATTCCGTACAGAAGCGCGAGATTCAAGGCCGAGAACGCAAGAATCCCGGCCCACTTTCCGAAGAAATACGCGCTCCGCGAGACGGGCCGCGCCAGCACCGGCCCGGCGGTCCGTTGTTCGATCTCGGCATGAATCGAGCGAGCACCCGCGCCGGCCGCGACGACGAACACCGAGAGCGCATTCACGAGCAGTCCGAAGTGCAAGAGCACCCGCTCTTGATGGCCGTACACCAGCAGGGCCGCAAGGTAGCCCACTCCCAGCAAGAACAAACTCGCAAAGAACACATTGTACAGGGTGCGGGCCCGGATCCCCTCCAGAAAGCTCTCGAAGGCGACGGCCCGGAATGCGCGAAGAGTGCGGTTCATGCGAGCTCCTTGATCATCCGGCCTTCTTTCAGGGCGAGCACCCGATTCGCAAGCGATTCGACATCCTCGGGCACATGGGTCGAAAAAAGAATCGTCCGGCCCTTGGATTTCCAATCCAAAAACCAGGCCTTCATGGTCTCGCGAGCCTCGGGGTCGAGCCCGCTCATGGGCTCATCGAGAATCAAAAGCGGCGGATCACCCAGAAGCGCGAGAGCGATCATCGACTTTTGCAGCATCCCTTTTGAAAACGTGCGGAGCTTCTGCTCGAGGTGTCCCCCGAGGCCGACCCCGCTTGCGACCCGTTCGATCTCGGCATTGCGTGTGGCGGGCGGGAGCCCTGCCAGTTCGTAGTGGTACCGGAGAGCCCGCCCGAGCGTGTGATCGGGGTTCAGGTAGGGACGCTCGGGAACATACCCGATTTTTTGTCGTGCCCGCTCGGTAAGCGAAGACTCGCCGAAAATGGTGATCCGGCCCTGATCCGGAAACTTGAGCCCGAGGATGAGCTGGAAGAGCGTGGTTTTTCCGGCTCCGTTGTGGCCCACCACGGCGAGTGCGGATCCGGCGGGAATCGCGAGGTGAATTCCGTGCAGAAGCGTGCGCTTCCCGATCGAAAAGCCCACGCCTTCGACTTTGAGAGCGGGTTCATGGCTCATATTTCTTTTGTGCCTCTTGGTATTTTTGTTTCAAAACCGGGTCCGGGGTTTGGTCGGCCAGGATCTTCAGGACCTTACTGGCAAGGAGACGCGCGCCCTCTTTTTTTGAAAGCCATTTTTGCATCGCACTCAGATACTCCGGCGCGCCGGGAACGCGCGCGGCGTTCAGGTAGTCTTGTTTGGCCGCCTCGAAGTCCCCTCGCTGAAAGGCATTCCCATAGCCCCGCAGAAGATGAAGCGACCACGGATGGGTCCAGAAGACCTTCGGCGCCTGCCCCGAGCGGTGAACGGCAATGCCGCGGTCGAGGATCTCGAGCGCAGGGCCAGGGTCGTTCCGGACCAGGGCGAAAAACACCGCTCCCTGCTCGTAGGTTTCGTAAAAATACGGGTCCATCGCCTGAACCTCGCGATACAGACGGATCAGACGTTCCCGCGCGGCATCGGATGCCGGGCCGGATGCGGCCTCATGGTGGTCGCCGATTTCTTGCAAGGAGCGGATCCACAAGAAGTCCACGGCCGCCGGCCAGAAGCCGGCGGTCAGGAGCCGGTACACGGGGGGCCCGAGCTCAAGCCCGGTGTCCTCGCGGACACGCAGGGACTCGAAACGGAAGCCGTTCAAAATCGAGATGAACCCGCATAAAAAAGCCAAAGACAGAAAGGCATGATGATGAAAAAGATGTCGCCATTTCATCGGACTCGCCCTTATAATAAGAAGAAGACACCAAGGATGGAATCAAAAAGGGGGGACAAATGAAACCAGTCCAATTTTCGAACCGGTCCGGATTCACGCTTGTGGAACTCATGGTGGTGGTGGCGATCATCGGGATTCTTGCCACGATCGCACTGCCGCAATATTCGAAGATGCAGGCCAAAGCGCGACAGACCGAGGCGAAAGTCAGTTTGAGCTCGGCCCACAGCGCCGAGACTGCGTTTCAGATCGAGAACAACTCTTATACTGCTTGCCTTTCGAACATCGGATTCGGGCGCGACGGGAACAAATTTTATTACACGGTCGGGTTCACCAATACTGCGTTATCAGGGAACTCTTGCGGTCCTGCGGCTACGGGTGTGTCCTGCCTCGGGTATCAGTTCACCAGTGCCGTGGCGAACGGCGTGACCACTTGGGCCGCTTCAGCGTCCTGTTCATCGAGTCCCGGCAGTACTCACTTTCTCGCGACCGTCGCAGACGGGGGCGGAACCTTGCCTGCAGAGGGTACGCTGGTATCCTCAGCGATTACGGGTACTACTTTCACCGTCCAAGCCGTTGGTAAAATCCGCTCCGGCTTCAACGGGAATGACGTGTGGACCATCGACCAGACGAAAAATCTCGTGAATAGCACCGCGGGATATTGATCCGGTTCAGTTCACTTCTTCAACAGCGATTCGGCCTGCGCTTCGTCGTTCTTGGTGTAAATCAGAGCTTCTTTTTTGTAGAAGGTCCGGACCTCATCGAGGATCCTCTCGAGATCGACCGGCCCCATCATGAAGTTCGCCCGAAGCACCAGCTCGCGAGGAACCCCTGCGGCCTTCCGGACCGCGTGAACCATCTCGGGTGGCAGAGTCGACGCCTGGATCTCTTTCGAAGACTCCAGGGTCACCACCCGCTCCATCACATTCTCGAGCTCCCGGATGTTCCCCGGCCACGCGTACGAAAGAAGCACCTCCATCGCACCGGCCGAGAAGCCTTGGAGTCCCCGCGACTGCTTTTGGTTGAAGCGCTCGAAGAACACCCGAATCAGCTCTTCGACATCGCCCAAGCGGTTCCGAAGAGGCGGGGTCTCGAGCAGGATCACGTTCAGGCGGTAGTACAGATCCTCGCGGAAGGTGCCTTTCTTGACTCCTTCTTCGAGATTCTTGTTCGTGGCCGCTACAATCCGCACCTCGATTTTGACCGTGTCATTGCCGCCCACGCGCCGGATCGCCCGATCCTGGATCGCGCGCAAGAGCTTGACCTGCATCGAGACCGGAAGCTCCCCCACCTCGTCCAAAAACAAAGTCCCGCCGTTGGCGGCCTCGAAGAGTCCTGGCTTGTCGGCAATGGCGCCGGTGAAGCTCCCCTTTTTATGCCCGAAGAGCTCGCTTTCGATCAGGCTCTCGGGGATCGCGCCGCAGTTCACGGCCACAAAGGGGCCATCCTTCACAGGGCTCAGCTCATGGAGGGCGCGGGCCACCAGCTCCTTGCCGGTTCCGCTCTCGCCGATGATCAGCACATTCGTCTTCGAGGGAGCGACCCGTTCGATCATGGCCTTCAGTGCCTCGATCTCGGGGGATTTGCCCAACAGCGGGCGGCTGATCGAATCAATCGCGGATTTCTTCACTGGACTCCTCCGGCCATCTGGAACACGGGCAAATACATGGCGATCAGAAGGCCACCGACCACCCCGCCCAACAGCACGAGCATCAAGGGCTCGACTAGCTTCAGCATGCCCTGAATCGAAGTCTCGACCTCTTCTTCGTAAAAGTCAGCCACGCGATCGAGCATTTTATCGAGGTTCCCGGTGTTCTCGCCCACCACCGTCATTTGCAGGGCCATCTTCGGGAACAGCCCTCCCTGCCGGAGCATGGCATTCCCGAAACTCGATCCGAGCTCGACTTCTTTTTTCATGTTCGCGATGGCGTTCTCGAACGCGATATTGCTCGAGGCGGAGCGGGAGATCTCGAGCGTGTCGATCAGGGGAATCCCGGCCGAGAGCAAGGTCGAGACCGTGCGGGCAAAACGCGCGACCCCGCTCAACATGACCAGATTCCCGAACAAAGGAAGCCCGAGCGCGGTTTTTTGGAGAACAATGGCTCCTTCCTCGCTTTTTGCATAACTCCTTGCCACATACCCGAGCGCGAGCACGATCACGGCAATCGCCCCGAAATGCTCCACCAGGCCATGCGAGAGCGCAATCACGAGCTTCGTCGGGCCGGGAAGCTCGCCCCCCGTGGAGGTCAGCATTTCTTCGAACTTCGGGATCACAAGTCCGAGCATGAGGGTGACGACACCGGTTGCGATCGACAGCACGATGATCGGGTAGTTCATCGAGCTCCGGATGAGCTTTTTCAGCCGGTAGGAGTTCTCGAGGTACTTGCCCGTGCGCTTCAGCATCACATCGAGGGTTCCCGAGGATTCCCCCGCACGGACGAGGGCCACGAACACCCGCTCGAACACATCGGGATACGCGGCAAAGCACTCCCAAAGGAATGAGCCGCTATTGATCCGGTCGCGGCACGAGCCCAGGATTTCCTTCAGGTAGGGGTGCGACTCCTGATCATGGAACAGCTCGATCGCCTGCACGAGCGGGACTCCCGAAGAAATCATCGTGTGGAGCTGTTTGATGAAAATCATGAGCCGCTCTTGCGGGACGGTTCGGGAGCGGCCGAGCAAAGACCCCACGACCGTGCCGAGGTCCTGGTTTGCGATGCCCGGTTTTGCGATTTTGATCGGACGAAGCCCTTTCGAACGGAGCACCATCCGGAGCTCGCCCTCGTTCTCGGCCTCCACCCGTCCCTCGACCTGTTTTCCGGCGCCGTCACGCGCCACGTACAAATATTCCGGCATGGTTCCGTCCCTCAGACCAGTTTTTGCAACTCATCGGGCAGCAAACTGTACGAAAGCGCGTCGATCTTGGTGAGATTCCCCTTGCGCACCAGATCGGCAAGCGACTGATTCATGGTCTGCATTCCCGTGCCCGCCTGTCCCGACTGCATCACACCGTAGACCTGATTCATTTTGTCCTCGCGAATCAGATTCCGGATCGCGAGATTCGGCACCATGAGCTCGATGGCAACCGAGCGGCCCGGCCGGTTCGAGTTCGGAACCAGCTGCTGGGTCATCACGCCGACCAGGGTCGAGGCGAGATGCTGGCGGATCTGCGACTGCTGGTGCGGGGGGAATACATTCACGATCCGGGCGATGGTCTGAACGGCGCCGTTCGTGTGCATGGTGCCGAACACCAGGTGGCCTGTTTCGGCCGCAGTGAGCGCCATTTCGATGGTCTCGAGATCGCGAAGCTCCCCGACCAGGATGTAGTCGGGGTCTTGCCGGAGCGCGTGCTTCAGGGCCTCATGAAAACTGAGCGAGTCGGAGCCCACCTCGCGCTGGTTCACGATGCAGTTCTTGTGCGGATGCACGAACTCGATCGGATCCTCGACCGTGAGAATATGGCCGCTCTCCTCGCGGTTCAGATAATCGATGATCGCGGCAAGCGAAGTGGATTTTCCGGAGCCGGTGGGACCGGTCACGAGGAACAGCCCGTTCGGCTGTCGCACGATTTTCTTGATCACCTCGGGCAGATGAAGCGCATCGAAGTCGGGAACCGCCACCGGAATCATCCGGAACACGGCTCCCATGCTCTCGCGCTGGTAAAAGAGGTTGCCGCGGAACCGGGCGACGTCCTTCACGCCGAACGAAAAATCGAGTTCGCGATTCGCCTCGAAGATCCTCCTTTGCGATTCGGTCAGGATCTCCTTCACCAGATCTTCGATCAGCTCGGGCGTGAGGGGATCGACCTTCGCCTTGACGAGTCTTCCGTGGATCCGGAACTGGGGCGGACTCTGATTCGAAAGATGCAGATCGGAGGCCTCTTGCTCGACCATCGCCCGAAGCAATGCGGTCAGTGTGAGTTTTGCCATGATTCCCTCCTGATCCTATTCCGCGGTCATCGTGACCGCCTCCTCGATCGTGGTCAGTCCGGCGGCCGCCTTCTTCAGGGCCGAGACCCGCAAGGTCTGCAGACCGTGATCCTCGACCGCGACTTTTTTGATCTCGATCGCAGTCCTGCCGGCCAAGGTCATTTCTTTCAGCGCCGATGAATAATCGAGCACTTCATAGATCGCGATCCGTCCCTTGTAACCGGTCTGATTGCATTCGTGACATCCCTTCGGCCCGTGGAATCCTGCGCCGACGGGCGTGGCCCCCGCACCGAGAGATTGGATTCGCTCCGCGGGGACCTTGATCGGAACCTTGCAGGCCTTGCAGAGGGTGCGCAGAAGCCTTTGTGCGATGATCGTGTTCACCGAGGCGGTCACCAAAAACGGCTCGATGCCCATGTTCACGAGCCGGGTGATGGTCGAAACCGTGTCGTTCGTGTGAAGAGTCGAGAGCACAAGGTGGCCGGTCAAAGCGGCCTGCACCGCGACCTCACCGGTCTCGTAATCGCGGATCTCGCCCACGAGCACGGTATCGGGATCCTGCCGGAGGAGCGCCTTCAACACCGCGGCGAAGGTGAGTCCGACGTCTTTGTTGACCTGCACCTGATTGATGCCATCGAGGTTGTATTCGACCGGGTCTTCGACCGTCGAGAGGTTGTCTGAAACCTGATTCAGCTCCATGAGGGCCGAATACAGGGTGGTGGTCTTTCCCGAGCCGGTCGGCCCCGTGACCAGCACCATTCCGTTCGGCTGGCTGATTCCGCGCCTGAAAATCGCGAGCTGGGCGTCCTCGAATCCGAGCGTCCGGAGGTCGAGCTGGAGATTTCCCTTCGAGAGGAGCCGGAGCACCACTTTTTCGCCGAACAAGGTGGGCAGCGTGCTCACCCGGAAGTCGACTTCTTTTTGGCCCGTTTTGAGCTTGATCCGGCCGTCCTGCGGAACCCGCGACTCGGCGATGTCCATGCGGGACATGATCTTGAAGCGCGAAACCACGGCCCGCCTCATCTCGAGCGGAATGTGCGTCACGTCGACCAGTGTTCCGTCGATCCGGAAGCGCACACGGAAATCCTTCTCGAAGGGCTCGACATGGATGTCGCTCGCGCCTCTGCGGATCGCCTCGGTCAGGATCCCGTTCACCACCGAGATCACCGGCGCGTCCTCGGGAGTCTCATTTCCGACCTCGTGCACCCGGTGCTGATCGATCATCTGCACCTGTTCTTCTTTGTTGGCCGCTTGGGCATCCTTGCGGAAGGCCTCGAGCGCCTTTCCCATCGAGCGGGTTCCGGCGAAATGCTTCAGATAAGTAGCATCGAAGGCCGAAAACGACGCCAGAACCGCCTCGACGTTCAGCTTGGTCGCAAACCGGATGTCGTCCAGAAGATTCATCTGCGTCGGATCGGGAATGGCCACAACGAGGCTCCCCCGGTTCAGCTGGATCGGAATCGCCTGCGCCTTCCGGACGAGTTCGGGGCTCACCGCGGAGATGGCCTCGCGCTTCGGTTCGAATTTTGCGAGATTGATCGATTGGAGCGAGAACTTCTGCGAGAGGAAGTACACCAGCTTCGATTCCGAGAGGATCTTGCGTTCGATGAACTGCCGGATGGCATCGCCGTTCGCGCGGAAGATCTCCTCGGCCTCGTTGAACTGGGTCGGGGTGATCATGCGCTCTTTGTACAACAGCTCGATCAGTTTTCGAGACATTGCTTTAAGTGTAAGGGCCGGCCGGAAGAAGGGCAAATCGATTCAGGAATCGCGGCGAAGAGCGATCGATTCCGCCAATTTCGCGTCGCTCGCGATCTGCGCGACCAGGGCGGCGACCGACTCGAATCTTCGCTCGTCGCGGATTCGTTCGTGGAACCGCACTTCGAGAATCTCGCCGTACAAGTCAAGACTCTGACCCAGCAGATGGGTCTCGATGCGGAGGATCTGCGAATCGAAGGTGGGTCGCGTACCGATGTTCGTGACCGCCGGGTACTCGCGATCCCGCCAGAGCACTGACGTCGCATACACTCCCGCCCGCAGCGGGAACTTCTCGGCACAAAGCATGTTCGCCGTCGGGAACCCGATCGTGCGTCCCCGCTTGTCGCCATGAATGACCTCGGCGCGATAAAAAAACGGGCGACCGAGCAGAGTGGACGCGGCGGCGACGTTTCCGGCAGCAAGCTCCTTACGGATCCGGGAGCTGGACACGGGAGCCCCTTCGAGCAGGACCGGTTCCATCGCTTCCAGGATCACCGAGGCTTCGGAACAGAACTCCCGAAGACGGGCGATCGTGCCCTCGCGATTTCGGCCGAAGCTGAAGTTCTCGCCCACCATAATCACCCGCGCTCGAAGGCGCCCGATCAGGATCTGAAAAAAGAACTCCTGGGCCGAAGTCTTTGCGAACTCAGGTGTGAACCGCTCCTCGACGCAGAGATCGACCTTCATGGATTCTAGGATCGCGCGCTTTTCGTCGTAGGTCATGAGGAGCTTCAGATCGGCTTGGGGCTTGAGCTCGAGCGTCGGATGCGGCTGGAACGTGAAACACGCCAGTGGAAGTCCCAGACGATCGGCATGCTCGCGCGCCCGATGCAAGATGGCCTGATGCCCGATGTGAACGCCATCGAAATTCCCGAGGGCGATCACCGTCGCGGACGGCAACTCATTGATTTGATCTGATCCGAAATACGTTTTCATGGCGCGAGACCGCCCATTTTACACTGGATTTCGGTTTAGTGACAGAGTAAAGTGCTCCCTTATCGGCCTTCCCGCATGCGCGCGTGGTGAAATTGGCAGACACGCCAGACTTAGGATCTGGTGCCGTAAGGTGTGGGGGTTCAAGTCCCTCCGCGCGCACCATCTTCCTTCCGAATTTCCAATTTGGCGTCATCTCCCTCGATTCGCGCAGTACGGCGTACTTCTGTGTACGCCTCCTTTGCTCATCTCGCTCGATTTAGCCAAATTGGAAATTGGGAAGGAAGATCGTGGGTGCAAGGAGGGACTTGAACGGGAGCGGGCGGCCGGGATGCGAGCACCGCTCGCGGACCGGCATGGCGCGCAGGACGCGCGACTTAGCCCGCGACCTGGCCCGGAAACGACTGAGCCGGAGGCGAAGAAGTTGGAGGGCAAGTCCCTCCGCGCGCACCATCTTCCTTCCGAATTTCCAATTTGGCGTCATCTCCCTCGATTCGCGCAGTACGGCGTACTTCTGTGTACGCCTCCTTTGCTCATCTCGCTCGACTTTCTAAAAAAGGAAGGGAACGGGCGGGATCATGTTCGTGGAGGGACTTGAACGGGAGCGGGCGTCGCCTCACCGGAGCTTCAGGTATCTTCTTCCGGCCTCGACCCCCTCGGTCTTGGGCTGATTCGTCCAGATCTCGACAGCATCGAATCGCGCGTTCGAGAGAGTGCCCGCGACCTCCGAAACGAATCGCCTGACCTGGCTCCGCGCCGCCTCTCCCCCGTCAGCAATGGTCGCCACGGTGATGTGCGGAGTGAATTCCAAAAACCTCTTCTCGGGATTCGCGCCGACCGAGGTTCCGAAGAGGCGGAGATTCTTGATCGCATCGGAGAGGTCGCTTCGCACGGGGAACTTGATCGCAATCACATTATTGCGCGCACCCATGATATGAAAGCCACCGTCTGCGATTTCGGGAAGGCTCGAAAACCGCGCCCTCGCGTGCCCGATCCAGGCATCCATCGCAGGCTCCGACATGCGACCCGCGAAATGCAAGGTCATGTGGGCATCGTCAGGATCGGTGAACTTCAGAAGCGGATACTTTTCTTTCCAGACCGCGATTTTTTTTGCGAGCTCGGCCCGGAACTTCGCATCGGGCTTCAGCGTCAGGAACACCGGATTCGCACTCAGCTCCCGGCCGACCACGTACGGCGCCCGTTTCCGGACAAACTCGATGTACTGCGGGACGGCAGGATACTTCGCGAACTCCACTGTGAGTTCCCGTTCGACGAGATCGGCTAATTCACGGTCCAGATCCTCGAAATTGGCGGACTTCAGCTCGGGATAATCCCGACGAATGGCCGTGAGCCATTGCTCATCGGTGGTTCCGAGCGAGACCCCGTGCGCCTTGGCCACAGCCCGCACATCGGCCCGCGACCGAATCCGCGAGAGAGTCCGGATCCGCTCTTTCGAGAGGACCTCATACACCTGGGACAACAGCTCATTCGGACGGATTGATTCTCCGGTCGCCAACGAAAAATCCAAGGGCCCTTCCCAAAAGCCGAGGAGGGCCGAAAGGCGCTTCAACACCTTCAGGCGGTCGATGCCCGAGTACTTCTCGATCGTCTTGATCAGGCCCTGATGGACATGTTCGAGCGTGGTGGGACTTTCTCCGATCGAAAGCTCGATGGACTTCACAAGATCCTCCAGGCTCACATTGATGGAGGTCGCTTTGATCAGAAGCGACTCGTTCATTCCGGGAAGGTCCGAGATGCGAAGACGGGCTTGGTTGTTTCCGACCTTCATTCCCAGAGTGTAAATCGTGGTGACCTCGGTGTAGTCGAACTCATTCAGCCGATCGAGCGGTGAGGGAATCGCCCAGTCGATCTTGATCCGGGCCGGCTCGGCGATCGCCTGCGCCAACGACACTCTGCGGGTGCCTTTCGCTTCGATGACCGTCTTGTAGCCCCGGCGCAGATCTTCAAGCCACCACTTGATGCCCTGGATCTCATTGGTCTCAGGATCGAGATACTCCCCTGCCTTCAGCTCGATGAACCGGTAGCTCGGGTTTTCTTGCAGGACTTTTTCGACGTGCCCCTTCAGATATTGCGCCACCTTCTGGGTGGCTGTACTCCTCGGATCAAAGAGCTGCTCAACATCGCCGGATTGGACCTTGATGATCAGTTGCGCCAGAATGTCGAGATCGTTCGCGGATCCGAACAAACCGTAGCGCGCGGCCGAGCCATTCACCCCCTTCGAGATCTCGAAGAGATCGGTGGAAGGACCGACTACCGTTTGAATCACCGGCACTGCCTTTGCAATCTCGGGAGAAACATATTTCATCGCATCCGCAACCCCGCCCAGCCACACCACTTCACCGGACTCAGGGTCGGTCACGCGCATGACCTGGATGGACTTCCCTTGGAATTGCGGATAATCCTCGAAAGGGAGGAGGATTTTTTCATTCTCGGGATGATGTAAAAGGTCAGAACAGCCAAGTTCATTGGAAAACGCCACTGCCGACCAAAGCAGTGCCGGAAGGAAAAGCAAATACTTCAGGTTTCTTCGATCACCAAAAGCGTGTTGCACGATTCAGCGCCCTTTCTTGCTGTTTTTCCGAAACGCTCCAACTGGTTGATCCAGGAGGGCAGTTGTTCTTTCACCAAAAAGCCAAGATTGATCGCGGCGAGCCCGCCGAAAATGTAGGTCATCATCGCCGGGTCGAACTGGACCAGATGCAGGTTCTTGATCATGCCGTGCGAGAAGTTCCACCAGAAATTGATGTTCGCGGCCTGCTTCTCGGTCCATTGCCCGGGCTGAATGAGGATTCTTCCCGTCGCATCCCGGAGCGTCGGGGTTTTGGCCGCAATGTATTTGTCGATCTCGCTCTTGCTCACGACACTCAAGATCGAATTCGAAACGTTCGTGGACAGGGCCTCTTCTGAAAAAATCGCCGTGGGCCCGTTGATGGAAGCCTGGACAATGGCGTTCGTGAGCATGGACCGTAAAAAACTCGTGGACCAATAAAAAGAGGAACTCGGTCGGACCCGCCAGCCGGCCTTGGTGGCGTCGACCGCGACGCCCTGACTCATGACCTGCCCTACCGCCCGAAAGTGATTCACGTTGTAGTAGACCCAAGTTCCCAGCGTGACCATGGGGATCACCATCGCGGGCTCAAGGGGCTTCCCCGCGACCACATATGAGCTCACGAGCGAAAGCCCCAAGGAGGCGCTCGCCGTGATGCCGGAGTAAATCCCCCGCACGCGATCGATTTTGACGATCTCGGGTGACCTCTCGACCGGCACCCAGAGACTCAGATCGGCCGAACGCTGGACGCCGAAAAGGCGGCTCACCGCACGCCGGGCACGATCCATGAGGCCGCGAAACCCGGTCCGTTCGTTGCGATTGAAGGTCATGAGTTCCTGATATTCAACCGGAGCGGTCTCGAGACGGGAAAGCTCGCCTTGCAGCTCTTCTTCGGAGATCCGGAACAATTGCACGCGGACGCGATTTTGCGCGAGCCGTTTGACCATCCAATCGAGATTCGGGGGAAGGTCATCTCCCACGTGGTACAAAAGCACTTCTTTGCCGTTTGCGGTTTTTTTCAGGATTTCGACTACTGCCTGATCGGCTTCTTGAAGGTTTCCGACGTTCCGGTAATCCGCGGGTGAAATGCTTTGCGCATGAACAACCCCCGCGAATAAAACCCCCAGAAGAATGGTCGGGAAGACTCTTCTGGCGACCCTGTAAACCCTGTGTGGAAACACGGCCCTCCTTTTACTGATTTTTCGCGAAAAGGTAAACGCCGGACCACCATTCGAACCGTAATCTGACAAAGCGATATCCGGTCGGGCCATCCCGAAAACCGATTCCATTGACTCCAAGAACCCGTCCTTCTTGACAAGCGAATCCAGTCCTCATACCGACAGTAGAGCAATCAGCAAAGGAATCCCCAGATGACCACGGAAGCGATCACCGCACTCTTCACCCTCACCGCCATGGAAACCGTACTCGGAATCGACAACATCATTTTCATCTCGATCCTGGTCGGCCGCCTGGATCCCGAAGATCGCGAGAAGATCCGCAAGATCGGAATCGCGCTCGCCCTCGGCATCCGGATCCTCCTGCTGCTTTCGATCAGCTGGATCATGCAGTTGACCGAGCCCTTTGTGACTGTTTTTGAGAAAGGCTTCTCGGGCCGGGATTTGATCCTTCTCGGGGGTGGTCTCTTTTTGATGGCAAAATCGACCTTCGAGATCCACCACAAGATCGAAGGCGACCCGCAGGTCCACCTGCATCAGGCCGAAGGGGATTCGCCGAAAAACCTGAAGAAACCCGGATGGATGCTTCTGCAGATCCTGATCCTCGACATCGTGTTCTCGCTCGACTCGGTGATCACCGCCGTCGGGATGGTCGATCAGGTTCCGATCATGATCGGAGCCATGGTGATCTCGATGTTGATCATGCTCGCATCGGCCGCGAGCATCGGCGATTTTGTCGAGCGCCACCCGACCATCAAAATCCTCGCTCTCTCATTCCTGCTCATGATCGGCGTGATGCTGATCGGAGAAGGCATGGGACTTCATATTCCGAAGGGCTACATTTACTTCGCGATGGCGTTCTCGCTCGTGGTCGAGATGCTGAACATGCGGTACAGAAAGAAATTCTCGCCGAAAAAGCAAGCTTAGCGCTCGTGCCGGACGAGATCCTCGATCGTCTCGCGCTTCCGGATCAGTCGCGCCCGTTTGCCGTCCACGAGTACCTCGGCGATCCGCGGACGGGAATTGTAAGTGCTGCTCATCGAGAACCCGTAGGCGCCACTCGAAAGAATCGCGAGCATCTCGCCCGGCAAGCCCTCGACCGGGATCATGCGGTTTTTCGCGAAATAATCGGTGCTTTCGCAGATCCCCCCCACCACGTCCCAGCGAATCGGTTTTTGCGCTGTTTCGTGGAGCGGAAGGATTTCATGCCAGGCGCCGTAGAGCGCCGGGCGGACCAGATCGTTCATGCCGGAATCAAGAATAAGCGTGCGATTCCCGCGTCGCTCCTTGGAGTAAACCACCGAAGTCACCAATGCGCCCGCGCTCGCGAGCAGACTGCGTCCGGGCTCGATCAGGATCTTCTTCACTCCGCGAAAATGCTTGCGCACGAGCTCCCCGAATTCCTCGAGCGGAATCAGCGTCTCTTCGCGGTAACGCACACCGATCCCGCCGCCGAGATCGACATAGCCGAGAGGCCGCCCGAGGAGCTCCTCGACTTCGTTCTTCAGCTCGCGAAGCTTCGCGAAGGCCCGATCGTAGGGCGCAAGCGAGGTGATCTGGCTTCCGATATGGATGCTGAGCCCCTCGATGCGTACGAACTCATCATCGCCGTACACCGCGACGAGGCCGAGAATCTCCTCGCGGGTCAGGCCGAACTTGTCTTTTTTACGACCGGTCGAGATCTTGTCGAGCGTGTTGGCGTCGACATCGGGATTGTAGCGGAAGGCCACCGTGATCGCGCGGCGGAGCGAATTCGCCATCAGGACGAGAAGCTCGAACTCCATCGCGGATTCGACATGGATCGAGCCCACGCCCGCGTTCTCGTACCGGAACAAAAACTCAAGCTCTTGCGCGGTTTTTGCGACTCCCGACAGGACCCGGCGCGCCCGCGGCACGCCCGAGAGCTCCGCGCGATGCCATTCCCCGATCGAAACCAGATCGCACCCTGCTCCGAGCTTCGAGAGGAGCTTCAAAACGTGCAGGTTCGAGTTCGCTTTCACCGCATAGCACACCTGCAGGGGCAGTCCGCGAAAAGCCTTGGTCACCGCCGAATAGGCGCTCCGGATGCTCGTTCCGGAATACACATAAAACGGAGAACCGAATTTTTTTGCAAGATCTTGCAAAGGAATGCCATCGACGGCAAGCGAGCCCTTCTGATAACCGAACGAATCCGCAGGATCGGGCAAGCGGAGCCGGCTTTTCACGGAGCCTCCGTACGGGTTTTCGCAAGGTACTCTTTCAGGCTCCGGCGGATCACTTCGGCCTTCGCCAGGACTTCGCCGGGGTTCAAGGTCTGGAAGGCCCCTTGGCGGAGCAGGACCCGGCCGTCGCAAATCACCGTGTCGACCTCGAGCCCCTGGCACGCATACACGAGCTGACTCAGCACCGAGTGAAGCGGCTGAAGATGCGGATAATCCGTGCGGATGCTGATCAAATCGGCGCGTTTTCCCGGCTCGAGCGAGCCGATCTCGGACTCGAGTCCAATCGCACGCGCGCCCTCGCAGGTCGCAAGCCGGATGGCGTCGAGCGCGACCATCGCCGTGTTGTCGTGATTCATGAGCTTTTGGATCTTTGTTCCGAGATCCATCGCACCGAAAAGCGAAAGATCGTTGTTCGAGGCGGGCCCGTCGGTTCCGATTCCCACGGGAATTCCCGCCTTGCGGTAGACGGGAACGGGAGCGACGCCCGACCCGAGCTTCACGTTCGAATCGGGATTGTAGAGCACGGAGGCGCCCGAAGAGGCGAAGAGATCGGTGTCGGCCTGATCGAGATGCACGCAATGGGCGGCGAAGAACCGGCTCGAAAGAAGTCCGAGATCGAAAAGCCGCCGCACCGGGGTCTTGCCGTATTTCGCGATCGAATCGCGGACCTCTTGGGCGGTTTCTGAAACATGCATGTGAATCGGAACGCCGAGCGAATCCGAAAGACGCTTCACCTGAAGAAGCACCTCATCGCCGCAGGTGTAAGGTGCATGGGGCCCGAGCGACGGCCGGACGAGCGGGTGATTCTGGTACTGCTCGAAAAACTTCAAAAACCGCGCCTCCCGCGTGGGAATCGCCGAAGCACCGAGGCGCTTCTCGTCCGGAAGCGGAAAGTCCATGAACGGCCAGGCGACCCAGGCACGCAGGCCCGCACGATCGAGAACCTCCGCACTCACCGGAGCATGGAAGTACATCTCGTTCACCGTGGTGGTGCCGAAGCGAATGCACTCGAGAGCCGAGAGTTCGGCTCCGGTGCGAACAAAGGAATCATCCACCAGCTCGGCCTCGGCCGGGAAGATCCGCTTAAACAGCCAATCATGGAAGGGAACATCGTCCTCGTAGCCGCGAAACAGACTCATCGGAAGATGCGTGTGGGCGTTGATGAGACCGGGCATGACGATCTGCCCGGAAAGATCAAGGAACTGAGAAGAGGCGGCTTGATGGGACTCGCGGAATTCCCCGACTTCGGCGATCCTGCCACCGAGGATCCCGACAAACCCGTTCTCGATCACCTCCCCCCTGCCCCCCGTCATCGGGAGCAAGTGCCCGCACCGGATGCCGAGATCAAAGCGAGGAGCGCTCATTCGCGCCCCTTTTCGATCGAGGTCAGAATCGCGCGCAGGATCTTGACCGAAGACGACTTGCACGCATCGAGAATCGCAAAATGATCGAGTTCCTCGGGCTCGCCGTCCGGCCCGTTCGACATTCCCGCCGCAAGATTGCTGATCAACGACATCGCGCACACGCGCGCGCCCGAGTGCTTCAGCGCGATCGTCTCCCAGACAGTCGACATTCCGACCGCATGCGCTCCCGCTTGCCTGAAAAACCGGATCTCGGCCGGCGTCTCGAACGCAGGCCCCGCCACTCCGAGGTACACCCCCTGATGCACGCGAAGGGATTCGCGGTTCAGCGCCGCTTGCAGGATCGAATTCCATTTATGATCGAACAAGCGGGTCAGGTCCTGAAAGCGCGGGCCCCACTCGGTTCCGTCGGGGCGGGCGGGGTTCGCACCCGAGAGGGGATTCTTGCCCGAAAGATTGATCTGATCGGTGATGACCATCACATCGCCGGTGCGATGGGCGGGGTCGATGCCGCCGGCCGCGTTCGTGATGAAGTAATCGACCGCGCCGAGTTCGCGCGTGAACATCACGGTCCGGACGACCTCGCGGGGCTCGAGCCCCTCATAGCCATGAAGCCTGCCGACCTGGATGATTCCCGATCTCTTTGAGGGCAGATGTTCGACGAACACGTACTTTCCGGAGTGCCCCGGCGCGGTCGAGGAATGAAGGCCCTCGACCTGATCGAAAGGGAGTTCGCCACGGATTTGAAATGAGGGTGGGATTCCGGTCGAGAGCGAGTCTTTGAACCCGGACCCGAGCACCAGATGGAAAGCCGGCATCGAAAGCCCCGCTTTTTTCAGGTGATCCGAAATCGTTTTTGCTCCCGCACTGAACGGATTCATGCTCCCTCCAAGAAAAAAGGTGCCCCGGAGAAAATCCCCGGGGCACCCGAAACCATACCTGAATTTCAGTAAAAATCAGGCGTTATTTGTATTCTCCTGGCCCCGGCGCATGAAGGCCGGCACATCGAAGTCCTGACCGTCCTGCTGAATCATCCCCAGACGGCGAGCGATCTCGCGTGCCCGTGCGAGTTCGGGCGATTCCGCATTCGCCGAAGCTCCGGCAGGATTCGGTTGATTCGCCTGAGTCGACGAATTCGACGAATTCGATTGTAAGTTTACCGAAGCCGCCTCGACGTTCCCGTTCACAGGCGCAGTCACCGGTGCCGGATTCGAAGCCACGACCGGCGCCGGCGGCGGAGTCACCGTGCGCTGGGGCTGAACCGGTACCGCGGTCTTCGTCGCGGTGAGCAGAGCCGAAGCGTCGCACCCGAGTCCGGTCGCGATCACAGTGACTTTCACGCGATCATTCAGAGACTCGTCGATCACGGTTCCGAAGATGATTTGCGCCTCTTCATCGGCCGCTTCCTGAATGATCGACGTCGCCTCGTTCACTTCATGAAGGGTAAGGTTCGCGCCACCGGTGATGTTGATGATGATCCCGGTCGCTCCGTTGATCGAAACGTCTTCGAGAAGAGGAGAAGAGATCGCCGCAGTGGCCGCCTCGACCGCGCGATGATCGCCCTGACCGAATCCGATCCCCATGAGCGCAAGCCCCTTGTTGCCCATGATCGTGCGCACGTCGGCGAAGTCGCTGTTGATGTAGCCGGTGTGGTTGATCAGGTCGGAAATCCCCTGGACGGCATTCAGGAGGACCTCATCGGCCTTGCCGAACGCTTGCATCATCGACAGCGAGGCGCCCGAGATGTTCAAAAGACGGTTGTTCGGAATGATGATGAGCGAATCCACGCTCTCACGAAGGGCGTTGATTCCTTCGAGGGCCTGCTTCATGCGCTTCTTGCCTTCGAACATGAAGGGCTTCGTCACGACTCCGACGGTGAGCGCGCCGACTTCTTTTGCGATTTTTGCGAACACCGGAGCGGCACCGGTTCCGGTCCCGCCGCCCATTCCGGCGGTGATGAACACCATGTCCGCACCCGAGAGCATCTCGGAGATCTGCGCGTAGTCCTCGAGCGCCGCTTTGCGGCCGACATCCGGATTCGCTCCGGCGCCGAGACCGCGGGTCAGCTCCTGGCCGATCGCGATCTTCTGGGGAGCGAGCACGCTCTCCAATACCTGTTTGTCGGTGTTCGCGGCAACGAACTCCACGCCGCTCAGTCCGGCGCGGATCATCGTATTGACGGCATTGCATCCGCCGCCGCCGACTCCCACGACCTTGATTTTCGCTCCCAGTGCCTTCTCTTCTTGAATCTCGAACATGGAACTCCTCCTCCTTGTATGGTTGCCTTTCGAAAATCCCTAAAACAAATCCTTGAACCAGCTCTTCATCTGACCACCGAACTTCCCGACAAGTCCTCCCTCGCCCATGAACGACTCGGCGATCATGGAGTGGGAGGCCTGGTGCCCGCGGGACGCCTGATCGGCTCCGTACTTCAGGAGACCGACCGCGGTGGAAAACTTGGGTGAATTGACGACTTCCTTGAGACCGCCCAGACGGATGGGCACACCCCGCTTCAGGGGGATCTCGAAATAAAAATCTCCGAGCTCGATCATTCCCTGCAAAAGGGTCGTGCCGCCCGTGAACACCATTCCCGCGGCCAGAAGGTCGGAATAGCCGGAACGGGTGATCTCGCCCTGGATCAGGGAAAACACCTCTTCGACCCGCGGCTCGATGATCTCGGCCAGGATCTTGCGCGAGACGACTCTGGATTTGCCCTCGCCCACGGCGGGTACTTCGATGGTCTCGTCTTCTTTCACGAGAGAAGCCATCGCACAGCCGTGCTGGATCTTGATCTTCTCGGCGGCATCGATCGAGGCGCGAACGCCGACCGAGATGTCGTTCGTGATATGAACGCCGCCGACCGGAAGGACACTCGTATGCAGAAGCGCCCCCTCGCGGAAGATCGCGATATCAGTGGTCCCGCCGCCGATGTCGACCAGGGCGACTCCGAGCTCTTTTTCGTCCTGACTCAGAACGGCCGAGCTCGAGGCGATCGGCTGGAGGCAAAGTTTGGTGACGGTGAGGCCCGCGCGATTCGCGCACTTGACCAGATTCTGGGCGGTGCTGATCGAGCCGGTCACGATGTGGACCTTCGCTTCGAGTCGAACGCCGTTCATTCCGATCGGATCACGGATCCCGTCCTGATCATCGATGATGAATTCCTGCGGAATCACATGCAGGACTTCGCGGTCTTGCGGAATCACCACGGCCTGTGCGGCCTCGATGACCCGCTGGACATCGTGGGCGGTGATCTCTTTGTCTTTGACGGCGACGACGCCCGAGGAGTTGAAGGATTTGATATGGGTGCCAGCAATGCCCACATAGGCGGAATTGATTTTGATTCCGGCCATGTTCTCGGCTTCTTTGACTGACTTGCGAATCGCCTCGACGGTGGCGTCGATATTGATGACGACTCCTTTGCGGAGTCCTGCGGAAGGGGCCTGACCGAATCCGATGATGTCGATCTTGGTGTCATCCGAGGTGGGCCCGTGATGAACCTCTCCCACAAGGCACACCACCTTGGTTGTTCCGATATCGAGTCCTACGACCAATTCCTTTTTTGACACCTGACCCTCCTCCTTCCATGAGCGCGGGCAGCGACCCTGTGAACCTTATGCTAACACGATGCTAACATTGCGCCAGTGTTTTGCGACAAAATTCCATCTGACGCGATTCAGCTCAAAGTTTATGAACCCCTCGAAAATTTGACAACGACTTTTTTTCCGTCCCCGAGCCAGATCTTTGACGCCGGTTGCGACCTGGCGGCGATGTATTCGAGAACCTTTCGAAGATGAGTCACCGGAATCGCGGCGGCTTCTTCGAGATTCAGGCCCAGCTCGAGAATCGTCCGCATGATTCGCTGGTTCTTCATCGGATACGTGACCATGGCGCGAAGGCCGAGCTTTTCGTCATAATCGACAGAAGAAAGTTTGAGGCCGGGAATCGTGTCGGGTGCGAACCAAGTGTTCAGGAACGCGTTCAGCTTTTTCAGCAGATCGGACTGATCGGCCGAGAATCCGCTCAGAATCGGAAGCTCGCCGGGGTACACCATCGCCTGATCCTCGAAGGTTGCTCCGTCGGCCTCGAGATACAGCACGCGCCCGTCGGAACCGGCAAGGAGAGCGACCGGCACCCGTTCGATCACTTTGAGCGAGAGCGTGTTTGGAAATTGTTTTCCGACCACCACACCTTTGACCCAAGGATGGCCGGTGAGGCGGGCCTCGATCGGACTCAGGGAAACGTCGAAGAGGGACCTCCCGCCGATCGGAACCGCGGCGAGCCGGAGCACGGTCTCTTTCACCAGGGGATACCCGGGGGAAAGCGGTTCGACCACGACGGACCTCAGCTCAAAAAGAGAGGACTTGCTTGCTTGATGGACTCCGAAGGCGATTCCGCTCAAAACCAATAGACCGGCGGACCAATGAAGGACATTGCCCCGGACGATCGATTCGACGAATGCGGAAACCCGCTTCTTCTGTTGACGGATGACTTGCAAGATTCCCCCTATGGAAAGAGTAATGAGGCGAATGCCGTTCCGTCAACCGGTCAACGCATACCCCTTCCGAATTTTTCGTGCTATCCAAGATTCATGCGGAACCTTCTTGCCCGACGCTCCCCCGTCTTCCTCATTCCTTTGATTCTTTCTTCGTGCAGTCACGTCCCGATGCGAAATCAGTCGCACTCCCCGAGCGGAATCGAAAAATCCGGCTCGTTCGAAGTGATCCCGTTCGCCGGGAACTTCAAGGTGAAGCGCGCCCGCCTTCCGAACGGGCTCCGGATGCTGCTTCTTCAGGACTCCTCCTCGCCCACCTTCGCCTACCAGACCTGGTTCGATGTGGGGTCGCGGAACGAACAGACCGGGAAGACCGGACTTGCCCACCTGTTCGAGCACATGATGTTCAAGGGCACGAAGAACCACAAAGAGGGTGAATTCGACTCGCTCTTGGAGCAAGCCGGTGCGGAAGGCGAGAATGCGTTCACCTCGAATGATCATACTGTCTATATTCAGGAGCTCCCCCGGGAGCGGTTCGATCTGATCTCGGATCTCGAGGCCGATCGCATGGTGAATCTGATCGTGAATGACGCCTCCTTCAAGACCGAGAGGGAGGTCGTTCAAAACGAGCGTCGCTTCCGGAAGGAGAACTCCGCCGAAGGAACGATGTATCAGACCCTGATGGAGACGGCCTTCCAAGAGCATCCGTACCATTGGCCGGTGATCGGATACGAGCAGGACCTGAACGCCATGGGAGCGCAGGATGCACGCGATTTTTATGAGCGATTCTACAGCCCCGATCGTGCGACCATCGTGATCGTCGGAGATGTCGACCCGGAGTCGGCCTATTCGCGGATCGAAAAGAAATACGGGCACATTCCTCCGAAAAAGACGCCCGATGAACCCGCGCAGCCCGAGTCCCCCCAAAAGGCGCAAAGAAGAAAGCGCCTCGAGCTGAATGTCGAGGTCGAAAAACTTTGGGTCGCGTTCAAAATCCCCGAGATGAACTCATCTGAGTTTCCGGTGTTCGAGGCGATTCAGGGGCTTCTGACCGAAGCCCGGAGCGGCCGCCTGAACCGGGCGCTGAAGGATGCCGGAATCGCGGCCGATGTCGCCTCGGGCTCCCTCTCGCTTCGTGATCCGGGGCTGTTCATGATCGATGTGGATCTGCAAAAAGGAAAGCCCGCCCTCCTTGCCGAATCGGTGCTGATGCGCGAGATCGAACGGCTGAAGACGATCGCCGTCCCCGCCGAGGAGCTCGAGCGGGCGAAGAACGTCATGCGCTTCCGGTTCCTCGAGCGTCTTTCGACCGCGAGCGGCAAAGCGAACTTCATCGGACAATCCGAGACCGAACTGGGAAGCCTCGAACGCGGACTGGAACTGCAGGAGCGGATCCGCGAGGTGACACCGGCGATGGTGCAAGAAACCGTCCGTAAATATTTTCATGCAGGGGGGATGACGATCCTTTCTGCCGTTCCGAAGAAAAAATCCTGAGCATCCCGAGGAGAACCGACAATGAAATCATGTATTCGAACCCTGTTCCTGGCTCTGGCTTTTTTTCCGGCGATCGCGGGAGCGGTGGAATTTTATTTCGAGACCGATGAATCGCTTCCGCTTGTTTATGTGACGGCGGCGTTCCGCGGAGGATCGACCGAAGACCCCGATCAGAAAAGCGGAGTCACCGACCTGATGGGGCGCTTGATGCTCCGGGGCACCAAATCGAAGACCAAGCAACAAATCGACCTCGCCCTCGACCGTTTGGGGGGAATGATCGAATTCGAGACGCGCGGTGAATTCATCGCGTTCCGGGGCATGGTGCTGTCGTCGAACCTCGAGGCATACCTCTCGCTTCTCTCTGAAATCCTCACTTCCCCCTCGTTCCGCGGCCAAGAGCTCGAGAAGCTGAAGAAGGAGCACATCTCGCTTCTCTTGAATGAACTGAACCAGGATCGCTCGTTGGTCCGCCTTCGCTTCGATGAGACGTTCTTCAAGGGCCACCCCTACTCGAAGCCGAACAACGGAAAAATCAAGGACATCCAGAAGCTCGAGGTCGCGGACCTCGAGAAGCGGTACCAGCGACTGATCACCGCGGACCGGATGATCCTTCTCGCCTCGGGAGATGCGCCCCGGAGTTCTTTCGAGACCTTCGTGGGCCGGATCACGAAAGACCGGGGAATCGAGAGCCCGGTGGCGCCGGTCTCGGAATTCGTGTCGGACCCGCGAAAACCCCGGTTCGTGATTTTTGACAAGCCCGACCGCACCCAAACCCAGGTTCTGATCGGACAAAAGGGCGTTGCCTTCGGCTCGCCCGATCTCGATGCGCTCCAGATCGCGAACCACGCTTTCGGCGGCGGCGGATTCCAGGCCCGACTCATGATCGAGCTTCGGGTCAAACGGGGCTGGACCTACGGGGCCGGAAGCGGATTCCGCTTTGGCTCGACTCCGCACTCGTGGAAGGTCAGCTTCTTCCCCAAAAACTCCGACACGCCGGCCGCCATTCGCGAGGCGCTCCGGATGATCGCGGATCTCGGCGAAAAGGGCCTGACCAAAGAAGAGTTCGCATCGTCAAAAATGAGTATTCTGAATGGAGCAGGGTTTCAGTACAACACTCCCGCCAAGAGAATGGAAAACGGCCTGACGGAGGTGATCTTTGGTCTTCCGGAGGGATACTTCCGGGATTTCGCCTCGCGGATCGAAAAAATCTCGCTTGAAGAGGTGAATGCGGCTTTGCGGCGCTTCATCCAGCCCTCGCGCACGATGGTGGGCCTAGTCGCCACGGCAGGGCTCTCGAAAAAGGACATCGCGAAGACCTTGGGCGTGCCCGAGAAAGACATTGAAGTTCAGGATTATCAGAAGGAATAAGCGACCTGATAGAGGACTTTCAGACCGACTCCGGCTACCAAAAGGTAGGCCAGAGACTCGAGTTTGGGATAGCGGTTCAGGAGTTTGATCATCCCCCCGGCCGCGAAACGGATGGCAATCACTCCAAGAATGCCTCCGACCACGATCGCCCAGTAGTCGCTCGTGATCGCCACGGCGGCGAGAATCGAATCGACCGCGAACACCAGATCGGTCACCTCGATCCAGAACACCACTTCCCAGAAACGGGTCAGGGTTCTCTTCGGTTTTTTGGCCTCTTCTCCGCCCTTCTTGAAGAAATAGCGGATCGCAAGCCAGAGCAGATACGCGCCCCCCAGAGCCTTCACCCATGCGTACTGAACCAAACGGGTCGCGAAATAAACGGCAAGGGTTCGGAACACGACGGCTCCAATGAGGCCGTACCGAAGCGCTTTCTTTTGATCCCGTTCGGGAAGTTCCCGCGCCATCAGCGCCAGAATGACCGCATTATCGATCGAAAGAAGGGTTTCGAGCACCGCAAGCGAGAGGATGGTTCCGACAAAAGGAAGAGACGCGGTAAGCATGTGGATTTGCTTTTATATTTTATTTGAAAGTGGTGAGTCCAGAAGGATTCGAACCTTCGACCCTTTCATTAAAAGTGAAATGCTCTACCAGCTGAGCTATGGACTCGCACCAAGGTTGTTGAAAGGAGAAACAGGAGTAACAGAACTCTGACTCTCCGGCAAGACTTTTTTGCAAGGGAGGTCTCCATTGCCAATCGGAAGGGGGAATGGAATCCTGAGAGGAGTGAAACTCCCCCGGTTTTGGGCAGCAGTCGTCGTCCCTGTTCTCGCCGGCGGGTGCGGTCTTCTTCCGGTCCGGAAGAGCGATCCCCCCCTCTCTTCGCTTCACCCCCCGAAGTCCGAGTCCAAGAATCCGGACCGCCCCGGATGCCTCGCCATGATGGATGACTACTGCGATTCCCTCTACCACCCGGGCACGGATGGAAACCTCGTGATCTATCAAAAGAAGGGCGCTCCGATCACCGTCCTGCAGGGGAAAAAACAGAACGGAATCCGGCAGGTGTACTACGAGCTTGCGCGAAGCAAGATTCGGAACAAAGAAAAGCTTCCACAGGATTTTCTGCTGATCCTGAAAGCGCACCGCTACTTCGAGAAGCTGGATTCGCTGATTCATCATGACCCGTTCGAGGGCATGACCCTGACCGATCGCCTGCAGGTGAACGAGGCCGAACATGAAGTGGCGCATCTGTGGAATCTTGCCATCGAGGATGCGCTGATCCTGCGCATGGCGAATCACTATCCCGACTCGTTCCGGACTCCCTCGGATCTCATGCCCCCTGAAGTCGAGCACACCGAGAGGATGGAGCGGCGGATCCTCCTTTCGGAGATCTCGAATGCGATCTGGAAGGATCATCCGAACTGGAACAAGGTGGTGCGCACCTTTGAGTCGCTCCGGAAGAAATACCTCGAAGTGATCCCGAGGCTTCCGGTTCCGTCTGCACTGAAAACCGCGTGGAAGGAGCGGATCGCATCGATCCGGCTCGCTCTTCCCGGAGGAACCCCGGAGCTCGTGGACCAGGAGTGCTCGTCGACGAACTCGAATGCGTTTTACTATACTTACCACAACGTGATCACCGTCTGCGCCGGGGACTTCAATAGCGAGGACATCCTGACCACGCTCTCGCATGAGATCGCGCATGCCCTCGACAATGATCGCGATCTGTTTTTGCACTTTCAACAGAGCACCTTCAGCCGCGAGCTCGAGAGTTTCGGGAAACAACTCTGCACAGAGCCCTCCACGCCTGTTTCGTGCGAGGACTGGAGCGGATTCAAAAAACGCTCGATGGAGCTCGCATCCGAGCTCGGCGAGTTCAAGCCGACCCTCCCCGCATTGAACCGATGCCTGAAGAAGGAGCCCGGCACACGCCCGCTCGACGAACAGACGATCGACCGCTTCGCCTCAATCGCATCGCGCGAGAAAATCCGGGGACTCGTCGACGAGGAGGCCTTCATCCGTCTGATCGCCGCGACGCTCCCGCTTCCGAACGGGAAACGAGTTCCGAACCCGTCTTACCGGAATCCCTGTCATTACTTGCAAAGCTCGTGGGACCGGGAAGACGTGAACGGGGAGCTTCCGATTCTGACCGCGTTCCTTGCCGAACATCAGTGCTCGGACGAAAAGGATCCGGCCGAGAGGCTCGGCAAAGCCCTGTCGTTTGCCAATGTGCTGTTCACCGAGGTCGAGTCGCAGATGATCCGGGCCGAAGGGGAGTTCTCGGGCCGGAAGATGCTGATCGACGAGGACTATTCCTCTCCTCCGACGGAGCGCTTTGCGGACGCCCTCGGGAGCCTCGTGGTCGCCGAGTACCTGAAAGAAATCCAAGCGACTTGGGACCGCCGAATGGTCTTTCTTGCGGGGAATTCGTGGCAATGCCCCGGCCCTTCGCTTTCGAAGGAATTCCCGAAGGAATCGACTGTGCTCCGCCGCTACATCCTCGACTCCCACACCGAAGGCGACGAACGGAAGATGGACCTCTTCCCCGAGGCGATCCGCTCGGTGCTCGCGTGCGAGCGCGACTTCGAAGCACTCGAGTGTGATTTTTCTAGCCCCGATGAAACGCCTTGAGGACGGCGCCCGTTCCCGCTCCGAACGAAACCGGATGCCCGAGATCGGCGAGTACCAGCTCGAGAGCCCCGATTCCGGTCAGGACGTCGAAGACATCGCAATAGCCGAAATGCGAGAGCCGGATGATCTTGCCCTGAAGTTCGTCCTGCCCGCCCGTGATGATCACGCCATAGCGATCCTGCATGAGCTTCGGAATGGATTTTCCCTGCTCGACGGTGAATCCGGCGGGAACCTTCACCGTGGTGAGAACCGGCGACGGTGACTTTGAAAACAGCTCAAGACCCAGCGCCAGCACCGCCTCGCGGGTGCAGTGCGCAAGCGTCTCGTGCCGTTTAAAAATCGCGGGGAGCCCCTCTTCGCGCAACATCGCGAGCGATTCCACCCCGCCTTGGATGAGCGAGATCCCGGGCGTCCAGGCGGTTTGCTGTTTTTTTTGCATCTTCCGCTCGCGGAGAAGGTCGAAGTAGAACTTCGGACAGCTTGATTTCTCGGCGGCCTTCCATGCGGCATCGCTGAGCGCGAGGAAAGCGAGCCCGGGCGGAAGCATCAGGGCTTTTTGGGACCCGGTGATCAGCACGTCGATTCCCCAGTCGTCCATCGGAAGATCGAGGATTCCGACCGCGGTGATCCCGTCGCAAATACTCAAGATGCCGTGGTTGCGACAAAGATCGACTATTTTTTTGACAGGCATCAAGGCTCCGGTTGAAGTTTCGGAGGCTTGGAAGAGCACGGCCTTCACACCCGGAACAGCATGGATGCGGGCCTCGAGCAGCGCCGGATCGAGCGCCGAACCGCGTTCGACTGTGATTTCGGAAACCGTGAGTCCGTACCCGGTCGCGAGCTTCGTCCAGCGTTCGCCGAACTTGCCGGCATTGACCACGATCACCGCATCGCCCCGAGAAAACAGATTCGCAACCGCCGCTTCCATCGCCCCGGTGCCCGTGCACGTGAGGGTCAGCACATCAGAGGCGGTCTGGAACAGCCACTTCAGATGGTCCTGCAGGCGCCCGAACTCGGATTCGAACAAGCTCGTGCGATGATGGATCACGGGCTCGGCGAATTTCGAAAGAACATTCCCGGGAATCGCGGTCGGTCCTGGAGTGAGGAGGCGGATCTTCTTCATGAGCCGAAACTAGCACAAACCGCGGCGGGCCGGAACAACCCGCTTTCGGTCTTGCGGGGCCCCGTGATTCGGGTTTACATCGGGGAGACATGGCAAAAACCTCACAAAAACATCAGGCCGAAATCCAATCCGTGCTAAAAGAAACCCGCTCCTTCCAACCCTCAAAGGAGTTCTCGAAGAATTCGATCATCGGCTCCCCTGCCGCATATGAGCGCATCCGAAAGCAAGCCGCAAAAGACCCCGTAGCATTCTGGACCAAACAAGCCCGCGAGCTGACCTGGCAAAAGCCGTTTCGGAAGGCGCTCGAGTGGAAGTTCCCCTTTGCCCGCTGGTTCCTCGGCGGAAAACTGAACGCCTGCGAGAACGCGCTCGATGTGCACCTTTCGGGCGCTCGCCGCCACAAGGCCGCGCTCGTTTGGGAGGGAGAATCGGGCGAGACCCGCACTCTCACCTATCACCAGCTCTCGCTCGAAGTCGCCCGCATCGCAAACGGACTCCGCTCGCTCGGCGTGAAAAAAGGCGATGTGGTGGGAATTTACATGGGAATGGTTCCCGAGACCCTGATGGCCATGCTTGCCTGCGCCCGCATCGGCGCCACCCACAATGTTGTGTTCGGCGGATTCTCGGCCGATGCGCTCCGCGACCGGCTCGCGGACTCGAGTGCGAAGGCGCTCTTGACCCAGGACGGAGCCTTTCGAAAGGGAGTCGCAAGCGCCCTGAAGGGCGCGGTCCATGAGGCCCTCGATGCGGTTCCGACGCTGAAGCACGTCGTGGTGCTGAAGCGCACAGGGCAGGAGACGCCGATGAAGCCCGGGCGGGATCTTTGGTGGAGCGAGCTCACGGCGAACCAGCCGGACTCGAGCAAAGCGGAGGCGCTCGACAGCGAGCATCCCTTGTTCATTCTGTACACGAGCGGATCGACCGGAAAACCGAAGGGGATTTTGCATTCGACCGGTGGCTACCTGACCCAAGTGAAATTCTCGATGCGCCACGTGTTCGACCTGAAGGACAATGACCTTTACTTTTGCACGGCCGATGTGGGCTGGGTCACCGGGCACTCGTACCTTGCCTACGGACCTCTCCTGAACGGCGCGACTGTCTTGATGTACGAGGGCGTGCCCACCCATCCTGCTCCCGATCGCATTTGGTCGATGATCGCGCGGCACAAAGTCACGGTTTTTTATACCGCACCCACGGCGATCCGCTCGTTCATGCGCCTCGGCGATGAGCTCCCGAAAAAGCATGATCTGAGCTCGCTTCGTCTGCTCGGCACCGTCGGAGAACCGATCAATCCCGAGGCATGGATGTGGTACCACTCGGTGATCGGCCAAAAACGGTGCCCGATCGTCGATACCTGGTGGCAGACCGAGACGGGCTCGATCCTGATCTCGCCCATGCCGGGTGCGATTCCCGCAAAACCCGGGTCGGCCACCCTGCCCCTTCCGGGCATTCTTGCCGAGGTGGTGGGTCGCGACGGAAAACCCTGCAAACCGAACGAAGGCGGATTGCTGGTGATCAAACATCCCTGGCCTTCGATGCTCCGGACCGTGTTCGGAAATCCGGAGCGCTACCGCGCGGGATACTTTTCGGATTTCGCGAAACAGAAGTGGTACTTCACGGGCGATGGCGCACGCAAAGACCAGGACGGCTACTTTTGGATCATGGGCCGGGTCGATGATGTGGTGAACGTGAGCGGACACCGGCTCGGAACCGCCGAAATCGAGAGCGCGCTGGTGGCGCATCCCGATGTGGCCGAGGCCGCCGTGGTCGCAAGACCCGATGACCTGAAAGGCTCGGCGCTCGTGGCATTCGTGTCACTGAAGGCGCGGTCGAACCCGAGGGCACGGAATCTCGGCTCGATCGAAACCGAGCTGAAGGCCTGGGTCGGAAAAGAAATCGGACCGATCGCAAGACCCGATGAGATCCGCTTCGCGGACGCACTCCCGAAAACCCGTTCGGGAAAAATCATGCGAAGATTGCTCCGGGAGATGGTGACGACCGGAAAGACCTCGGGCGACACCTCGACCCTCGAGGATTTTTCGGTGCTCGAAAAGCTCCGCACCCACGAAGAAGACTGAAAGGACCGGAAGATGAAACTCTCGATTCTCACCATCGGCGATGAGCTTTTGATCGGACAGGTTTTGAACTCGAATGCCCAGTGGGCCGCCGAGCAGTTCACGGCGATCGGTTGGGACGTGGCCTGTCAGCTCACCGTGGGCGATCAGCTCGATGAAATCATGGAAGGACTCGCGCTTGTTTGCAAAAAAAGCGATGCGGTCCTGATCAGCGGCGGCCTCGGTCCGACTCATGATGATCTGACCATGGAGGCGTTGTCGAAGTTCCTGAAGGTCCCGCTCGAGATGGATCACGAATGGGTCGGCCTGGTCGAAGAGTTCTTTCGTTCGCGCAAGCGGGCGATGCCCGCGAACAACCAAAAGCAAGGACTCCTGCTGAAGGGCGCAGTCCGTATCGACAATGACTGCGGAACCGCGGCAGGCCAGCACATCCGTCACGGAAACACCGATTTGTTCGTGGTTCCGGGCGTGCCGCACGAGATGAAGAGCATGCTGAACCGGGTGGTTCTTCCCGCCCTTGCGGCCCGCAGCGGGAACACTGGCGGAAAAATCCTGAAGGAGACCTTGCTCACCACCGGGATCGGCGAGAGCGCGCTTGCCGAGCGGCTGGATCCCGTGGTCAAAAAAATCCGCGGCATGCCGGAGTTCACTCTCGCATTTTTGCCCTCGACCACCATGGTGCGCCTGAGACTCCTGATGAAAGCCTCGAACAGCGAAGATCAAGCGCGCTTTCAGGCGCTCGTGCAAGAGCTCCAGCAGGCTTGCGGAAAAGATTACTTCGGCATGGAGCCGGCCACGCTCGAAGGGACGCTCGTCGGGCACCTGAAGTCGCTCGGGAAAACCCTTGCGATCGCCGAGAGCTGCACGGGGGGGCTGGTGTCTCACCGGATCACCCAGGTGCCCGGAGCCTCGTCGGTGCTTCGGGGGTCGATGATCGCGTATCAGGAAGAAATCAAAACCCTGGAGCTCGCGATTCCGGCAGAGGATTTGCGCCGCAACGGCATGGTCTCGGAGTTCACCGCGCGGGCCATGGCGGAGGCCATCCGCAGGCGCTGGAATGCGGATTATGGCCTCTCCACCACGGGGTATCTCGGGCCGACGGGCGGAGACGAACATGCTGCTCTGGGCACGGTCTGGATCGCACTTGCGACTCCGGCGGGTACGATCGCGCGGGAATTCCGATACGAGCCGAACCGGGAGCGGGCCAAGGAGCGGGCGGCGCAGTCAGCGCTGGATTTATTGCGAAGGAATTCGGGCATTTCGGAGAATTAATCACCCCTGATTAAAAAAACTGTTGACGCTCCCCGGCTTTCGGGGCTATTGTGCCCGCCGGTTGGAAACAACCAACGCCGATTTGAAGCTGCTTGCAGGCGAAAACTGCTAAAAGGCTGATGAGTCCTCTCTGAGAACCCCCCATCCCCCCTCGGAAAGGATTCCATCTCGCTTCAAGTCGGCGTTTTTTTGAAATTGATGAAATTGAGAAAAAACGGATCTGAATCCAGATGAAAAGCCTTACGCACTTCCTGCCCCTATTGAGCGTGATTTTCTGCGGCCTGGCCGCACAGGCCGAGGTGAAGCCCATCGTCCTCGACCTCCGGGTCGATGAGTTCACGATTGAAGTCGAATCGGCCGAGATCACCCCCGAGAACGAAAACGACATTCTCGAACGCCTCACCCTCGACCTCCAGCGCGCAAAAACAGAAAACCCGAACTCGATCATCGAAACCGGCTGGTTCCACCCCGCGAATCCCGAAGGGTTCTCTGCGGTAAAACCGGCAGTGAAACCCGACTCCGGGCGCAGTCCGGCCCAGTTCAAAGAAATCCTCTCGCGGGCGCAGGAGTTCCTGGGCAAGCTGAACGATCGTCTCACCGGCCTGTTCATCGAGAGCGACCGGTCTTTCGGTCTGGTCGACCCGAAAATCAATGCCGAGAACTCGGCGTACCTCAGGCACTCGAACGCCATTTACACCACCATCCGTCTGACTCATTCGTATGCCGGAAGGGTCGCGACCTTTGTGATCGCGGGCTACGGCCTCGATCAATCGCTGAAGCTCGGTCTGGGCGTCGCGGTCGGTTGTGGCGTGATCGCGGCGAATTACGACCGCATTTTGAGCTTCGTGAAGAACGACCGGATCTACAACCGGATCAAGCCCGGGACTTGGTCCTGGCTCGACAAAAAACTCTCTGACCCGGTCAAAAAATACGATCTCGACCGACTTCATGGCAAGGCGAACTGGGGCTTGTTCGAGGCCTTGTTCACGGTGAGTGTGCTCGGCCTCGAATCCGGCCTCGGATCCATGCTGGGATTGCCGGTTCCTTTTCCATCCGGCTTCGAGCTCACCGCATCTTTTTTGGCCGCCTTCAACTCCCAGCAAATCTGGGACCGCGCGGTGAACCGGTATCAGGATCTGTTGAATCTTCAACCCAACCTGAATGAAGATTATAAAAAAGCGGCCCTCCGCAAGCGTGCGGCAGTGGGATCGGTCGTGAGCGTAGTCTCGATGACGGCCTCCTCGATGCCCTTTCTTCCGGTGAAGATCGGCGGCTTCGCCCTTTTGCTCGGGCTCCGGCAGGCGGGCATTTTGTACGAAAAAAGAGTTCAATCCAGAATCGAAACACTCTGGACCGCGCGGCAATCCTGCAACGCGCTTCTCAGGAAATCCGGGAACGGTATCTGATCCAAACTGCCCCCCGAGCCTGCGCTTTCCTGACGGCCAAAAATTTTTTCGTGGCTGATATGATTGGCATTTTTCGTGCTTTAGAACAGGCATGAAACGATGCTGCCCGAATCCCAATTGCCATTTAAGCCCTTCCCTTCTT